>NZ_JBLZNK010000001.1:0-377200 GCF_051194195.1 Haladaptatus marinus
GTTGACGAGACGCTTCGCGTCTCGTTCGCACACAAGAGCGAAGCTCTTGTGAACGCTGTATCCCCGCCGTAAACGACGGGGTTTTAGCGCCTGTATTCAAGATAATTGGCATAAAGTACACGACTTCATAGATTGCCAATTTGTATTCACGAGCTATCAGACTGATTCGTGCTAAGCGGAAGTAGACTGTCTCCAGTTCACTCTTAATCTATGCGCAATTCGTGGTGCGTACTTACCGAGTATTCTGTCGGTGGTTCAATTTCGGACGATTAGCGCGTACAGTGGTACCGACAGTTCCGCTGTTTCGCACCGTTCAGTCCGAAGCCTGTTCGACACTCATTTTCAAAAACTGTGGAACGAGTACGGCTTCAACGACTGCAAATCCTAACACGAGCCACTGCATCATTCCTTCGAGAAAGAAGAATGCGACGAGCACGAGAATCGTAGCACTACTGAGACCCATTCCATAGCGAATGGTCGGGTTTTCAAGTGGAGAGCCCATATTTCAGATTAGTATGAATCTAAGTTATAATAATTGTCATCTCGACCCACCGCCGACACACCCACGCTCTGTCGTCAATAACCGCATTTTCTGCTTCTGTTTTTCATTCGATAGTACGACGACAGCGACCCCCGTCTAGCAGTTGGCTACGAGCACGCCGACTGCACCGTTCAAACACCGATACGTGAAATTGACCGATACAGCTGCTCATAAACGAGAAACCGTTGACTCAGAATCAACCAAAATATGGATGGGTTCCTATCGGATTCGAACCACGCGAAGACGTTCTTGCTCGTCTCGCTGCCGTTCTGCTGCGCGGGCATGCGACTTTTCTAATTCGAATCCTTGGGCAGCATCTTGCTGCTGCTCACGACCGTCGTTCGCAACAGCAAATGGGCCCTATCGGATTCGAACCAATGACCACCCGGTTATGAGCCGAGCGCTCTAACCAGACTGAGCTAAGGGCCCTGTCGGCTATCGGTAATCTGTGACACCTCTTTAACGTACCGGGTTTTTCGCGACTGCGAGACGGACGACTACCGCAGCATTCGCCGAGTAAATAAATCGAGAGAAACGCCGCCGCCAGGGCTCGAACCTGGGACAACCTGGGTAACAACCAGGTGCTCTACCAACTGAGCTACGGCGGCTTCCGACTGCATATTTGTATAGACGGAGTTGTTTGATAGGGCTTTCGCTTTCGTCCGATGGCATCGATACGCTTTCACGCGTTCGTGGAAAACCATCCCGTGATGGAACGCTTCGAGGATGTCGTCGCGGGAGTCCGCGAACAGGTCGAACCGGACAGCGACGAGCGCGAGCGTCTTCAAAAAGTCGTCCGTGCGCTCGCTTCGCGAACCGAGAAGGCGGTCGCGGATCTGCCGGTCGAGGCCGACGTGATACAGGTCGGGAGCACCGCCCGTAGAACGTGGACGAGCGGAGACCGGGACATCGATCTTTTCGTTCGGTTTCCGCCGGATTTCGACCGCGAGACCCTGGAATCCTACGGGCTGAAGGTCGGCCACACGGTTCTTCCGGACGGACACGAGGAGTTCGCGGAACATCCGTACGTCAAAGGCGAATTTGAGGGATTCGACGTTGACCTCGTCCCCTGCTACCACGTCGAATCGGCGACGAAAATTCAGTCGGCGGTCGACCGCACGCCGTTCCACACCCAGTACCTCGAAGCACGATTGGACGACGACCTCGCCACCGAAGTCCTCCTGTTCAAGCAGTTTTTGAAAGGTATCGGCGCGTACGGGAGCGACCTCCGAACGGAGGGCTTTTCGGGCTATCTCGCGGAACTGCTCGTCCTCGAATACGGCGGCTTTCGTGACCTACTCGAAGCGGTGTCGGAGTGGAGTCCACCGGTTCGCTTCGACCCGGAAGACCACGGAACCGAGACCTTCCACGACCTGTTGGTGGTAATCGACCCGACAGATCCGGAACGAAACGTCGCTGCCGTCCTCTCACCCGAGAATTTCGCTCGGCTCCAGCACTACGCTCGTGACCTGCTCGCCAACCCGCGTGAATCACTCTTTTTCCCTGCTTCACCCGACCCACTTTCGTCCGGCGAGATTCGAGAGTTCGTCGCCGACCGCGGCACGACGCCCGTCGCGATTCGCTTCGACGCACCCGACGTGGTCGAAGATCAACTCTACCCGCAACTCCAAAAATCGCTTTCCGGGGTGGCTGATGCGCTCTCCCGTCGAGGGTTCGAAGTCCTCCGAGCGGAACTGTTCGCCGACGACAGTGCCGTGCTGTTTTTCGAACTCGCGGTGGCCGAGCGTCCGGCAATCGAGCGCCACGACGGCCCACCCGTTCACGTCCGCGAACACGCGACCGGGTTCTACGAGAAGTACGAAGAAGACGATTCGTACGGCCCGTTTATCGACGGCGACCGGTACGTGGTCGAACGACAACGTGAGTTCACGTCCGCGATAGCGTTCCTCCGGAGCGATTCGGTCTTCGACGCCGCACTCGGTGTCCACGTCGAGAAAACAATGCGAGCAGGGTACGAGGTGTTGTCGGGTACCCAAATCGACGGGCTGGCCGAGGAGTTCGGAAGCGAACTCGCTCACTACTTCGACCCGAAACCGTAATTGTACGGAACTGAGCGGGAAATTTTCTACGATTTTCGCAGTTGTGGTCAGATTGATGTCTGTTTGACCATCAGGATTATATGGGTGGTGTGCATTAGCATATCATGTATGGCTTCCGCACCGACCGGCAACGATGAGTCCGTGTTCGACCAGTTTCTCACCGACCGTGGTCACGAGACAGAACGAGTAGACTGGGAGCAGGAGTATAACAAAAAGCAGTGCCCGGAGTGCGGCGGACTCCACGAAATGGCCGCGACTGAATGTACGGTCTGTGGGTGGAACCCGTAACTAGCAATCGACGTTCCGAATCCGCGTTCACAGCGCGGTGATGATTCCAGCACCGACGACGACCAACAACGCACCCGCAACGATTCCGCGGGTCACTCGTTCTACATCCCGTAGCAGGAAGTATGCAAAGAAAGTCGTGAACAGCGGTGCAGTTCCCGTCAGTGGGTCAACGATAGCGACCCGTCCTTCGGGGAGCGCTAACGCCGAAAACAGCGACAGCAGTGCAATCGCGGTGAGCAGACCGCTCACCGCGAACAGTCCGTACGTTTTCTTCGGTGCGGAGAGCACGTCACGACGATTCCGAGCGAGAGCGTAGCCCACGAGTGCGACCAGTGCCGCCGTTTCGTTCAGTGCGACCGCTTCGAGTGCGGTCGCCTGTGTCGTCTCCAATCCGAACCGACGAATCACGTTTCCGACCGCGAACGCGGCAGCGGCGACCAACGGAAACGACAACTCGTAGGGTTCCCAACCTGAAAGGTCGCCACCTTTCGCCAGCGCGAGGACGGCGAGTCCGGCGACGAGGACGAGAACTCCAACCGCAGTCACGAGCGAGAGCGGTTCGTCGAGCGCGAACACCGCCAACGTCGCCGAAAAGAGCGGTCGCGCGCTGACCCCGGCGTTGTTGACGCTCGCGCCGACGCGCCGGACGCCGCCGAACGCGGCCAGTCGGCCGACCGCGGTTCCGACGAATCCCGCGAAGAGAAAAATACCGATGGTCGGCTGTGGGAGGTCGGCGAGTGGATTTCCACCTTCTAGCGCGACGAGTGCAACCCAGAAGACGACAGTATCCACGATGACGACGACCAGTGACGCCTGGAGGGAGTCGCCACCTTCTGCCATCGCTCGCTTGGAAACGATGGGTTCGAATCCCCAGAGGAGGGCTGGGATAAGCGAAAGAAGATACACCTCGGCGGGAACAACCATTGCAGAAGCGTTTTCAGCCGTCGGCTTAACTCTCGCGCCCAACCAGATGTCGCCAGAAATATAGTATCATATACAATACTACTAATGGAGGAAAAATGCCATAGTATCAGAACCTCGACCATTTCGTGACAGCAGCCTACGCACAGGTGTTCACGCCAAAGGGGGTCGAAAATTCCCGTGTCTGTCCGAACTGCGAAGACAAGATTCGAGACGGCTCCGAGGTACGCGACGCCCGCTCACCACGGAACACCTGAGGCGTTAGAATTCGTCAGTTCGATTCACGTCGTTTTATACGTCCCCGTCACTTGTGGTGGTGTAATGACCATGCCAACGGCAGAGGCGGATGCGAAAGTAACCCGGTTGTTCGGTGGACCGGGAAGCGGTAAAACCACCGAACTGCTAGACCGGGTCGAAGCTATTCTCGATAAGGACGATGTTACAGTAAACGACCTTCTCGTCGTTTCGTACACCCGTGCGGCCGCAAACGAGGTTCGAGAACGACTCGCCGAGCGACTCGATGTCGACCCACGTTCGCTTCAAGGGAACGTCTGTACGATGCACGCGAAAGCGTACGAACTCCTCAATCTCTCGCGTGGTGATGTTGTCAACGAGAAACACAAAAAAGAATTTTGTGAAGATTTCGGACTGGAGTACGAGGACGAATACAGCGGTAAAGGCAGACGAACCGCACGCTCAACGACGCTCGGAAACAAAATCATCGCTACCTCGCAGTGGTTGCAGCGGACCCGTCGAGACGTTGCTGACTGGTACGACGTTCCGTTCCAGTGGGATGTCGAGACGGTTCGGCTGCCACCGGAAATCGACCCCAACTCACAGGAGGGGAACAAATACACCCCGACGTGGCCGAGCAGCGACGACCGATTCGACGTTCCCGAGGCCATTCGAGGCTGGCGGAAATACAAGGGCGACGAGGGACTCGTCGGCTTCGCCGACATGCTCGAACGCGTGAAACAGCGTTCGCTCTTGCCGAGCGTCGATTATCTCGTTATCGACGAGTTTCAGGACATCACCCGACTCCAGTTCGATATTTACGAGGAGTGGAAACCCCACATGGAGAACGTCCTTATCGCGGGTGACGACGACCAGGTCGTCTATGCCTGGCAGGGTGCAGACCCGAAACTCCTGCTCCAAGAGGGCGGCGAAGACGTTATTCTCGACACCTCTTACCGTCTTCCCTCCCGTGTTCTCAAAATCGTCCAGCAGGAAGTCGACCACATCGAGGAGCGCCAAGAAAAGAACCTCAAGCCACGGAAAGAGGGCGGCGTCGTCGAGGCAGTCGAGAGTCCATCGATGCTCGATCTCGTCCGAAACGTTCGGTACACGATAAGCGAATTCGACGGTACCGCGATGGTGCTGTTCCGCGCCCGCTATCAGATGTTCCGGTTTATCGATGAGTTCATCGACGAGGGGATGCCGTTCCGCACGCTCACCGACCAACGAATGTGGACCGACAGGCTGAACCAGTACGTCGATGCGGTCGAACAGATCGACAACGACGAACCCATCGACGGCTTGCAAGCCCGCAGACTTGCTGACATGCTCGCGGACTCGACGTTCGGTTCGAACGAGCGCGACGAGATGTTCGATGCCATCGATGAGCGCAAGGAAGAAGCAGGTGTGGATGACCTCACCGAACTGGAGTTCGACGGGGATTTCGTGCGGAACTTCGCCCCGTTCATGCCGGGACCGAAATCGGCGGCCGACATGGTTCGGAAGGTGACGAGCTATCAGAAACGCTCCATGGACGCCTACTTCGGCGGAAAGTATCAGGAGATGGAGCGAGACCGCATTCGCATCGGTACCATCCACAGCGCGAAAGGTCGTGAAGCAGACCACGTGTTCGTGGCGACCGACCTGACCGAAAAGGTCGTCGAGCAGATGGCGGCAACCGTGGAAAACGAAGGCATCGACGTCCCCAGTGTGGACGAGTTCACGGCAGGCACCGACCCCGTGCCCGTTCTCACCGACAACGAGCGTCGTGTCTTCTACGTCGGCATGAGTCGTGCCCGCGAGCGCCTCGTTCTCATGGAGAACCTCGTCAGCGGTGCGCCGACGCTCGAACTCGACGTGCTGTTGTTCAACGAACCGAATGGCCGGTCGGTCGAAGATATCCTCGACCAGGAAATCGAAGCGCAGTAATCGAGCCGACGGATTTCCGTTTTCTCTCTCTCTTTTCCGATACCCGTGCATTGATACCGTCCCACGGTGGAATTGTTTCGCATGGCAAATTTCGAACAAGAAACGGTATCCACGTACGACGAACTCGAAACCCGAATCAAGCGAATCGCCAACATCGGAAACGCGACGGGGATTCTCTATTGGGACCAACAGACCAAGATGCCGGAAGGAGGCACACCGGCACGGGCAAAACAGCTTTCGGCCCTACAGTCGATTCAGCACGAACTGTTGACCGAAGATCGAACCGGCGAACTGCTTTCCGAACTCGAAGATGAGAACTTGGACGTAGAGCAGTCAGCAGTCGTCCGTGAAATCCGGCGGCAGTACGACCGAGCTATCGACGTTCCGGGCGAGCTTGTCACGGAAATCGCGGAGACGAGTAGCGAGGCACAACCGGCGTGGCAGGAGGCGAAAGCCGAAGACGAGTTCGAAACGTTCGAACCGTATCTCGACCGACTGCGTGAACTCCAAATAGAGCGGGCGGAGCATATCGCTCCCGACAAAGACCCCTACGAAGTCATGTTCGAGGACGGCGAACCGTATCTTCCACTGGACACCGTCGAACGGATTTTCGACGAACTCCGTGAGGGACTGATTCCGCTCATCGAGGATATCCAGGAGAAAGGTGCTGACATCGCGGACGACGCCTTCGCCGGAACCTACGATGCGGACGTGCAGGAAGCGGTTGCGCGGGACGCACTCGACGTACTCGACTACGATTGGAACCGTGGCCGCCTCGACACCGCACCGCACCCATTCATGTCCGGAACGCAGTTCGACGCCCGTGTGACGACACGATACAACGAAAACGACCCCATCGGGTCGCTGACTGCGACGATTCACGAGTTCGGACACGCGAGTTACCAACTCGGCCTCCGTGACGACGCCTACGGAACGCCCCTCGGCGACTCGCGGAGTTCGGGCATCCACGAATCGCAATCCAGGTTCTGGGAGAACCACGTCGGTCGGACGAAGACGTTCTGGGAACTGTTCTTGCCGACGTTCAAACAACGATTCCCGCAAGCGGACGACGTGACGGTTGATGAAGCCTACGAGGCCGTCAATCAGGTGTTCACAGATAACTTGATTCGCGTCGAAGCCGACGAACTCACCTACCACATGCACATCATCCTCCGGTCTGAAATCGAACAGGAGTTCGTCGCCGGTGAGTTGGACGTGGCAGAGATTCCCGCCCGCTGGAACGAACTCATGGACGACTACCTCGGCGTCGTCCCCGAGACGGATTCCGAAGGCTGTTTGCAGGACATCCACTGGACGAGCCGGTTCGGTGGCTTCCAAAACTACACCGTCGGAAGCGTCTTCGCCGCCCAACTATGGGCGACCATCGAGGAAGAAATCGACGAGCCGATGGAACTCATTCGCGAAGGGAATTTCGACCCCATCCGCGAGTGGTTGACCGAGAACATCCACCAGCAGGGCCAGAAATACACCACCGACGAACTCATCGAGGAGGCGACCGGCGAACCGCTCACCGCCGAGTACTTCCTGGACTACGTCACCGAGAAATATAGCGATATTTACGACTTGGACTAGCAATTATTTCTTCGGAGTAGATTTTTAGAGCAGGTGTTGGATGATTTCTCTAGCGTGTTTGTAGAGCGGTGATTGAGACTGTTTGTTGGGTAGTGGTGACTGCAAATTACGCCACTCCTGGATTGGTCGTCACCAACTCACTACGAAAAAATCCGCAGAACAGCACTGTTTGGCCACGTCACTCCTTTTCGTCGTCGTCGGTTTTGGCGACCCGTCCGACGACTTTCTTCGCGGCGCTCGCGGGAACGTCTTCCGGGGTCGTCAGCCATTCGCGGAGGAAAATCATCAAAATCCCGATGGCCAGGAACGCACCACCGATGAGCGTCTCCCCCGCGATGAGGCGTTCGATACCGAGAAGTCCGATGGGGAGCGCGAAAACCAGCGTCGCCGCCAGACTCACGGTGTCGAGAATACCGAGTTTCATACTCGTCCTATCCAGCGACCGAGTAAAAATGCGACGCACGGTGTCGAAAGGGGATTCAGACAGCACCACGTTCCGGAACGGTTTTCAACCATTCGGCGTCACAGTTTTGTTATGTTTACCGGAATTGTTGCGGAGGCTGGCGAGGTTCGTCGCGTGGAAGACTCCGACGGCGGTCGCCGACTGACGATTGCGGCGGATAAAGCTCTCTCCGACGTGGAACACGGCGCGAGCATCAGCGTGAACGGAGCGTGTCTCACTGTCGAGCGATTCGACAACCGGACGTTCGAGGTGTTTCTGGCCGAGGAAACGCTGGCGAAGACGTACCTCGACGAGGTAGTTGAGGGTGACACCGTCAATCTGGAACGCGCACTGCGGGCCGACGCCAGACTCGACGGCCACTTCGTGCAGGGGCACGTCGATACGACGACCGAAGTGGTAGACGTACGGCAGGTCGGAGAGGACTGGGAGTACGAGTTCGCGATTCCGGAGGGCTACGGACAGTACATCGTGAACAAAGGGTCGGTCGCGCTGGACGGTATCAGTCTCACAGTCGCCGAAAAGGGCGAGGACACTTTCACGGTCGCCATCATTCCGACGACACGCGACGTGACGAACCTTTCGGAAAAAGAACCCGGCGACCTCATCCACCTCGAAGTGGACGTGCTGGCGAAGTACGCGGAACAACTGCTGGCCGAGTAACTACTCCGAGTCGAATCCGAAGGGGTTGTCGTCCCAGAGTTGGTCGCGGTCGTCTTCCGATTCTTCGACCGTACTTTCGTCGCTGCCGACTTCGTCGCGGTCATCGAATCCACCGTCCTCGTTGATCTCTCTGTCGCCATGGATTCGTCCACTTTTGTCGATTTGTCCACTTTTGCTGATTTCTCCGCTTCCATCGAACCCTCTCCCCTCGCCGACCTGACTTCCGTGACCGACGCCGAACGTCTCGGGTTCGCGATGATCTACCTGCTCGTACAGGTCGCGGTACCGAGCAATTTTTCGGTAGAGGAGATAGCCGAAAAATCCGTCGTAGATGAACACGAAGATGATGTAGGCTATCGCGGGCGTGATGGAGGGATACACCAGTGAGGCCAATCCGGGGACGAACCCGACCAGCGTGTTGTACGTGGCGTGGATGGCTGCCGCGATGAGCAACCCTTTGACGATGATTGGCCCGGCGTTTTCGCGGTTAAACTTTGCCAACCCAAGGTAGTAGCCCGCGAACGCCGAATAAATGACGTGACCCGGTCCGGCGAACAGTCGAAACACGGCGGTCTGTCCGGCCTGGAGCAGCGGTTCTGTGCTGGACGTGTTGAGCACCCCTTGGCTGATGTAGATGGCGTTTTCGATGGTTGCAAAGCCGAGTCCGGCCATCGCGCCGTAGACGGCACCGTCAATGACTGCGTCGAATCGACTACTTCGGAAGGCGTACAGGCGCACTGCAAGCAGCTTCACCGTCTCCTCGACCGGTGCGACGATGATGTAGAAAAACAGCACCGTTCCGACGAGCGGAATCTCGTTGAAAAGTGGTTGCGTGTAGGTGTTTAGAATCGCCGCGAATCCGGCGAACAACACGCCGAGCAGAAAGGTTCCGACGAGGAGCGGAAGCGGTTCCGACATCGTCACGTCGGCGTACCAGATGTAGGCCGCGAGCGCGAACGCCGGAACGACCGAAAGTAGGGCGAACAGTCCAATCCACGGGTTCGCGAGCGCAGCTAGTCCCCCAAGTGCGAACTGTAAGAGCAGGATTGCCACTGCGAGCAAAATGATGAACGTCCGTGCCGAAACGACGATTGTTCCGTAGAGCTTCGTCGCAAACCAGTCGAGACGCGACCGCTCTTCCCACGTCGCAATGTCGTACAAATCGACCGAGCCGTCCATCCCCCGTGTAACTGGATCCCGATTCTCGTCCATGCCCCTGTTTTCGAACGGACTGGGAGTAAATCGTTCGGGACTTTCGTCCTTTAACACCTTATATGGAATTATATAACATAAACAAATGTAGGGTCGCGCTTATTAGTCAGGACTCTCGATTCGTGACACACGATGACGCCCACGAGTCACAGTCGAGGAATCATGTACTCGGCACCGCCGAACGCATCCACACGAAAAGAGGACGAACGAGAAGAGAATACAGCCACGGTTGAAGCCGAAACGGAGACTGAATCGGCGGACGAGCAAATTACCCCCGGAACTGACACGAACTGGACGGGTGCCGTCCCTGCGGACGACTGAGACGGCACCGTCCCGACGACCGACCTCGTCACGCTGAAAACCCCTCCGCACCAATCGGGAGGTATGACCAGCCAGTGCGAAACGTTCGCCTCTCGTGGGACGATTGGTTCCTGCGTGACGACTCCCCGTCTACTGACCGACCGTTGCTTTTTCGCGCGTCAACGATGAGTTCCGAGAGCAGAGTTCGTATTCGAGGTATCTACACCACCGCACTCACGCAACTGCTCACCGACGAATTCGGCGTTGTACAGGCGTCACCACCCATCCAGCTCCGGTTCGACAGTGAGTTCGAAACCGGCGAGTACGACGCCACGGTCGAGACCACCGACGACCGACAGGGAGTCGGTGTCTTCGGCGAGCGGAGCGTCGTCGAAACGGTGGGTGAACGACTGGCAGAAATCGGCATCGATACGTTTCACTGGCACGACCCGGCCCCCCGCGGCGCGCTGTTCGATGGCGTCGTCACCGAAACACTCGGAAGCGGTGCCGTCGTCACTCTCGGCGAGCGCGACGGGTTTCTCCCCTTCCGAAACATCGACCGACGAATCGACGAAGGAGACCACGTCCGCGTGCAGGTTCACAACCCGGCACCGCCGTGGTCGCGCGACCGACCCCTGCTCGGAACAGACGTGCAGGTGTTCGGCGGCGTTGCCAGCCTTTCGAAAGGTGTGAATCGCGTCGTCGCCAGCGCACCGGACGATGCCAGCAGGCGCGAACTCGCCCGAACGACCGAGATGCTCCCAACCGACGTTCCCGACGAGTGGGGCGTTCGCTGGGAGTACGGCGCGAATGAGGCCGAAATCGGCGAGATGGACGCCGCACTTTCCGGGGCGGTCGAGCGCGCGGAAACCATCGAGAACGCGCTCGGCGATTCAGCGGAAACGGCACGCGGCGCTGACGCGCCACAAGTCATCGCGAAACCAGATGCCACAGCGTGGCTTTGGTTCGGTCGGGAGTCCCGATTCGAACTGGACAACGCCCGACGAGAAGTCACGACGACCCTTCCCGGTCACCACCGAATCAAAGCCGCGGACGACTCCGCCAGCGCGGCGGTCGATTTCGCGGAAGACCTGCACGAACCCGGCGACGAGGTGCCGATTGGGGCTACTCTCAGGCAGTTCGGCCCGGAGAAAGACGGCGAGGTGTTCATCGACCACGGCAAACCCGACGGGCGGTGTTTCTCGCTCGGCAAGGGTGACGTGGCGCAGCATGACCCCGAATCGGGCAAGTACACGATTCGCCGGAAGATGCAGGGGTCGGGCACCTACGACGCCATCGGCACCGAACGCGAGGCTGGCGACGTGGCAATCACGAAGTTCCGTGAAGGACGCTGGTGGTACCCCACGGCCTACCGGAGCGCAGACGGCGAATCGAAGGGAACCTACGTCAACATCTGCACGCCAGTCGAACTGTTCCCGCGTTCCGTGCGCTACGTCGATTTACACGTCGATGTGGTGAAGCGACCCGACGGAACCGTGGAGCGAGTTGACGACGACGAACTCGATTCGGCCGTCGAAGCGGGCCACATCTCCGAGGAACTGGCCGAAAAAGCGCGGAGTGTGGCGGCCAGCGTGGAGAAGGTGCTTCGGTAGTCAGTTCGACGTTTCGAGTTCGTCATCCGAAGCAGTTCGCAACTGGTCGGAGTTCAACATACTGTCACCAAGTTCGAAACCGGCGCGTTCGAACGCTTTCTTTCCGACTTCGAGTTCACCGACGATGTTCCCGAACGAACCCATCGAGACGGGACGAACATTGATTTCGCCCCCCGTTTCGAAGTAGATGAGAAATCTCGGTTTCCCCATTCTCCACCGTCCACGTAGACGACTTTCTTGACTGCCGACACGGGGATTTCCGATACCTGAGAAAGTCGAGTTAGACGGTACTGTAGCTGAATGAAGAACAGTATGGCTATGAGAATCCCAATCGGGAGAAAACCGACTGTGAGTGGATTCAGAAAGGAAATGGAAGCAAGCAACCAAAGAAGTGCGAAGCCTATCGCAACAGTCCCAAGTACCGAGAGAAATTGTCCTGGGCGATGTTTGAACAGTTGGCGGAACGCGCCTATCGTCCCGCCCTGAATCCGAATCGTCCCATCCTCGATTCGACACCGACCCTTCGCCGTTTCGAACTCGGACATACTAAAGGGGACACAAATCTACGATAAATCTCCGACGGCCAACACAAACGGTTGGCGCTAGAAGTGCTCGTCGTCGGATGGCGTATTGAGTTTCCCACCTCGGCCACCCTCGCTTCGGTCGATTCCCATGACGCTCTCGGCTTGGTCGGTTTCCCACTGGCTGGTTCCGTCCTCGGCGATGCGAACCGTCACATCGTCCACTTCCTCGAACTCCTTGAGGAGTTCCACCTCGATGTTCTGGGATGTGATTGGCGTGATGGAGCAACCGCTACAGGTTCCGCCGAGTTCGATGACGACCTCGCCATCGTCCGGGTCTGCCTTGCGAACCGCGCTCGTTCCGCCGTGCATCTGGATGATCGGCATCTGGGCGGTCAGCCAGCGTTCGACCCGTGATTTGAGGTCGTCTCCCGTGGCTTCCGTCTCGCTGGACTTGCTCATTGAATATCCGTAGGTGCTGGAGGTATGGGAATGTTGGGGTTCGCGTTCGTGAGCTGGTGTCAATCCGTAATACTTGCCGATGTTGTAAGAGGATGTCTCCGCTCCCGCCGACGTTACCTCCCATAGACGTTGCTTGCTTTATTGGCGAGTCGTAAGGTAGTTCGGTAGTTCCGACTCCAATCATTCCGCAACCGCACCGCAACCGTCCACATACCACCCCAACCGATTCCTTCGTTCGCCCCGCTCACTCAGTCATCCCTCGCGCGGAAACAAGCAACCCCTCGGACGACTACGCGCGGTTTCTCTGAAACCGCGCTGTTCTCAGGGTTGTTGTCGCACGCGCCAGATCGTCTGGGAAAATTCGAGAACGCTAGTCTCGTTTCCGAAGCCGATTCAAAATACCCACTCCGAGCACCGACAAGCCCGCTACGCCGAAACCGAATCCCGGTTGCTTCGAGGTCGTCGTTGACTCGTCCTTCGGGGCGGAGATGGCACCCTGCGTTCCGTTCCCACCGGGGGTAAGTTTCGGCGGGTTCGCCTGCTTTCCGGCGCGGTTCGGGAAGGTGTAGAGGCCGCCTTTCCCGTCATCGTGCCGTCCCATACTCGATGCGACGAAGAAATCGTCCGAGACGTGTTGGCTGGTCCAGAACGCGGTTTTCTGTGGCTTGCGCCACCAGGCGAGTTCCTTCGGTTTCGTCGGGTCGCTGATGTCGAACAGTTTTACGCCACCCTGGTACCACGAAGTGTAGAGGCGGTCGCCGACGATGTCGAAATTGTGCGACGTAGTCCACTGGCCGTCGGTTCCACCTCCGCCAGTGCAGTCGTGACATTTTCCGTGCGCCGAGGCCACCCCAATCGGAAGGAGGGACGGAAGTTGCAGGTCGTAGGTCGGGTCGGCCGACTGTGGTGCGTATATCTCGGACAGTCGCTTCGGATTGTCGGGATTCGACAGATCCCACAGCTCCATCCCGCCGGGACCGTTGCCGCCAGCACTGTCAGTGTCCCATGCCTCCTTGTTGACGACGACCAACGACCCGTCCTCGTTCGCCCTGACGTAGTGGTCGTTTCCCGGCAGGCCGAGCACCGCATCCTGTTCTCCGTCGTCCGGAATCGAAGCCAGTTTGTCCAGCGGTTGCCCGCCGAAATGCGCGACATGGGAGGGCTGTTTCGGGTTCGAAACGTCCACGAGCCACGTTCCGGCGTCCCACATCGCGAGGTACGCCGTGCCGTCCTGCACCCACACGTCGTGGAGCGACCGAACCCACGAATCGACTTCCGACCACGCCGAGTCGTACTGGGTAATCGACCACCGTCCGACCTCTTTCGGTTTGTCGTTCGACGTATCGACCATCACGAGTGGATTTCCTTCCCCGTCGTTCCCCGTGAGATACGCGATTCCGTCCACGAACATCGCGTTGTGAATCGGATACTCCGTCTCGTGGAAAGCCATTCGTTTCGGCTTCGACGGGTCGCTTACGTCGTAGAGTAAGAATCCGTGAACCACCTCGCCGGAGACGGGATTCGCAGGCCCGGCAACGAGCAGGCGGTCGCCATCCTGTTTCACGTCCCAGATCTGTGTCATCGGACCGTCGTCGCGGTTGGCGAGCAAATCGCGCCGCTCCGCCAACACGGTCGGATTCGCTGGGTTGCTGATATCGACCGTTGCAAAGCCGTTGGTGGCGGCGACGAATACGGTCTTCCCGTCGTCTCCAACTACGGCTTCTTTCGCGTTTTCGATAGCCACGTCACCGAGCGGCTGATACGGTTCTTGTGCAGTAACGCCCCCGGACGCGAGCAGAGTCGCGGACCCACCTCCCACCGCGGCGGCACGGAGGAACTGTCGCCGTCGCATATCGGATTAGTCGGGTGCGAGAAGAATAAAAGCGAGGGTGGGGGAATCGAACCGCGACCGGATGCAGTTCGGTGCGTGTCGATCAGTTCGGCGCTCGCGTTTTGTCGCCGGTTCCCTCGGTTAGCGCGCTCGCAACCGCGCCCTTTAACACGATTTCGTCGCCGAGCGTGGTCAACTGCACGTCCGGCACGTTGTTGAGCAGGCCACCATCGATTCGTTCCCGAATCGGTTTGAGTACCAGTTCCTCGTTGTTGAGTGCGACTGCGCCGCCGAGATAGACCACGATAGGAGCGTACGCCTGCACGACGTTCGTCACGCCGACCGTATTCCAGTGAGCGACCTGTTCGATGACGTGATCCGCGAAGGCGTCGAGTCCGGCGTTCTCGAACACGTCTTTGGCGGAAAAGTCCGGATCATCCAGCGGGAGGGCAGTTTCGACGCCGCCATCCTCTTCGGCCAGCATCCGGGCGAATTCGGGAATGTTGTTCCCCGAGCAGTACGCTTCCCAGTGGCCGTCGTGGCCACAGCCACAGGTTCGTCTCCCCTGCGGGTCGACGACCATATGGCCGACTTCGCCAGCGTTGCCGTCCCATCCGGTGAGGACGTTGCCATCGACGGTGACTCCGGCACCGATACCGCTCGAAATCGTGATGTACACCATGTCATCGGGGTTGCGGTCGCTGTAAAATCGCTGCCCGATAGCGCCCGCGTTGGTGTCGTTGTGGAGGTGCACCCGGTCGCTGTGGATGAGGTTGCCGACCGGCCCGGTCAGGGGGATTCGGTCGATGGTGTCCGGTAGGTTCGCCGGATTCTCGACCGCCCCTTCCGCGAGGTCAAGCGGGCCGATACTGCCGATGCCTGCCGAGCGAATTTCGGCCGGGTCGATGCCCGCCTCGGAGCACGCCCCTCGCAAACATTCGAGCACTGCTTCGGTAACCGCGATGCCAGTCGGACCCTGTGGCGTGTCGCGGTCGTACGCGCTGACGACGTTGCCGTCCCCGTCGGCGACCGCCGCTCTGACGTTGGTCGCCCCCAGGTCTACACCCGCGTAGTAGGCCATTCAGATGAACAAACGTCGCCCGACCCATTTAACTACAGGCATTTACTCGCGGGTGAGTTTCATCCTACCGACTAAAGCTAACCCCGTTGAGGTCGTCATGTGATAGCATGACTGACGACCTACCCCAACTCAGCGACGACGAAGAAGTCGCATTGCACGAACTCGAACTCGGAATCGAAGGGCTGCGAAAAGCACACGGATACCTCGTTCACTTCCATCACGCCACGGGTCACGCGATGAGCCATCTCCGAGTCGCCGAGTCGAACCTCCGTGAGGCCGGACACGACGAGTTTGCCGACCACATTCGAGACGAAATTCTCCCGTGTGGCCTCCTCGGCGACGAACGGTGGACTTACGACCTGCTCGAAAAATTCGAAGAGGAGTTCTTCAACGACGTGCTCGCGTTCGAACGGGACGTTCGTGAGGACGTCGCATCGGGCGAACGGCACGTCAAAGAGCGCCGCCAGCAGCGCCGGTGGCGCGAACGCGCGAAGGAGTAAATTCAGTCCTCTCGGACGAACGTCACCGGACACGGTGCAGAGAGCATGACTTCCTGTGCGGTGCTCCCGAACACTGCTTTTCCGGTCGGCGAGCGTTTCCGACCTCCAACGAAGATGCCGTCCGCGTTTACGTCCTCCGCGAGTTTGACGATGGTTTCGCCGTGCTCGCCGATAGCACCGCGAACCGAATAGCCGATATTGTCCTCGTCCAGCGCGTTCGAGAGCGAACGAATCGTGGCGTGACGCGCCGCCACTTCGTCGGAGTTCGGTTGTCCGGACGGGTCGTAGTCGAGTCGGTCGATCACGTCGTCGAACTCCTCGTCCGTGAACACGTGTGCGAGGACGACTGTTGCACCAGTCGGCCCCGCTACGTCCGCCACGGCGGATGCGAGTTTGTCTGTACGGTCTGCATCACCGGGTCCCACGGCGAGTAGAATCGTCTCGATTGCCATGGTATTAGCTCTTCGTGCAGAATCTTAAAACTGCGGGGGTTAACTCAGAATCGAAGAAACGAAGACGCCAACTTAGTATATACTGCCCCGCGAACGAGGAGTATGATTACGCCGGAGTTGGATGGACGAGTCGCACTGGTCACTGGCAGTTCGAAAGGCGTCGGAAGCGAACTCCTATTGTCGTTGGCCGACTGCGGGGGCGACGTGGCGGTTCACTACCGGTCGAGCGAGGAAGACGCACGGGAAGTCGCGGAACAGGCACGAAATCGCGGTGTCACCGCGATTTCGGTGCAGGGCGACGTTACCGACCCGGATAGTGTGGACGACTTCTTTTCGACCATCGAGGGCGAACTCGGCACGGTGGACGTGCTGATAAACAACGTCGGCCCGTTCGCACCCGACCATTGGGAAGATATCTCGTTCGAGACGTGGAACACGGTATTTCACGGGAACGTCAATGGAACCTACCTCTGCTCGAAACGGGCGCTCCCCGGCATGCGAGAGACGGAGTTCGGACGAATCGTCAACGTCGGCTACGCCAGTTCGGAGAAGGGTCTCATCAACCCCAAGAACGCGCCATATTTCATGGCCAAGGCTGCCGTCCTGATGTTTACCCGAATGCTCGCGGCCGACACGCAGGACGACGGCATCACCGTCAACGCGGTGTCACCCTACGTGGTGGAGAACTCTGACGTGTTTCCCGACGACCTGCCTCGCGGGCGGGCCGCCACGTTCGAGGATATGGCACAGGCAGTGCGGTTCTTTCTGGACGAGGATAGCGACTACTTGAGTGGCGTGAACGTCGAAGTTGACGGTGGCTGGTTGCCCGAGACGGTTTAATTCTGAATCCGTCTAATTGCCTTCCAGTGCGTCGATGGCGACTGCCCCGACGACGAGAGCAGTTTTCGGCACCGACCCCGAATCGCTGATGCGAATGTCGTACTTGTCGCGGAGCGAAAAGCGACCCGCGATTTCGCCAATCGTGTCGCCCTCGGGAGTCGTAATCGAGTACTTGTGTGGGAGAAGCGAGAAGATGTTCGAAATCGAGCGCAGAGCTTCGATGAACGCACTGCGCGAGGCGACCTCCGCGAGTTTGGTTCCATCGGGGCTCTTAATCGTCCAGCGATGGTGGTAGAAGGTGAAATTCTTCGTGAGCACCAAAATTGGCTCGTCAGACCCCTCCTCGGTCAGGACGTAATCGCCCGATACGTCCAGAATGTTTTTCGCCTTCACGCGAAAGACGACGTTCCCGTCCACGTCGAAGAATGGGAACTCCTCTTTCATCTTGAACATCTTCTGTTTGGACTTCAGGACGAGGTTTCCGGCGGTGTCATACACCTTGTACTTGTTCCGGAAGTAGCTCTGTTCGACCGTGTACTCGTCGTCATCGAGGACGATACCACCGATGCTCCGCTGCCGAATTGGATCTTCCATGGAACATCCCTTGTCGCGGTTTGGTATTTAAAGCTGAGGTCGTGGTTGGTTTTACTTCGATACTCACTCGCCACCGTCCGCCTGCGCGTCGATTCCTTCGTCCGTCCCGTCACCCTCCACCCCTTCGACTTCCGCACGCCGTCGAATCGCGCGCTCGATGAAATCCTGTGGAAGCGATTCGATTTCCCCGGCTTGTACCCGCCAGAGGTTCGCGTAGAGTCCGTCGAGCGCGAGTAGGTCGTCGTGGGTTCCGCGTTCGACCACCCGACCGTCGTCGAGCACTGCGATTTCGTCGGCATCCTTGATGGTCGAAAGCCGGTGGGCGATGGCGAACGTCGTCTTCTCGCGAACGAGGCGAGCGAGACTGCGCTGGATGAGCGCTTCCGTTTCGGTATCGACGTGGCTCGTCGCTTCATCGAGGACGAGGATGGCGGGATTCTTGAGAATCGTCCGCGCGATGGAGAGTCGCTGGCGCTGTCCACCCGAGAGTTTCATCCCGCGTTCACCCACCATTGTGTCGTAGCCATCCGGCAGATTGACGATGAACTCGTGGGCTTCCGCGGCTTTCGCAGCGGCCACGATTTCTTCCTCGCTCGCATTGAAGGTGCCGTAGGCGACGTTCTCCTTCACCGAGCCGTAGAACAGAAACGGCTCTTGGCTGACGTAACCGATTTCCCGGCGGAGACTCCGAAGGTTCACGTCGCGGATGTCGGTGCCGTCGATTCGAATCGCACCCTCGTTCACGTCGTACATCCGAAGCAGGAGTTTGAGTACCGTGGATTTCCCGGCTCCGGTCGGCCCGACGAGTGCGATAGTCTCGCCGCGTTCGGCACGCAAGTCGATGTTAGAGATGACGACTTCGTCGTCGTACCCGAAACTCACGCCGTCGTATTCGACGCGACCCTCGCTGACGACCAAATCGGGTGCGTCGGCGCTCTCGTCCAGTGTTCCGCGCTCGTTCATCAGGTCGAAGACGCGGACGCTGGACGCCTTCGCGCGCTGGTACATGTTGATAATCTGCCCGAACTGGGCCATCGGCCAGATGAACTGCTGGCTGAGCACGATGAAGGTGACGAATTCGCCCGGTTCGAGCGTCCCCGAAAACGGGCTGGGCGGCCCCGAAAGAAGCCAGAAGCCGCCGACTGCGAACGTGATTGCGAAGCCGATTCCGGTGAGGACGCTCAGGCCGGGAAAGAACGTGATTCGCGTCGTGATGGCGTCCCAGTTGGCGTCGTAGTAGTCCTGGGACGCGTCCTCGACGCGCTCGGATTCGTACGCTTCCGCCGTCTCGGTTTTGATGACGCGAACGCCGCCGAGGTTGTTCTCCAGTCGGGAGTTGAGCGCGCCGACGCTGGCCCGCATCGCGGCGTATTTCGGCTGGATGATTCTCACGAACAGGGCGGTAAACAGCGCGAGCAGTGGCACCGGTACGAGCGCGACCAACGCGAGTGCCGGATTCAGCCAGAACAACAGACCGCCGATGCCCAGGACCATCACGATGAGTCGGAGCGCCGAACTCAACCCGTCGTTGAGGAACGTCTCCAACTGGTTTACGTCGTTGTTCAGAATCGACATCAGTTCGCCCGTCTGCTTGTCATCGAAAAAGCCCATATCGAGCAACTGCATCCTGTCGTAGGTATCGACCCGGAGCGTGTGCTGAACGCCTTGCGAGAACCGATTCCAGCCCCACCCCGAGAGCCACGAGAAGACCGCCCCGACGAGAAAGGAGAGCGCGATGATGGCAATGGAGAGCCACAACTGACCGGTCTTGGTCGCGGGAATCCATTCCGCGGGAAACAGCGGAAGGTGGAACTCCTCTTGGTTTAGGAATATCGTGTCGATGGCGAGGCCGAGGATGAACGGCGGCAGCAGTCCCGACAGACGACCGAGCATCGTGGCCGCGATTCCCAGCGTGAGCTCGCTAGCGTGGCCCTTTCCGTATTCGGCGTACAGTCGCCACATGGCGTTACCGGTCGGTTTTGTGGTGTCAGTGAGTGTGTTGCGGAGGCTGAATGGTATCACCTGAGTCGAGGTGTCTAGGCGTTCAGTGGGTTTGTGTGTTTCAGTAGTTGGAACCACGGCTTGCTGTTAGGGTACGACGACGGTCTCGAAGGATAGACCAGTATCGGGCGATAGGGGTGGTCGTCGTCCCGGAAACCGATACGATAGTTCGGAGACGGGAATGGGAGTTTGCCACGCCCATCTCCGTATTCAGAACGTCAACGGCTTACTGCCACAGTGCGGTATCCGTGTAGTTCTCGAAACGAATGACTCTGCCGTCACGGAGGTCGTTGACGTGTGCGAACGGACTTTCCATTGTGTCACCTGCTTCGTTCGTGGCATGGAACGTGCCCACGGTGACGACCGTGTCGCCACCGTCGATAAACCGGTCGGGTTCGACCCGAAACGTCTCGAACTCTTCTTTGGCCGGCATGAAGACGTTCTCCAGCACTTCATCTGGACTGTGGTACGTACCACCGAAGACGAAGCCCTCCGGTTCGATCCACTCGACATCGTCAGCCATCGTGGCCAGGGCAGATTCGATGTCCCCTTCGTTGAACGATTCGTATATCGTCTGCACTATCTCGACGTTACTCTGTCGTGTTGTTGCCATTGTTTCCCCCCAGTTTGTAGTGTAGAACTCGCGGAAGCATATAGCTCTCCGTTGTTGCTCGGGTGGGAAAATATCCATTCCAATTTTGAATGGAAATAGCGGTTCTCCTCCCAACCCCTCTACTTTCACTTTCACTCTGCTTTCATCTGCAACCGACAGGCATACCCTCATTCAGTCGCTGTCTGTGGATAGATGAGTAAGGACTACATCGAAGTGCGGGGGGCCGAGGAGCACAACCTCAAGGACCTCGACGTGAAGATTCCGCGTGAGGAGTTCAACGTCGTGACCGGCCTGTCGGGGTCGGGTAAGTCCTCGCTCGCCTTCGAGACGGTGTACGCTGAGGGACAGCGACGGTACATCGAGAGCCTGTCTGCCTACGCCCGAAACTTCCTCGGGCAGATGGACAAACCGCAGGTCGAGAACGTCGAAGGCTTGTCGCCCGCCATCTCAATCGACCAGAAGAACGCGGCGAACAACCCGCGTTCGACGGTCGGGACGGTGACCGAACTGCACGACTACCTGCGTCTGCTTTACGCACGCGTGGGGACGCCCCACTGCCCGCAGTGTGGCCAGGAAGTCGGCGAGCAGAGCGCCCAGAACATGGTTCGTCGGGTGCTGGATTTGCCGGAAGGAACGAAAGCGAAAATCGCCGCGCCGGTCGTCCGCGACCAGAAAGGCGCGTTCGCGGATTTGTTCGACGACCTCGTCTCGGACGGCTACGCCCGCGTCGAAGTCGATGGCGAAGAGTTCGATTTGACCCTCGACCGCCCGGAACTCGACAAGAACTACGACCACACTATCGACGTTATCGTGGACAGGGTGAAGGTCAGCGAGGAAGCGCGTTCGCGCATCACCGACAGCGTGGAAACCGCGCTGGAGGAGGCCGAAGGGATGATGAAACTCATCGTGCCGAACCCGCCAGAGGACGTGGATTTGGGCGCCGAAACGCGTTCGACTGGCGACTTGGCTGGCGAGGGTGACTCCCGACTCGCCGTCGAGTTTTCCGAAGACCTTGCCTGCACGCACTGTGGCATCGACTTCCGCGAAATCGAGACGCGCAGTTTCTCGTTCAACAGTCCACACGGCGCGTGTCCGGAGTGTGAGGGAATCGGCGAAACGAAGGAGGTTGACGAAGACCTCGTCGTCCAAGACCCGAGCAAACAGCTAAAACACGTCTTCGAACCGTGGGGCTACCAGCGAACGTACTACCGCCGACAGCTCGATTCCGTGGCCCGGCATTTCGATGTGGACTTGACGACGCCGTTCGAGGAACTCGACGAAGCGGTTCAGGACGCGTTCCTCTACGGCACCGACGAAGAGGTGTTATTCAAATGGGACACGAAGAACGGCGTTCGCCGGAAGGAAGAACCGTTTGAGGGCGTGATGAACAACCTCGAACGTCGCTACGTCGAAACCGACAGCGACCGGGCGCGAAAGCACATCGAGGATTACATGGCGGTGACCGAATGTCCCGCCTGTGACGGCTCCCGACTGCGACCGCAAAGTCGCTCGGTGTACGTCGATGGCACGTCGATTTCGCAGGTCAACCGAATGTCCATTGGGGATGCACTGGTTCATTTCGAAAGCCTCGAAGCGAACCTGACCAACCGTCAGAACCGCATCGCCGAGGAGATTTTGAAGGAGATTCGTGCCCGACTCGGCTTCATGGAAGAGGTCGGGCTTCAGTATCTCACGCTCGACCGTGAGGCTTCGACGCTCTCGGGTGGAGAAAGCCAGCGGATTCGACTTGCTACCCAAATCGGCTCCGGGCTGGTCGGCGTGCTGTACGTGCTGGACGAACCCTCGATTGGGCTGCATCAGCGCGACAACGACCGCCTGTTGAACACGCTGTGTGAACTGCGGGATTTGGGCAACACCCTCCTCGTGGTCGAACACGACGAGGAGACGATGCGGCGTGCGGACAACGTCATCGACATGGGTCCCGGCCCCGGCAGGCGCGGCGGCGAAGTCGTCGTGCAGGGTGACGTAGACGATGTGATGGCCCACGAGGGAAGCATCACGGGCGATTATCTCGCCGGACGAAAGGAAATCCCCGTTCCTGACGAGCGTCGGGAGAGCGACGTTCATCTCACGGTTCAGGGTGCCCGCCAGCACAATTTGAAAAATCTCGACGTAGACATTCCGGTCGGGAAGTTCACGGCCATCACGGGCGTCTCGGGGTCGGGTAAATCCACCCTGATGCACGACATCCTGTACAAAGGCTTGGCCCGCGAGATGAACAACAACACGTCGGTTGACCCCGGCGAACACGACGCCATAGACGGCATGGACGAAATCGAAAAGGTGCGACTCATCGACCAGTCGCCAATCGGTCGAACGCCGCGGTCGAACCCGGCGACGTATACGGGCGTCTTCGACTACGTCCGCGAGGCATTCGCGGAGACGAAACTCGCCAAACAGCGCGGCTACGAGAAAGGTCGCTTCTCGTTCAACGTGAAAGGCGGGCGCTGTGAGGAGTGTGGCGGACAGGGAACCGTCAAAATCGAGATGAACTTCCTTTCGGACGTGTACGTCCCGTGTGAAGAGTGCGAAGGCGCACGCTACAACGACGAGACGCTCGACGTGACCTACCGCGGGAAGACGATCGCCGAAGTGCTCGATATGTCCGTCGAGGACGCGCACGACTTCTTTGAACACGATTCCCGGGTTCGACGTAGGCTAAAGCTATTGAAGGACGTGGGTCTCGACTACATGAAACTCGGTCAACCGTCCACGACGCTGTCGGGCGGGGAAGCCCAGCGTATCAAACTCGCCGAAGAACTCGGCAAGAAATCGACGGGCGACACGCTCTACCTGCTGGACGAACCGACGACCGGACTTCACCACGAGGACGAGCGCAAACTCATCTCGGTGCTCCAGCGACTCACCGAAAAAGGCAACAGCATCGTCGTCATCGAACACGAACTCGACCTCGTGAAGAACGCGGATCACGTCATCGACCTCGGGCCGGAAGGTGGCGAGAAAGGTGGAAAAATCGTCGCGACTGGGACGCCAGAGCAGATAGCGCGGAACGAAGATTCGTACACCGGGCAGTATCTTCGTGATAAACTCCCCACTGTCGAGCTCGATGGTCCGCGTGCCGACAGGCCTGCACCTGCCGCGATGGACGATTGAGAACCGTCAGAGAGCTACTCTTTCCTGCGGAATGGCGGGCTTACCTCGAAGAATCGCACGCTTAAATCCGTTTATCCTAATTAATTTGAAAATTACTATCAGCTAAGCACTGGATAACAAAGTGTTGTCCGCGGTAATTTCGCACTCGTGTTACGTCCGGGTGGCAATGGCATAGCGAAACAACGGATTGCGGGTCACTGGTGGTATGAGTTCGACTGATGGAACCCCACAGGAACTGTCCGAAGATTTAATCTTCGACGTTCTTAAAAATCGACGACGACGGTACACACTCCACTACCTCAAACAGCAGGGCCGACCTGTGGAACTGAGCGAGTTAGCGGAGCAGGTGGCGGCCTGGGAGAACGACACGACCGTCGAGGGGTTGTCCGCGAACGAGCGGAAATCAGTGTACACCTCGCTCTACCAGACCCATCTGCCGAAGCTCGCGGACGCGGGAATCGTGGAGTATAACCAGAGCAGAGGCGTCGTCGAACTGTCCGCCAACGCCGCGCAGTTGGAGGGATATCTGCGCCCGCAAGACGAGTTCCCGTGGATTCGGTACTACCTCGGCCTCGCCATCGTCAGTGCAGTTCTCGTGCTCGCCGACTTCCTCGGTATTCCACCGTTTACCGCCATTCCGGACGAAATCTGGGGTGTCATCATCGTCGCCGCGTTCGCCCTCTCGGCGCTGGTTCATTACATGCGGCGTCGCCAACTCGGGACAGGGGAACGACCCCCGTCTGCGCGGTAAAAACGCTACCCTGCTTTCGGTTCACTCTGACTTCACTTCCTGCAACGAGAAAGAAGGTATTTGACTCGGCGGCCAGTAAGCGAGGATAATGTACGATTTCGTGGTGGTCGGCGCAGGCCCTGCCGGGTCGCGGTTCGCTCGACGGGCCGCGGATGCGGGGTACGATGTCCTCGTTCTCGAACGCGGGGAGGTTGGAACCCCACTCGCCTGTTCCGGCCACGTGAGCACCGATATCTGGGAGTTCACCCCCGACGGTGCGCGTGACCATCTCCTCCAGAACGAAATCTATGGTGCGCGTTTCCACGTCGGCGGATCCCGTTCTTCGGAGCATCCGTTCTATAAAGACGAAGTTATCTCGAACGTCATCGACCGGGTGGGTCTCGACAAAACACTCGCCCACGCCGCACGCGACGCGGGTGCCGACCTGCGAGAGGAACACAGCGTTACCGAGGTGGACGAGCACGGAAAGTACGTGGACGTAACGGCGAACACACCCGACGGCACCGAAACCTTCCGTGGAAAGATGGTCGTCGGCTGTGATGGTCCCGTTTCCCGCGTCCGTCGAGAACTCGGGCTGCCGGAACCGAAAGAAAAGCTACAGGGCGTTCTCGGCTTCGCGCCGAAAGCCCACGGTGGGAACTTCGTGGACGTACATCTCACCGCCCCGAAGTTCTTCGCGTGGCGAATCCCCCGCGGTGACGCTGGCGTGGAGTACGGACTCGCCGCACCACCGGGAAGGAGCGCCCGTTCCCTCTTCGATGAGTTCACCGCCGACTACGACGTGGAGACGAACGAGTTCTGCGCCGGGATGATACCCATCGGTCCAGCATCCAGCGTCACGGCGCACCGGGGATTCCTCCTCGGCGACGCCGCCGCACAGACGAAACCGTTCACCGGCGGTGGCATCCTCTACGGCATGACCTCGGCAGACCATGCGGTTCGAACCATCAACCCCGACGACCCCGGCACGCTGGCCAACTACGAGCGTGCGTGGCGGAAGGACTTAAAAAACGAGATTCGACTTGGCCATTGGGTTCGGCGGGCGTATTCCCTTCCCAAACCAGTACAGACCGCTGGACTCAGAACGATGTCGGGCGAAATCGGCGTTCACATGGACAGGCCGACCTCGCTTTTCTCGACGGAGCACCTTCGAACGCTTCTGCGACGAACGTAGCGAGTTCAGTGTCGGGAGTTGGTGTTACGCGTCGCTTCCTTTGTAGCGACTAATGGGACTGTTATTGGTTACAACGAATAGGCTTCGGGCACGTCTGGATGCGATGAGACTAGTCGTTGTGAGATGACGACTATTGCTGCCAGGCAGAAGCCACGCCCGAGAACAAACCTCGCGATACAGCAGTTGAAGACGACGCTATTGGTCGATACTGCGACTAACGCAGTTCTCGATATTCACGTGACGACAATGCGGCGATCAAACAGAAATTCGGTGCGTTCGTCCACTCACGCGTCTGGTGGAAGCAGTTCCGCGAATTCGTCATCAAGTGTATCGTTTACGATGTCGAACGAGGTCTCGCGATTTCATACGAGAGATGTGTCTGTATGTTATTTGGGGAGAACGGGATGCTGAATACAGAGGGTGTATTCACCACGACGAATTCGTTTATTTCGCCCACTATCTGCTGAACCAGGCGTTAGAAAGGGAGTGCGTATCTCACAAATGAATCCGCTCTGATTGGTGCAGTTGGGGGCGGCAGTACGGATTGCTCAGGGTCCGAATCCAAGTAGACCGAGGATGATGAGGGTGATACCGCCCAGTATCATAGAGAAAGCCACCCTAGCAGCGTATGCACGTTGTTCCTGTTTTGCAGCTTCAGGGTCGGACTCCCATTGGTTTGCACTTGGGTAGTTGCGGATAGACAGCGGACGAGCATGTGCGTAACCGCCGCCTAGTATTAACAAAACACCTGTCGCCTCAGTCAATACCATACTCCGTCCATGTGATTGTGACCAGAGAGGGCGTACATAAGCTTTCTGCCGCTTCTTTTCGGGCATCCACTCGATACGCACGCGTCTCAAGCGGTTGATTAGGTAGTGAAGAGCTGAAAGAATTGAAGTTGCTATGCTGATAATAACCTCCGTACGTAACGCTAAATCCAAGCTAGTTCCATGACCGACTTCCGCGCTGTATTCACACGGCCACTGAAACTTATCACCGGCAGAGTATTTGAACAAGGCCACAGAAACGAATTACCCTTTACGAACGTCCCAAAAATCGATACGGAAAACGAGAAAAACCCGAACGGAACGCTACTCTTTATTCTAAGTTGTACAGTTCGGGGTATTTCTCGTTCACGTAGTCGAGGAAGTAGTCGGCAGTGAACGCCTCGCCGGTCGCGACTTCGATGAGTTCGTCCGTGGTGTACAGACAGCCGTGTTGGTGGACGTTGGTGGTCAGCCAGTCGTGGAAGTCGTCGAACTCTCCCGCACGAATCTGGTCTTCCAAGTCCGGGATGTCCTCCTCGGCTTTCGAGTAGAGTTGCGCCGCGAGAACGCTGCCGAGGGAGTAAGTCGGGAAGTAGCCGAAGCTTCCGTGGCTCCAGTGTATGTCCTGCAGACAGCCCTCCGAATCGGTGTCGGGGCGGATGCCGAGATACTCCTCGTATTTGTCGTTCCAGAGTTCCGGCACGTCCTCGACTTCGATTTCGCCGCGGATGAGCGACTTCTCGATTTCGAACCGAACCACGATATGCATGTGGTAGGTGAGTTCGTCAGCTTCGACGCGAATCAGGTTGTCCTCGTAGACGCGATTTGCGGCCTCGTACATATCTTCGACGGAGGCGTCTTCCACGTCGGGGAATCGCTCTTTGAGGGCAGGAAGGAACCGCTCCCAGAAGGCGCGCGACCGACCGACGTGGTTCTCCCAGATTCGGGATTGGGATTCGTGTGCGGTCAGGTCGCGGGATTGACCGAGCGGTGTCCCGTACTGTTCGTCCGGAAGTCCCTGCGTGTAGGTCGCGTGCCCGAACTCGTGGATGGTGCTCATCATCGCGCCGAGCGGGTCGCTTTCGTCGAAGCGCGTCGTGACGCGAGCGTCGAACTGCGTCCCGCTGGAGAACGGGTGCGGGGCGGTGTCGAGACGCCCGCGCTCCCAATCGTAGCCGAGCGTGTCGAGGATATCCCGCGACAGTTGTTCCTGCGTGTCCGTGTCGTAGGTGTCGTCGAACGGCGTGGCGAGTTCGACGTCGCTCTCCCGAATCGAGTCGATGAGGGGGACGAGTTCGTCGCGGAGTCGTTCCAGCATCTCTTCGGCGGTTTCGATACCGAGGTAGGGTTCGTAATCAGCAAAGAGCACCTCGTAGGGGTCTTTGTCGGGGTCGATATGCTCCGCGTACTCGCGTTTCAGTTCGACCAGTTTTTCCAGCGTCGGGGCGAAAATCGAGAAGTCGTCCTCTGCCTTCGCTTCTTTCCACTGTGGGAGAGCTTCGGACGTGGTGCGGGAGATTTCTTCGACCAGTTCCCCGGGGACGCGAGTCGCTCGTTCGTACTCGCGTCGCACTTCGCGCACGACGGCGGCCTGTTCGTCGTCCAGTTCCTGCGATTCGAGTTCGTCCAACAGGTCGCCCATCTCGTCTTCGGTGAGCAGTTCGTGGGCAATCGCTGACAGGGCGGAACGCTGTTGTGACCGGGCGGGCGTCCCACCTTCGGGCATCACGACTTCCTGGTCCCAGCCGAGAATTCCTGCGGCGTTCTTCACGTTCGAAATCCGCTTGACCTTGCCGAGAAACTCCTCGTACGTGGCGTTCTCTGTGGCGGCTTCGGTTGCCATCACAGGGTGTTTGCTGTCACCGATTATCAATGACTGGGTTTCGGAACGAAACTCTCAGAGTCCCTCCGCCGCGCTCCGATAAATCCGATAACAGCGTTCCAACACGTCGATTCCCACGCTCTCGGTTTTCGTGTGCGCCTCGCCGGGTTCGGATGCTCCGCAGACGACACAGGTCGTTCCGGCCTGCGAAAGCCATCCGGCGTCGGTCGCGTGAGGTTTCGTGACGTGTTCGGGGTCGCCGTCCTGTGCATCGGTCGCCGCGGCCAACACTGTGTCGGCGAATTCGGCGTCATCACACTCCATCGGCGGCAAATCCTGTTCGACGGACCACGTGACGCCGTCGATTTCTTCGACCGCTTCGAGGTCAGCGCGCTCGCCGGGAACGGTTCGCTCGTCTATCGTTATCGTACACTCGGCGGGAATGACGTTCCACGCGCTTCCACCGTCAATTTCGGTGGCGACGACGCTACCGGAAACTTCGTGGCCGAGGACGGAGACGGTCGGCACCGAACAATCGCGGACGATATCCACCGCGTCACAGGCCCGGTAGATGGCGTTCTCGCCCGCCTCCGGTTCGCTGGCGTGGGCCGCGGAGCCACGCGCGGTGACGATGCTCGCACGTCGGCCCCGATGAGCGATGACCACGTCGGTGACGTCGTCTTTCGAGTAGTTCGTGGAGCCTTCGGCGACGATGGCGTACTCCGGGGAAAAGCCGTTTTCGATGGCGTGGCGCGCGCCGTCGCCTCCCACCTCTTCGCCGACGAAACTGGCGAACACGAGTTCGTAGGTCGGCTCCGCGTCGCGGAACGCGAGCATCGAAGCGACCACGGAGCCCTTCATATCCGCCGTTCCGCGTCCGTAGAGTCTGCCGTCGTGTTCTTCGACGACGTACTTCCCGTCCTCGACCTGCGATTCGTCCGGCGGTACGACATCGTGGTGCCCGACGAGTGCCAGTGACGGGCCTGCTCCCCGGCGAGCAATGACGTTACCCGCCTCGTCTCGCGTCACGTCGGCGTCGGTTTCCGCGCGAAGCCACGCTTCGATGAAGTCGCCTGCTTCCGTTTCATCTTCGTGGCTCGAAATGGAAACGAGGTCATGGGTCAGTTCGACCAGTTCGTCCATACCTTCCCATTTCGGCCAGTGGTTTAGTACCCTATGTCCTCGGCAACCAGTTGGAGGTTTTGTTGAATCGTGTGCAGTTGCTCCGCTCGCTCCTCGTCAACTTCGTGTTCGAGTTCCGAGAGTCTATCCTCCGTCTCGCGAATCTGCGTTTGTCTCGTTACGTCGTTTTCCGGAAGGTTGGTCAGGCCCCTCTTCAGCGACCGCAGTTCGGAAGCAACGGGTTCCGGCACGTCGTCGGCCACGGCATCGAGTTCGGTTCGGATTTCGTCGAGGTCTGCTCGCGGCATACAACCACGAACCACGCCTATCGGCAAATCGATGCTGGCTCGACTACCGACGATTCCTTCTGGAAATCGATCCATCATCGTGCCTGGTCGTGTTCGAGACAGCAATCGAGCACCCGTTCGAGAAACGGACTGCCACGATAGCGAACCGTTTCGCTTCGCTCGTCGTATTCGACCACTTTCGTTGCACTGAGGCGTGGAAGATGGATGTGACGAAGGCGGACTTTACTTTGGGTCGGGTCGTCTCCGAGGGCGGCGAGCTCTTCGACCGTCGCAGTGCCGTCCGTGGCTTCGGTGAGGTACTGAACCATACGACGGCGCTCCCCGTTCGAGAGAGCGTCGAATACCGTATCGAGTCGCTGTGACTCGAATCGTTCCATTGACCCTTGCTTTCTTCGTTATCCTTCTAATGGTGGCGCTTGCGATGGCAAGTGTACTCAAATCGCACAATCGTCGACGTACTCGTACTCTTCGTATCGGTCGAGTTTTCGCTCGATTGCGTCCAACAGCCACTCATTGATGGTTTCGTCGGTGCAGTCGGATTTGATTCGCTCGTGCGTTTCGGCGTCGATGGTGAGGACGAGATGGGCGTGTCGCATCGACTGTGGTACGTGATGGAATAGCAAAAGCGTGACTCCAGACGCTGAAACCCTTATGAGTCCCCCACACGAATTTGGAGACATGAAAGTAGTGCCGGACACGAGCGCCGTCATCGATGGTCGAATCTCACAGAAGATCGATGACGGCGAGTTTGCCGGGGCGACGATACTCATTCCCGAGGCCGTCGTCAGCGAACTGGAATCGCAGGCAAACAATGGCGAAGAGAGCGGTTGGAACGGACTGTCCGAACTCCAACGACTCGCGGATCTCGCGGATTCGGACGCTATCAAACTCGATTACGTCGGTGTGCGACCGGAACCGGAACAGCAGGGGTACGCTCACCGTGGCGAAATCGATGCCCTCATCCGAGAACTCGCGGATGAGAACAACGCTACGTTCGTCACCAGCGACCTCGTCCAGAGCGAGGTGGCGAAAGCGAAAGGGCTGGAGGTGGAGTACATCTCGCCGAAAACCCGCGACGTGGGTCGGCTCGGTATCGAGGATTACTTCGACGAGCAGACGATGAGCGTCCACCTCCGGGCGGATGTTGCACCGATGGCCAAACGCGGCGAAATCGGCGAAATGCATTACCAACAGATCCGCGACGACATTTCGACCGAACAAGAACTCAAAGAGTTCACGCAGGAAATCGTCGAAAGCGCCAAACAGAGTACTGAGGGGTTCATCGAAATCGACGAACCCGGCATGACCATCGTCCAGTTCCGCGACTACCGAATCGCCATCGCGGAACCGCCGTTCGCCGATGCGTGGGAAATCACGGCGGTTCGACCCATCGTCAAGACCTCGATGGAGGATTACGAACACGCCGACGAACTCAAGGGACGACTGCTGGAACGCCAGCGTGGTGTCCTCATCTCCGGTGCACCCGGGGCCGGGAAATCGACCTTCGCACAGGCCGTCGCGGAGTTCCTCGCGGACAACGATTTCGCCGTGAAGACGATGGAGAAACCCCGCGACTTGCAGGTTGGGCCGCACATCACGCAGTATACCGAACTCGCCGGGCAGATGGAGAAGACGGCCGATTCCCTGCTGATGGTTCGTCCCGACTACACCATCTACGACGAGGTACGGAAGACGAACGACTTCGAGGTGTTCGCGGACATGCGCCTCGCAGGCGTCGGTATGGTCGGTGTCGTTCACGCCACGCGACCCATCGACGCGCTCCAACGACTCATCGGTCGCGTCGAACTCGGCATGATTCCGCAAATCGTGGACACCGTCGTCTACATCGAGAACGGACAAATCGAGAAGGTGTACGACGTGACGACGAAGGTCAAAGTTCCGGAGGGAATGATGGAAGAGGACCTCGCCCGTCCGGTTATCATGGTCGAGGAGTTCGAAACCGGGACGCCGGAGTACGAGATTTACACCTTCAACCGACAGGTCGTCACCGTCCCACTACAGGAAAACGACCGCGACGAAGGTGGCGTTTCGCGCCTCGCCAAACAGGAAATCGAGCGCGAAATCCAATCCGTCACGCGCGGCCGAGTTGACGTGGAAATCCAAGGCCAGAACAACGCCGTCGTCTACGTGGAGGAGAACGACATCTCCTACGTCATCGGCAAGGGCGGCGGTCGTATCGACGATATCGAGAACCGACTCGGGATGAGCATCGACGTACGCACGCACGAGGAAAAACCGTCGTCGGTCGGAGGCGGTTCGGCACAGGCCGAACCACGCGGCGATGTCGTCGTTCCGGAAATCACCTCGCGGCACATCGTCATTCCGCTGGACGGCCACGCCGGGGAGACGGTCGAAGTGCAGGCCGACGGCGAATACCTGTTTACCGCGACGGTCGGTCGCGGCGGCGACATTCAAGTCTCGCGGGGAAGCGCGATTGCGGAAGAATTGGAGTACGCGATCGACAGGGAACGCCAGATTACGGTGGTAACTGCGTAAGTCGGCAATAGAGAGATTATAAAGCGCGAAAGCAGCGAGATTCAGCTATTCAGCACACTGGGCATCCGCGGACTGCTCCGGTTCGACCTCGGTCGGGAGGTCGATCTCGTAGAGATTCTGTCGGGCGTCAGCGAAGTAGATATCTTCCGTAACGACGCCGATATCTTCGAGTCGTTCGAGTGCATAGCGAACCGTCCGCGCGGACAGCATCGACTCGTCCACGATCTGTTTCTGTGTGAGCGACCCCTGATATTCGAGGACCTTGAACACGAGCTTCGCACTCGGTGGCAAGTCGTCGATTTCCTCCCGTTCTGACTGGCTCATCATCGTTACGAATCGAAACACCCCATCGGCATAAAACTATTGAGACACGGTGACATGGGATATGGGTAGTCATCACTTCCCAAACGAGATTCCGTGAGCCGTTCGTCCCGGAACGAATCCGGCGTCCGAATCGTTGGCTGTGCTCGCAGTCGTGGTACTCCGAGGTTCATCAAAAATCATCCACCGTCTCTGTTCGGGTGTTCAGTTGTCTGATGCCGGGTTGTTGTAACTGACAGTAGTGTAGAGTGGGTGTCGGCACTATCTAGCGGTAGACTTCGTTTTCTCACTGCCACTGAATGCGCCGAAAGCGAGTTTGGAGCCACCAATTGCTAGCAAGGCGACTCGAAGGACGAACACATCTTTTTATCGACTCCCCCGAAACACTTCGACCGAATGCTGCATCTGGCGGTTGCGTACCGAAAACAGACGTTCGAGCGAATGTGCGACCCACTTGCCGAACGGGGCATCCACGCACACCACGTCCCGAACGAAGCGCGGACGTTCGACCTCTCGAATCCACCGTGGGAACCGGACGAGTTCGACGTTGGATTCGTCTATCCTTCCCGAATGATGGAGGGCGGTGTGGTCGATGCCCTACTCTCGGTTCCGTGGGTAAACGACCGCGAGGCGGTACTCACCTCGCGGAACAAGGCCGGTGTCATCGCTCGACTCGGGAAGGCCGGGTTTCCGGTTCCGGAAACGGCGATGGTTTCGAACCCCGTCGAAGAAAACGACCTCCGCGACGTATTCGAGCGGTTCGACCCACCGGTCGTTGTCAAGCCCAACTCGACCACGCGCGGGACGGGCATTGCAAAAGTCGGAGATTTCGATTCGTTTCTCGGCGTCGTGGACTATCTGAATCTCGTTCACGACTATCGCGCCACGGGGGACAAATCGTTTCTCGTCCAGGAGTATCTCCCGGCGGCGGTCGATTACCGAGCGATGGTCGTCGATGGCGAGTACGTCGGCGCGGTCGAGCGGCGACTACCGGACGATGCGCTCGCGTCGGGTCGCTGGAAACACAACGTTCATCGCGGGGCGAACGCCCGCGGTGTTTGCCTTCCCGAGGAACACAGAGAAACCGCGGAGCGAGCGGCGGACGTGCTCGATATTCCGTTCTGCGGCGTCGATTTACTGGACACGGGCGATAAGATCGTCGTGAGCGAGACGAACGCTCGTCCGACTATCGACACAGAGACGAAGTATGAAGACGGGTTTTACGACCGCCTCGCCGGACTAGTTCGGGCAACCGGTCGCTGACACGTTGTCGAACTATTCGACGCTGATGTTCGCCGATTCGTCGGTCTTTTCGAGGGTGACCTCCAGGACGCCGTTGTTGTAGGTCGCCTTCGCGGAGCGTTCGTCGACGCGTGCCGGGAGCGTGATGCGCTCGTCGTACTCGCGGTGGTCGCTGACGGCGCTGATAGTCATCATTTCGCCGTCACATTTAATGTTGATATCTTGCTTTTCGACGCCGGGGAGGTCGGCGATGACGCGAACGTGCTCGTTATCCTCGTGGATATCGACGTGCGTGTCCGCACCGAAACCCGGCCCCCCAGTATCGACCTGCATATCGACGTTTCCGCCCATCATGTCGTTCATCATACGCTCGATTTCACGAAAGAGGTCGTCGAAGGGGTCGTCGCGGTCGTCTCGTCGCATACCCGAAGGTAAGCCCCTCCCAAGCAAAAGGTTTTGGACACCTGCCGAATTCGTCGGTTCCGCGGCGACTGAACAGGTGGAGGGTTCGATAGCTGAATCCGTACCCTCCGTGCTCAGTCGGTTCCGCTGTAAGCATTCAAAAACTGCCTTCGATGTTCGATCTCTAAAAAAATACCTCGTCGTTCGCTTAGCGTAATTCGTTAGTTTTCGATTTCGTTCTCCTGCTCGTTGTCGTTTGCTTCCTGCTCTTGCTCAAGCTCGTTCTCGGCTTCCGCTTCGCCAACCTGCGCGTTGAAGTTCGACTGCTCGGACTCCTGCTCGGCCTCAGCATCGCCGTAGACCGCTATCGCACCGAACTGCTTCTGGTTGTTCCAGTTCGCCTGGTAGTTCCACTGTTCCTGCTTGACCTCAGCGTTGGCTGACTGCCACGCATCCTGGTCTTGCTCGATTTCGTTCTCTTGTTCGTTATCGTCCTGTGCTGCGACTGCGCCGCTGAAGCCAGCGGTGACGACCGTTGCGAGGACGGCCATCGCGATCATAACGCGAAGTGCTTTTTTCATTGTATCTCTCCGGGCGGGAGAGACGCATTGTCGAACGAACACGGCGACACTGTCTCCGGTGACACCGTGCTGTTCGCCCCACCCGTCTCAGGCCATCGGTGGAGGTGTAAATGAACGGAGGGTATCGTTTGAGTCAGTTTACCTTTTCATGAATGGTGAAGCAGAACGTAACAGCGAGTAACGTAGAACGTGGATGCAGTGGCAATTTATGTTCGGATTAGACGACCAATTACCCTCAATCATCCCCTTTTTCGAACGGTCGAACTGAATGGCCGCAGTCAGTAATCACGGATGTCCTTGTTGATTGTTATCTTATACCTTTCTCAGAAACGTCGAATACTGCATGCATTCGGTACCGATATCGTTGTTACACCACACCGTAGGCGAAGCGAAACGGTACTCTCATGGACGAATCGATTCGGAAACCATGTCACCCCGAGTTAGCCTTTTGCCTTTTTCGAGGCTCGCCGTCACCGTAGAATTTCTCGGAGAACCGTCTGCCGTAATCGACGGCTCGACTACTCGTACGTCCCAATGATGCAGACCACCATCGTGTTCGCGGTCGTGCCGTCCATCGAATCTAACCGTATACAACGAGTGTCGGACCCGTCGAGCGATGACCCCTTTTGTGGTAGGTTCGTGGGTGCGCCAACCGAGTCCGAGCGTCCACCGCTTTCGCGCTGTCGAGAATCACACTGTGCGTGACCCCACTTGCACCGCCATCAGGCCCGTTTTTCGTGCCGAATGAGATACGCTGTTCCGACCCCTCGTCATCGTCCCTGCCGAACCGTCTTCGTCTGTCACTCTCGCTTGCCCGTTCTTCTGGCGTCGATTCCCGCTCGAATCTTTGCCGCTGATTTCGACGACTCCACTCACCCGGGCTCTCACCTGTGTTTGCGTGAGTGATTCCCCGGTATTATGAGGACGATGCGCGCTTGAGACGAGTCTCGTCAGCGAACGACTCGGCTATGACGACCCGACTGCTTCGAGGTCACAATAACAGATTGATGCGGACGTCAAACAGGCACCGGGATGCGTTTTCAACCCGAACGAAACTAGCGGTCTGTCAGACTGTAATCGCGACAGAACAGTTTCCGTACTCCGTCGTTTGCTGCTCGACCGGTGAAAAACAATGACTCTCTGTATGCGCTACGTGTTTAGAGGAACAGGCTGTCGTCTTCGATTTCGTTCTCCTGCTCGTTGTCGTTTGCTTCCTGCTCTTGCTCAAGCTCGTTCTCGGCTTCCGCTTCGCCGTACTGCACGTTGATGTTCGACTGCTCGGACTCCTGCTCGGCCTCAGCATCGCCGAAGACCGCTATCGCACCGAACTGCTTCTGGTTGTTGTAGTTCGCCTGGTAGTTCCACTGTTCCTGCTTGACCTCAGCGTTGGCCCACTGCCACGCATCCTGGTCTTGCTCGATTTCGTTCTCTTGTTCGTTATCGTCCTGTGCTGCGACTGCGCCGCTGAAGCCAGCGGTGACGACCGTTGCGAGAACGGCCATCGCGATCATAACGCGAAGTGCTTTTTTCATGGTTTATTTCTCCGGGCGGGAGAGACGCTGCTGGTGCTGGACACATAGCAACGTGTGCTGCTGGACATACAACAGCGTGTACGTCCTCCTCACCCAGTTGACTGCATCGAGGGGGGTGTAAATGAACTGGTAGTATCGTTTGAATCCGTTCACTCATTCTGTGAATCGTGTCCTCTAGACCTACTGGAGAGTAACCGAAAACGTGGGTGTAGACCGCCAATTGCGTCCGAACGTGGCGACGCCATTTTCTCCATTACCCTCCTTTCGACCGGCCTGACTGAGTGCCCGTAGCTAGTAACAGGTTATTTTTTGTGCTGACTGCTACCACTTAACAAGCTTTAATACGTCGAATACAGATTCGCTCGCCACCGTTATCGTTATCACACGAAGTGAGGGCGACAACCGCAACGATGTATCGGTATTGCTACTCTGTTCGGAGAACGTATCCTCGTTTGAAAACTACTCGTACTGTGTTTCGTACTCGATTGATGGCAAAAGATTGTAACTCACTGCGTACACGTTCCGGTTTAGAGGAACAGGCTGTCGTCTTCGATTTCGTTCTCCTGCTCGTTGTCGTTCGCTTCCTGGTCTTGCTCAAGCTCGTTCTCGGCTTCCGCTTCGCCGTACTGCACGTTGATGTTCGACTGCTCGGACTCCTGCTCGGCCTCAGCCTCGCCGCCGAACGCAATCGCACCGAACTGCTGCTGGTTGTTCCAGTTCGCCTGCTTGTTCACCTGGAACTGCTTGACCTCAGCGTTGGCCCACTGAGAAGCATCCTGGTCTTGCTCGATTTCGTTCTCTTGTTCGTTATCGTCCTGTGCTGCGACTGCGCCGCTGAAGCCAGCGGTGACGACCGTTGCGAGAACGGCCATCGCGATCATAACGCGAAGTGCTCTTTTCATTGGTTGTATCTCTCCAGGCAGGAAGCTGCCGGACATACAGCGACGTGTACGTTCGCCCCACCCGGATCAGCACTGTCGGGTGAGGTCTAAATGAATGGTCGGCACCGTTGAGTCCGTTCGCTCGATTTACGAACGATCGAATTTCTCCCTAACCGGTAGTAACGAATGAAATACCCGAAACGCACCGGCCTCTGCAACATGCGACGACGTTGGCGGCTCCATTATCACTTCATTCGGTTATCACCGCTTTCGAACGGTTGAACTGACCGCTACATAGCCGTAATGGAAAATGCGAATGTGGTGTGTCACCATCACTCACTACCGAAACCGACGAATACCGACACCGACTGCGAATCTATCGTTGATACTCGACCAGCTCATGGACGACGTGGAGCTTCCGAACCAGCCTAAAAAAGTGACTCCGAATTAGAAGCCGATGTCGAGCGCGTCGTTGGTCATTTCGATGCTTTCTTTCGCGTCCGCGCTGTTCGTCACTGCGCGAATCGCATCGACGTTTTCGGGAACCACGTCGCTCTCCTGGTGGATGGCTTGGAAGAGATAGAGGTCGTTGCCTTCCATCGAAACCGACTCGCCCCAGAGGCAGTTCTCCCAAACGTCGGCACGTGGTCGACCTCTGTCCATCGCGTACTCCTTGAGTTTGCCAGCGCCGTCGATGTCCATTCGTTCCGGAACGACGAAGATGCGCGACTGGCTTTCGAGCAGGTCACGAACCTCCTCGGCGTCGGGTTCGGATTCGAGAGAGACGTTGACGCTGTGCATGTGCATCAGCGTGGCCGGAACCTTTAGCCCAAGCGTATCGATAGCGAGGTCCGGGAAGATTGTTTTCACGTCCGGTCCGTGGTGCGACGGCAGTTTCACCGGGTTCGGCACAATGTCGTTGATGGGGCCGCGACCGGTCTGGGCCGGGTCGCCGCCACGGCGGACGAGCGTTGCACGAACCTTCTCGACGCCGTACTCTTCGCGAAGCGGCGCGATGAGACGCGACAGTCCGGTCGTATTGCACGAAACGACGCGAACGTGCTGTGCGTCCACGGCTTTCTCGAAGTTCGCACGTGCGTTGAAGCTCACGTCGGCCACGTTCGCGTCCTCGCCACCCTGGTACAGTGCGGGCGTGTCGTACTCCTCGTACAGCGATTTGTTGTCCGCGCCGATTCCCGAGGGACAAGCGTCCACGATGACATCTGCTTTTTCGACGAGTTCCTCGACCATTCCTGCGAGTTCGATTTCTGCGTCATCGAACTGCTCCGCGCGTTCTTCGATAGCAGCGTAGAGCGGATATCCCTTCTCGACTGCTCCCTCGGCTTCGAAATTGGGTCGGGTTTTTGCGACACCCACGACCTCCATGTCCGGTTGCGCCCGAACAGCGTCAGCGACTCGTTTCCCGATAGTCCCGTACCCATTGATGCCGACCTGTAGCATGTACATCCCCAAATCCAACACCCGCCACTAAAACCGTTTCGAGCCGTCTCGCCCCGGAACTAACTCGCCCCCGAGTAAGGCTGAAAGGGAACACCTAACCACTCCCGAAAGCTACGCCAAACACATGAGTCTGGACGACGCGGCGAAAACCGCCGTCGAGCAGTGTATGGCTCTTCGGTCGGACGAAAGCTGTGCGGTCATCACCGACGACAAACGTTGGGACATCGGAAAGGCGTTGTACGACGCGGCCCGCGAAATCACGGACGACGTCGTTATCGGACGCTATCCAGTCGGCAATCAGCACGGCGAGGAACCGCCGGAACCCATCGCCGCTGCGATGGCTGGCGCGGATGTCGTTCTCGCCCCGACGACCAAAAGTTTGAGTCACACTCGCGCACGCGGCAAGGCCAACGACGCCGGCACGCGAGCGGCCACCCTCCCCGGAATCACGAAAGAAGTGATGGTCACCGGTCTCTCCGCCAACTACGAAACTATCGACCAACATTGTCAGGACGTGCTCGCGCAGGTCGAAGGCGCACAGGAAGTCCGCGTCACGACCGAGAAAGGCACCGACATCACGTTCGAACCCGGTGACCGCGAGTGGTACGACGACACCGGCCTCTGTCACGAACCCGGCGATTTTACCAACCTCCCCGCTGGCGAGGTGTTCGTCAGCCCGGAAAACGTGAACGGACGCTACGTCGTGGACGGCACGATGCGCCCCCACGGCCTTCTCGAAGACGGACAAACCCTTGAATTCGAAGTCGAGGACGGCTACGTCACCGAAATCAGCGACGACGAAATCTGTTCCCAGGTCGAAACCGCCGCCGAGGAAGTCGGCCAGGACGCCTACAACCTCGCAGAACTTGGCATCGGCACGAACGTCGCCGTCACCGAACTCGTCGGTTCCGTCCTGCTTGACGAGAAAGCGGGCGGCACGGTTCACATTGCAATCGGCGACGACGCGGGAATCGGCGGCGACACGGATGCCCCCCTTCACTTGGACGGCATCATCCGCGACCCGACTGTGTGCGCAGACGGGGAGGAAGTCGAACTGCCACGTCCGTAAATTCGAATTCCCGAATGCCAACCATCCACGGAACCGAAGTCCACGGCGTGGACGTAGACCCGGAGACGCGATGTGCTCACTACGACACCGAGCGAGACGTGATCGCGATTCGGTTCCCGTGCTGTGACGAATTCTATCCCTGTTTTCAGTGTCACGACGAAGTAGCCGACCATCCGCGAAAAACGTGGCCCGAAAATCAGCGTGATGCTGAGGCGGTGCTGTGCGGAATGTGCGGTTCCGAACTGACGATTGCGGAGTATCTGGGTCGTGAATCGCAGTGTCCCGACTGTGACTCAGAATTTAATCCGGGCTGTGCGAACCATTATCATCTGTACTTCGAAGGCTGATTCGTCTCCACGCACTTTTACGCCCCGAGTCCATATCCTCCGATATGAGCGATACTGCGGAACGTGTGGCAGTCGTTTGCCCATCCTGTTCTCCCGACGTGGAGACCGTCCACGAGGTGCTGAAACCGGGTGGACAAGCGACGGTGCGCTGTACCGAGTGCAGTCACGTCCACAAGACGAAAATCGAGACAGTACAGACCGAGGAAATCGACGTCATCGTCTCCCAAGATGGCGAATCGTTTTCCTCGAAAGCAGATGTCCCGGTCGAGGAGACGCTGGCAGTCGGCGAGGAGTTCGTCCTCGAAACCGACGAGGCCATCTTCGTCGTCCGAATCACGAGCCTCGAACAGGATCACGACCGACGCGTCGAAGAGTCCGCCGCCGCGGATGTCGAAACCATCTGGACGCGCGCCGTGGACAACGTCTCGGTCAACGTCACGATTCATCCAAACGACGGACGCCGGGACAACTCTCGTGGCGTCAAAGTGAGCATTCCGGGCGACTACGAGTTCGTCGTTGGCGAAACCGAGGAACTCGCCAACGAGGAGTTCACCATCGACGGCATCCTCGTCACCGACGACGCGACTGGCTACAACCACGACCGACTCGACTTCGACGGCGACACCGTGATAGCAAAGGACGTAAAGCGCATCTACGCCGAGGACGAGAGTTCGACGGCGTGGTCGGCCTGGTAGCGCAGTAAAGCGCGCCCGAATCCGACTCGAGACGACTCCGAACGAGCTTTTTGATTCCACTTCACGATTTCGACCGATGCGGGGGCGTAGCTTTTTTCGAATACCACCCAACCAGTCGGTATGGACTCCCGTGAACTCTGTCTGCTGTGGGCCGCCCGCGAGACGGGCATCATCGAGACGGTCATGTTCGATGCAGGAACGGTCGAGGAAATCGCGGAACAAACCGGCGTCACCGAGCGCGCCGCCCGAATCACGCTCGAAGCGATGGTCGAGATGGGATTTCTCGAACGATTGGGTGACGAGTACGAGGCGACCAACCGCGCTCTCGGTTTGTTCGCGAAAACCGATGTTCGATCGATTGGAAGCGTTCCGCATCGGATGGATTGCCTCGCGCGATGGTTCGAACTGCCGGAAACGATGCGAACCGGTTCACCACCCGAAACGCCCGACGATTGGACGACGAATTTCATGGGTGCGATGGCGACGGTAGATGAAACCTCGGTGCGGTCGTGCGTTACTGAGGCGGTACACGAACACCCGAACGCAGAGCGCGTTCTCGACGTTGGTGGCGGCCCCGGCGTCTTCGCCAAGGAGTTCGCCAGGAGAGGATTCGAGGTGACGCTGGTTGACCAACCCGAGGTTATCGATATCGACCGCCGATTCCTCGAACACGAACCCATCGAACTGCTTTCCGGGGACGTGACCGACGCCCTCCCGACCGGATTCGACATCGCGTTCTGTTCGCGGGTCGCCCACTCGCTCGGCCCGGACGAGAATCGAAAACTCCTCGAAAACGTCTTCGGTGCGCTGGAATCCGGCGGTGTCGCCGTTTTTACAGACCAAATCCGAGGTCGATCGGAGGGGGCCGCACTCATGGGTGCCCACATGCTCGCCCAAACCGAAAACGGTGACACGTACAGCGCGAACCAGTTCGAAGACTGGTTCACGGACGCTGGATTCGTGGATTTCGAAACCCGCGATATTCCGGGCACGAATCAGCAAGCAATCGTCGGCCGCAGGCCGCGCAATTGAAGAACGTCCGAACCCAACGCGGGGTATGGAACCGGCGGTACTGCGCGACGATATGGTCGCCAGTTTGGAGCACGAAATGAAGGGTCTGGTTCGGAGTGACCACGTCGGTCTCGCGCTTCGAACCGTGCCCCGACACGAGTTCGTGCCGATAGACGCCGACGCAGGGGCGTACTCCGACCAGTCGTTCGACCATCGTGGGACGCGAATCCTCGCCCCGAGCACCGTCGCCCGACTACTCGAAGCGCTCGACGTGCGCGAAGACGATTCCATCCTCGTCGTCGGAGCCGGTGTCGGCTACACCGCGGCAGTACTGGCCGAAATCGTCGGCGAACACAACGTCCACGCCCTCGACATCACGCGAACCATCGTATACGAAGCCCGGCAAAACCTCGATTCAGCGGGATACGGCGGCGTACTCGTCGATTGTCGTGACGGAGCCGACGGTCTACCGGAGTACGCGCCGTTCGACCGAATTCTCGTGGAGGCTGCGGCAATCGAACCGCCGAGAACGCTCGTCTCGCAACTCACTGCCGACGGCCGACTCGTTCTCCCACTCGGCAGTGGCACCCAGCGACTCGTCGCCGTCGAACCGTCGGACTCCGGAGCACCCGAACCCGTCGAGGAGTTCGGAACCACTGCCTTCGCACCGCTCCTCGTCGAGGGCGAACAGTCCGATACCGTCGAACGTAACCGAACCAACCGGGAAGACCGGGAGTTCGCCGAGCAACACGCCCAAACACGACGTGGCTGGGAACACGACTGGATAGATTGGGACGGCTACAGCTAATCGAATCGACAACCTATCGAACTGGTCTCTATCGGTCGCTGACCACCAGTATTCGGGTGTTCTCCCGTTTGTCCGCGAACTCGCTTCCGGCAAGTGGTTTGATATCGATTTCGAGCGTTCCGTCGTCCTGATTCGCCCCGAGCCCAGGCTCTATCGAGATCGTTGCTCGTCCATCGCTTTCCGTCGTGGCGGTTTCGATGCTCTCCAGCCTCGCCGACCCGCTTTTTACGACGACGGTCGCGTCCGCAACGGGGCTCCCGTCAGCGTCGATGACAAGGATTTCGACCGTCTGCTGACCCGCTCCGATGACCTTCGCGTTCGGGTTTCGCATCGAGTTCGCCCACGGCCAATCCGTTGAGTCCTGTCAGCATGTTCATCATGACGCTCAGACTTGCGACACCGACGACGAGCGCGATGACCAGTCGAATCGGGAGGCCTTCGATAGCACGGTCGTCCGACCGAAACCGCTGGTGAATGGACATGGGGAGGACTGGTTCCGGTTTCGAATATAAACCTTCATCCGAAACTTTATCGGGAAAGTCGGAACCACTCCCCGCCATGACGCAGGTTTTGGGCCGAACTGGCGACCGCGGAATCTCGGGCCATCTCGGCAACTACCGCGCCAGAGACGGAAGTGTAGGTGCATCCGTTCGAATCGACATCAATAGCCCACACGTTGGGCTGGTGGTCGGAAAGCGAGGATACGGAAAATCGTACACCCTCGGCGTACTGGTCGAAGAACTCGCAAATGCGGAGGGGGTAACATCGGTCGTCGCCGACCCGATGAGTGCGTTCACGACGTTCGCCGAGGTTTCGGGCTTCGAAGTCGTTTCCAATCCGCGTGTCTCCGCCGACGCACTCTCCCCGCGGGCGTGGTGTGATTTGCTCGGCCTCGACCATGAAGGTTCGACTGGGTCGCTGCTCTGGGGGGCCGCCACCGAATCGAATACCCTCGCGGACATGGACGACTTCATTTCCGATGCGGACGCAAACCGGGCGACTCGCCGCTCCGCGCGAAACCACCTCGCGCTCGCCGAGTCCTGGGATGTCTTTTCGCCGGACGCACTCACCGCAAAGCGGTGTGTCGAACCGGAATCAGGCATCGTTCTCGACTGATCCGGCTACGACAGCGCGCCGATGAACGCCGTGATTCGGGCGGTCGCGGACGATTTGTATCGCGCCCGGATTTCCGAGTCGGTCGGTAAACTACCGTGGTTGGTAGTGGACGAAGCCCACGCCTTTTTCGGCGACATCGCCGACCCAGCACTCCGGACGGTAATCACCAGAGGACGGCGTCCCGGTGTTAGTTTGGTCGTGGCGACTCAGCGACCTGCCGCGTTGCCTGAGGTTGCGATTTCACAGTCCGACCTGCTCGTCACCCATCGGTTGACCGCACGCCAAGACCGGGATGCCCTCGCACACGCTCGCCCGGCCTACATGCAAGGGTCGTTCGCCGACCGAATGCCCGAAACACCCGGCTCCGCCGTCGTCGTGGACGATGCGACCGAAAGCGTTCATTCGGTTCGAATTCGAACACGGCGGGTCGAACACGGTGGGGGAAGCCCGAGCGCGAGCGATGTCGGGACTGGATTCGACCGCGAGTGAACTCCGAAAAGGATAGGTTACGCTGTCGATTGCAATCGGGCACGAACGATGGGCCGCGATTTCCGGCGATACGTCGGAAATCGCTCGGGAATCACTCACCGAGTAACGGTTCCACGATGATACGATGTCGGTACAACAATCACACGCGCTGAAGCGCCTCGAACCGGTTCTCCTCATCGCAGTCGGCGGTTTCGTCGGCGCGGTTCTGCGCTCCGTGGTGAGCGATGCGCTTCCGAGCGTATTTCCGTGGGGGACGCTCGCGGTCAACGTCGCCGGAAGTTTCGCGCTCGGTGTCGTTCTGTACGAAGCGCGCCTGGCCGACATGCTTGCACCGGAAACCAGACTGGTCGTCGGCACCGGCTTTCTCTCTTCGTTTACGACCTACAGCACCTTCGCGGTACAGACCGCGAGTCTATCGCCGATGTTCGCTGTACTCAACGTGGGTGCCAACTACGTCTTTGGATTTCTGGCCGTGATTCTCGGTCGCCGAGTCGTCGGAGGTGTTGTCTCGTGAACCCTGCTGTCCTCGTCGGTATCGGCGGTATGCTCGGCGCGCTGAGTCGCCACTTCGTCGGACAGCGACTGTCAGGTGACGGGCAAGCAACCCTCGCGGTGAACGTCCTCGGCAGTTTCGTGCTCGGCACCCTGACCACTGGCCTGACGACTGACCCCGAACTACTCACGTTGTTCGGAACCGGGTTTTGTGGCGCGTTCACGACGTTTTCGAGTTTCGCGTTCGAGACGGTTCGGCTGTACGAACGAGGCAAGCGCAGGGAAGCCATCAGCAACGCGACGGTCAACCTTGTCGGCGCACTCGCGGCAGTGGCGTTGGGTGGAGTTGCGGCCAGCACGATTTCATTCTGAGTAGCGACTCCACAGAACGATGGCGGATGGGGTCAGGAATATCGCAGTAACGTAGGAGTAGAAGATACTCAAGGCAGTCACGAGACCGAACTGCCCTAGAACGGGCGTAATCGCGAGAACGAGTATCCCAGTTCCAGAAATCGTCGTGAGCATGCTTCCCGTCAGCGCACCGCCGGTTCCGCGGACGGTTCGGGTGAGTGCAGCGAACACGTCTCCTTTCGATTGGTCGTCACCGATTCCCTCGTATTCGTCGGTAAACCGATGGACGACGTGGGCCGAGTAATCCACACCAAGGCCGAGTGCGATCGCGAGAACGGTCGCAGTCAGCGCATTAAAGGGTATTCCCAGCAGTCGCATCGTCCCCGCGAGCAAGGAAACCGCGACGACGATTGGAAAGAGGTTGATGACGCCGAACGCGGCGCGTCCCACGAGGATGCGATAGAGAATCACGAGGAAAATCGCGGTGGCGACGAGTGCAGTGGCCAGACTTCGGATGGCGGACGAAAAGATGGTCGCCGCGATGGACTGGAAAACGATTATCTCGCCGGTCGCAACCGCGTCGAAGCGATATCGGTCGGCGACGAGTCGCGCATCCCGAGTAACTACGTCCTGTGATGCATCGCTCTTCGTCGAGTAGATGACTTGCGTGCTCCGCCGGTCTTCCGAGATGAATTCGAGCGCCTGCTCTCGGGCAGGCGAGGAGAGCAGTCGGACGTAAATCAGTTCCAAATCACTGTCGGGCACGCCGTTGTCGTTGATGTCGTTTCGATCGACCAGTCGGCGGAATTCCGCCGACTGGTCGCTATAGCCACGGATGACGCTGATGATACTTTCCGCGTCGGCTTCCCGGTCGGACGCGAGAAACGAATCCGGTGGGTTTCGATTGGCGTGTTGAATCGATTCGAGGGCGTACCCCTCCCGCAGTGGCCCTTCGACGTAAATCGTCACGGTGTCGTCCTCGGCGGAAGCGAACTTCTCCTCCAGAAAGTTCGTCAGTTCCGTAACGGTGTACGTCTCGGGTGCGAACGGTTCGGGAAGGACTTCGAGATACGCGGGTGTCTCCTCCGGCGGGAGGAAATCCTCGTTCGAAAACGTCGTGTCGATTCCAGTGGCGTAGTAGCCCGAAACGACCGTCAGGACGACCGCAACCGCGACGACGACGGTGGCACCATTGCGTGCGAGCACGACGCTACTCGCCAAGGTTCGGCCCAAAAGCGAACCCTCTTCGCCTAACGGTCGCTCACCGAACGTCGGGAGGTCGAACCGAACGCGAAGGTCATCGGTCGTGACCTTCGCCGAAGGAAGGAAGATACCGAAGATGAGGAACGTGAAGACGATACCGATGGCCGCGACCACCCCGAACTCCTGAATCGGTTGGAGTCGGCTCGTGATATTCGACCCGAATCCGAGAACTGTCGTTCCGGTGACGATGAAAAACGCAACAAGCAACTGGTCGGTCGCGCGGCGCATCGACGGTTTCACGCCCGCACCCGTGACGCGTTCTTCGCGGTAGCGGTTGATGGCGTGGATTCCGTAGTCGATACCCACGGCGAGCAGGAGCGGCGGCACGGCGACCAGCAGCTGCGTGAACGGAATTCCGATGATACCCATAAACCCCAGCGTCCAAACGATGGCCATCACCAGCGACACCACCCCCAGAACGAGGTCTACTGGGTCGCGGTAGGCGAACAACAAAAAGATAAAAATCAGTATCGCGGCGGCGGGGATGACGATGATGAGCGAATCGAACGTGACGCTCGATAACTCGTCCGAGAGGATGCCGCTTCCGAACAGTCTGATGTCGCTATCGACGGAACTGACGATGGACTGTGACTGTATCTGAATCCCTGCGAGCGGGTCGGTTTCCGGCGACGCTTCCTCGCCCGCGTCCTGTGAGACGCCGCGTGGAATGGCGTGTTCGACGATGCCGATAGTTGCCGAGGCGGAAGCGGATTCGTGGTTGAAATCCCTGCTTAGGAGCGTCCGAAATGCGGGATTCGATGCGGACTGTCGAACGGCAGTTTCGATTTCCGTCGGTGTCGCTCGGTTCAGGACGCGAATCTGATCCTCCAGCGTCGTCGCGTTCGGGTCGAGTGTCTGTGCGACGATTCCCGCGGCGCTCACCGTGGATGCGACACGTAGTTCTTCCCGCCGTTCGAGTCGATATTGCGCCGTCAGCATCGCCACCAGTTCCGGTTTCGAAAGCACGTTGCGACCACTTTGGATAAGCTGTGTGCTCCCGTTTTCCGCCTCGAACGGCTGGGTGAATTCGCGGTTTACGTTTTCGAACGCTTCCAGTTCCGGGCTATCCTCCGTGAACTCGCTCGTCCCGGCCTCGGTCGAAACGCGAGTGAGTCCGGCGCCGAACACCGCAGTCAGGACGAGAAACGCCAGCAGGACGGTTTTCGAGCGCCCGACGATCCACTCGTCGGCCCAGTCGATGAGTGCTTGATAGTCAACCACCTTGCCACCTCCGGAAGACGACGAAGCCACCGACTCCGAGGAGGACGACTCCGAGAACGAAAATCAACGGAAAGCCGATTCCACCGCTCAGGAACGAAAGCAAATCGTTCCCTTCCGGTTCGGATAACCGAACCGGTACCTCGTAGGTGTCGGACAGTCGGCTCTCGCCGTCGGGCGTCTCGTACTGGAAATCGACCGACATCGGATACGTTCCGGCCAGCGTTCCGCTGTCCGCACTTAAACTGAACGAGATAGTTGCCGACTCGTTCGGTTCCAGTCTCGGGACGAACGCTTGGTCTTCTTCGAGGGTGAGCGGGCTATCGACGAATGCCCGCGCGTCGATATTGCGAAGAACTCTATCGTCGTTGTTCGTAATCACGAGCGAAATGGTCGAACTCGACCCCGCTTCGACCGACGCCGATTGTGATCTGATGACGAACTCATCCCTTTGGGGTGAGACGCGCACCGCGGTTTCGAGCGGTTTGCTCTGTCGTGGGTCGCCGTCCTGATTCTGATAGCGTACGACGAACGAGAACTGTCGAGGCCCGCGGTCTGCGCTGTCGCTAACGTCGATTCGATAGCGAACGGGAAGTGTCTCGCCGGAGTCGAGGGTTCCGAGGGCGTACTCCGTCTCTCGCGGAAAGACGTTTTCCCCCTGCGATTGCAGGACGAGTACCGCGTTTGGGGCGGTCTGAGGTCCTTCGTTCGTCACCCGCCCGGAGACGACACCCTCGTCTCCGACGCGGAGGGTGCTGTTCACATCGGAAAGCGAAAACGACTGCTCGGGCGCCGGGATGATGCCGATGAGCTGTGACTCGGTTCGATTCCGCGACCCGTCCTCCCGATACGATACCGAGATACTGAAGGGATAGCTGCCACCGACGGTGTCGTTGCTCGCTGTCACTTGATATTCGACCTGTACGTCCTCGTCGGTCACCCATTCGTTGACGAACTGGCTGGCGTTCCGCGACTCCCCGAGTCGGAGTTGGTTGTTTTGCGATTGCAGGGAGATGATGGCATCGCTCACGTCCCGTCCCGTGTTTTCGAGCGTGAGAGAGATGGTTCCCGTATCGCCCGACTGCACGTTCGAGGAGATGTCAGTCACTTCGAATCGCTCCAACCGAATCCGCTCAGTGGGTCGAACATCGAACGTGTACGGCCCGGCCCGCTCACGGGAACCGTTCGCCGTCGTGTACGAAATGAACGCCTGAAACGGATAATTTCGAATTTCCGCGAACTCCTCTGCGAGCAGTCTGTACGTGACGGTTCGTCGTTCGTCACTTGACCAGTTGCCGACCGACCGACTGGCGTTCCGCGATTGGCCGAACCGGACACTCTCGTTCGGTGACTGCACGGCGATACGTGCGTTCGTGATGTCCTCTCCGGTGTTCTCGAACGTCAGCGAGAGGTTGCCGGTTCCATCGACCGGAACGTTCGACGCGACCGAGACGAGTTCGAAATCGGGGGTCGCTCCCGCATCGGGTGTTTGTGTTTGCTGTTCGATGCTTCCGCTGGGCTGGTACCCACCGACGACAATCGACCCCTGTGCGATGAGGAGAACCACGATGAAAATCGATACGAGCGACTCACGGTTCATTTTCGCCGCGCCACCCATCGCTCGCTGTTCGACGTGAGTACGAAGCGTTTCGATACCCTTCGCCCCACGGTTGGCGTCATTTATCCCCTCCTCCCTCTTTTACCTGTCACGTCACGACGCTTCCTATAGGTTTGCCTCCCGCTCACTATCTTCCCGACCGTTCGTATCGGTAGGATGACTATTCGCGCTCGAGAACCGTCCCACATGATCGGTTCCGAGCGCCGTGTTTTCGTGGTGGGATGGCCGTGACGAGTTTGTTCGAGCGCGCACTCGGCGATGACTGGGAACGCCTGCATCCCGAAATCCCCGAGCGATACGGTCTCGTGAGCGATGACAATCGGATGGCCATCGGTCGGGGACGAATGACCCGACTCTCTCGCGGCGCAATCGCGCTTCCCGCCCTTTGGCTCGGGACGACCCAAAACTTCCTCTTTCCGGAGGGTGGAACCGACGTTCCGTTCGAAATCCGGTCGAACGCGTTTACCGACCCGCAGGGGTACGAAGCCTTGTGGCTTCGACGGCAGTTCGAAACGAACTCAGTTCGGCGGTTCGACGATACGATGCGCTGGAACCCCGAGCGTACCTGTATCACTGATTTCTACGGAACCGATGGCCGAATCGTCGCTGACATTCATCTTTCGGTCGAGGACGGTGGCCTCGTCATCCGACTCGGCGACCAGTGGATTCGGGTCGGCGAACGCTACGTCTCGCTCCCGGAACCACTCACTGCCGACGCAACGCTCCAAGATTGGTATGACGAGTATGCTGGTCGGTTCCGTGTCACTGCCGCCGTTACGAACCCGCTCGCGGGCCATATCTTCGGGTATCAGGGTGTGTTCGACAACGAGTTGCGGAACGCGGATGGAAACCGCGCCACTGACACAACCATTCGCCGCGTTCGACTGCCGGGTGAGAGTCGATGACCACTACTGATGGTCGAACGAACGCCGATAGCCCAGTCACCATCGACCCCCATCCCCGCATCGACGGCGTTCGTGTAACCGACGCAAACGCGGTCGTTGGTCTCGTCTGTTGGTCGGTGCTGGTTGCGATGGAGATTCTATCGACGGTCGAACTGTTAGTTTCACTCGCAGTGCTCGTCATCCTCCCACTCGGACTTGGCGTTGTGATGACAACACACCGCACGAGCCGGACATCGCTCGTCTATCGATTTGCAGTGTTCGGCCACCTTCCGGCGGCGATTGCGGCCGTCGCGTCGTTCACTTTCCCCACCGGTTCCTTCGGTGCAGTCGGACTGGCGCTTCCGTGGGTTGGGGTGACGGCCTGCGTCGCGTTCTTTGGCCTGTGACGGCTGCTTTCGCGTGGTCTCACGCCGTTTCCGGAACTCGCGATCGACGCGGCCCTGCTGTACGTTCCGGTGGGTGCGGTCGCGCTCGTTCTCTCCCGCGCCGGCATCTCGTTTCACTTCAGGCCGATTATCGTCCTGCTCACGGTCGTCCACTACCATTATGCTGGTTTCGCCCTCCCACTCGTCACAGGGATGGCCGGTCGAATCGTCACCGACGATGGGGGACGTTTCGGATCGGGAATCGTGGGTCGTGCGATGGCGGCGACGACGCTCGTTATCGTGGTGAATCTCGCGCTCATCGCCGTCGGCATCACCTTCTCACCGTTGGTCGAGGTCGTCGCAGTCGCGTTTTTCACCGTTGCAGTCGTCGTCTTTGCGCTCTCCATTTTGGGCGCCGTCGTTCCACGTGTCGACAGGATTCGAGGAGCACTCCTCTCGGTTGCCGCCATCGCAGTCGTCTGGACGATGGCACTTGCCCTCGCGTACGGCTACTCCGCTTATCCCGGAACGCCACAACTCGTCACCATCGACGAGATGATTCTCCGGCATGGGAGCGTCAACGCGTTTGGGTTTGCGCTTCCAGCACTGTTGGCATTTCGACTGAAAACGCCGGAATCGACCGCTGAGTGACGGAGGATATCGCGTCTGAAAATCAGCGTCGGTATCGAGATGGCGAATAGACGCTGGGCAGTGCTCGTCGGAATCGTTCGCGAAAGAATACGTCCGAGGTGGGATTTGAACCAGAGCAGGACATCCCTGCTCACTACGCTTCGCTCGTTGCGTGGCCTGTGACCTTGCAGGGTTCAAATTACTTTTGGGGAATTTGGGGGATTTTAGAGCCGTAGACCTATTGCTGTTCGATTGTTGTTTTGTCAGAAAGCGCCCGAGGCGGGATTTGAACCCGCGTCACAACCGTGACAGGGTTGTATGATGGGCCACTACACCACCCGGGCTTTCGAACGCATCTATTCCTTCTGCCTGCCCTTATTAAGGGGTGTCGATTTAATCGTCCTTTGCCAGTCTATGGCACAAAAATAACACGAATTATCGCCCTTGTCATATCTCTCCATCAAACTCGTATTCCTCCGCCCAATTGATTGATGGATGATTAATTTTGGCGTTGAATCGAAGTTCCATTTTCTGTTCGGTTGCTTCTTCAATCTTTATCCAATAGAGTTTCTCATTTTCAGGGTACCGAACGAGGAAGGCATCTACCTCGCCATGATATGTATTTTCGTGGTATTCGCCCTCTTTTGTCGTCTGTGAATGCGTATTGAATCGCATTGTCCCTTCTTTGTTTGTCCACCCTGTTTTGCACTGAACTCGATAGAGGCACCCATCATCATCCACTACAATATCGTATTTATCGTTATCTCCAACGGAATTGAAACACTATATCCGCGAGAAATCAACGTATGAATTATCTTTGCTTCCGTTTCGTCTCCTTTGTTTTTCGTGTTCAATCCTCTCACTTTCCTTCGTGCTACTAATTATTAGCTTCGTGACTATAAATGTAGTCTTTATAGTCAAAATAGTCTCTAATACCATAAGAAGAATTCCTCCTAAGCTAGACTTATCTTAGACTATCTGTTCCTTAATAAACTATCTGCAATAGCAATCCAGTGTTCACCAGAGAGGTGACTATTTAATCGATACTCTTGAGTAAAACGCCCGAGGCGGGATTTGAACCCGCGTCACAACCGTGACAGGGTTGTATGATGGGCCACTACACCACCCGGGCTTTCGAACGCATTTCATCCTTTCTGGCTTGTATGCTTAAGGCTTTCCAAACTGGAATTGCGTGTCGGGCCGTAATGGACCATGGTAACACATCTCCCATGCCCAAATAATTTATACCAGAACGGAGTACATGCTGGTGTTAGAGAACTGCCCGCATGGTGATGTGGGGTGCGATAGCCGGGCGTGTGCGCGCTACTTAGCAAGTCTTAAATGAGTCCTACGTGTAATACCCTGTAGTATCTCGTGATAGCCATTTCTCCCGCTGGCCAGAAAATCGCGCACACATGGTAGACGTAAGCCAACACAAGATGGTTCCGGAGCACTCCGTCGTCGATGAGGACGAACTCGACGAAGTGCTCGAGGAATACGAAATCAAGAGTACAGACTTGCCAAAAATCAAACGGACGGACCCAGCGTTGCCTGACGACGCGGAAGTCGGCGACGTAATCAAAATCGTCCGGGACTCTCGAACGACGGATCGAGCAGTCGTATATCGACTCGTGGTGGAATAATGCAACGGGAAGACAGACGCGCACTATCGAGACAGTATTTCTCGAAAGAACGACTTGCAGAGCATCATTACCGCTCGTTTAACTCCTTCCTGACCCGCGGCATGCAGGAAGTTGTGACCGAGAAGGGCACTATCGACACGGACATCGGCGACAAAGAGGGCGAAGAGCCAGTGTTCGTGGAACTCGGCGACGTTCGCGTCGTCACTCCGCGCGTGCGTGAGGCGGACGGGAGTGAAGAACTCCTCTATCCGCAGGAGGCTCGCCTCCGAAACATCACGTACTCCGCTCCGGTGTTCATGGAGATGACCATCGTCAAGGGCGAAGGCGACGACAAACGAGTCGTCGACACGACCGAGACGAAGGTCGGTCGGATGCCGATCATGGTCGGCTCCGAGAAATGTAACATCGCCAATTTCGATAAGGAAGACTTGGTCGAAATCGGTGAAGACCCCGCCGACCCCGGTGGCTACTTCATCGTCAACGGTTCCGAGCGAGTGCTGATGACCTCGGAAGACCTCGCACCGAACAAGATTCTCGCCGAATACGATACGAAGTACGGCGACGAAATTCAGGTAGCAAAGACGTTCAGCCAGCGCCGTGGCTACCGCGCGCTGGTGCTGGTCGAACGAACCCGCGACGGCTTGCTCGAAGTGTCGTTCCCATCGGTGTCGGGAAGCGTCAACTTCGTCACGCTCGTTCGCGCGCTGGGGCTTGAGTCGGACGAGGAAATCGTCCACCGTGTCTCCGACGACCCGGAAATCGTGAAGTTCATGCTCGAAAATCTGGAGGCCGCGGAAGTCCAGACCCAAGAGGAGGCAATCGAATCCCTCGGGAAACGGGTCGCCTCCGGGCAGGGCAAGAACTACCAGCTGAAACGAGCGAACTACGTCATCGACCGCTACCTCCTGCCGCACCTCCACGAGGACGGCGTCGAGGAGGAGGAAGTGCGCATCAACAAGGCGTACTACCTCGCGCGGATGGCCGAGGCGTGTTTCGAACTCGCGCTGGGTCGACGCGATTCGGACGACAAAGACCACTACGCCAACAAGCGCCTGAAGGTGTCCGGCGACCTGATGAAAGACTTGTTCCGTACGGCTCTGAACAAACTGGCACGCGACGTGAAGTATCAGCTCGAACGTGCGAACATGCGTAACCGGCAACTGTCGGTGAACACCGTCGTTCGTTCCGACGTGCTGACCGAGCGACTCGAACACCCGATTGCGACCGGTAACTGGGTCGGTGGCCGTTCCGGCGTGTCGCAGTTGGTTGACCGCACCGACTTCATGGGTGTGCTCTCACACCTTCGCCGTCTGCGTAGCCCGCTGTCGCGGAGCCAACCTCACTTCGAGGCGCGTGACCTGCACGCGACCCAGTGGGGTCGTATCTGTCCCTCCGAGACGCCGGAAGGACCGAACTGTGGGCTGGTGAAGAACTTCGCGCAGGCGATGGAGTTGAGCCAGAATATCGAGGACGAACAGGAACTCAAACAGGAACTCTCGTCGATGGGTGTCGAGGGCATCCCCGGAATCGAGAGCATCGAAGGGAGCGCGGACTAAATCATGAGCCAGGGACGAGAAGCGAAAGTATACGTCAACGGGAGTTTGGTCGGGACACACCCCGACCCGGAACAGCTTGCAGACCAAGTACGGGAGGCACGCCGACGCGGCGATGTCAGCGAAATGGTGAACGTCTCGGTCAAAGACCGAACTCGCGAAGTCATCATCAACGCCGACGCGGGACGTGCCCGTCGACCACTCCTCGTCATCGAAGACGGGGAACCGCTTATCGAGGAAGACGAAGTCGAGGCCGTCAAACAGGGCGACCTCACGTTCGACCAACTGGTCGAGCGTGGAAAAATCGAGTTTATCGACGCCGAGGAGGAAGAGGACATCTACGTCGCCGTTGACGAAGAAGACCTCAACAAAGACCACACGCACCTCGAAATCGACCCACAGCTCATCTTCGGTATCGGTGCGGGAATGATTCCGTACCCCGAACACAATGCCAGTCCGCGTATTACGATGGGGTCGGGGATGATGAAGCAGTCCCTCGGCCTGCCCGCGGCGAACTATCGGATTCGACCGGACACGCGCCAGCACCTCTTCCACTATCCGCAGTTGTCGATGGTGAAGACGCAGACGACGGAGCAAATTGGCTTCGATGACCGCCCAGCGGCACAGAACTTCACCGTTGCGGTCATGAGCTACGAAGGGTTCAACATCGAGGACGCGCTCGTGCTCAACAGCGGGTCGGTTGACCGCGCCCTCGCACGCTCGCACTTTTTCCGCACGTACGAAGGTGAGGAACGTCGCTACCCCGGTGGTCAGGAAGACCGATTCGAGATTCCGAGCGACGACGTGCGCGGTGCCCGCGGTGAAGATGCATACACGCATCTGGACGAGGACGGCCTTGTCAACCCCGAGACGCGCGTTGACGAAAACAGTGTCCTGCTCGGCAAGACGAGTCCGCCGCGATTCCTCGAAGAGCCGGACGACATGGGCGGTCTGTCGCCCCAAAAACGCCGCGAAACGAGCGTCACGATGCGCTCGGGCGAATCCGGCGTCGTTGACACGGTTACGCTGATGGAGGGTGAGGACGGTTCGAAGCTCTCCAAGGTATCCGTCCGTGACGAGCGAATCCCAGAACTCGGTGACAAGTTCGCATCACGACACGGCCAGAAAGGTGTCGTCGGTCACATCGCACCGCAGGAGGACATGCCATTTACTCAGGAAGGCGTCGTCCCTGACCTTATCGTCAACCCACACGCGCTCCCGTCGCGCATGACGGTCGGGCACGTTTTGGAGATGATCGGCGGCAAAGTCGGCGCGCTGGAAGGACGGCGCGTCGACGGAACCGCGTTCACTGGCGAAGACAAGGAAGAACTCCGCTCGGCGCTCGAAGCCCGCGGGTACAAATCCTCCGGCAAGGAGATCATGTACTCCGGCGTGACAGGCGAGAAGATCGAAGCGGAAATCTTCGTCGGCACCATTCTGTACCACAAACTGTACCACATGGTGTCGAACAAGCTCCACGCCCGGTCGCGCGGACCGGTGCAGGTGCTGACCCGACAACCGACCGAAGGTCGTGCCCGTGAGGGTGGTCTTCGTGTCGGAGAGATGGAGCGTGAGGTGCTCATCGGCCACGGTGCGGCACTGGCGCTCAAGGAACGGCTTCTCGACTCCTCCGACCGCGAATGGATCTACGTCTGCGGTCAGTGTGGAATGAGCGCAGTCGAGAACATCGACCAGAACCGCGTGTACTGTCCGAACTGTGAGGAGGAGACGGACATCCACGAAATCGAGATGAGCTACGCGTTCAAGCTCCTGCTCGACGAGATGAAGGCGCTCGGAATCGCCCCGCGACTCGAACTGGAGGACGCAGTCTAACATGGCAACAAATCAAACTCCCAAGGAAATCGGTTCCATCAGCTTCGGCCTGATGGACCCGGAGGAGTACCGCGAGATGTCGGCGACGAAAATCATTACCGCCGACACGTACGACGACGACGGGTTCCCCATCGACATGGGACTCATGGATCCACGACTGGGCGTCATCGACCCCGGTCTGGAATGTAAGACCTGTGGGCAACACTCCGGGTCGTGTAACGGCCACTTCGGTCACATCGAACTCGCCGCACCGGTCATCCACGTCGGCTTCACGAAACTCATCCGCCGACTGCTTCGTGGTACCTGCCGCGACTGTTCCCGACTCCTCCTGACCGAGGAAGAACAGGAAAAATATCACGGCATGCTCACGCGGACGAAGGAACTCGGGAACGATATCACCGACGTAACGAAGGCCGCGATTCGGGAGGCTCGCAAAAAAGACCGCTGTCCCCACTGTGGCGAAGTCCAATACGACATCAATCACGAGAAACCGACCACCTACTACGAGGTTCAACAGGTTCTCACGAGTGAGTACTCGGAGCGCATCGCCTCGGCGATGCAAGGTCGGAACGAGGAGGGCGAAGAGGACGAGGAGCGCGAACCGGTCGCGCCGCCGGAACTCGCCGAAGAGACGGGCATCGACCTCTCGCGTATCAACCAGATCATTTCGGGCGAGTTCCGCCCGCGAGAGGAAGATCGCAAGGCCATCGAGAAGGCCATCGATATTGACCTCACGACCGAGGACATGAACAAGCTGATGCCCTCGGACATTCGCGACTGGTTCGAGGATATTCCGGACAGCGACATCGAGGCGCTCGGTATCGACTCCGACCGCTCGCGTCCAGAGTGGATGATTCTCACCGTCCTGCCGGTACCGCCGGTCACTGCTCGGCCGTCGATTACGCTGGACAACGGCCAGCGTTCCGAAGACGACCTGACGCACAAACTGGTGGACATCATCCGCATCAACCAGCGGTTCATGGAGAACCGCGAGGCTGGTGCCCCACAGCTGATTATCGAGGACTTGTGGGAACTGCTCCAGTACCACGTCACGACGTTCATGGACAACGAGATTTCGGGCACCCCGCCTGCTCGTCACCGCTCCGGACGTCCGCTCAAAACGCTCAGCCAGCGGCTGAAGGGCAAGGAAGGTCGCTTCCGTGGTTCGCTGTCCGGGAAGCGTGTGAACTTCTCGGCGCGTACCGTCATCTCGCCCGACCCGACGCTCTCGCTGAACGAAGTCGGCGTGCCGCGACGCGTCGCCCGTGAGATGACGCAGACGATGAACGTCACGCCGCGCAACATCGAAGAAGCGCAGCGCTACGTTCGAAACGGACCGGAGGGTCACCCCGGCGCGAACTACGTCAAACGACCCGACGGACGGCGACTGAAGGTCACCGAAAAGAACTGCGAGGAACTGTCGGAGAAGGTGGAACCCGGATGGGAAGTCAACCGCCACCTCGTGGACGGTGACATCGTCATCTTCAACCGACAGCCATCCCTGCACCGGATGTCTATCATGGCTCACGAAGTGGTCGTGATGCCGTACAAGACGTTCCGACTGAACACAGTCGTCTGTCCGCCGTACAACGCGGACTTCGACGGGGACGAGATGAACATGCACGCCCTGCAGAACGAAGAAGCCCGCGCGGAAGCGCGCGTGCTCATGCGCGTGCAGGAACAGATCCTGTCCCCGCGCTTCGGTGAGAACATCATCGGCGCGATTCAAGACCACATTTCCGGAACGTACCTCCTCACGCACGAGAACCCGCACTTCAACGAGACGCAGGCGCTCGACCTGCTCCGTGCGACTCGAATCGACGAACTGCCGGAACCCGACGGCGACGAAGACGACGGCACGCCGTATTGGACCGGCCGGACGTTGTTCTCGGAACTCCTCCCCGACGGATTGGAACTGGAGTTCTCCAGTTCGGCTGGCGACACCGTCGTCATCGAAAACGGCCAACTCGTCAGCGGAACTATCGACGAGGACGCAGTGGGTGCGTTCGGCGGGGAAATCGTAGACACCATCTGTAAAGTGTACGGCGAAACCCGCGCCCGGCACTTCATCAACGAAGTTGCGACGCTGGCGATGCGTGCCATCATGCACTTTGGCTTCTCCATCGGTATCGACGACGAGACGATTCCGACGGCGGCCCAAGAGCAGATCGACGAAGCGATCGACAACGCCTACGAGCGCGTCCAAGACCTCATCACGACGTACGAGAACGGCGAACTCGAATCCCTGCCGGGTCGAACGGTAGACGAGACGCTGGAGATGAAGATTATGCAGACGCTCGGCAAAGCCCGTGACTCCGCCGGTGACATCGCGGAAGACCACTTCACCGACGAGAACCCGGCCGTTATCATGGCCGAATCCGGTGCACGTGGTTCGCTCCTGAACCTGACTCAGATGGCTGGCTGTGTCGGCCAGCAGGCAGTTCGGGGCGAACGCATCAACCGCGGGTACGAAGACCGCACGCTGAGCCACTTCCAGGCGGATGACCTGTCCGCGGACGCCCACGGCTTCGTGGAACACTCCTACACTGGCGGCCTGAGTCCGCTCGAGTTCTTCTTCCACGCGATGGGTGGCCGAGAGGGGCTCGTGGACACGGCAGTCCGTACCTCCAAATCCGGATACCTCCAGCGCCGTCTCATCAACGCGCTGTCCGAACTCGAAACGCAGTACGACGGTACGGTGCGTGACACCAGCGACACCATCGTTCAGTTCGAGTTCGGTGAGGACGGCACCTCGCCGGTTCGGGTGTCCTCGGACGAGGAGAACCCGATCGACGTCGAAAGTATCGCAGACCGAATCATAGACGAGGAGTTCGACAGCGAGAACCGCAAGCTCGAATTCCTCGGCGAGCGGCAACCGCCGACGAACCTCTCGGAACACGCCGACGCACGGCAGGTGGAATCAGATGACTGAAGTTACGGACGACATGGAGGCCATCGTGGAGGATACGGAACTCCCGCGACGCCTCAAAGACGAAGTGTATGAAACCATCGAATCGCGCGACGGTGTCACCGTCGAACAGACTGACGAAATCGCACGCGCGGTCGAAACTCGCTACTTCAACACGCGAGTTGACCCGCTCGACCCCGTCGGAACGGTGAGCGCCCAGTCCATCGGGGAACCGGGAACGCAGATGACGATGAACACGTTCCACTACGCGGGTGTGGCGGAAATCGACGTGACGCAGGGTCTCCCACGACTCATCGAGCTCGTGGACGCCCGAAAGACGCCGGACACGCCGATGATGACGGTGTTCCTGGAAGACGAATACGCCGACAACCGCGAACGCGCTCACGAAGTCGTCTGGCAGATTGAGGCGACCAAAATCTTGGCGCTCGGTGACATCTCGACCAACGTCGCCGACATGATCGTCTCCATCAACCTGAACGAGGACACGCTGGAAGAGCGGATGATAACGCCCGACGAAGTTGCGGGCATCATCGAGGACAGCCTCGGAGTCACGACGAACCAGCAGGGGACGGTCATCGAGTTCGGCCCCGACCAGCCGAGTTATCGCAAACTCCTTCAACTGGTCGAAGAACTCCGCGAAATCGTCTTCAAAGGTATCGAGGACATTACGCGCGTCGTCATCCGAAAGGAGCAGACCGACGACGGTGAAGAGTTCGTTCTCTACACCGAAGGATCGGCGTTCGGTGACGTTATCGAAATCGAGGGTGTCGACGCCTCGCGCACCACGTCGAACAATATCCACGAGATTTACCGCAACCTCGGTGTCGAGGCGGCCCGCGAGGCCATCATCGAGGAGACGATGGACACCCTCGAAGAGCAGGGTCTCGACGACGTGAACGTTCGGCACCTGATGCTCGTTTCGGACATCATGACCAACCGAGGAACCATCGAGTCCATCGGTCGGCACGGTATCTCCGGCAGCAAAGAATCCGTGCTCGCACGTGCGGCGTTCGAGGTGACGGTGAACCACCTGCTCGACGCCGCAATCCACGGCGAAATCGACGACCTGAACGGTGTCATCGAGAACGTCATCGTCGGCAAGCCGATCAAACTCGGCACGGGTGACGTTGACCTCCGAATGGGTTCGGTCAGTCGCGGCGCGGAACCCTCGGACTGATGACAGTCACCCTCTCCGATACGGCACGCCAGTACATCGCCCTCTTCGAGGACGAAACGGGCGCGACCGCCCACGACTGTGTCGTGCTGGGTGACGAAGACGACGACGAGAAACGAGTCATCTTCGTCGTCAAACCGGGCGAGATGGGTCAAGCAATCGGACCGGGCGGGAAGAACGTCCAAAGCGTCGAAGACCAACTCGGCGCGGACGTGGAACTGGTCGAGGACGCGAACACGGCGGCGACGTTCGTCGCGAACGCGCTCGCGCCGGCCGAAGTCCACCACGTCACCATCAGCGAAAACAACGACACAGTGGCCTACGCGGAAGTCGAGCAGGCGGACACCGGTGTCGCCATCGGTACAGGGGGTCGGAATATCGAGACGGCCAAACTGCTCGTCGAGCGTCATTTCGACGTGGACGACATCCAGTTGACCTGAATCGGGTCGATTTCTACGGTTTTTGCGGTCGGTGTGATTTAAGTAGTTCTCATCGTTGATGTGCGACGATGACCACGTATTCGGTGTTGGAAACGCAGTTATTTTGAACCGATGCAGGATACGAGAAGAAATAACCAGCCTCTGCTCACTCTCGAACAAACCCGTTGGCTCGGCTTAGAATCGATGAAACGCGCTCAAATCCCTTTACCGACCCCTTTCGAGCGACCTGCGGGCGTAACGCCGAACGCAAAAGACACGGTTTAAGTAGCTCCATCAAATAGTTCACCACATAATGGCGAACGGTAAGTACGCGGCTCGGAAGCTGAAGAAAGACCGCCAGAATCACCGGTGGTCTGACTCCGATTACGCCCGACGAGAGCGTGGTCTCGGTGAGAAATCCGACCCACTCGAAGGTGCGCCGCAAGGCCGAGGTATCGTGCTGGAGAAAGTGGGCATCGAAGCGAAACAGCCCAACTCTGCGATTCGAAAATGCGTCCGTGTCCAGCTTATCAAGAACGGTAAGCAGGTGACGGCGTTCTGCCCGGGCGACGGTGCGATCTCGTTCATCGACGAACACGACGAGGTCACCATCGCGGGTATCGGCGGTGCGAAAGGTCGTGCGATGGGTGACCTTTCCGGCGTCAACTACAAAGTAGAGAAAGTCAACGGCGTGAGCATGGAAGAACTGGTTCGCGGCAATGCGGAAAAACCGGTGCGATAACTCATGAGCGCAGACGAAGAACAACCAGAACCCGACGAACACGTTGGAACGGAAGGCGAAGGCGCGGCTGCGGAACTGTTCGGTAGGTGGGACGTGACGAACATCGAGTTCGCCGACCCGAGCACGGAACGCTACATCTCGGTCACGCCCGTCGCACACACGATGGGTCGTCACGCTGGAAAGCAGTTCCAGAAGAGCGAGGTCAGCATCGTCGAACGACTCATCAACCGTCTCATGCAGACGGAAGAGAACACGGGCAAGAAACAGCAGACGATGAAAATCGTCCGCGAAGCCTTCGAGATCATCCACGAGCGCACCGAGGAGAACCCGGTGCAGGTGCTCGTACAAGCGGTCGAGAACGCCGCCCCGCGTGAGGAGACTGTCCGCCTGAAGTACGGTGGCATCTCCGTCCCGAAAGCAGTCGACGTTGCGCCACAGCGTCGCGTTGACCAGTCGCTCAAGTTCATCGCGGAAGGCACCTATAGTGCCTCGTTCAAGACTGCGACGGACGCCGAAGAGGCGCTCGCACAGCAGCTCATCGGTGCTGCAGACTACGACGTCCAGACCTACGCTATCAACCAGAAAGAAGAGAAAGAGCGCGTCGCTGCGGCAGCACGGTAACGTTCGTTCATCTCCTTTTGGACTCGGTTTTCTGCTTTATTTTCGCTTTCGAGCGACGGCGTTTTTGAATCGAACCGCTAAAGTTCCTTTTCGAGAACGTATCCCCATTTTTCGTAGTTTTGGCCCTCATAGTATCGATGGACGCCGTCTTTTGTTACGGGCGACGCCAGCGCGACGTGCTCGCAGTCCCGCTCTTCGGCCCACCGCTCTACGAACTCGATAAGTGAGGCTCCGTATCCCTCACTCCTCCGCGGTTCGTCCACGACGAGGTCGTAGAGCCACGCGTTACGAGCATGGTGGAGAACGTGCTTGACGAGCACGCCAGCGACGCCGACCAACTCTTCGTCGGCAAAGCCACCGAACAGATGGTATTCATCGTCCGCCGTCCACTCCAACACGTCCTCGGGTGGGATATCGCTCCACAACTGGCGGAGAATCGGAACGGCGTCGAGGCGTTCGGATTCGGTTTTCAACTCCCGAATTTCCATGTCCTTCATTTCGAGTACGGGGTAAAGGGGTTGGTTGTCTCAGTTTGTTTCTCGCTTGACACTGCTGACTCCACTCAAACTGCGACTGAACTATGTCTCAACTCACATGTTTTGTGGATTTGTTGATGTCTTACTAGCTCCCATCGACGCCAATCAAACCGCCACCGCACCGCAACCGCATCAGCCATAGACTTTCCCAATCGACTCCCTGCACTCGCTTTGCTCGGGTCTTCCGGTGGCATAGCCAACGAGGGCTTTCGAGGACACTACATTACCAGAACCAACTCGCATGACGTCTTTCTAAAGTCCTACCTTTTCGCCGCCGAACTACGCTCTATCGGTTAATCTGCGGCTTGTCCCTCGTTCGCTCCACCAAGAACGTACTCACGCGAGGCGTCCACGAGCGCCTTCCGGTACTCGCTCTTTCCGGGGTCGTCGGCGAGCGAGAGGAACCGATATTTGAATCCCTGCACGTCCACGGTCGGTGCGTCGCGGGAGGCGGTACGGGCGAGGTCGTAGAGTCGGTGGTCACGCGGGACGAGGTCGTGGCGCTCGACCAAGGCGAGGGCGAACGCGGCGTTTACGGCGGTCATCTCGGGGTCGGTGGTCGCGGTCATTCGCCTCCCACGAGGGTGGGTTGGTCGGTCCGCAATCGCCGTGGCAAGTTCGGATTCGAGGTACGCGACGAGTTTGTCGCTCGGGCCGACGCGGAGCGTGATGTCGTCGGCGTAGATATCTTTCATGTGGTTCGCGATCTGGTAGCAGTGCGTGAGTTTCCGGCGCTCGACCGACCGTCCGGCGAACGCGAGAAAGAGCGCTTCTGCGGTCGATTGGGTGTGCGACGGATGCGACTGTTCGTTGCGGGCCATGTGCGAGTATTCGTGGAGTGCGAGTTCACGGGCCATCGCACTGGTCGCGGCCTGTCGCGAGATGTTGAGGACGTGGTACTCTCCGGGATGGGAAGTCCACGTTCGCTCGTCCGGGTCGTCACGAATCCGGACGTGAACCGGCCTGTCGAGGTCGTGCTCCGTTTCGAAGAGGTCGGAGGCGCTGAGAAATGGGGTCGGGGACGTAGAACCGTGTATTCGAATATCCATGCGTGTTGATGACACGCCCTGAGCGAGTATTATTCTTGTGCCGTATGGGACTGTTTGGCAGGGTAATTCGCCATTTCCGGACAGTTTCCGGGCGGGAAAACACTACGCTTTTCAACCTCGTACAGGTAGGGATACCCATATATGGGCAGACGAAAGAAGATCGTCGAACAGTGCGAGCGGCTCATGGACAAACCGGAGCAGATCCGGAACATCGCGATTGCCGCCCACGTCGACCACGGCAAAACGACGCTGACGGACAACCTTCTCGCTGGTGCGGGTATGATCGCCGACAAGGGTGAAGCTACCCAGTTGATGATGGACACGGAGGAGGACGAACAGGAGCGCGGTATCACCATCGACGCGGCCAACGTCTCGATGACCCACGAGTACGAGGGTAACGACCACCTCATTAACCTCATCGACACACCGGGCCACGTCGACTTCGGTGGCGACGTGACTCGTGCGATGCGTGCCGTCGACGGTGCGCTCGTCGTCGTGGACGCCGTCGAGGGCGCAATGCCACAGACGGAGACCGTCGTCCGACAGGCACTCCGTGAGGGCGTTAAGCCGACCCTGTTCATCAACAAGGTGGATCGACTCATCTCGGAACTCCAAGAGGGTCCCGAGGAGATGCAACGCCGCCTGCTCAACGTCATTGACGACGTGAACGAGCTGATTCGCGGCATGACCGACGACATGGACGACGTGGACGATTGGACCGTCTCCGTCGAAGACGGAACCGTCGGGTTCGGGTCGGCACTCTACAAGTGGGGCGTCTCCATGCCGTCGATGCAAGCGACGGGCATGGACTTCGGGGACATCATGGAACTCGAACGCAACGACAATCGCCAAGAGCTTCACGAGAAGACGCCGCTGTCGGACGTCATCCTCGACATGGTCTGTGAACACTTCCCGGACCCCATCGAGGCTCAACCCCGTCGTATCCCGCGTGTCTGGCGTGGTGACGACGACTCGGAACTCGCCGAACAGATGCGGCTCGTGGACCCCGACGGCGAAGTCGTCCTGATGGTCACCGACATCGGTATCGACCCGCACGCTGGCGAAATCTCCGCTGGTCGTGTCTTCTCCGGGACGCTGGAGAAAGGCCAAGACCTCTACATCTCGGGAACCGTCGGAACGAACCGCGTCCAGAGCGTCGGTATCTACATGGGCGGCGAACGCGAGGAAGTGGAGCGCGTCCCTGCCGGGAACATCGCGGCCGTCACCGGTCTGAAGGACGCTATCGCCGGTTCAACGGTTTCCTCCGTCGAGATGACGCCGTTCGAGTCCATCGAACACATCAGCGAACCCGTCATCACGAAGTCCGTCGAGGCAAAGAGCATGGACGACCTGCCGAAACTCATCGAGACGCTTCGACAGGTCTCCAAAGAAGATCCGACCATTCAAATCGACATCAACGAGGACACGGGGGAACACCTCATCAGCGGACAGGGTGAACTCCACCTCGAGGTCATCACCCAGCGTATCGAACGCAACCAGGGTATTCCGGTGACGACTGGTGAGCCTATCGTCGTCTTCCGCGAGAAGGTTCAGGGGGCAACCACCGAAGTCGAAGGTATCTCCCCGAACCGCCACAACCGGTTCTATCTCACGGTCGAACCGCTGTCGGACGAAATTGTAGGGAAGTTGAAATTAGGGGACATCTCGATGGACATGCCCGAGCAGGAGCGCCGTGAAGTGCTCCAAGAGGCGGGCATGGACAAGGATACCAGCCAGAACGTGGAACACATCCACGGGACGAACATCCTCATCGACAACACGAAAGGTATCCAACACCTGAACGAGACGATGGAACTCGTCATCGAGGGCCTCACAGAGGCGCTTGACGACGGTCCACTCGCTGGCGAACCCGTCGAAGGGACGCTCATCAAGCTCAACGACGCTCGCCTCCACGAGGACACCATCCACCGTGGTCCGGCACAGGTCATCCCTGCGGTTCGGCAGGCAGTGCACAACGCACTCATCCACGGTCACGTGAAGCTCCTCGAACCGATTCAGAACGTGCGCATCGACGTGCCGAACGAGCACATGGGTGCTGCGTCCGGCGAGATTCAGGGCCGCCGTGGCCGCGTGGACGACATGTACCAAGAGGGCGACCTCATGGTTGTCGAAGGTATCGCGCCCGTCGACGAGATGATCGGGTTTTCCTCGGACATCCGCAGTGCGACGGAAGGTCGTGCGTCGTGGAACACGGAGAACGCCGGATTCCGCGTCATGGCGGACAACCTCCAACCAGAGACCATCATGGAAATCCGAGAGCGCAAGGGTATGAAGCAGGAACTGCCCCAGGCTATCGATTACTTCTAATCGATAGTTTCTGTTTCGCTAGGCATCTTTATTATCGAATATTCGAGAGCACTTGCTCTACGAGACGCTTCGTCTCTGTCCGTCGTTCACCTTGCGGTCTTCCGGACGGGTATCGAAAATGGCCACACTACGCAGTCGCCGTCGCTCAGGTATCGTTTGAAACTTGGGTCGATGTGACTATCGACGATGGCGATATGTTACCGTTCCCCTCTGTGGACGATTTCCGCATCACACACGGGGCACGTTCGGTCGCGGCTGTCGAAGGCCGTCTGACAGAAGGCGCAGACGTGGTCTTTGGCTATACTGTCATTGCTTGCACCAACCGCATCTGTGAATCGCATCGTCTATCACCAATTCTTCGTACAGGTTCCAGGGGCATTACTACGAGCTCGTTAACACGTGTCATAGGAGGTGACTAATTCGGGTTGCAGTTCGTTTTGCATCCGTTTCATCCCGTTGCAGTCCCCGTATTGGAGAATTTTGTGACCGACTGAAGGTTTATTGTTGCCCACGCCCCAACCCTGCTATCATGGCTAACCACGATGAGCACGTGCAAGCATACACGGTTCGGCTGGAACTCGCCGACGAACCGGGCGAACTGCTCCACGCGCTCGAACCCATCGCGGAACATGGCGGTAATTTGCTCAGCGTCTTTCACGAACGCGGGTCGCTCACACCACGCGGTCACATTCCGGTCGAAGTGGATTTGGAGTGTCCGCCGGATCGATTCGAGACGATCGTCTCCGCACTGCGTACGGCGAGCGTGAACGTCATCCGTGCGGGTGCGGAGCGATACGACGAAGAGATCACCGTTGTCCTCACCGGACATATCATCGACACCGACGTTTCCGATACTCTCTCACGGGTCACGAGCGAGTCGAACACGTCCGTGGTCGATATTTCGCTCTCGGCTCCCGAAGGTACGAGTGATGTATCCAGCGCGCGACTCAGACTCGCCACTGACGCCGCCGAGACGGACAGTGTTCTCGACACGGTGGCGGCCATCGCAGACGAGAAGGAGCTACGCGTTATTGCCCCGTTAACCGATGGGGAGGTTGTCGCATGAAACTCGCAGTGCTTGGTGCGGGTGCTGTCGGTCGCTCCGTCGTGGAACTCGCGGAGGAGTACGGCCACACGGTGACGGCGCTGGCGGATTCCAGTACTGCTGTCGTCGATGAGGATGGAATCGATGTAGACGCCGTCTTGGCCCGGAAATCGGACGATGAAACGGTTGGAACGCTCGCCCCAGACGCCGTGTTCGATGGTGAGTACGACGTGTTGGTCGAAGCCACCCCAACCACGCTCGGCGATGCACAACCGGGGTTCAACCACGCGCAAACCGCGCTCGAATCCGACCGGCACGTCGTATTGGCGAACAAGGGGCCGGTTGCCGAACGATACGAGGAATTGCGGGCACTCGAAGCGGAGAGCGAGGGACGCGTGCTCTTTGAAGCGACGGTTGGCGGCGCGATACCGGTTCTCTCAACCATCGCCGACGTAGGGTCGAAAAACGTCACGGCGGTTCGCGGCGTGTTGAACGGAACCGCAAACTTCGTCCTCTCGCGGATGGCAGCGGAGGGATTGAGTTACGAACACGTGCTCGCGGAGGCACAAGACCTCGGTGTTGCGGAGGCTGACCCGTCGTTCGATGTGGACGGAACCGACGCCGCACTGAAATGCATCATCCTCGCGAACGTCCTCTTCGATGGGGGATACACGGTCGACGACGCGGAGGTAGCAGGAATTCGGGATTTACCTGGGAGTGCTCTCGAACTGGCCAGTGAAGACGGTTGGACGATTCGACTCGTCGGTGAAGTCGCGCGCAATGGTGTTCAGGTCGGCCCGCGTCTCGTTCCCGAGAACGGAACGCTCGCGGTGTCCGGGACGCGCAACATCGTTCAGTTCGAGACGAAACATGCAGGAAGACTCAATATCAGCGGACGTGGGGCAGGTGGTCACGAAACTGCTTCGGCGGTACTGTCGGACGTGACGACACTTGCACGCGAGGAATGAGCAGAATGGTCTGAATTCTTTCATAGTCTCGCTGTGCCAATTGTTCTCACTAAACGCCAGACGGCGGGCAGATGCCCCGCATGACGTATCGAAATGGTTTTAACCGCTTCTGCCAAATAATTCCGACAGAGCGCATCTGCGCGTGAGATACCAATGAGCGACAAACCACACCAGAACTTGGCCGTTATCGGCCACGTCGACCACGGTAAAAGTACGATGGTCGGGCGACTCCTCTTCGAGACAGGGAGCGTCCCGGAGCACGTAATCGAACAGCACCGCGAGGAAGCGGAAGAGAAGGGTAAAGGCGGCTTCGAGTTCGCCTACGTGATGGACAACCTCGCAGAAGAGCGAGAGCGTGGTGTCACGATCGACATCGCCCATCAAGAGTTCGACACCGACGAATACTACTTCACCATCGTCGACTGCCCGGGCCACCGTGACTTCGTGAAGAACATGATCACGGGCGCATCGCAGGCAGACAACGCGGTTCTCGTCGTCGCCGCTGACGACGGTGTCGCGCCACAGACCCAGGAGCACGTATTCCTCTCGAAGACGCTGGGTATCAACGAGCTCATCATCGCAGTCAACAAGATGGACGTCGTTGACTACGATGAGGGCAAATACAACGATGTCAAAGACCAGGTCTCGAAGCTCCTGAAGCAGGTCAACTTCAAGTCCGACGACGCGACGTTCGTCCCAACCTCGGCATTCGAGGGCGACAACGTCTCCGAGCAGTCGGACAACACGCCTTGGTACGACGGACCGACCCTGCTCGAGGCACTCAACGACCTCGACGCACCGGAACCGCCAACGGACGCAGACCTCCGTCTGCCAATCCAGGACGTCTACACGATTTCGGGTATCGGTACGGTGCCGGTCGGACGTATCGAGACGGGGACGCTCAACACGGGCGACAACGTTTCGTTCCAGCCGAGCGACGTCGGCGGCGAAGTCAAGACCGTCGAGATGCACCACGAAGAGGTGCCAAAAGCAGAACCCGGCGACAACGTCGGTTTCAACGTTCGTGGTATCGGTAAGGACGACATCCGTCGCGGTGACGTGTGTGGTCCGGCCGACAACCCACCAAAGGTCGCAGACACGTTCACGGCCCGTATCGTCGTGATGCAGCACCCGAGCGTCATCACGGCTGGCTACACGCCTGTCTTCCACGCCCACACGGCACAGGTCGCGTGTACCATCGAGTCCATCGACGCGAAGATCAACCCATCCACCGGTGAAGTCGCCGAGGAAGACCCAGACTTCATCAAATCCGGTGACGCAGCAAAGGTCACGGTTCGACCACAGAAGCCGCTCAGCATCGAGCCGGCAGGCGAAATTCCGGAACTCGGTTCCTTCGCAATCCGTGACATGGGCCAGACCGTCGCGGCCGGTCAAGTCCTCGAAGTCAACGAGAAATAAACGATGCAACAGGCACGAGTCCGACTAGCAGGAGCCAACCCCTCGGATCTCGACGACATCTGCGACGATGTTCGCGAGATCGCCGAGAAAACCGGCGTCTCCCTGAGCGGCCCGATTCCGCTCCCGACGAAGACGCTGGAAATCCCCACTCGCAAGTCCCCTGACGGAGAGGGAACTGCAACGTGGGAACACTGGGAAATGCGCGTCCACAAGCGCCTCATCGACCTCGACGCCGATGAACGCGCGCTTCGACAGTTGATGCGCATCCAGGTTCCGAACGACGTAAGCATCGAAATCGTCCTCGAGGACTAACCCTCGACCCAAACTTCTATATTTCTCACCCCGACCAGCGACGGCGATGGGGATTCGATTTTTGTAGTTCGAGTGATCACTGTATGGTATGGGACTCTCCCGCTCCCCCACGGTACAGACGCTCGCCATCTTCTGTGTCGTGTTTGCCCTCCAGTCGGCGATTCGGCTCGTCAGTCTGCCGTTGGCGGTGAGCCTGTTCACGCTAGCGCCGCCGGTGACGGTTCGGCCGTGGTCCCTTCCACTCAGCGTCTACGCGCACGCAAATCTCGCCCATCTGTTTTCCAACGCAATCGCCCTGTTGTTCGCTGGTCTGCTGATAGAGCGCGTGACGACGACGATGCGGTTTCACGCCTACTTCCTCACGGTCGGTATCCTCGCGGGCGTATCGCAGGTGTGGATCGACGGCCTCGTCGGGTCGGCCCGTCCCGTCCTCGGTGCCAGCGGCGCGGTGTTCGGTCTGTTCGGCTACCTGCTCGCCGGAAATCCCATGGCCGATGCGGTGCTCGGCAAACTCCGCCTTTCGCGTCGGGGGCAAATCGTGGTCGTTCTGGCTCTCGCCTTCCTCGCTACTCTGACGACCGCTGCCCCCGGTGTGGCCCTCATCGCTCACTTCACGGGATTCGCAGTCGGCCTCATCGCGGGACGACTTCACATCCTGCGGGTCGAAACACAAGCTACAAGTAACGACCGGGCGGTACAATAGTCCGAGGGCTCGTAGATCAGTGGCAGATCGCTTCCTTCGCAAGGAAGAGGCCCCGGGTTCAAATCCCGGCGAGTCCATGACAAACGCAGTGTGGAATGGACGAGCGGGATTTTAATTAGACAAGACGCACGCCCGCGGAGCGTCGTCTGCGTGGAAACAGTGGAATCATCGTGAATCAGCAGTCGTGAGTGGCATCTCGGGTTTCTGAATCAATCGTTATGCTTGTTGCTGTCCTACGTTCGCCTGGCGTTTACGCTGGTGCAACTGGGGGACACTGATTAGACGCCGGAGGAGTGGAACATGTCATCGAAAGCCGCTGAGAAAGAGATTTTAGACCGTCTCAGAACCGAAGTCTGGAACGAAGGACAGGTAGATGTCGTCGATGAACTCTTCGCCGACGACTTCGTCAGCCACAGATTCAGTCAGGGGGAGTTCGACGGCCCCGAGGACTACAAGCGATGGGTTCGTGAGTGTCGGGAGGCGTTTCCGGACATGCACGTGACCTTCGAACCGCTTGGGTCGGGCGAAGTCTCTTGTGGCGTCTACACCGTCACCGGAACACAGAAAGGGAAGTTACAGGGTAAATACCTCGACATCGAACCGACGGGGAAGCCGGTCGAGTATTCGGGGTTGTCAATCATGCGCGTCGAAGACGGAAAGTTCGCCGAGGAGTGGGACCTCGACGACGCGAGAGCGATACTGAGTCAACTCGGAAAACTTCACGACGAGTCCGGAGCATAACGGCCGAACCGACCACCCATTTCGGATGGAGCCAATTCTTTGGACGTATTCTATTTCAATCATTATCTCGTCTCACCGACCGTTTCACGTCGCGTTTCCTGCCACAATCTCGTTAGAACGCGATTCGAGCCAAACGAGGTGATTCAATTTTTCCAACCGTTTCACACCGTTCGGCCCGAGCCACCCCCGATTATTCGGGATATAATGAAGGGGGTAGCGGTCTACGTATGAAATACGCCCGGAGCCCGGGTGTGACAGACCCGGCAAGTGTTCGACGGTGCCGGAGGCTCTGGTGGCGAGCTGGCCTCTCGCCATGTTTCGGCCATGCCTCCCACGAAAGTTTGTCATCTCGAACGCATGCCGACTTTTTCGACGAACCACCAACACAGAATGACGATTTCAGTACCCAACAACCATGAGCGACGAACCACTCGATGACGTCGACCGCGGTATCCTGCATTTGTTACAGGAGGACGCGCGTAACACGACAACGACGGAGATCGGCGACGCAGTCGGTGTCTCGGCCAGCACGGTCGGCAATCGACTTCAACGACTCGAAGATGAGGGCATCATCAACGGATATCATCCGCAAATCGACTATCACAACGCGGATTTCCCGCTTCGTGTCCTCTTCATCTGCACCGCACCGATACCCGATCGCGAGGAACTCGCTGAACGGGCACTGGATGTAGAGGGTGTCGTCAACGTGAAAGAGATCATGGCTGGCGTCGAAAACGTTCATGTCGAGACGGTTGCACCAAGCCGCGACGACGTGACCGCCGTCGGAAAATCGCTCAACGACATCGGGTTGGACGTGGTGAACGAAGTACTCGTGAAAAGCGAATATGTTCAGCCGTTCGATCATTTCGGACGAGACGAAGTCAGCGAGTGAGTCACCGCCGCGACCTCTTCGAAATTGGGAAATTTCTAAGTTTAGAATTGGAATTAAACAGATTCATCCGTCATACTTATCTGTTGACGAATTCTTCCTGCTAGTACCGGAATGGAGCGAACTTCCTATCGATTGGAGGACGGTGAGCGTCCAAGCATCGCCGTCATCAACGCGATTGCAGACCACGAAAGCTCGTTACCGGATGAAATCCGGCCGCAACTGTACGATGCCGTAGATCCGGACGCACTGGACTCGCTCTTCGAACCGCGAGTCGATGGCGAGCTCAGACGCGGTGGTAGGGCTGTCTTCACGTATCGTGGATATCGAGTCACCTACGAAAGCGATGGGTGGATTCACGTGAACGACGACCAGGATGCCGTTTCGGGGACATCCGAAACGCCCGCTGACGAGTAATCAGACGAGTCCAGTGAGTTCGGCATCGATGGCAGTGACGTACTCCGATCGGTCGTATCCGAGCCGACTGAGCCAGACGTTGTCGTAGGATGGGTGTAACAGTGGTAACGCGGTTACACCAAGTCGTTTGCATTCGACCGGGGAGAGCACTCGTTCGAGAAACCCCTCCAACGCAATCGATTCGAAATCGAACAGCGTTTTCGTGGCGTGTTTCCCCGTCGGAACGACAACGCTGGGATTCACCTGCTCGATTTCCGCTTGTAGATGGCTGAAACAGTTGTCGAGTTCCTCGGGCCGTGGTGCTCGGTTCGAACCGTCATTCCTTTCGGGAAAACATTTCACCGCGTTCGTGAAGTAGGCGTCGTAGCCGAGTTCGGAAAACAGCGAGCGGATCTTTCGTCCCGAATGGCGCGTCGTGTACGCCATGCCAGTCCAGTTGCCGCCCTGCCACCGTTCTGCATCGGGATTTCCGTATCCGGGTGCTTCGCCGATAACCAGTACGTCCGCATCGAGCGGTCCAGTTCCCCACGAGATGCGATTTCGACACGAAACGAGTTCGGAACAGCGTGAGCAGTTCGGTTCGAGGACGTTGCGTGAGTCGGGGAACGCGGGCAGTCTGTTCTCAGTCGTCTTCCTCGACCACTTCGATGCCGCGGTTGTTGACCGCGTTCGGGTCAAGTCCGACTTCCTCCAGATACTGTTTGTATTCCCGCTCACAGGCCTCCGCATCGGCCTGTTTGTCGCTGGCCCGGTCACACAGCGCGACGAGGTCTTCGGGCACGTCGTTCGTGTAGACGATCCAGTGATTGATGAGGTCGGAGAGGCGGCGAATCGGACTGGTGAAGTGGCCGTAAATCTCGAAGTTCAGCGCGTGGTGGCCGCCAAACGGGTCGCTCATGTACCGCGCACGCGGCATCACTTTCATCACGGCCCACTGGATTTTGTCGAGTTGACGGCGTGGTGCTTCTTCGAGCGTGGCGTTGACCGCTTTCCGTGGGTCGTCCCACGTACTCCCCGGAATCGAGACGCCGTCCAAGTTTTGAATCTCTTGGAGTGCTTTGCTCCACTCGTCGGGCGTCGGCTGTGGGTGGACGCGATACATCGCTTCGACACCACGTCCCCACATCAGTTCGTGCGTGACTGCCTTGTTGGCTTTCAGCATCGACTCCTCGATGAGGGTGTGGGCGCGGTCACGTCGCGGGTTGAGAACGAGGCTACCGTCTTCCTTCCGCTGTTCGTGCATCTGGTCGGCGAGTTCGAACGACAGTTTACACTCCTCGTGAAGCGGCGCATCCTCGTCGTCGATTCGTTTTTCCGCCTGCGCGTAAGTGAGTCGCTCGTCGCTCCGGATGACAGATTTGTAGATGTCGATGGTTTCGTAGGAGAGGTTCTCCTTGTCGAGGTGCATCTCGACGGTGTGCGCGAGTCGGTCTTCGTTCGGCACCAGGGAGCAGACCGTTTCGGCCAGCATCGGCGGCAGCATGTGGATCGTGTAGGAGGGTAGATAGACCGTGTTCCCTCGTTTGACCGCCTCTTCCCACATGTTTGTTTCCGGGTTGACGTAGTGAGTCACGTCGGCGATATGAACCCAGAGGACGTACTCGTCCTCGCGCTCTTCGACGGAGATGGCGTCGTCGAAGTCCTGTGCATCGATAGGGTCGGTCGTCCACGTCGTCATATCGCGCAGGTCTTTGCGCTCTTCGACTTCGTCCTGAATCTCCTGCTGGATTCCCTCGGTTCGTTTTTCGGCCTCGGTCATCACGGTCTGCGGGAACTCGCCCCGAATCTCGAACTTCTCGAACAGTTCCTTTCGCCTCGTTTCGAGTCGCTCGGCGAGTTCCGGCGAAATTTCGACCGGCCCCTGTCCCTCGGCAGTTCCTGCCTCGGCCTGCGCGTCGCTCGTCATGGCCGCCTCTAGGAGAGTCGGGCAGTTAGTCGTATCGACTGGTCAGCCATCTCGTTCTTCTAGCGGTCCGTAACGATCTCGAATCGCGGCGTCGTATCGGGCGAAAAACTCCTCCCGTTCGACAGCGCCGGCGTCGATTTCGATGAGGAGGGCTTCCAGTTCGTCTCGCGGTTGGTGACAGAGTTCGCGGTGACACGCTTTGCAGAGATGTTCGAACGACTTCCCGCTCCGCTCCCAGCGGTTCCCCTCTTTGTCGTACTCGCGAGCTTTCGAGCGGAGGACGGCGTCGCCACACGCGATGCAGACGACTGACTTTTTCTCCCGGTTCCGCCGGGAACCCCACATAGTTACTCCTTCGTCGCCCTCCCACTTCGCCCTTTCGTCAGATTTTAGACTGCGAATTCGAAGAGGTCGTCGCCGACGTGATGAACCGACTCGACGACTTTCCCCGAGTCTCCAACCATGTCATCGCCCGTCGTCTTCGCGCGCCCGATGGCCAACACCTTGCCGTGTGTTTCTTCGACGATAGCGACGAGGTCTCCGGGTTCGATGTCGTCGTCCGCTTCGACGATTCCCGGTCGCATCACGTCCGCGCCGCTACTGACGAACGAGACGGCACCTGCATCCACGGTGACGAGTTGCTCAGTCGGTGGATATTCGTTCGCGCCCTGTACCGTTAGGAACGGTTCGTCGCCGACGTACACGACGGTGGGGTTGCCATCGACGAGGACGAGGTCGAACTCCGTCCCCTCTAACTCCACGAGTTCGTAGGTGTCCGCGTCCAGTTCGACGCCGGCCGTGTTTGCGAGTGCTTCTTCGATTTCTCTGACCTCGTCGCTTCGGAGGTGATGACGAGATTTAACCTGCATACCCGCACGTGCGTCGCTTTCGGCCATAAACCCACCCGTTTGCCTCGACGAAATCGAAATGGCGTGGTTCGCTCTTTGCTCCTACCCGGGAGGCGCGCTCTTTGATAGCGACGTTGTTCTGGAGGACGTTGAAATAACGCAGGACGTGTCCGCCCGGCAACAAGAAAACAGTTGTCGGTTCTTTTCAGAAACTGAACTGCCGTGCGGGTGCCTCCGTCTGTCCGTAGCTGTTGGTGACGACGGCACGATATTCGTACGTGACGCCCCTCTGTTCTCCCACCGGGTTCCGGTGAAGGTTTCGTAGGCATCGACTCGACGGAGTTCGGTGTCGTGCGGGAATCCGTCTCCTACTTCTCCCCACTCGAACCATGCGTCGCCACCATCTCCGTTCGTCCATCCGCTTAACTCCACTTCGCCATTGCCGACCGTGTAATGGCCGGTTTGAGGTGCAGCGGGAGGACTACCGGTGCCGCCACCACCATCGTTACAATCGCAAGGTACGTCTGCACTCGTCGTGCCCGCGAGCGAAAGGCTACTCAACGCCGCGAGGGTCGTTCCGGATAGTTTAAGCACGTCACGGCGTGACGAATGCTTGTTTTTCTCTATCATATGAACGATACAATACTCCAATATAATATGCAATCTTCTATAATTAATATATTCACTAATGTCTCGAAAGTCTACTATTTATTTAATTTAATTAGAAAACAACTAATGAACCCCTGGAAACGTCACTCCTCGACCGGGCTACGGTTTGGATTTTCACCAATCTCTCCCCAACTACATGACGGCGACTTCTGGTCGCTCCGAATCCGACCATCGTTGGAGACGCGTCTCGTGGCGTCTGACGTAAGAACTATACTCGTTCGCTTGCCCCATCATGCTATGGGATTCATGGATAAGATTCTCGGCGAAGGGCCGTCCGGAAACACCGGGGATTATGTTGAACTCGACTTAAACGATTTTGAAGCTGCACCCGACGAGACGAGTGTCAGCGTTCATATCGCGGAAATCGGCGACCAACAGGACGTTATCGCTATCAAAGATGCGGTGTACGACGGCGACATCGTTATCGCCGACATCACCCGTCTCCGAACCGAAGATACCACTGTCGAGCGAATCACTGACGAACTCCAGCAGGTTGCTCGTGAAGTCAACGGCGATATCGTTCAGAAGGGTGACGACCAACTTATCGTGACGCCAACGAGCGTCAATATTAGTCGGACAAAACTCGGGCGTAATTAGACGTTATCCGGCGTATCTGCTTTGTCTTCGACGGTGCGCTTCAGTGAGTCACGACGCGCCTTTGCGTCGCGACCGGTCGCTTCGAGGAGGAACTCGTTTTTCTTGCTGACGGCGTCGGCAGCGGCGTCCGCGTTCCCCTCCGCGATGACGTCCTCGGCCGGGCGTTCCTGGAAATCAACCGCGAGTTTGTCTTTCTTACCGCTGTACGATGCTGCACCTGCGATGACGCGCTTGAACACCGGGTTGTCGGGTTCTTCGACCACGTAGAGTTCGTGTCCGTCGAACTCGTCGGTTCCCGTAATCGGGCCAAAGTACTCTTCGATACTGGCTTTCAAGTCGGGCATTCGGTCTTCGAGATGCTCGCCGCGTCGCATTTTGTATTCTTTCATGGGTTGCTCCCTGATTGGGTGGGTGGATGTTTACTCTTTTCGCGTCGCGCTTACTCTTGTTCGCTTAAGTATCCTCGACGACATTCGGGGCAGATATCCCCTGCACGAAGCGACGATCCGGTCGCTGCGCCCCCGAGCTCGCCGCATTCGGGGCAGATGAGATCGGCGTCAGGATTCGAACTGGAGGCTTGATCGGGTTTCGGTGCCTCGCGTGCACGAGTGAACCCCGTTTCCGTCTGCGGTTCCGGTCGCGTCGTCCTGACGAACCCGGGGTCGTCTCGCGGTTCGGCTTCCACGACTTCGGCCCCTTCGTCCGTTTCGGGTGCGCTTTCCGGTGTCAGTCCGCCGCCGAAACTCACGTCGGCGCGGCCACCGTCGCCGACCTCGGCGCTGAAGCCTGCGTCTTCCATGCCCGTATCCGGCCATTCCGTCGCTCCGCTGCCCGCATCATCGGCGTTCGTGTCCTCCGGGTCGGGCCACTCGCCGTGTCCGCGCCCGCTGTTATCGTCGTCTTCTTCGTCATCGTCATCGAGGATGACACCGTCGTCTTCCTCCGCAGTCTGCGGTGGTTCGAAATCGTCGTCGTTGAAACTGACCGGTTCCGGTGTCGGTTCGAACCCGGAAGATGTTGCGACACCCGAGGGTTCCGATTCGGCCGCCGCTCCGGCGCCGGTTGCCGACGATTCGGCGGTTCGTTCCGATTCGGGTTGTTCTCGACTCGCTATCGGTTCCGGCGTCGGTTCCGGCTCCTCGATTGCCGTTACCTCCTTGTTCTCGCTGACGACCTGCTGGTCGCCACAGCTCTTGCATTCTTGGAACTCTCGAACCGTCACTATCACTTCGTTGCCTTGTTCTTCTCGCTCGCGCTCGATTTCGGACTCGCCGTAATCGTGCCCCAGCAGCGAACACCTGAGACCCATTGGGTGTGGGTTATTTTCACGCCGTAATAAAAGGATGGTGCTTTCCCCGGTTCAGCCGAAATTTTCACTTTTCGCGTCGTCCGGGTCGTGGCCGGTCGCCCGCAGCGCGTCGTTCGCGTCCGCCAGGAAGTCGGCGAATCCGTACACGAACATCTGTCCGTCCGCTGTCGAAAGGACGTCGTTTACATCGTCGTTGTCGCTCAGCGAGTCGTCAGTTACCAGCACCGTCGCACCTGCGGTTTCGAGTTCCAGCAGGCGGTCTTCGTGTGCCGGGTCGTCGTCCCGATAGATGACGACTATCTCGCCGCCGTCCGCAATCGCACGCTCCGCGATGCCGACCGCTGGCCCGACGCCCGGGCCGCCCGCGAGCACGACGACGCTTGATTCACCTTCGTAGTACGACCGCCCGAACGGCCCATCGACTTCGACCGTGTCGCCCGGCTCGCGTTCCGCGAGCCACGGACTCAAATCGCCGTCGGGGTCGATTCCGACTGTGATTTCGAACGTTTCGTCGGTGTCGGGTGACGAAAGCGTGTAGTGGCGCGTGATTTCCTCGCCGTTCACGTCACCACGAACCTGCACGAACTGCCCCGGTTGCGCATCGAACTCCGACGGCGATTCCAGTTCGAGCGCGATTGTGTTTTTTCCGACAGTTCGTACCGACCGCACCGCAATTTCGGTGCCCTCCATGTGCAAGCGTTTGACCCTTTCGGCCAAAGTGTTTCCCGTTCTGGCGGGTCTGCTTCAGAAGGTTTTTGATTTGCCACCGGGTAGCGTAGCATTGATGCAAGACCTGAACTGGGCCATCGGCGGCGAAGCCGGCGATGGAATCGATTCGACCGGGAAAATCTTTGCGCAGGCTCTCTCCCGCGCGGGGCGACACGTCTTTACGTCGAAGGACTTCGCCTCTCGTATCCGAGGGGGATACACCGCGTACAAAATCCGGTCGTCTACGGACCAAGTCGAGAGCGTCGTCGATAGACTGGATATTCTCGTGGCGCTCACCCAGCGGACGATAGACGAGAACCTCGATGAACTGCACGAGGACAGCGTTATCATCTACGACGGGGAGCGAACCGAAATGGAAGACGTGGACATCCCCGGCGAGATGATCGGGCTGTCCGTTCCGCTTCGCCGACTCGCCGAAGATGCTGGCGGTGCCATCATGCAGAACACTGTCGCGCTCGGTGCGGCCTGCGAAGTGGCGCAGTTCCCCATCGAGAACCTCGACAGCGCACTGGACAAGAAGTTCGGTGCCAAGGGTGAGGCAATCGTCGAGAACAACAAAGAGGCCGCCCGTCTCGGGCAGGAGTACGTACAGGAGGAGTACGACCACGACTTCGCGTACGACATCGAGACGACGGACAACGATTACGTTCTCCTCAACGGTGACGAGGCAATCGGTATGGGCGCAATCGCCGCAGGATGCCGATTCTACTCCGGCTACCCCATCACCCCTGCAACCAACGTGATGGAGTACCTCATGGGCCGCATCCAGCACTTCGGCGGTACCGTGGTGCAGGCCGAGGACGAACTGTCCGCCATCAACATGGCGCTCGGCGCGGCACGCGCAGGCGCACGTTCGATGACGGCCACATCCGGCCCGGGTATCGACCTGATGACCGAGACGTTCGGTCTCGTCGCACAGAGTGAGACGCCGCTCGTCATCGTTGACGTGATGCGCTCCGGTCCATCGACCGGGATGCCGACCAAGCAGGAACAGGGCGACCTCAACATGACGCTCTACGGTGGCCACGGCGAGATTCCACGGTTCGTCGTCGCGCCGACGACCGTCTCGGAATGTTTCCAGAAGACCGTCGAAGCGTTCAACTTCGCCGAGAAGTACCAGACGCCGGTCTTCCTGCTGGCCGACCTCTCGATGGCGGTCACGGAACAGACATTCTCCCCGGAGGAGTTCGACATGGATGCCGTCGAAATCGACCGCGGGAAAATCGTGGACGAGGACGACATCGACGCGTGGACAGACGAACAGGGCCGCTTCCAGCCGCACTTCCCGACCGCGGACGGTATCAGCCCACGCGCATTCCCCGGAACGACCGGCGGCGCGCACATGTCCACCGGCCTCGAACACAACTCGCTCGGTCGCCGTACCGAGGACACCGAGACCCGTGTCGAGCAGGTTGACAAACGAAACCGCAAGGTCGAGACGGCCGAGGAAGAAGAAGACCTGAGTCCCCGCGAATTCGGCGACTCGGACTCCGACACGCTCGTCATCTCGTGGGGGTCGAACGAAGGGCCGATGCGCGAAGCCCTCGACTTCCTCGAAGAGGACGACGTGAGCGTTCGATTCCTCTCGGTTCCGTACATCTTCCCCCGTCCCGACCTGACGGAGGACGTTGAGGCCGCGGACGAGGTCATCGTGATCGAGTGTAACGAGACGGGACAGTTCGCGAACGTCATCGAACACGACACCCTCACCCGCGTCGACCGAATCAACAAGTACAACGGAATCCGGTTCAAGGCGGACGAACTGGCTGACGAAATCAAGGCGAAACTCGGACAGGAGATAGAAGCATGAGCTCGGACGTTCGATTCACCGACTTCAAGTCGGACAAGCAACCCACGTGGTGCCCCGGTTGCGGGGACTTCGGGACGATGAACGGGATGATGAAGGCACTCGCCGAAACCGGCAACGACCCGGACAACACGTTCGTGGTCGCCGGTATCGGCTGTTCCGGTAAAATCGGGACGTTCATGCACTCCTACGCCATCCACGGCGTGCACGGACGTGCGCTCCCCGTCGGAACGGGCGTCAAACTCGCCAACCCAGACCTCGAAGTGATGGTCGCGGGTGGCGACGGTGACGGCTACTCCATCGGTGCTGGCCACTTCATCCACGCCGTCCGCCGGAACGTGGACATGTCCTACGTCGTCATGGACAACCGTATCTACGGACTGACGAAGGGACAGGCCTCGCCGACCAGCCGCGAGGACTTCGAGACGAGCACGACGCCGGAAGGACCGAAACAGCCGCCAGTCAACCCGCTTGCCCTTGCCCTCTCCGCAGGTGCGACGTTCATCGCGCAGTCGTTCTCGACCGACGCGCGCCGCCACGCGGAAATCGTGCAGGAGGCAATCGAGCATGACGGCTTCGGCTTCGTGAACGTCTTCTCGCCGTGTGTCACGTTCAACGACGTGGACACCTACGACTACTTCCGCGACGCAATCGTTGACCTCGCGGACGAAGACCACGACCCGAACGACTACGACGCGGCCAAGGAGAAAATCCTCGACGCGGACAAGGAGTATCAGGGCGTCATCTACCAAGACGAGGACAGCGTTCCGTACAGCGAACTCCACGGTATCGAGGGCAACATGTCCGATATTCCGGACGGCGCGCCGGAGAACGCGATGGATCTCGTGCGCGAGTTCTACTGAAGCGCGCGACCCAGTTTTCCCATTTTCGGCCACTACGACGCATCAGCATCGGGTCTACGGAGTTGCTGACACGCGGTGACTTCGCCTGTGACAGTGCCCACCTGCGACCCAATCCCCAGCGGCTTCAGCGCGATAATCTCATCCAGCACCGACGTTGCGACGACACTACTTGTGGGAGATGTCGGAAAACGGTTTCCGAGGCAACTGCGTTGTCGAGCAATCAGATCTCTACCTATTTTCCACCCTTTTCCACATTTCTGTCCCACGCTATCCGACTCATTCCATCGTTCTCGGGCCGTTTGCGTCTGTTTTTTATGATATGGACAGTAACACCGTGTCAAGATGACTGCGGAAACATGCGATAGTGCCGTCGGTGGGGCGGGGCATCGGGCAACCTCGGTGACCACTTTCACTGCATCCTCCGATAGCGGTCGAATTCGTGTCGCGACCGACAGTGATTCGGTCACTGTTGAGTTGCCGGTTCGAACGGCCAGAATAGAAAATCAAACGACATATCTCTCTGTCACTGAGGCGATTGTATGACCGACCATTTCGACGTAATCGTTGCCGGTGCTGGCCCCGCTGGCGCGCAGTGCGCACGGGATTTGGCTCAACGCGGGCACGACGTTGTCGTGCTCGAAGCGGAGGGTGAATCGGAGTTCCCGCGCCAGAGCAACAAGTCCACGGCGGGGACGTTCTCCTCGATGATGGCCGCGTTCGGCATTCCGGACGACGTGGTGATGAACTACACCGACAACGTCGTCCTCGAATCGCCGAACGAGCATTTCCTACAGTCCCAACCGGGTGCCGTCCTGGAATTCGCCGACTTCAAGCGGTTTTTGGTCGAAGACGGGCAGGAAGAGGGGGCCGAGTACTGGTTCGACGCCCGCGTCTCGAAGCCCATCATGGACGGCAACGAAATCGAAGGCGTTCGATACAGCGGCAGTCAGGAAGTGTACGGCGACATCATCATCGACGCGACCGGGCCGAGCGCGCCACTCGCGAAGAGTCTCGGCGTGACCAACCTCAAACGGGAGAATCAGGCCATCGGCATCGAGTACGAGATGGAGGGCATCGACATCGACCGCGAGGGGTACGCAGACCTCACCGACGCGATGATGCTCAGGTTGGACCACGACCTCGCGCCGGGCGGCTATTCGTGGATTTTCCACACCGGCGAGGACACCGCGAAAGTCGGTCTCTGTTACATTCAAAACGAGAGCCACCACGACTACGCGAAGGAGGGAATGGGTATCGACGACTACCTCCAGTACTGGTTGGACACTGACCCACGATTCGAGAACGCCGAGCGAATCGCCGGGAAACAACACCGCGGTTCCGCACACGTCCAGATGCCCGGCAGTCTGAGCACGGACAACTTCATGGCCATCGGCGACACGGTTCCGACCATCGACCCGCTCTGGGGAGAGGGAATCCACACGGGGATGAAATCCGGGCGCGCCGCGGCGATAACCGCCGACCGGTGTTTCATGACGAGCGAATCCGACACCTCCGCTGAGAAGATGTCCATCTACAACAAGCTCTGGCACGGCGACGTTGCCCCACAGATGCGGACGCGACTGTTGATGACACAACTGCTGTACCTTGCCGAGAACGAACGCTACGACACCCTGATTCGGGATTTGAAACGAATCGGCGGCGATATGCGAAACAGCGCGAACGCTGGGAAGCTTCGCGGCATCGCGAAACTTCTCCACTGGGAGGACATTCCACTGTTGAAGCGATTCGCCAAAGAACAACTTCCGCTGTAGGACGTTCTGTCCTTTTCACTAAACGAATATCTCTGACACGGTAACACTGGCTTTGCTATTACTCGGCGCGCGCCACGCCCGAACTCGGCGCAATCGACTTACAAACCTTCTACCGTTGTTCACGAAAGACGAATTGAACTCAAAATCTCGGTCTGCACCACGTCAGTCCTCAATATCCCGAATGGCGTTTTCAGCGTCCTCCAGCGCTTTTTCGCGGTCAAATTCGGTAACGATGGTCTTCAGTTCCTCACGCGACGCATCTGCGAGGTCACGTGCGTAGGCGGTCATGTTCGGAACGGCTCGGATGAGGTTGTCGATAATCGGAATCGCGGTGGTTCGCGGCGAGCGTGAAAGCGGGTTGAGGTCGATAACGAGTTCCGTCTTCCCCATCTCGGCGAGCGCCTCCGCGCGGTCGCCATCCTCCAGCGGAACGAGCACCACGTCCGCAGCATATATTCCGTCTTCGTCCACCTTCCCACGTTCGTGTTCCAGTCCGGGAATTCGGGCGTCCGCCGTGAGTCCCTTGACGGTTTCCGCACCGTGTTCGCGTAGATGGTCGGCGATGGCCTGCATGCGCTCGTCCGTGCGGTTGAACAGATTGACTTCGATGTCCGCGCCGGTCGCTTCGGCGAGTTCGACGATTTCGCCCGGCACGAGTGCCGCGACGTTCCCGTTGACGGAGAGGACGGCGTGCTCCGCAAGAAGCAACTGGGCCGCCGCCGCCCGTTCCGCTTCGTCCGCGCTCGGAATCGTTTCCTCGCCGAGCAAGTAGTCGAACGACTCGCCGCGGCCTTCCGCGATGAGGCCCTGCTTGCTCGTGATGCCTTTTTCGACTCCTTCCTCGATACGATGGCGCGTGAGGAGTGACTGGTAGCGGGGATGGTCTTCCGGAATCTCTCCCTCGTCGGTCATGTTCATCCCTCCGGCGTGAACGGTAAAAATGGACGTGGTTTTATCGCTGTTTCGTCCGCGAGAGCGTTTTGAAACCGTGTTTCTCGCTACTGAGTTTGTGCGGTATTTGGGGTCGGCAACTGCTCGCTACTTCTTGACTTTCTTTGGCCGGTAGCAGGTGCCGATTCCAATCAAGCCCCGCCTCCGCACCGCGTTCGCGGTTTCACCGCTCAGTAGCGAGGTCGCTCCGCGACTTCGATCGCCACACGAAATAGCCAAGTATCAACTCAACTGACGAAATTCAATATCCGGAAAAACAGTTCAGTCCAGCAGTGTCGCCCCGGCGTGGTACGTTTCGCACGCCGTGGCGTCGTAGCCTACGTCGGAGAGTCCGGTGCCGAGGGCGAACACGGTTTCGCCCAGCATGGCCATCGAGGCTTGTCCACCGGCGTCGTGCACGTCCTCGATTACGTCGCACACCTCGCCGGTGAGAAGACCGGTCTCCTCGGCGAACTCCCGTGATTCTCGCATGAACGTTTCGAGCGTCGGTTCGTTCACCAGCGCGACCAGCGCATCGACGCCCGCCCGTGACAGTCGTTCGGTACTCCCCGACAGCACTTCGGCAGTCGAGAGTTCCCCCAGCGAGGAGTATTCGATGCGCGTTCGCGTCGGAATCCCGTCGAGACGGTTGTGCTCCGGCGCGCCGGGTTCGAGTCGGATAGGAACTCCACCACGTGCCTGTGCCACTACGTCCCCGAGTCCGGTTCCAGCTTTGACTTCCGCACTGTGAGCGATGGTTACAAGTTCGTTTTCCGACCGTCTGCGGTCGAACGCGTTGTTCGCAGCGAGTGCCGTTCCGAGCGCAACCGCCCCCGAAACACCGAATCCCGCGCCGAGTGGGAGATCGGTTTGTGCCGAAACCCGCGCCGTAACGTCCAGTGCGTCGAGGACGCGCCGTCCCGCTTCGACCGCCGCGAACTCCCCGTTCAACTCGATACTCGCCTCCTCTGCGGGTTCTACGGTCACAGTCACGCCCTCCGAAAGCGTCAGTCCTGCCCCACGCGACCCGGCCTGTTTCGGGTCGTCCGCCTCGTGGATGCTGAAAAACCCCGTGACGTGTCCGGGTACGAACGCACGACCGACCTCGTCGCTCATACTCTCGGTTTCGGGCGACGGGGTATAACAGTTAAAATTCGCACTCGTCACTCGACAGTGGTGTGGTCGCTTGGTCGAATGCAGAAAAGTCGTTATCGCGCAGAACGCAAATGTATCTATGGCGAGAGCCGTTGACGATCTCGCGGGAACAACACAGCCTCACGGATGTTGTCCAGTCCGAGCATCGTCATGATGAGACGCTCGCCACCGAGACCCCATCCGGCGTGTGGCGGCATGCCGTATTTGAACATCTTCGTGTAGTAGTCGAACGCTTCGGGGTCGAGACCCTGCTGTTCGAAGCCTTCCACGAGTCGCTCGTAGCGGTGTTCACGCTGCCCACCCGAGACGAGTTCCATGCGCGGGTGCATCATGTCGAACCCGGTCGAGAGTTCCTCGTCGTCGTCGTGGTCTTTGATGTAGAACGGCTTGATTTCGCTCGGCCAGTCCGTGATGAAGTAGTGGGTGCCAACGTCTTCGCCGAGTGCTTTCTCGCCCTCGGTCGGCAGGTCATCGCCCCAGACGAGCATCTCGTCCAGTTCGCCCGTCGCGTTGATTCGCTCGATTGCTTCCTCGTAGGTAAGACGCGGGAAGTCGCCCTCCGGCACGTCGAAATCGACGTCGAGCGCGTCGAGTTCGTCCTGGCAGTTCTCGGCGACTGCCTCGTAGGCCGCTTTGACGACCGATTCGCAGGCGTCCATCGCCTCTTCGTGGTTGTAGAACGCGCTCTCGAAATCGATGCTGGTTGCCTCGTTCAGGTGGCGCGGCGTGTTGTGTTCTTCGGCACGGAAAATCGGGCCTATTTCGAACACGCGCTCCAGTCCACTGCCGACCATCAGCTGTTTGAACAGCTGTGGCGACTGGTTCATGAACGCTTCTTCACCGAAGTACGTAATCGGGAACAGCTCCGTTCCACCCTCCGTTCCCGTCGCCACGATTTTCGGCGTGTTGATTTCGCTGCAGCCGAGTTCGCGGAACTGCTCGCGCACGGCGCGAAGCACTTCGCCGCGAATCTTGAAGACGGCTTCAACGTCGCCTTTGCGTGCGTCGAGCGTTCGGTTGTCGAGTCGCGTCGAGAGGTCAGCATCGACCTTCCCGCTGGGGTCGAGCGGCAGTTCCGGTTCCGCCGACGCGATGACTTCGACTTCCGTCGGGACGATTTCCACGTCCGTTGGGGCACGTGGCTCCTCTTTCACGTCGCCCGTAATCTCGACGACGCTCTCGCGGTTGACGCCGAGACCGGTCTCGACGAGGTCGTCGTCCATCTCGTCCTTCTCGAATTTGACTTGAATCTTGCCCGTCGTGTCGCGAACGATGATGAATGCGATACCACCGAGGTCGCGGATTTCGTGTACCCAGCCGGCCACCGTGACGGTGTCGCCGGGTTCGGCATCCGCAGTGTAGGTTCGGTTCTGCATACGCCGCTTTTCTTTCGGGGCGGCCTTAAACACGTTCGTTTCGCTCCGCCAACGGCGTCAATCCCTGCCGCACCTATCCCGTTTCGTCAGTCTTGTCTCGTCAATCCCGCCGCGATGGTCTCGATGAGCATGTCGCGGATGGCGGGGTAATTTTCTTCACCTAACTGCTTGCGGAAGGTCGGGAGGAATTTGACCGCACCCATCGTGCCGACGATGGCGACGGGGTCACCATCGCGTAACTTCCCCTCTTTTTGCCATTGTTCGACGTACGGGAGGACGTGAGCGAACGAATCCGCACGTCGCGCCGCCATCTCGTCCTCGGGGATGTCGTCCACCGTTCGCATCATTTTCTCCCATTCGTCGCCCGCCAACAACTGTCGAAACAGTTGATTTTCCTCGATCGTCTCGACCAATCCGCTGAGGAACCGCTGAATCGCTCGTTCCGGGTCGTCCTCCGCTCCGAGTGAGTTGGCGATCAGTTCCTCTGCAACCTCGTGACCCTCCCGTTGCATGACTTCGAAGTACAGCATCTCCTTCGAATCGAAAAACTGGTAAAAGGTTCCGTTGGCGATACCGACCGTGTCGGTGAGGTCGGTTATCGTCGTCTTCTGGAGGCCGTATTGGGCGAACAGGTTCCGGCCAGCCTCGATCAGTTCGTTGCGGATTCGCTCCCGTTGGCGTTCGTCGAATCCCCTCATCGGACGTCTCTCCGCTTGAACGCGACTGCACTCACGAATACAAGCACCACGGTTGCGGCGAGGAGAACTATCGCTCCCATCCAATCGTACTCCCCGCTCACGAGAATCGCCGTCGGATTGTAGTAGTGCGTCGGACTGAGTCCGCCGATCCACTCCATCCCCGCCGCCTCGGTAATCGAATCGAGCAGGAACAGCCCGAACACTGCACCCAGTCCGCCACGCTGTGCGAGGTCCGCCTTTCCGGCGACGACCGACAGGAGCAGTCCGATTGCGCCACAGGCGAGCAGATACGGAATCGACAGCAGGTGAACCATGGTCAGATTCATCAGGTCGATGGATTCGCCGACCAACACGACGCCGATGAAGACGGCAAGTGGGACGAGAATGTTCACCACTACGATCGGCATGATGAGCGAGCAAAACTTCTCGACGACGACGTTCACCCGAGTGATGGGCGTGGCGAGAAGGATGTCCATCCTGTCACGCTCTTCGTCTCCCGCGATGAGCGCCCCCGCCACGTAGGCGACATAGACGCCGAGGAGTAGGAGCCAGAAGAACTGGTAGATCTCGATGGCCAGAAATCCCTCTATCGTCGTCAGCGAGGCTTCGCCGAACGCCGCCTGAAGCGCAGGCGGCATGCTTTCGAGGTAGGCGTCCAAGTCCACGCCGGAACTCGTCACCGAGGGGAAAAACCCGATGAACAGGAGCGACATCACGGCGAGCAGCCCACCCAGCACGACCGACCCTCGAACCCGTTTTCTCCCCTCGTATCGGGCGATTTCAAGCATGAGCCTCACCCCCGTAGAACCGCATAAACACTTCGTCTAACGGTGCTTCCTCCACGTCCAAATCGACCAGATGATACTGGTCGAGTTGGTCGATGAGGGTGTCGTAGTCCCCGGTAAACGTGAATCGAACTTCGCCGTCCACGCTGAGGTTGTGAACGCCTGCGAAGTCGAAGTCGCGTGGCTCGACAGGTTTCGCGGTGCGCACCCTGACGCGCTTGCCACTTCTGTCGAGCAGCGTCTCCACGTCTTCCGTCGTCACCAGTTTTCCATCGCGGATGATGCCGACTCTATCACACACCTTTCGTACCTCACTCAGGATATGACTGGAGAAGAAAATCGTCTTTCCTTTCTCCTGCTCTGTCTGGACGAAATCGTAGAACCGGTCTTGCATCAACGGGTCGAGTCCCGATGTCGGTTCGTCCATGATTACGAGGTCGGGGTCGTGCATGAACGCGGAGACGATTGCGAGTTTCTGTTTGTTCCCGCGGGAGTACTCCTCGATTTTCCGCTCGACGGGCGCGTCGAACAGTTCGAGAAGTTCGTCGCGTCGTTCGCCACCCTTCAGTGACGCTTGATAATCGAGAAACTGGTCGCCGGTCGTATCCTCGTCGAACCCGGGGTCACTCGGGAGGTAACCGATATGACGCTTCGCTTCGATGAGGTCTGTTTCGTCGGCGATATCGTGACCGAGAACTGTTGCGCCTCCGCTGGTGGGCGTGATGAATCCGAGCAGTGTCCGAATCGTCGTCGTCTTTCCGGCTCCGTTCGGGCCGAGGAACCCGAACACTTCGCCCGCTTCGACCGCGAGGTCGAGGTCTTCGATACCTCGCGTCTCGCCATAGTACTTCGTGAGACTGTTCGTTTCGAGTATCGACATGTGAATCTTCGTATGAATATCGTTTCCGTGAACTCATGAATATTTCGTTCATTTATTTTCGATCCGCGAGACGCGCCTTTCAGACGCTCTCTGTGGTGCGTGACGTATTCTCGGTCAAATGATGTCGCTACCGCTCGAATGGTTGTACCTCGGGAAGCGACTCGCAGAAACGTGTCCGGTTACGCCGATTCAGCGTGCGCCTTCTTCGCGTCACGTGCCCCTTCGACCGTCTCGCGGACGGCTTCGACTCCCTCGTCGTGGACAAGGTCGCCGACGACGATGGTGTCTGCGTGTTGGGCCATCGTGCGGGCCGATTCGTAGTCGTGGATGCCACCGCCATAGAACAACGTCGCCTCGTCCAATTTCTCCTGTGCCGCCTCCACGACATCCGGGTCGCCGAACATGCCGGAGTACTCGATGTAGACGATTTCCTGACCGTACATCTGCTCGGCTATTTCGGCGTACGCCGCTACGTCCGCCGCCGATTGGTCGCAGTCAGCATCAGTGAGTTCCGCGACGCTCGCGTCCGGATTCATGACGATGTATGCTTCCGTGGTCGTCGTCTCCCAATCGACATCGCTCATCTTCACCCACTCCTTGTGGAAGCCGGTCATCCACGCAATGTCGCCCGCATTGAGCACGATTGGGACGAGATAGCCGTCGAGCGCGTTGTGGTCCACGACGACCGCCGGATTGCTCGGCTCCTGATACAGCGCCACGTCGTATTTCGCACAGGCGTCGATGACCGCTTGCATCTTTTCCTGCGTCATGTCGAGCGTACCGCCGATTTCGATGGCGTCCGTGCCGGTTTCACAGACATCCTCGAAGGTATCGTCACCCGCGAGGGTCTTGTCCGGGTCGAGTTTGATGATGTGATTCCAGTCGTCCCAAGGCGCAGTCATTAGCCTTCCTTTCAGAACTCCCGGCTAAAACTGCTTCGGAACGACCTTTTTCTGCGGTCGGGAGTCGAACGCTAGCGCGATGTGCGCGCTGACGTTCGACCTACCGCCCTGGAAAAAAGCTCGGCCAAAAGCCTCCTCACTCCCCACCGGGGGGGGTTCGTCGGCCCGCTCGCTCCATCGTCGCTCGCGGTGAGTTGCTAGCTCCTCCCAGTTGTGTCGATGGCTGATTCTTGGCCGTCGTATCGTTAGCCGACTTCTGGCGGTTGTGTCTCCGGCCATCGCTCTCTCGAAAACGCTTCGCGTTTCGTCGGTCGCTGTCGAAGGCTCTCGGTAGGTATTTGGTGTGGAATCCGCAGACAGAAAACCCAAAAATCGAGGTCGTTCCTCAGTCCGCTTTCGCCTGCCAGCCACGCAGTCGGTCTTCGCTCACACCGTTGACCTGTTCCGCCACGGATTCGACTTCGGCGTTTTTCAGGTCATCGATGTTCTCGATACCGGCTTCGGCGAGTTTCTCGGCGGTTTTCGCGCCGATGCCATCGATGACTTCGAGGCCGCTTTTCTCTTCGCGCTGTTTGAACTCCTCGTAGTTACAGATAGGGCAGCCGAGTTCCCACGGCTCGTCGTCGGAGTCGTCCGAATTTCCCCCGTCGCTGTGAACGACGAGTTCCGGTAGGTTGTGTTCCTCACATTTCTCGTCCGTCACTTCAATGTCCCCGCGTCGTGGTAGCGGGAGCGAGTAGTCACACTCCGGATAGCGCGTACAGCCGACGAGGCGGGAACCGGTTTGGAGCTGTTTGATTGCCAGTTCGCCACCGTGCTCCTCGCCACAGTCCGGACAGTCACCGATAACGCGGTCTTCGGCCTCCTCGGCGGCTTCCGCCTTGCACAGCGGACAGCCGTGGACGAAGGTTCCCCGTCCGGCGAGTATCTTCACTTCCCGCAGGTCGTGGTTGTCACACGTCTCGTCCAGAATGAGCGGCTTGCCCTTGTTCGGGAGCGGAAGCGTGTACGTACAGTCGGGATAGCCGTCACAGCCGACGAAGTGCGAACCTCTTCGACTTTGGCGCACGAGGAGGTCTTCACCGCAGTCGGGACACGGTCCTAAGGTTTTGTCCGCCTTCAGCGACTGCTTGAGCTGTTTGCCGATTTCCTCGCGCGATTCTTCGAGGTCGTCGAACACCCGGGAGAGGATTTCGCGCGACGAATCCGCCACGTCGTCTAACTCCGCCTCGCCGTCGGCGATGGCGGTCATGTCCTGTTCTAGTTCGCGGGTCATGCTCTCGCTCACGACGAGGTCGGCGTAATCCTCCGCGGCGGACACGACCGACTGCGCGAGGCGCGTCGGTCGCGGCGGGTCGTTTTCGAGGTAGCCGCGGTCGTAGAGTTTCTGAATGGTGTTGTGACGGGTCGATTTTGTCCCGATACCCATCTTTTCCATCTTTTCGATGAGGCGCGACTGGCCGTACCGGCGTGGCGGTTGGGTCTGCTTGTCTTCGATTCGCGTGTCCGTCACGTCGAGTCGTTCGCCCTCCTCGACGTTCGGCACGTAGTTCTCGGTGGTTTTGAAGTACGGATAGACCGCGTGGTAGCCCTCTTCGAGCAGGCGCTTTCCGTTGGCCTTGAGCGACAGTTCGGACACCGTGGCAACCACCTTGAGATGTTCCCACTTCGCGCTTTCCGCGACCGTCGCAAAGAAGCGCCGAACGACGAGTTCGTAGATTTCCCACTCGTCGTCGCTCAACTCGCCTTTCGTCGGAATGTCCTCGGTCGGATGAATCGGCGGGTGGTCGGTGGTTTCCTCGTCACCTTCGGTCGGTTCGATGTCGTCCCGCTCCAGCAGACTGTCCGCGTCGTCGCCGAAGTGATAGTTTCCGACAAACTCATCGAGCAGTTCCTCGGGGTCTAAATCGTCCGGGTAGACCGTGTTGTCGGTACGCGGATAGGTGATGTACCCCGCGGTGTAGAGGTCTTCGGCGATGCTCATCGCGCGCTGGGCCGAGTGGCCGAGACTGCCCGCTGCACGGATGAACTGCGTCGTGTTGAACGGCGCTGGTGGGTCGTCGGTTCGCGTCCGCCGTGAAACACGTTCGACGGTCGCTTGCGTCGCTTCCCGAAGCGTCTCGAAGGCTTTTTTCGCCGTTTTTTCGTCCCACACTCGTTCGGCTTCGTTGCCGTCCTCGTCGCGGTAGAAGTACTGAGCTTCGAACTCCTCTTTCTCTTTCTGGAGGTCGGCGAACAACTCCCAGTAATCTTCCGGGTCGAACGCCTGAATCTCGCGCTCGCGGTCGACGATGAGTTTCAGCGTCGGACTCTGCACCCGTCCCACGCTGATGAAATCGTTCCCGAGCTGCCGCGATGAGAGCGAGAGGAAGCGAGTCAGCGCGGCACCCCAGATGAGGTCGATTATCTGGCGCGCTTCGCCCGCCGCCGCGAGGTCGAAGTCGAGTTCGTCGGGGTTCTCGAAGGCCGAAGTGACCTCGTTTTGCGTAATCGAGGAGAATCGAACCCGGTTGACGGGCACTTCCTCGTTCACTTCGCGGACGAGTTCCCACGCTTCCTTCCCGATGAGTTCGCCCTCGCGGTCGTAGTCCGTCGCAATCGTCACCCGGTCTGCGTCGCGTGCGAGCAATCGCAGGGTGCGAACGATGTTCTCTTTGGTCGGTTGTTTCTCGATGTCGGCGTCGATGAGTTCGACTGGTTCTACGTCACGCCAGTCGTTGTACTCCGGTGGGAAGTCGACTCCGACGACGTGGCCCGAGAGGCCGATACATCGCTTCCCGCCCCACTTGTAGACGTTGACGCCGTTTTGTCGGTCGGCGCTCGCGCTCTCCCCCGAAAGAATGTCGGCGATTCGGCGCGCGGCGTTATCCTTCTCGGTGATGATGAGTTCCACTCACACACCACCCCGGTTCGCGTCGGTCATCGCCCTCGGCTACGGGTATCGCGCTGGTAAACGTTTCGCCAGACGAAACTCTTCCACGAACGACCGCGTTGCGCCCAGTCTCCTAATTATCTGGGTTGATAATGGAAGAAATGGCTATGTGACGGGAACTCGCACAAAACTTCATTCTGATATGTTTGTTTCAAGTAACGAACTCCTCGGAAAAATGCTAGAAAACGTCCTGTTGAACGCTATCGAGCACAACGACCGGCCCGTCCCGTCGCTCACCGTCAGGGCGTGGCGGTCGGACGAACTCGTTCGTGTCGAAATCGAGGACGACGGCCCGGGAATCCCCGATGGGATGAAATCGGAGGTGTTCGACCGCAACGTCACGTCGGAGTCGTCCGGATCTATCGGATTCGGTCTCTACTTTGTCCACGTGATGATGGATCAGTACGGCGGAACAGTCTGGTTCAAGGACGCAGACCCTCGCGGAACCGTTGCAGTTCTTACGTTCCCTATCGCAAGCGGGAGAGTCACATTCTCATAATTCAATCATAACGTTCCAAATTTGAATTTTTAATAAAATATATATTTATCGATAAATTATCTTCATCAGGACAAATATAATGCATGACTGATGACGGGGACACCGGGGTACTCATCGTGGACGACGAAACCGAAGTGACCGACTTATACGAGAAGTGGCTCTCGAACTATCGGACGTACACCGTTCACGACGGAGCGGAGGCGATTGCGGCGCTCGACCGGAACACCGAACACATCGATGTCGTGCTTCTCGACAGAAAGATACCGGGACTCTCCGGTGAGGCCGTCCTCGAAGCGGTTCGCAGCCACGGTCACGATTGCCCCATCGCCATGATAACCGCCGTCGCACCCGACTACGGCATCATCGGGATGGCGTTCGACGACTACGTGACGAAACCGGTCAACGGCGAGACGCTTCGATCGACGGTCGAGTCACTTCACTCCCGGGCGCAGTACGCCGACGACCTGACGCGGTACTACTCTCTCGTCGCGACACACACGAGCCTCCTTGCCGAACACCCACGCGACGAACTCCGAGAAAACGAGGAGTTCGTCTCGCTGGAAGCCGAAATGGAAGCGGTTCAGGACTCGCTTGACGACACCGTTGACTTCGGCGACCACGACGAATTTCAGCATCTGCTCCGCGAAATCCAGTGATATCTTTCAAGTTGATGGCGACTGCTCTCCCACCAATCGATCGAAGATCCGGCAACGGTGAACTGAACACACGTTTTTAAGGCTCGTTCGGACTATGTAACGTAGCACACGTGTCCCGACGAACGGAGAGCCGCGTCGATATGACCACCGGTTCCATTTCGCCAAAACTGGCGAGTCTGGCGTGGCCGTTGGTCGTCGGAAACCTTCTCCAAACGTTCTACAATCTCGCAGACATGTTCTGGGTCGGGCGGGTAAGCACCGCTGCTGTCGCCGCCGTTTCGCTCATGTTCCCGACTTCGTGGTTGTTCATTTCGCTAGCGATGGGGCTGACCGCCGGTTCCGTGGCGCTCGTCTCACAGCACGTCGGTGCTGGGGAGGATCGGGCCGCGGACAACGTCGTCGCGCAGACGACGCTCCTGACGGTCTTCCTCGGGGTGCTTCTTGCAACGTTTGGATTCGTTTTCCGGCATCCGCTGCTCACGTTCGTCGGGGCGGACGGAGCAGTTTACACTGAAGCCCTCCAGTACATCGAAGTCCTGTTTTTCTCGATTCCGTTCACGTTCCTGTTTTTCGTCTTCCGTGCCGTGCTTCGCGGTGCTGGCGACACACGAACCGCGATGTGGCTGATGGTGCTCTCGGCGGGACTGAACGTCGTTCTCGACCCGATACTTATCCTCGGATGGGGACCGATTGCTGGGATGGGAACGCGAGGTGCGGCGGTCGCAACGCTCATCGCTCGCGTGTTCGCGGCCGTCGTCGGCGTCTACGTCCTTCTTCGAGGCAACTGGGGCATTCGACTTCGGCTCGAAGACCTCGCTCCCGATTGGCCGGTGTTGCGAAAACTGGTCACCATCGGTTATCCCGCAACCATCGACGGGGCGGCGCGCAGTTTCGCCGCCGTTGCGATGGCCGCGCTGGTCGCCCGATTCGGCCCAGTTCCAACTGCTGCCTACGGTATCGGCGTTCGACTGATGTCCGTCTCGTGGACGATTTCGGGTGCGGTCGGACAGGCCACCGCCACCGGCGTGGGGCAGAATCTCGGCGCGAAAACACCTGACAGAGCCGCCGAAGTGACATGGAAAGCGACCGTTGGAACGCTCGCCGTTCTCTTCGCGGCGGGCGGGTTGCTGATTGCTTTCCCCGGTGTCGCCATGCGAGTGTTCACGAACGACTCGGCAGTGGTCGAGGAGGGGGTTCGATTCCTCCACGTAATCGGGCCGTTTCTGTCATTCTTCGGTGGCTTGATGGTCATTCAGGGGGGGTTCCGCGGCGCAGGTGACACCCGGGTTGCGATGGCTCTCTCGTTCCTCTCGCGCTGGGTGCTTCGGATTCCCATCGCGCTCCTGTTCGCCTACGGCTGGACGCTTCGACTTGGGCCGCTCGTCCTTTCGGGTCTGGCCTGGGGCGTCGGCGGCCTCTGGTGGTCGTGGTCGATTTCGGCGTTCGTGTCGTTCGTCATGGGCGTGCTCTGGTTTAGCCTCGGCCACTGGCGACAGGGTGTGTTGGATGAGGAGAGCAAACCGACAACTGCGGACTGACGGGTGATATGTCTTCTTGGCTCGCGGAAAAACAGTGAATCTGGCGTTTATGCGTCGGTAAGGTACCGTTCGACCGACCAGCCCCACACGTTCCGGTCGAGCCAGTGGATGCCCCACCACGTGTAACCGCCCTTGTCCGTCGGGCCGTTCATGATTTCGCCGACCTCGCCGGGTGAGATGGTCGCGACGATGGGTTGGCCGGTTCCGGGCTGTTCGCGCGTGTTCAGATTGGCCGTCGGGGTGACTTGGTCGCCGTCAACGAAGCCGCCGCCTCCACCACCGCCTCCGTACTGGCTACGATAGTCCGCGGCGGAAGCTTTCACGTCACTGACGTATGACCAACTGTGGTTGTAGGCGTACAGCGCGCCATCCCAGTCCTCGGGTGCGCCAGAGGCCGTGAGGTAGTTCGCGGCGGCCGGAATTGCATCCTGATAATCGCAGATGTTCGCGTAGCCGTCGCCGTCGCCGTCAACACCATAGGCGTCCCACGTAGAGGGCATGAACTGCATCGGGCCGCGGGCGCCCGCCGAAGATTCGTCACACCCCGATTCGTACTGGCCGTGTTGGGTTTCTATCCAACCGACGCCCGCGAGATACGTCCAATCGATGCCGTAGTTGGCACCCGTCGCCTGATACTGGTCGAGGTAATGTGACGGGATGGCACCGGCGGCAGCCGCGGAGCCGGACAGGCCCGAGACGGCAATCGCTGTCGTTCCTGTTGCACCGAGCTTCTTGAGCATGTCTCGTCTTGATGGCATGACGCGTCTATTTCACTGTTTTAGTATTTAATATATTTTTCTAGAAATGTATTAATATCTCGGTCACGACCACTGACGGGTCAATGATTGTTAAAAAATTGAATGTACTCTTTATGAATTGAAAATATCATTTCCTCGTCTATCGGTCGGGACAGCAGTCAGATGCAAGCGTGAAACAGAAACATCACGATTTCTCGATCGGCTCGTAGTGCCAGGTACCGACCTACTCAGGCAACGCTGATTACTCGTCCAGTCGTTCGCGGAGCATGCCGTTCACGGAGCCGGGGTCGGCACTGCCGCCGGTTTTCTGCATGACTTGGCCGACGAGGAAGTTGATGGCACCGCCCTCTCCGGCATGGTAGTCCTCGACCGTGTCCGGGTTCTCCTCGATGGCTTCCTCGACTGCCTGTTCGACTTCGCCCGAGTCGGCCTTGCCGAGTCCCTCGCGGTCGATGACGGTCTCCGGGTCGTCGCCCTCGTCCAACATTTCGCGGAGAACGGTCTCTTCCGCGTTTTTCGCCGTAATCTCGTCTTCGGCGACGAGGCGAATGAGCGTCTTGAACTCGCCCAGTCGGTCTTCCACGTCCGTGATTTCCATGTCGCGGTAGTTGAGTTCGCCGAGGAGGCTGTCGGCGACCCACGCCGCGGCGAGGTCGGGGTCGAACTCCTCGGCCACGTCCTCGTAGAAGTCAGCGACCTGCTTACTGGAGGTGAGTTTGCTTGCGGCTTCCTTGCTCAGGTCGTACTCATCGCGGAAGCGCTCCCGACGGGCGTCGGGCAGCTCCGGGATTTCGAGTTTCTGCTTCCAGTCGCTCACTTGGAGCGGTGGAAGGTCTGCTTCGGCGAAGTAACGGTAATCCTTCTCCTCTTCTTTCGACCGCATCGAGACGGTCGAACCGTGGGTTTCGTTGAAATGGCGCGTTTCCTGCTCGACTCCTTTCCCACGCCGGATGAGGTTCCGTTGGCGACTCTCCTCGTAGGCGAGCGCGCTCTCCGCGCCCTTGTGACTGGAGATGTTTTTCACTTCGGTTCGGTTCGCGTCCGCCAACACGTCGTCCGAAATCGAACTGTCTTCGTTCACGTCCTCGGCGGGGACGAGCGAGAGGTTCGCGTCGACGCGCAGACTGCCGTCGCGGGTCGAATCGAAGATGCCGAGATATTCGAGCACCTCTTCCAGCTTTTCGAGGAAGGCGACTGCCTCGCCGGGTTTCCGGAAATCCGGGTCGGTGACGATTTCCATCAGGGGCGTCCCGGCGCGGTTGTAGTTGACCAGCGTGTAATCCGCGCGGTCGATGCCGGTCGTTCGGGTGTCGATGTTTCCACTACCGTCGCGGACGTGACGGAGACTGCCGGGGTCTTCTTCGAGATGGGCGCGGTGGATGCCGACGGTTCGGGTGTCGCCCTTGTGCTGGAACTCCAGTTCCCCGTTCTGGCAGATTGGTGCATCGTACTGGGTGATTTGGAACCCTTTCGGTAGGTCGGGGTAGAAGTAGTTTTTCCGGTGGAACCGCGTCTCTTCCGGGATGTCGGCGTCGATGGCTTTGCCGACTTTCACGGCGAACTCGACGGCGGATTCGTTCAACACCGGGAGCGCGCCCGGCAGTCCGAGACAGACCGGACAGGTGTAGGTGTTGGGTTCGGGATCGTCTTGATCCGTCGAGCAGCCGCAGAAAATCTTCGTGTCCGTCTCCAGTTGGACGTGGATTTCGAGGCCGATGACGGCCACGTGTTCGCCCTCCTGGACAGCCTGAGCAGTCATTGCTCACTGGTTGGTTCGGTACGTGTTAAAATCCTACGGGATGGGTCGAAGCGCGGCGGTTCAGTGGCCGCTCGTTCCCCACCGGATGTTGTTCGTGGACATGATAACCGCCGAAATGGCGTGCACGTCGTGACTGCTTTTGATGGTGACCGTCTTCGTCGCCGTCGCTCCGTCCTTCACCGACACGCTGATTTCGTACGTAACGGAACCCCGTTTCGGAACGACCAGCGCGTCGTCGAACGTAACGGTGCCGTTTACGGGGACGGTGACCGTTTAGTCAAGTAGGGTCGATTCTCCCTTCGTTACCGTCACCGTCGCCTTCTGCTTGCTCTTCGCGTAACTGCTGATTGCGAGCAGTACCGGATGTGTCTCCGACGAATTCGTTGAACCTCCGTCCGTCGTCTCGGCTCCTCCTGCCGCCGTTTGAGCGCCGTTCGTTCCCTGTTTCGCAGTCGTCGCCGTTGTGTCTGTTGACTCGGTTTCAGGTGCGTTCTGTGGGTCGCCGTTCCCTCCAACGCAGCCGCCAAGTCCGGCAATTCCGAAACTGCAGAATCGGAGAACCGTGCGACGTGTCCAGTGGTTTCTCCCATCTCTCGTTCGATTCCAATCGTCAGTCATAATATGTTTTGTGCACCTGTTCTAGATATCAGATAGTTCGTCTGACAATCGCAGTAGGATTCAATTTGGGATCGGGTACAGACACTCGGTTTCGACCATTTCCCCTCCTTCGAACTGTGCTTCGTAGACATCCGGCATCGTCAGTTCCTCGTTCCAGAAATCGAAACCGAATCGGTCGTCGTAGTGGTTCAGCACGAGCGTCAGGAGGTTGCCGTGGGTGCCGACGACGACGGACTCGTCCTCGTGGTCTTCCAGCGTTCGTTCGAGGGCCGAGACGCCGCGCTCCTGTGCCGTGAGATTCGATTCGCCGTCCGGCCACGAAAACGACCAGTCATTCCACACGCCCTCGATGGCGCTCTCGAACGTCTCACCGAAGGATTCGACCGAACTGTCGGTTAGCCGCCGTTCGTGGAACTCCTCCTCGATGGCGATTTCCAGGTCGTGATAGTCGGCGGTTGGACGGACTGTCTGAATTGCACGAGCGTAGGGACTGGAAACGACGGCGTCGATGTCGCGGTCGGCCAGCAGGTCGGCGACGTGCTCTGCGTCCACCCGACCGCGTTCCGAAAGGGGACGTTCGGCTTCGCGGTTTGGCACCCACGGGGCGTGTGCGTGGCGGATGAAGTAGATTGTAGTCATGTTTTCCGTCTTCTTCATCGACAATTAACGATTCTGGTTTGGCACGTTTTCCTCCTATTGCCCCCGTGTCTGCCGCCTGTCTGACGCACCTTTATGAGGAAACCGTGACGCATACGTGATATGACTAGCCAGCGCGACCGAATCGCAAATCTGGAGTCGCGGGTCGAAGAACTCGATGCGACGATTCGTGGACTGACGGAGGAACTCGTGGACGCCAATCAGCGAATCCGCGAGTTGGAAGCCGAACAGGAATCGAACGAGGTCGAAGAGGCTAAATCCGAGGAGTCTAAGGACGAAACAGACGATACCGACGAGGAAACCTCCGGACTGGGCGACGACATCATCGTGGCGTAGGGGGTTCCCTCTCTCACGAGCAACCCATGCACATCAAAAAGCTCGTCCTTGACAAATTCAAGAGCTTCGGCCGGAAGACCGAAATCCCGTTTTACGAGGACTTCACGGTGGTCACGGGGCCGAACGGGTCCGGAAAGAGCAACATCATCGACAGCGTCCTTTTCGCGCTCGGACTGGCCAGAACGAGAGGTATCCGCGCCGAAAAGCTCACCGACCTGATTTACAACCCCGGCTACGACGAGGGTGAGGGTACGAAAAACGGCCCGCTCGAAGCATCCGTCGAGGTCGTTCTGGATAACTCGGACGGAACGCTCGACCGAACGCAGGTCGTCAACGCCGCCGGAACGGACAACGTCGGCGACGTGGACGAAATCATCATCAAACGGAGGGTGAAACAGACCGAGGATAACTACTACTCGTACTACTACCTGAACGAGCGGTCGGTCAACCTCTCCGATATTCAGGACTTGCTCGCACAGGCGGGCGTGACGCCGGAAGGGTACAACGTCGTCATGCAGGGTGACGTGACCGGCATCATCAACATGACGCCGTTCGAGCGCCGTGAAATCATCGACGAAATCGCCGGTGTGTCGGAGTTCGACGCGAAAAAAGATGCCGCACTCGAAGAACTCGAAGTAGTCAAAGACCGCGTCGAGGAGGCAGAACTCCGCATCGAGGAGAAAGAAGACCGACTCGACCAGCTGCGCGACGAGCGGGAAACCGCGCTCGAATACAAAGGCCTCCGCGAGGAAAAAGAGGAGTACGAAGGCTACCTGAAAGCGGCGGAACTCGAAGAAAAACGGATCGACCTCGAAGCGACCCGGGACGACATCGAGAGCCGCAAGGAAGAACTCGTCTCCCTCCAGCGCGAACTGGACGAACGACAGGGCAAAGTCGTCCGTCTGGAAGACCAGTTGGAGGAGCTCAACACGGAAATCGAGCGCAAGGGTGAGGACGAACAACTCGCCATCAAGAGCGAAATCGAGGAGGTCAAAGGCGAGATTTCGCGGCTCGAAGACAAGATCGAATCCGCCGAGGAGAAGATTCAGGACGCCGAAAGCCGCAGACGACAGGCGTTCGTCGAAATTGACCGCAAGCAGGAGACGGTGGACGATTTGGACGGCGACATCCGCGACATCAAAATCGAGAAGGCCTCGGTCAAAGGCGAAATCGGCACCAAGGAAGCCAAACTCGCCGAAATCGAGGAGGAAATCGAGAACGTTGACACCGAGTACGACGAGGTGAAAGCCGACCTTGCCGAGAAAAAGGACGCTCTCGAGGACGAAAAAAGCGAGAAAAACGAGCTTCAACGCGAGAAAGACCGTTTGCTGGACGAGGCCCGGCGGCGCTCCGACGCGGTGAACCAGAAACAGAACGAACTCGATTCGGCCCGCGATCGAATCCCGGACATTGAAACCGAACTGGACGATCTCGCTGACGAACTGCTGAAAGCCGAACGGAACGCCGAACAAATCGGCGACGTCGTAGACGACTTGAAAGCCGAAAAGCGCGAACTCCAGTCCGACCTCGATTCAGTCGAAAATCGGTTGCAGTCGAAACAGCAGAAGTATGCCGAACTCGACGCGCGTGCTGAAGAGAGCGGCGATTCGTCGTACGGACGCGCCGTCTCGACCATCTTGAACGGCGGTCTCGACGGCGTTCATGGCACCATTGCGCAACTCGGGAGCGTGAGCCAGCAGTACGCCACCGCCTGCGAAACCGCGGCCGGTGGCCGGATGTCGCAGGTCGTCGTGGACGACGACAGCGTCGGCCAGCGCTGTATCGAGTATCTCAAACGCAGAAACGCGGGTCGTGCGACGTTCCTGCCGATTACCAAGATGAACGACCGGCGACTGCCGTCCACGCCGAACATGCCCGGCGTGGTCGATTTCGCGTACAACCTCATTGACTTCGATTCCGAGTATTCGGGCATCTTCTCCTACGTCGTCGGCGACACGCTGGTCGTGGAAGACATGGAAACCGCTCGCGAACTGATGGGCGATTTCCGCCTCGTCACGCTGTCGGGTGAACTGGTCGAGAAGAGCGGCGCGATGACCGGCGGTTCCACCAGCGGGTCACGCTACTCCTTCTCCGCGTCCGGCAAAGGACAACTGGAGCGTGTCGCCCGAGAAATCAACGAGTTGGAGGAAGAACGCCAGTCGATTCGGGAGTCCATTCGCGGCGTCGAAGACCGGTTGGACGACGCCCGTGACCGCCAAACCGACGCGACAGACCAAGTTCGAGCCATCGAAACCGACATCGAGCGAAAGGAGCAAGAGATCGAATCCGTCGAGGAGACGATCGAGTCACTTCAGGACGAAATCGAGGACGTCCAGGACGAACGCGAGTCGGTCAACGACCGGATGCAGGAACTCGAAACCGAGATTTCGGCACACGAGAGGACGATTGCGGACATTGAGAGCGACATCGCGGAATTGGAATCCGAACTCGCCGACTCGAAGATCCCCGAACTGTCGAGCAAGGCCGACGAAGTCGAAGCCGAAATCGACGAATTAGAAGACCGGATGGATACCCTCGATGGCCGACTGAACGAACTGCAACTCGAAAAGCAGTACGCCGAAGACGCTATCGACGACCTGCACGACGATATCGAATCCGCGCAGAATCGCAAAGCTGAGCAGGAAGAACGTATCGCGGAATTCGAGACGAACATCGAAGACCGCGAGGATACCCTCGAATCGAAGCGCGAAGCGGTCGAGGAGTTGGAAGACGAACTCGCCGAACTCAAGGACGAACGTTCCGACCTGAAGGAGGAACTCGGCGAGGCGAAGCAGAAGCGCGACGAACAACAGTCGCAGGTCGAAACGGTCGAGAACCGCCTCGGCAGTCTCAAACGAAGTGCGAGTCGGTTGGAAGAAGACGTAGCCGAACTCCGCGAGGAAGTCGGCGAGTACGACCCCGAGGACGTTCCCGACCACGACGAAGTTCGGAACAACATCGACCGACTTGAACGCCAGATGGAAGCCCTCGAACCCGTCAACATGCTCGCAATCGACGAGTACGACGACGTGGAGAGCGATTTGGACGACCTCAAAGAGCGTAAAGCGACCTTGGTCGAGGAACGAGATGGCATCCGGGAGCGAATCGACTCCTACGAATCACAGAAAAAGGAGACGTTCATGGAGGCGTTCGACGCCATCGACTCCCAGTTCCGGGACATCTTTACCCGCCTCTCGGCCGGGTCGGGCGAACTGTTCCTCGAAGACGAAGACGACCCGTTCGACGGCGGTCTGACGATGAAAGCCCAACCTGGCGACAAGCCGGTTCAGCGACTCGACGCGATGAGTGGCGGGGAAAAATCGCTCACCGCCCTCGCGTTCATTTTCGCCATCCAGCGGTACAACCCCGCACCGTTCTACGCGCTGGACGAGGTTGACGCCTTCCTCGACGCTGTCAACGCGGAGCGTGTCGGCGAGATGGTGGACGAACTCGCTGGCGACGCCCAGTTCATGGTCGTCTCGCATCGCTCCGCGATGCTCGAACGCTCCGAGCGCGCAATCGGCGTGACGATGCAGGGGAACAACGTGAGCAGTGTCACTGGCATTCGTCTCGACGGGGAAGAGGAGGTGCCCGCGGATGACTGAACGGGGCGGTGATATTCCCCTCGACATCACCGATCACGATGACCGAAAGAGGGAGCGAGAGGGCGGGAATCGAGGCGACATGAATGCACTCGTCCCCGACGAACACACGTCCGATGATGACGAAGTCGAACCCGTCGAACTGCTCGTCCAACTCGCCGAGGACGGCGAAATCGAACCGTGGGACATCGACATCGTGGACGTGACGGACAAGTTCCTCGCGCGACTGGACGAGGCGGACCTCCGAACCTCGGGTCGGGCACTGTTCTACGCCAGCGTTCTCCTCCGGATGAAAAGCGATGCGCTCCTCGCGGACGACGACCCCGAGGAGGAGGAGGAACTCGAACCGTGGGAAGCGCCGATGGCGATGGATGATGGCGGATTCGACCCCGTCGCCTCGCTCGAAGACGAGATGGAACGCCGACTCGACCGCAAACACGCCCGCGGCAATCCGGAAACGCTGGACGAACTCGTCCGCGACTTGCGCGAACGAGAGCGTGGGTCGTGGTGGAAGGAATCCAGAACCTACGACACCAGCGACTCGCCGCAGGGGTTCCGCCGAGGGACGCAGACCTTGGACTACCACTCGGGCGACGACATGCGGTTCGACGACGAACCGACCGAGTCCGAGGTGACCGGCACGACCCACGACGAGGATATCGAATCGGTCATCGACGACGTGCAATCGGCGCTCATCACGCAGTACGAAGCAGGAAGGACGGAAGTGCTGTACGCCGAAATCGACGGTGTTGGCCCGAGCAGGGTCGAAACCTATCTCGCACTGCTGTTTCTTGCTCACCGTAGTTTTCTCACGCTCGACCAGGACGACCTGTTCGGCGACCTCTGGGTGCAAGACGCTCGCGATGCGGTCGAAGACGGAGATGAAAGGGAAGAAGCGACGGAACTGCTCGCGGACTGAACCCCTCGCGGTTCAATCCAGCACCGATTCGAGTGCGTCCATCGTTTTTTCGACCCGCGATTCCTGTGCGTTGTAGCCCATATGCCCGATTCGCAGAATGTCGTCCGCCATCTCGCCGAGTCCGGTCGCGACGAGAATCCCGTGGTCGTCGTGGAGTCGCTGCTGGATTTCCGTCGCCGCTCCGTCGATTTCGAACGCCGTGACCGTCGGCGAACAGAGCGATTCGGTTCCGGGGAACGGTTTTAGTCCCAGTTCGCGTCCTCGTGCTCGACAGAGTTCCGCGGTTTCCTCGTGGCGAGCGAAAACGGAGTCGAGGCCCTCGTCCAGAATCCGGTCGAGTGATACTTCCAGGGCATACAGATTCGAGACGAGATGCGTGTACGGAAGGAACGAAAAATCCGGCTCGTGCCACGGTTCCAAACTGGTGTAAAACGAATCTTGTTCGGTTGCCTCGACTTTTTCCCACGCCGAATCGCTGACGGAGATGGTCGTGAGGCCGGGTGGTGAACTGAAGCATTTCTGTGACCCACCGAGACACACGTCGATGCCTTCGACCGGAACCGGAGTGCCGCCGAGCGACGACACCGCGTCAACGATGGTCAGGACGCCTGCATCTTGCAGCGTCGCCAGAACCTCGTTGAAGTCGTTCAGCAGTCCGGTCGGCGTCTCGCAGTGAACCATCGTCGCGGCGGCGAACTCGTTTTTCTCGACCAGTGAGGCGACTTCGTTTGGGTCGAACCCTTCGGTGTACTCGATGCTGTGTGAAACTGGGTTCCCACCCGCCATCTCCACGAAGTCCGAAAACCCGTCGCCGTACAGTCCGTTGCCGAGACAGAGCACGTCGTCGCCGGGTGCGACGAGCGAGACGACGGCGGCTTCCAGGCCGAGGATTCCTTCCCCGCCGAGAACGACCATCTCGTCGTCCGTCTGGTAAACTCGTGCCAATTCATCGAGCAGGGTTTCGTAGAACGATGCGAATTCGGGGTCAGCGTCGGGGTTCATGGCCGGTTTGGCCATTGCGTTTCGGACATCTTCGGGGATGGCTGTCGGTCCCGGCGTCATCGTCAGCAGTTCTTCTTTCATGCTGAATTCTTCGCTTGAGCCGGGTTAAAATCCACCGTGGTCTCGGTCACGGCTCGAAAGTTGGTGTACGCTGTCGTGTCGCGCGACGAACTGATTTTTTGGAGTTTGGCAGGTAGCAACTGCTAGGCGCACGCCACGCCCGAACTCGGACTGTCGCTCGTGGCAAAGCCAGTCACTCCGTTCCTCGTTCGCCCGTTCCCGGTCGAAACAGCAGGGTAGGCAGGCCGAGGCCTGCTTACCCAAGCCAAACCCAGTCTGGCGTTTTCTTGGGGAAATCCGTTCTGCCGTTTTTTGGAAACCCGACGTTCGATTCGGGTCGTAAAATCAGTCGGTCGCTGTCGGGACAAGCGCGACAGTCGGCGTGCTTGTCCGTCTCGTTCTCGTTTCGCTTGGGAGTTCAGTCGAGATACTGCCCGGCGAGCAGTTCGACTTCCTCGCGCTTCTCTTCCGGAATCGCTTCCGTCGGGGTGTTGATGGTGCCTTCCAACGCGTGGCCACAGTCACAGTCACGCTCGTCGGGCATCTCCCGAATCGCGTGCTCGACGACTTCCTTGATCGCGTCTTCGTTTTCCGCGGCGTTTTCGAGCACTTCTTCGAGGGTGACTTCGCTGTCTTCCTTCCACACGTCGTAGTCAGTGATGCCCGCCACCGTCGCGTAGCACATCTCGGCCTCGCGCGCGAGCTTCGCTTCCGGAATCGCCGTCATGCCGATGATTTCGAACCCTTGATCGCGGTAGAACTCGCTTTCTGCTCGCGTCGAGTACTGCGGCCCTTCGATGCAGACGTAGGTGCCGCCCGAGTGGTGGTCTGCCTCGGTCGCTTCCTCGCTGGCCTCCGAAAGATGCTCCACCATGTGCGGGCAGTACGGGTCTGCGAAGGGCATGTGGACGACCATCCCGCTCCCGAAGAACGTCGGCGTTCGGTGTTTCGTCCGGTCGAACGTCTGGTCAGGAATCACGAGAATCTGGGGTGGAAGTTCCTCGCGGAGGCTTCCTACCGCGTTGCTGGCCAGAATACGTTCCACGCCGAGCTTTTTCAGGGCGTATATGTTCGCTCGGTAGGGCGCTTCCGTGGGCGTTCGCTGGTGTTTCGGACCGTGTCGGGGGAGGAATGCGACCTCTTTCCCGGCGATTTCGCCGATAGTGACGGGTGCACTCGGGTCGCCGAACGGAGTCGTCACTTCCTCTTCTCGGGTATTTTCGAGTGGCAGTGCCTCGTAGATGCCGCTTCCGCCGATGAAACCGATCATGCAAGGGACTCGATTCGGCAGTCACCTAAACGATACGGGTTCGTCGCGGAACTCCCTCCAAAACGTCGTTCGAAACGCGGGTTACTGTCCGCCAGTCGCCGTCTCGACCAGTCGCCACTGTCCGTCTTTGCGCGATAGCACGCCGCGCCGAACCATCTCGGTGAGCACCTCGTCCAAACGGTCGGGTTGGGCGATTTCCATTTGGATTCGATCCACATCGTGATATTCACTCAGATAGTGACGAACGTCGTCTTTCGAGAACTCGTCTTCGTCCGCCCGATCCAGCGCCCCGCTGGTGATGTCTATCATGTCCTCGATGAAGTTCCACGGGTAGACGATCCACGCCCACTCTTCGAGTTGCTCGCCGACGTAGTCGGGTTCGAACTCGCTGGTCTGGAGTAGTTGGAGGGTCGCCGTCCGTATCTCTCCGGCGTCGCGGTCGGTAACGTACTCCTCGGCGTGTTTGAGAGAGCCACCCGTATCGGCGATGTCGTCGATGATGAGTACGTCTTTGCCCTCGACGCTCCCTTCCGGCATCGGATAGCGCACTTCGGGTTCGCCCGACTTCTGGGCCGTCCCCACGTAATGTTCCATCTTGAGACTTGTCAGGTCGTCCAGGCCGAGGAAGTCACAGATGCATCGCCCGGCGAACCAACCGCCGCGTGCGAGCGCGACGATGACGTCCGGTTCGAAGTCGGAGACTTTCACCTGCTCGCTCACGTCGCGGCAGAGACCGTAGATGTAGTCCCAGTTGGTAATCGTGCATTTGAAATCGTCCGGCAGGTCGCTCATTCTATCCGAAAGTCGCAGCGCGTGCCACTTAACGGTTTACAGGTGCGTTTCGAGGCAGTCGAAGCCGTCGGGCCATCGACACTAGCCACTAATCCTATTACTTCCCGCAACTTATTATTGACAGTTCGGTTCGTGAAAATACGTTCCATTTGACAGCCATGACTCATACCGAAGATTTCGAAGACCTCCTCGATTGTAAGAACGTCCTCGGCGTCGAATACGACGACGAGACGAACACGCTCACGGTTTTCGTCTCCCAGAAGCTTCCGGACAGCGAACTCGCCGACGAGGACAACGTGAAAAAACGCGTATCCGACGTGAACCTTGAAGTCGAGGACGCGGGGTTCGACGAGGAACGCGATGGATTCGACGCGCTCTCATTCGTCGAGTCGATGCCCGAGGCACAGGCAGACCGACACGAGCGCCATCGCCCGGTCGTCGGCGGTGTCAGCGAAATCAACGCGAAGGAGACTGCGGCCACCGCTGGACCGTATCCCGCCCGTGTGACCGACACCGCGACCGCAAACTGGAGCGATGCCGTCTCCGAGGGCGACCTCGTCAGACTGAGCAACAATCACGTCTACGCTCGCATCAACGAGGCCGAGTTCGGCGAACCCATCATTCAACCCTCGCCCCGCGACGGTGGGAACCTCCCGGACGACAAAACCGGCGAACTCCTCGGCTACGTCACCGTCGAGGACGGTGCGGTGGTGGACGTGTCGGCGCGGTCGGTCGATTCGGAGCAGGAATCGGCGGAGTACCACGAACTGGACGATTCGTGGCCCACGACCGTTCGGCGCGAAGACTATCGCTCGCTGAAAGGCAAGACGGTCACGAAAACTGGCCGAACCACTGGCGTCACCCGGAGCCAGGTCAAAGCGACCAGCGCGAGCGTCCGGGTTCGGTTCGGTGATGCCGGAACGCTCACCCTCCGCGACCAATGCATTGCAGGTGCAATGTCGAAAGGCGGCGACAGCGGGTCGCCGGTCTTCCTCGATTCGTCCGGCGAACTCGTTGGCTTGCTGTTCGCCGGGTCGTCGCGCCAGACGATTTTCAACAAAATCGGCAACGTCGAATCGGCATTGGGAGTCGAACTGCTGACCGAGGAACCCGGTGACGGCGGCAGCGGTGGCGGTGGCAACGGCGGCGGAGGCCGGGACGGAAATGATGGTGGCGATGGCGGCAGCGACGATGGTCGAAACGGCGGCGACGACCCATCCACCTACCGGGAAACGCTGGACGAAACCGTCTCCGTCGCGGTGGGAACGCCACAACTCTCGCTGGTGTCGTTTTCGGTGGCAGGGTCGCCCACGTCGGGCCAACAAGCGTCCGCGACTGCGCTGGTGTCCGGCAGTGCCAAAGGAATCGCGTGGCTTGCCGTTGGCGGCGAACGAACGACGTTCGAATTGAACGAGGCGCACGTGCGTGACGATCGATATCTGAAGAACGTCTCGCTGACGTTTACGGTTCCCGAATCCGTCGGCGATTCGTTCGACGTGCACGTCGAAGGTGGATACGTGCTCGATAACGAATAGGCGGGATTCGGTCGTCCTGTGGACTCACACGGTTCTTGATTGTTTCTGAACAAGTTGTTTGTGACTAGCTTTTCGAGAGGGAATTAGTTCCGAATCGCTAGCTGTTGCCGTCTTTAAATATCGCCACCGCCTCCGCGCTCACGGTGAAGCCGCGAGCAGGCGATTGCGGTGCGGTCATGTACTGTTGGGAATTGCCGGTAACGTTCACAAACACACAAGCGTGGACTGCTCTCTCCCTATCGCGTTCGTGTGCTCTCGGCAGTATCTAGCCACATTCCCAATCCACGAAGTAGTAAACCGAGATTTAAACCCGACAGAGGACAACGAATCTGGTATGCAAACAGTCAGAATCCTCCTCGTGGACGCTTTCACCGACGAACCGCTGGCCGGAAACGCGGCGGGCGTCGTCCCGGACGCCGACGAACTGACCGACGACCAGATGCAGGCGGTCGCCCGCGAACTCTCGGTCAGCGAGACGGCCTTCCTTGCCGAAAGCAAAGACGCGGACCGCAAGGTTCGGTACTTTACCCCGACGACGGAAGTAGACCTCTGTGGCCATGCGACGATTGCGTCGCACGTCCACCTGCTCGAAGACGGCGTCATCTCGCCGGGAGCGCACACCCTCGAAACGAACGTCGGCGTGCTCGACATCGACGTAGAAGACGATAGAACGGTTTGGATGACCCAAGACAAACCGGACATCGAGACCGTCGAACTGGATTACGACCGGGTGGGTGATGCACTCGGCATCGATTCGGCGGCGCTCCGCGACGTGGGTGCGGACATTCCGATGGCAGTCGCTTCGACCGGTCTGCCGTTTCTCGTCGTTCCGGTCAACTTCCTCGAACACGTCAGTGGCGCGGAACCGGATATGGCCGCAATCGAAGAACTGAGCAAGGAAGTCGGTTCGGTCGGCATCTACGCATGCACCTTCGACGCTATCGACGCCGAATCGACACTCCACGGGCGGATGTTCGCGCCGCTCGCGGGCGTGCCGGAAGACCCCGTCACTGGAACCGCGAGTGGCGCGGTCGGTGCCTACCTGCGCGAGACAGCTGCATTCGACGAGTTTCCCGAGGAAATGCGATTCGAGCAAGGTCACTTCGTTGACCGACCCGGGTACGTTCGCGTCCGCGCCGACGAGCACGGCGTCCGGGTTGGTGGGCGCGCGACGACCGCACTGGACGGCCAGTTGGTCGTTCCCGAACCGGAAGACGATGGCATCATCGAGGTTTAGGAACTTCGATTCGGCGGAAATCTCCCGTGAAAATTGTGATATATATCTTGGGAAATTTAGTTAGCGCGATACGATGGTGAACAATATGTTCGCCCGAGACGAGCGGGCCGCTCGACTGTTCTGGTGTGTCAGTGCAGCGTCGTCGATTACGACGTAAGTGAGGGCATCGTTCGCTATCGTGGGTCTGCCGAACTCGACTTCATCATTCGACAATTCACCACGCTCTGGTGATTGCTCGCCTCGTTTCGTCGCCGTTCGGTTAACGATCACGATACATATTCAATTTTGAGTTAATCTTCTTCGGCGGATTGGTCGGAACATTCTTTATGTACCTGCTTGTCTCCACCCATACGCAATGGTTGTACTCTGGCTGGACGAAATCAGTGCAAACGACCTCGAACTGGTCGGTGGCAAAGGTGCGTCGCTCGGTGAACTCACCGGGGCGGACCTGCCTGTCCCGCCGGGATTCGTCGTGACTGCCGGCACCTACCGGAAGTTCATCGAGGAAACCGGCATCGCGGACGAGTTGTTCGAGGCAGTCGACGTCGACACTGAGGATTCTGCGGCACTGGCAGACGCCGAGTCGCGCGCGGAAGAACTCATTCTCGGAACGGAGATTCCCGCGGAGATGCGACAAGGAATCCTCGACGCATACGATAATTTGGACGACGGAAAAGCGTTCGTCGCGGTTCGGTCTTCCGCGACGGCCGAAGACCTTCCCGACGCCTCGTTTGCGGGCCAACAGGAAACGTTCCTCAACATCACCCGCGACGACCTCGTCGAACGTGTGAAACAGTGCTGGGCGTCGTTGTTCACACAGCGGGCGATTTACTACCGCCAGGAGAAGGGTTTCGACCACGAAATCGTGGATATCGCGGTCGTCATCCAGCGAATGGTGGATGCCGAAAAGAGCGGCGTCATGTTCACGAGTCACCCTTCGACCGGCGACAAGAAAATCATCATCGAGGCCGCGTGGGGTCTCGGCGAAGCGGTCGTGTCTGGGTCGGTCTCCCCGGACAACTACGTCGTCGACCGCGCCTCCGGTGCGACGGAAGATATCACTATCGCCGACAAGAAAATAATGCACACAAAGGATTCGGAGACCGGCGAAACGGTCGAGCGTGACGTCCCCGAGGACAAGCGGAACGCGCGTGTGCTCTCCGAGGATGACATCAGTCGTCTCGTGGAACTCGGCGAGGAAGTCGAAGCTCACTACGGAACCCCACAGGACGTGGAATGGGCAATCGTCGGAGACGATGTCTTCATGCTTCAGTCGCGGCCAATCACGACGATCAGTGACAACGGCTCAATCGAGGCGGACACGAACGAGGGCGTTGCCGACGGAAGCGGTGCGGTGCAGACCGAGATGGGTAGCAATCACGAAATCCTCGTGAGTGGACTGGGCGCAAGCCCCGGCATCGCGAGCGGTCAGGCCCGAACCGTCACCAAGCTCGACCAACTCGATAAGGTCAGCGAGGGCGACATCATTGTCACGGAAATGACGACGCCCGATATGGTGCCCGCGATGAAACGCGCCGCAGGCATCATCACGAACGAAGGTGGCATGACCAGTCACGCCGCCATCGTCTCGCGCGAACTCGGCGTCCCTGCGGTCGTCGGTTCCAGCAATGCGACGGAGGTTCTATCGGACGGCCAGGTCGTTACGCTGGACGGCGATAAGGGAACCGTCCGCGAGGGCAAACCGGAGAAGGAACAGGAGCGCGAACCCATCGAGGACGCCCGTCCGAAGACGCCCGTCAAGCCGATGACGGCGACGGAGGTCAAGGTGAACGTCTCCATCCCGGAGGCCGCGGAACGCGCCGCCGCCACGGGAGCCGACGGTGTCGGCCTGCTCCGCATGGAGCACATGATCCTCTCGACCAACAAGACGCCGGCCAAGTACATCGAAGACCACGGCGTCGACGCCTACGTGGACGAAATCGTGGAGGGAATCCGCGGCGTCGCCGAGGAGTTCTACCCGCGCCCCGTCCGCGTTCGAACCCTCGATGCGCCGACCGACGAGTTCCGGCAACTGCAAGGTGGCGAGAACGAGCCAAAAGAGCACAACCCGATGCTCGGCTGGCGTGGCATCCGCCGTAGCCTCGACAAGCCGGACGTGTTCCAGCACGAACTGGACGCCTTCTGTGAACTGTACGAGATGGGCTACGACAACGTCGAACTCATGCTCCCCCTCGTCAATGACGCCGAAGACGTGCTTCGCGCTCGGCGACTGATGGCCGAGTCGGGAATCGACCCCGACAAGCGCACGTGGGGTGTGATGATAGAGACGCCCGCCAGCGCGCTCCAAATCGAGGAAATGGCCGAGTCGGGAATCGACTTCGCCAGTTTCGGCACGAACGACCTCACGCAGTACACGCTCGCTGTCGACCGAAACAACGAAAACGTCGCGGGCCGGTTCGACGAACTCCACCCCGCCGTCCTCCAACTCATCGGTCAGACCATCGACTGCTGTCGTGAAAACGACATCAACACCAGCATCTGCGGACAGGCAGGGTCGAAACCGGAGATGGTTCGCTTCCTCGTCAACCGCGGCGTCTCGTCCATCTCGGCGAACATCGACGCGGTGCGCGACGTGCAACACGAAGTGAAGCGCGTCGAGCAGAAACTCGTCCTCGATTCAGTCAGATAGTTTATATATATATATGTCGTAACTGTCTCTTCGCCGTGTCATCACGATTTGGAATTACTCCCTTAGGAACGCCGTCTACACCGACGGCAGACGACTATAACTGCGTCCGAAACTCTAGTTTACGTGGTGAATGGGATGTGGGGAAACGACACGAAGAGGTCTGTCTCTCGTCGCACCTTTTTGCAGACGGCGGGTGCCGTGGGGGCGACGGCGATTACGAACCCAACGGTTCGCGGCCAACAAGCCGTAACGACGGTACAGTGGGGTGCCGATGCGGACTTGGCGTCGGTACGGGAACCGCTCATCGAACTGCTGTGGGACGTCGGTCTTCCCCGAACTATCGATATCGAAATGATCGCCGGAACCGAGGAGACGGATATTCGAGAGGAACAATACACGCGGTGGCTGTCCGGCAATTTGTCGGGACCCGACCTCATGCTCACCGACAGTGGGTGGACACTGAACTTCGTCGTTCGTGACCAACTGCTCAACCTCGACCGACATCTGTCTCAGTCCGTGCTCGACCGGGTGAAAAACGGCTACTTCGGAGCGAGCGTCTCGACCGCGCTCGGACCGAATGGAAACCTGTACGCGGTGCCGTTGTATCCGGATTTCGGGATGATGCTGTACCGCAAAGACTTGGTCGAAAAGGCTGGATACGACCCGGTAGGGGAGAACTGGGCGCGGAACCCGATTACGTGACAGAAGTTTTCGCGGGTGACGAACGATGCGATGGAACAGTCCGGCGTTCCGTACGGCTTTACGTTTCAGGCCAGCCTCTATGAGGGACTTCCCTGCTGTGATTTCAACGAATTCATCTCCACGTGGGGCGGTGCGTACTTCGGCGGACGCGAATATCTCTTCGGTCCGGTCGGCGAACGGCCGATAACCGTCGCCAACCCCGCCGTCGTGGACTCGGTACGAATGATTCGGACGTTCATCTGGGGACAGGATGACCCGTCCGCGCTCGACGGCTACGCTGGGGGTATCGCACCGACCGGCGTTCTCACGTGGATCGAGGACACATCGTACAGTCCGTTCGGCGCAGGTGATGCGGTGATGCATCGGAACTGGCCGTACGCAATCAACAGCGCGGGGGCCGAAAGCGCAGCGCGGGGGCCGAAAGCGCACTCGGGACGAATCTCGGAGTGATGCCGATTCCATACGCGGTCACGGAAAAACAGTCCCAGTACGAGGTTGTCGGCGGTTCCACATCCGCACTCGGCGGGTGGCACATGGCCGTCAACCCCCATTCGACGAAGCTGGACGCCACGATACAGGTGCTCGAAGCGATGACCGACAAGCGGATTCAGCTGATGCTGTTCGAGGAGCTCGGACTGATTCCTCCTGAAATCAGCGTACTCGAATCGCGTGCGGCACGTTCCGTGCCGATAATGGGTTCGCACGTCGAAACCCTCCGCACCGCGGGAGAGAGTGCGATGCCGCGCCCGGTCACTATCGCGTGGACGCAGGAATCGACGAGAACGGCGGAACTCGTTCACACGGCGTACTCCGGGGACATGGCACCGGAACCGGCGATGCAGGAGCTACAGTCGCAACTCGAAGCGATAGAGCAGTTCAACAGGTTGTGACGTGGAGAACGGAACGAATAAACCCGACGCCCCGAATTTCCGGATATGCAGGTGGCCGCGCCCCAGTCATTCCGTCGGGTGCTTTCTTCGATGTGTACCGAACCCCATCCGGCGGCCCGTGACGCTGCAGAACGATTTTTGGCGTCGAATCCGGGTGACCCGACGACGTACCCGACTGTTTCCGGATTGGAAGACGAAGCAGTCACAATGCTGGGTGAGATGACCAGAATCGAAAATCCACACGGCTACATCGCCAGCGGTGGCACCGAAGCCAACATCCAGGCGGTTCGGGCGGCGCGAAACCTCGCGGAGACTGATACGCCGAACATCGTCGCACCCGAGAGCGCCCACTTCAGTTTCCAGAAAGCGGCGGACGTGCTCGGCGTCGAACTGCGACTCGCCGATGTGGATGCCGACAGGCGCGCCGACCCGGACGCGGTGACCGAACTGGTCGATGACGATACTGTATTGGTCGTCGGCATCGCGGGAACGACCGAATACGGGCGAGTTGACCCGATTCCGTCGCTGTCGGAAATTGCCCACGACACGGGAGCACTGCTTCACGTGGACGCGGCGTGGGGTGGATTCGTGCTTCCGTTTACCGACTACGAGTGGAATTTCGACCACGCCGAGGTGGACACGATGGGTATCGACCCACACAAGATGGGGCAGGCGGCGGTTCCGGCGGGCGGATTTTTGGCCCGCGAAAAACGCGTGTTGGACGCGCTGGCGGTCGAAACGCCGTACCTCGAATCGACCTCGCAGGCGACGCTAACCGGTACTCGAAGCGGTGCGGGCGTCGCCAGTGCGTGGGCCGCGATGGACGAACTCTGGCCGAAGGGCTACCGCGAGCAGTACGAACGTTCGCAGGCCAACGCTGAATGGATCGCCGACGCGTTCGAGTCCTGTGGCTACGACGTGGTTGACCCCGTTCTGCCGCTGGTGGCGGCGGAAGTTCCTCGGGAAACGGTCGAGGCGCTCCAGTCCCGCGGATGGCGCGTCTCACCGACCGGGTCGGGCGAACTCAGAATCGTTTGCATGCCGCACGTCACTCGCTCGATGCTGGAATCGTTCGCCGCCGACCTCGACTCGGTTTGCGACCGCACCTCGAAATAATCGCTACTGTTCCTCTGTGGGTGCGCCGAGTGCGTTCCGTTTGACGCTCTCGATACCGTTGATTGCGGCCTGCTTCGAGGAATAGCCTTCGCCACAGTCGGCGATGATGTTCCCGTTCTGGTGGATGAGTCGCCAACGCCACTCATCGGCGTGGTCTTTGTACAGTTCGAAGATGGCCTGTGTCGGTGGTCGAAGCGCCTTTACGACGGAGCCGTCTTCCTGTGTCACTGCGATAGGCCACGATTCGGGTTCCGCCGTTTCGGTCGATGTCGGCTGCCGGTCAGTGAAACGACGGACGAACTTCGCGAGAGTCGTTCCGTAGCGTTCGAGGAGTTCGAATGAAATCTCCTGTTCCAGCAGCGGCGTGCCGTCGCGGGTTATCGTCACACGCTGTCCGCGCTGGTTGCGATCACTGTCCGCCCCCTCCCATTTGCCGTCACGTCGGTACTCCACGGTGACGGTTATCGCGGAGTGGTCGGGGGTGTACTCTAGCTGCACCTCCAAGTTCGGGTAGATGCCAACGCGAAACTCTCTTTCCGATTGCACACCCACCATATGCGTCGATTCGGTATGAGTCTATTTGCCAATAGTAGTTGCCGCAGACAGATTTGCCGATGTTAAAGTTTACATCGGTCGATTACCGAGAGTTTCGTGTGCTAGAGAGTCTGGTTCCGATCGCCGACCCGATCACGAACGGTTTTGTCCTCGGGTCGTTCGGTTGGCTAGCCGACGCCGTCGAACACGCTACCGGGTGGGCCGGACTGGCACTCATCGCCATCTACTCGTTTCTCATCTCGTTCATTCTTCCGCTTCCGAGCGAGGTTGTTCTCCTCGCACCGCTCAACCTCGGAACGGGGGAAGTCGGGCGATATGCGCTCATCATCCTCGTGAGCGGCCTCGGAAAGGCCGGCGGAAGCGTGTTCGCCTTCCACATCGGGCAGGAGGCAAAGCAGTCCGGTCCGGTCATCAAGGCGCTTCGGCGCTCGAAAATCAACATCGTGGAGTGGTCGGAACGGAAGACGGTCGCACTCGCTCGAAAGTGGGGTTATCTCGGTCTGGCGATGGCGCTCTGTGTCCCGTTTTTCCCGGACACGATTTCGATTTATGCCTTCTCGATTTTGGAGGAGGATTACGCGAAGTTCGCCGCCGCGACGTTCGCCGGGAGCGTCGGCCGATTGTTGGTGACCATCGTACTGGGTGCCGGTGTTATCGCCCTGGAACTACCGTTTTAGAATTGCACATGGAACCGTTTTCGGCGTTAGTATGTCGTTTGCAGGTGCTAGACGTGGCGTGCGCCTAGATGTCCCGACAAACATCTTCTATTCGTACATTTTCGGGGGAAGAGTTTATATACTGTCACGAACCAACCGTCTGGTATGCGACGGACGGCCCACACAGTCGCCCTGCCTATGCGTGACGAGCGATAGCGCTGGGTGAATCCTTCTGGGCCGGATGCAGTCGGTTTTTCCGTGGGTGAAACCCGGCAGTTCGAGTATCGAACGAGAGCTACTGCTGTATCCAATCAACAATCCACACGAACCACGATGACGAGATACCGAAACCGGCGGGTTTTACACCCGCAGAAAAGGAGATGAGAGTATGAGCCACGACGACTATCCAACCGAGGAACCCGCGGTGGTGACCTGTGGGCTCCCCTACGCAAATGGGGATTTGCACATCGGTCATCTGCGAACCTACGTCAGCGGTGACGTGCTGTCGCGCGCGCTGAGAAAGCTCGGCCAGCAGACGGCCTTCGTCTCCGGGTCGGATATGCACGGGACGCCGGTCGCCGTCAATGCCGAGAAGGAAGGCGTCTCGCCCAGCGAGTTCGCACTTCGGCACCACGAGCAGTACGAAGCGACGTTTCCCGAGTTCAACATCGAGTTCGACAACTACGGTCATACCGACGACGAGACGAACACCGAACTCACCCGTGAGTTCGTTCGGACACTGGACGACGAGGGGTACATCTACGAGAAGGAGATCAAGGTCGCGTGGGATCCGATAGAGGACGTTCCACTCCCCGACCGCTACGTCGAAGGAACCTGTCCGTACTGCGGCGAGCACGCCCGCGGCGATGAATGTGACGAAGGCTGTGGTCGGCACCTCGAGCCCGGCGAAATCGAAGACCCGACCAGCACCGTGACGGGCAACCCGGCGGAGTACCGCGAGCGGACACACAAGTTCTTCCGCGTCTCGGAGCTCCAGGAGTACCTTCAGGAGTTTATCGACCGCCTCGAAGGAACGAGCAACGCGCAAAATCAGCCACGCGAATGGATAGAGGGCGAACTCCAGGACTGGTGTATCTCCCGCGATATGGATTGGGGTATCGACTACCCGGGTGAGGGTGGCGACGAACTCGTGCTCTACGTCTGGGTGGATGCGCCGATAGAGTACGTCTCCTCGACCAAACAGTACACCGAGCGCGTCGGTGCGGACATTTACGACTGGGAGGAAGTCTGGAAGGACGACGGTGTCTCCGAACCCGGCTCGAATTCGGAGGCTCGCCGGACATCGTCCGGCGGTGAAATCATCCACATCATCGGACGCGACATCATCCAGCATCACACTATCTTCTGGCCCGCGATGCTCCACGCCGTCGGGTACAACGAACCTCGCGCCGTCATGGCGAGTGGCTTCGTCAACCTGAACGACAAGAGCTTTTCGACCAGTCGCAACCGAGCGGTCTGGGCCGACGACTATCTGGCCGAAGGCTTCGACCCTGACCTCCTACGCTACTACCTCAGCACGACCGGCGGATTCGAACGCGACGTGAACTTCTCGTGGGAGCAGTTCCAGGAGCGCGTCAACGGCGAACTCGTCGGGACGGTCGGCAACTTCGTCTACCGAAGCCTGCTCTTCGCCGCGCGGAACTACGACGGTGCGCCGGATGCCGAGACGAGCGACGAAGTCCGCGACCGCATCGAGGAAGCCATCGAGGAGTTCACCGCGGCCGTGAACGACTACTCGCTCAAGGAGCTGGGTGACGCGGCCACTTCCCTCGCCGCGTTCGGCAACGAGTACATCCAGCGCAACGAACCGTGGAAGCTGACCGACGACGACCCCGAAAAAGCCCAGCAGGTCATCTACGACTGCGTCCAGTTGTCGAAGGCACTCGCGGTGCTGTTCGCACCGCTCCTGCCCGGCAAGGCCGAATCCCTCTGGTCGCAGTTGGACGAGGACGGCTCGGTTCATGACGCGACCATCGATGATGCCCTCGCCGCACCCCGCGGCGACTTCGGTGAACCCGACGAACTGTTCGGGAAAATCGAGGATGAGCGCGTCGAGGAACTGAACGAGAAACTGCAAGCTAGCATCGACGCGGCAACTGACGACGACGAAGACATGACTGACGACGAATCCACTTCCGACGACGAATCGACCGACGACCGCATCAGCTTCGACGAATTCCAAAATCTCGACCTACGCGTCGGCCGCATCGAATCGGCGGAGCCGATCGAGGGCGCGGATGCCCTCCTCCGACTGGAAGTCGATATCGGCAGTGAGACGCGCCAAATCGTTGCGGGACTGAAACAGCTTCACGACGTGGACGACCTCGCAGGGAAGAAAATCGTCGTGGTCGCCAATCTCGAAAAGGCAGAACTGTTCGGCGTCGAGAGCAACGGCATGGTGCTCGCGGCGGGCGAACAGGCCGACCTGTTGACGACCTACGAGGACGCCGAACCGGGCACGAAAATCAAGTAATCGGTGCTGGCCCCCTTTTTATAGGTCGTCAACGAGACCTGCAAACTCTTCCATCGGAATGATTTCCATCGTCTGCATGTCGAGGCCGTAGCGTTCGATACAGAGCGATGCCTGATACGCTGAATCCCTGTTTTTCGCGTCGATGATGAGGAGGAAATCGTACTCCCCGAGGATTGCGTAGGTCTCCTCCAGCGTCGCCTCGTGGGCCTCCAGTTCGGTTCGCACGTCTCCCCAAATCGAGGCGAGCTCCTGCACGTTCTGATAGTTCTGCTCGATGTTGACGAGGGATGCGTATTTGGACATATTTTCCCGTTTTGGAGGCGACATAATTAGTGATTGTGGCCGGGTGCACGCTTCGATGACTCGTTTTCGAGTTAACTGCGGGGTTTTTTGGCAGGTACGCACCAACCTTGGCGTATGAGAAACGCGAAAATCGTCTGCACGCTCGGGCCTGCGTCGAACTCGCAGAGCACGGTACGAGAACTGGCAGACGCAGGAATGACGGTCGCTCGGGTCAACGCAAGCCACGGGTCGCGTGACGACCGGGCGAGCCTCATCGAAACGATTCGGCGGGTAGATGAGGCGACCGAAAACCCGCTTGCTGCGATGCTAGACCTCCAAGGACCGGAAATCCGCACCGCAGAAACCGAGGAACCGATCATGCTGGAGACCGGTTCGATGGTTCGCTTCGTCGAGGGGAACGATGCAACTCCCGAAGAAGTCGGCCTGTCCGTCGCCATCACGAACGCCGAACCCGGCGATTCCGTGCTCTTGGACGACGGTCGAATCGAAACCACGGTCGAACGAGTCAATGATGACGCCGTCATCGCCCGCGTCGAAAGCGGTGGCGAACTCAGCAGTCGGAAAGGCGTCAACGTCCCCGGCGTCGAACTCGACTTGGATGTCGTCACCGAGAAAGACCGTGGTGACCTTCAGCTGGCCGCCGAAGCGGGCGTCGATTTCGTCGCGGCGAGTTTCGTCCGCGATGCGAACGACGTATTCGAGGTCAACAAAGTGCTCGAAGAAAACGGGGCGGACATCCCTATCATCGCAAAAATCGAGCGGCGCGGTGCGGTCGAAAACCTCGAAGAAATCGTTGACGCCGCCTACGGCGTGATGGTCGCTCGCGGTGACCTCGGCGTCGAATGTCCGATGGAGGACGTGCCGATGATTCAAAAGCGCATCATCCGAACCTGTCAGCGGGCGGGCGTCCCAGTCATCACCGCGACGGAGATGCTGGATTCGATGGTTCACTCGCGCAGACCCACACGTGCGGAAGCCTCCGACGTGGCGAACGCAGTTCTCGACGGGACGGACGCCGTGATGCTTTCGGGCGAGACGGCTATCGGCGACCATCCGGTTCGCGTGGTGGAGACGATGGACAGAATCGTCCGCGAAGTCGAAGAGAGCGGCGAGTACGACGAAACGCTCGAACAGCGCGTTCCGACGGGGGACGACACCCGAACCGACGCCATCGCTCGCTCGGCGCGGTATCTCGCCCGCGACATCGGCGCGAGTGCGGTGATTGCGGCCAGCGAGTCCGGTTATACCGCGCTGAAAGTGGCGAAGTTCCGTCCCGGCGTCCCCGTCGTGGCGACGACGCCGAACGACCGCGTCCGGCGAAAACTCGCTCTTTCGTGGGGTGTCAACGCTCAGTACACCGACCTCGGCCACAACGTGGAAACCATCATCGAGGACGGCGTGCAGGCCGCCCTCGACGCAGGAGTTGCGGAGAGCGGCGACACCGTTGTCGTTCTCTCGGGCATGATGAGCGAAATCGATGGCTCCGACACGGCGAACATGCTCAAAGTCCACGTCGCTGCGGAGACCATCGCAACCGGTCGCGGCGTCGTCCGGGGACAGGTTGCGGGGCAGATACTCCGCAGTTCCACTGGCGACCTCTCCGACGTTCCGGAGGGGACGATACTCGTCCTCGAACCGGACTTCGATGGGGAGTTTACCGGCGACACGTCGGCTCTCGCCGGTATCGTGGATGCTCGTCCGGGAATGACGGGCTATCCGGCACTGATCGCCCGTGAACTCGATATTCCAATGGTTAGTGGCGCACCGCTCGGCCCGGAAACCGAAAGCGGCGACGAAGTGACGATAGACGCCGAACGGGGCGTCGTCTACCACGGCGACGTTCGATCAAACAACCGTTCGTAGCCAACCTTTTGTCCGCCCATCCCTAATCGTGGCGCATGTCTGACTGGAAATACGAGATTGAGGATGTTGGTGACGACGATGACGCTCCTCGGGAGGAACCGATGGATGAACCCCTCGAACCGGGGTCTCCCTCGGCGGAAAACATCCTGTTCGTCGTTCTTGGCGCCCTGACGATGTTGTTCGTTCTTCTGCGGTTGACCGGACTGGCCTAACCCACAAACCCTTAATCGCTCGACACCAACACCCAATCATGGCATCGCCCCTCGATTCGCTCCCGCTTTTACTCATCCTCGCGGGTGCGGGGCTCGCGCTCGCGGAAGCACTCATCCCCGGTGCACATTTCATCGTCCTTGGAGTTGCGCTCCTGCTTGCCGGGTTGGTGGCGCTCGCCTTTCCGCCACTGGCAGCTCCGTTCGTCCTCGCGTTTCTCGTCCTCGCATTCGGTGGGCTCTCGCTTTACGCCTACCGCGAACTCGACCTCTACGGTGGGAAAGGAACCGGACGCACCAAAGACTCGGACTCGCTCAAAGGCACGACCGGACGAGTTACCGAGCGTGTGACTCCGTCCGAAGGACAGGTGAAACTGTCCAGTGGTGGATTCAACCCCCACTACGCGGCCCGCTCGATGGACGGCGAAATCCCGGAAGGCACCGAGGTGATGGTTATCGACCCCGGTGGCGGCAACGTCGTCACCGTCGAACCGCTCGGACATGTCGAAGACAGTATCGACCGGGAACTCGCTCGTGAACGGGCAAAGCGCGAAAAAGAGACGGAAGAGCTCTGAAACCAGATATTTTCTTACCAAATTACTGCGTATGAAATAGCAGAATACTTAACAGGTAGCTATCCCAACATTCGGACGTATGCTGCCCCTAGTACCTCTACAAACCGCCGCGGCTGGTGGGATAATAACGATAGTTGCATTGCTATTTCTGGTCCTCGCCGTCGTCACCGTTTGGTCGGCGGTCGAAATCGTGCAAGCGACCGAGAAACGCGCGCTGACCGTCTTCGGTGAGTACCGCAAACTGCTCGAACCGGGTATCAACTTTGTGCCGCCGTTCGTCAGCAAAACGTACCGCTTCGATATGCGGACACAGACGCTTGACGTGCCCCGGCAGGAAGCCATCACGCGCGACAACTCGCCCGTGACCGCGGACGCCGTCGTCTACATCAAGGTGATGAACGCGAAGAAGGCGTTCCTCGAAGTCGAGGACTACAAACGCGCCGTCTCGAACCTCGCCCAGACGACGCTCCGTGCAGTGCTCGGTGACATGGAACTCGACGACACGCTCAACAAGCGCCAGGAAATCAACGCGAAAATCCGCCGCGAACTGGACGAACCCACGGACGAGTGGGGGATCCGCGTCGAGAGCGTCGAAGTCCGTGAGGTCAACCCATCCAAAGACGTGCAGCAGGCGATGGAACAGCAGACCTCCGCGGAGCGCAAACGCCGCGCCATGATTCTCGAAGCACAGGGTGAACGCCGCAGTGCAATCGAGACGGCGGAAGGTGACAAGCAGTCCAACATCATTCGCGCACAGGGTGAGAAGCAAAGCCAAATCCTCGAAGCGCAGGGTGACGCAGTTTCGACCGTCCTTCGCGCGAAATCCGCTGAATCGATGGGTGAGCGCGCCGTCATCGAGAAGGGGATGGAAACGCTCGAAAGCATCGGACAGGGCGAATCCACGACGTTCGTCCTGCCCCAGGAACTCTCGTCGCTGGTCGGCCGGTACGGCAAACACCTGACCGGAAGCGACGTGAAAGCGGACAACCAGCAGTTGGACAGCCTCGATTTCGACTCGGAGACCCGCGAACTGCTTGGACTTGACGACATCGACGAAATCCTCGGTCAAATCGACGAGGAAGCAGAGATGGACGTGGAAGCGATGGAAAAGGAAGCACAGGCCATCAAGGAGGGCGAGGACAAAGCCCAAATCAAGAGCGCCGACGAAGTCATCGAGGAGATGGACTCCGAGATGGAAGAGGACGTCGAAGCCGAGATGGAAACCGAAGTCGAATAACGCCATCCTCGTTTTCTCGTTTGTAACTGTCTACCAAGCGAAGCTATTTTACGTTCCCCTCGCTTAGAGATGTGTAGATGGTTCAGCCCGGTAACGTGGATGAAAATAAGCGTGCAACCCTCCGCAGGTTCGCGGTTTTGGGTGCGGCCACGCCGCTGACGAAACTCGCAGACGCCGACCGAACGGGCGAGCGAAGCGAGGCTCGAGATGCGATTGCTGGGTACGTCTCCACCACGCCGGGCGCTCATTTTTCGAAGATACGCGACGACCTTCAACTCGGCACTGGGGAGACACAACACCACCTTCGGCAACTCGTTGAGGTTGGTGTCGTGGAGAGTCACCGAGACGGCGACTATCGACGATTCTTCCCCACAGGGAAGTTCTCCGCGTTCGAGCAGGTCGCGCTGAGCTATCTCCGCCGGGAGACGCCGCGCGGGATGCTCATCGAACTGCTCCGAAACCCGGATGCGACTGGCAGCGACCTCGCTACCGCGCTCGACGTTTCCCGACCGACCGTGAGCAAGTACGCCGCGGATCTGGACGAGAAAGGGTTGCTTTCGCGCGAAGACGGCTACGCGGCCCGGCATCCGGAGACGCTCATCACCCTGCTCGTTCGGTACGCCGACTCGTTCGATACGAACGCGGAGCAGTTCGCGAGCGAGGCGGCGGGGCTGATTTCGTTCGACCCCTAAGGCTCACTACCACTTACTTTCCCGTTCTCTCGAAATTCGTTTGAGTCGGTCGATGCAATCGGTAGACGTGGATTCTGGTTCCAGTTTGTGATTAACCGACAAGAGAAATACCGCATTGTTCTTGACTACTTGTCAGTCTCGATCGTGTGGATTACGCGAAAACGACCGGAGCAGAAATTATCGAAAACACAGCGAAACGGCTGGAACGACGCGCTCGACAGCCCACCGCACCGAACTGCCCGGATTCAGGCGCTGACTTTCCACGTCGTCGACGAGGAGTAGCCCCACTTTTCGACGTCCACGTCGAAATCACCGTCCGCGATGGCGGTCATGTTCGTCCCGACCTCCTTCGCAGTGAGACCGAGTTCGCTTCCGATAAGTCGAGATTTGAAATACGTCTTCGTCTCGCCGTTCTCGCGGAGGTAGCGAAGGATACGCTGTTGTTTGTCGGTGAGGGTGGTCGTGCCAGCAGTGGTCGTGCTCATATCTACATAGAGGAAGGAGACGACCTTAGTGGGTTTGGTACGAGTAGTTAACGCCACGCTCTCGTGTGATTTCGACACAGTCATGAGTGAATATAACCGCCCCCGTGCGGTGGGTTGGTACGGTTGGTTAACGCCCCGTTTCGTGACAACCGTGGCCCAGAAGCTACTTACGGCGAGAGGATGAGATGACTGCATAATGAGCGGTGGTTCCGTAGAGGTGAGTGTCGTCCTTCCAGCGTACAACGAGGAGGCGACCATCGAGAACACCGTCGAGACGACCCTCGACACGCTAGAATCGTTTTTACCCTCCGATAGCTTTGAGGTCATCGTCGCGGAAGACGGCTGTGACGACCGAACGCCGGAAATCGCAGACAGAATGGCAGAACAGGACGACCGAGTTCGCCACTTCCACAGCGACGAGCGACTGGGGCGGGGAGGAGCATTGAATCACGCGTTTGACGCCGCCGACGGGGAGACGTTAGTCTACTTCGATACGGATTTGGCGACGGACATGGGGCATCTGGAGGAACTGGTCGAAAGCGTTCGCTCCGGCGAATACGACTTTGCGACCGGTTCCCGGTGGATGCCGGAAAACGTGGCCGAGCGACCGGCGAAACGTGACGTTGCGAGTCGCGGGTTCAACGGTCTGACACGTTTATTCCTCCGTTCCGACCTGCGCGACCATCAGTGCGGGTTCAAAGCGTTCGACCGACGGGCGCTGTTCGACGTGCTGTCCGACGTGGAGGACAAACACTGGTTCTGGGACACCGAGGTGCTCGTACGTGCCCAGCGGAAGGGCTACAGAATCAAGGAGTTCTCGGTGGACTGGACGCCGAAGGGCGACACGAAAGTCGATCTCGTGCGCGACGTGTTCGGCATGGGTAGCCAGATCGGCCGCTGTTGGTGGGAGTTCTCCGTCGAACCCCGAATCACCCGCCGGGTGTCGATGGCCGTGGGGGTTTTGCTTACCGTCATCGCCGTCGCGCTGATGGGCCAGTATCTGCCGATGGAGAGCGTTCTCAAACAGATGAGCGAGGCGAATCCCGCACTCGTTGGTGCCGCGGCGCTCATCTACGTGCTTTCGTGGCCGCTCCGTGGCGTGCGCTACAAGGACATCCTCGAAGAACTCGGCTTCACCGAGACGACGCAGTTCCTCACCGGGGCGATATTCATCAGCCAAACCGGGAACCTCGTGTTCCCCGCCCGTGCCGGTGACGCAGTCCGCGCCTACGTCGTGAAGGCCCGCAGAGGGATTCCGTACCCCTCCGGATTCGCGTCGTTGGCTATCGAACGTGTGTTCGACCTGCTCACGATTACCGTGATGGCCGGAACGGTTCTGCTCGGTCTGACCGTTACGGGACAAGCCGCGGACATCGTACAGGCGATTACGGGCGCGGAACAACGAGAGGCCGCCCGAACTGCGGTGTTCGTCGCGGCGGGCGTCGGCGGGGCCGCAATCGCTGCCGTCGCCGTTATCATCGCCAGCGCCCGCTCCGACCGAAATCTCGTCCGTGAAGTCGTCACGAAGGTCAGTTCCGACTCCTATGCTGACTACATCGCCGGTCTCATCGAGCGGTTTACCGGCGACGTGCAGACCGTCGCGAGCGACCGAGCGGCCTTCCTTCGCGTCGGTGCAAGCAGCCTCGCAATCTGGACGCTCGACGTGTTGACGGCCATCCTCGTGTTGGTCGCCTTCCCCAACGTCTCGCTCGACCCGGTGACGCTGGTCGCCGTCGGCTTCTTCGCGGTGAGCGTGGGTAACCTCGCCAAAGTGCTCCCGCTCTCGCCCGGCGGTGTCGGCCTATACGAGGCGGCGTTCACCGTCTTCGTCGCCGGTCTGACGCCCATCTCGTGGCCGGTCGCGCTCGGCGCGGCGATTCTCGACCACGCGGTGAAGAACATCGTCACCCTCGTCGGCGGCGTCGGGTCGATGTTCTCGCTCAACGTCTCGCTCACGCAGGCGGTCGAGGAGGGCAGCGAGATGTCGGTCGAGTCCGAACCCGCGTCGCTCGACGACTGAGGAAAAATCGCGCTCAAAATTTCGATTATTAGTAGAATTCGGTGACGAATGGGGCGAGTGCCCCGGCGACTGCGTGTTCCAGAGCTTCTTGTCGGTCGATGATTCCGCCCGTGAGCGCACCTGCTGCACCCTGTTTTTTCGCCACGTCGGATTCGCCGAGCAGGTCGTCCATGACCGGGCCGAGCTCCTCGCCGTCCCGAATCCGGCGGGCGACGGAATCCGGCAGTTGCAAGCGTGGTCCTGCCCCGCGTCCCACCATTTCGCCGTCGGTGACCGCGGCCCACATGATGAGATAGAGACCGTCAGAACCGGGCACTTCCGCGACGCCGCCTTCCAGTCCGATTCCGATATCGTACTCCGACACGGAACGTCGCGCGCGATTTTCCGCGCCTTTGATAGTCTCCGCTTCGCCGAACGGTTGCTCCGCAACTCCCGAGTCGATAGCCACCGACTCGATACTGATTCGTTCGGGCGTCGTTTCGAGGCCGTCGAACACTGCCTCGACCGCCGATATTTTCACTGGATTTCGACTGCCGACACCGACTCGCATAGTTTCCACCTGTCGCCGATTCGATTTGTGGTTTTCTACTCAAGCGCCGCTGGATGGAGCGTCGCGGCCATCGTCTCGATTCCCTCGATGAGTCGCGGACTCGGTTGGTATAGTAGCGAATCGTCGAGTACGTGAACCGCACCGCGGTCTATCGCCGGAATCGACCAGTCACGGTTCGATACGACTTCGGGGTCGCTTCGCTCGCCGTGGCCACAGATGTGGAGGAAGACGTGCTCAGGTTGGGTCTCCTCGACCAGCGAGCGTTCGACTTCGGACGAACGCTCACCCGGCGAGGAAAACGGGTAGCGACCACCCGCGGCGCGAACCACATCCGGAATCCAGTTTCCGGCGGCGGTCGGCGGGTTCGACCACTCCTCGCAGTAGACGACTGGTCGCGGACGATCCGCAACCAGTCGTTGGACGCGCTCGATTCGGTTCCGCGCACGCCACGCGAGGTCGTTTCCGTTTCGCGGCAGTCCGACTGCCTGCCCGAGCGTAGCGAACGATTCTATCACGTCCCCGAGCGTCCGCGGTTCGACGTGGACGACTCGATAGCCGAGTTCGCGGAGGTCGTCACGAACGTCGGCCTGTAGCGGGTCGGCTGTAAGCACGATATCGGGGTCACAGGCCTCTACAGCGTCGTAGTCCGGATTCAACCAGCCGCCGACTGCCGGAGCATCGACCGAGCAGTGGTGTGTCACGCCGACGAGTTGTTCCGTCGTGCCGAGCTCACGAAGCGTTTCAGTGGCGCTCGGCGCGAGCGAGACGATACGGTCTCCTGCCATCGGTGACTTCTTGTCTGATAGCGGAGTAAATGTTTGCTCCGAATCGGAGTAAATGATACATTACTGGACGGAAATGGAGGCTTAAATATTTCGCTCGCCTGACGCAGGACGTCTATTTCACGCTCCGTGTGACTGTTTCACGAACGCGAGATGGGCTAAAAACGAATCCTTTAAGTATGTTTCGTCCTAACGGCAGGTTAAGAGTAGCGGCGTCCGGGTTTTTCAGGATTTCCCTGCCCGGTAGCCGACGCGCCCTCTTTTCGAGGGGTGTTTCACATGCCAAAAACGTCAATCAGAACGAGAACCGACGAATCCGAAGTAGAAGAGCAACGAAACGAAGGCCAAAGCTGTCCCGAATGTGGCGGCAAACTCGTCGCCGACTCCGGCCACGGCGAGACCCTCTGTGAGGACTGTGGACTGGTCGTTGACGAGGACAACGTCGACCGCGGCCCGGAGTGGCGTGCCTTCGACGCCAAGGAGAAAAACGAAAAGTCCCGCGTCGGTGCGCCGACCACGAACACGATGCACGACAAGGGACTTTCGACCAACATCGACTGGCGAAACAAGGACGCCTACGGCAACTCGCTCGGGTCGCGCCAGCGCGAGAAGATGCAGCGCCTGCGCAAGTGGAACGAACGCTTCCGAACGCGCGACAGCAAGGAGCGCAACCTCAAACAGGCGCTCGGCGAAATCGACCGGATGGCGAGCGCCCTCGGTCTGCCGGATTCGGTTCGCGAGATGGCGAGCGTCATCTACCGACGCGCGCTGAACGAAGACCTCCTGCCGGGACGTTCCATCGAAGGCGTTTCGACGGCCTGTGTCTACGCCGCGGCGCGACAGGCAGGCGTCCCGCGCAGTCTGGACGAAATCACCGACGTGAGCCGAGTCGAGAAGAGCGAAGTCGCACGAACCTACCGCTACGTCGTGCGCGAACTGAAACTCGAGGTTCGACCCGCCGACCCCGAGAGCTACGTCCCGCGATTCGCCTCCGGCCTCGACCTTTCGGATGAAGCGGAACACCGTGCCCGCGAACTCCTGAAGAACGCGAAAGAACAGGGCGTCCACAGCGGTAAATCACCCGTCGGTCTCGCCGCCGCGGCAGTGTACGCCGCCGCCCTCCTGACCAACGAGAAGACGACGCAGGCGGAAGTCAGCGAAGTCGCCGACATCAGCGAAGTCACGATTCGTAACCGCTACCACGAACTGCTCGAAGCCGAAGAAGGCACCATCGCGCTGTAATTTCCCCCGAACTGTTTGAAAAGATGTTTTGCTGTGTACCGATATGTCTACACAGCAACCGCAATGGAAACAGAGCACGAGATTCACGTCGGGAACGCCAGCGAGAGTTCGCTTCCCGACGATTCGATAGACCTCGTCGTCACCTCACCGCCGTACCCGATGATCGAAATGTGGGACGACCTATTCTCGCGGCTGAACTCGAAAATCGGGGACGCACTGGAACGCGAGGACGGCAACACCGCCTTCGAGTTGATGCACGACGAACTCGACGCCGTCTGGGCCGAGGTCGCTCGCGTGCTGAAACCCGGCGGCATCGCCGTCATTAACGTCGGCGATGCCACCCGAAAAGTCGATGGAACCTTTCAACTCTTCCCGAATCACTCGCAAGTGCTTCAGGGACTGCGAAATCGAGGGTTTTGTCCGCTTCCGGACATCCTCTGGCGAAAACCATCGAACCGTCTAACGAAGTTCATGGGGTCGGGGATGCTCCCGCCGAACGCCTACACAGCCCTCGAACACGAATACCTCCTCGTCTTCCGAAACGGCGATTCGCGCCGATTCGAACCCGGTGCCGACCGACGGTACGAGGCGGCGTACTTCTGGGAGGAGCGAAACGAGTGGTTTTCCGACCTCTGGACTGCGGTTCGCGGCGAGATACAAGAGTTAGACCACGGCGACCTGCGCGAACGGTCGGCGGCGTTTCCGTTCGAACTCCCCTATCGACTCATCTCGATGTTTTCCGTCTACGGCGACACCGTCTTCGACCCGTTCTGGGGAACTGGTACGACCTCGCTCGCGGCGATGGTCGCCGGGCGAAATTCGGTGGGCTACGAACTCGAATCGGATTTCACAGGCGTGTTCGAGGAGCGAGTCGAGACGGCGGACGACCTCTCACGTGATATCATTCGAGCCCGACTCGACGACCATCGGGAGTTCGTCCGCGAACACGACGGTTCGCTCGCGTACGACTCCAACCAGTACGATTTCCCGGTCAAAACCTCCCAAGAGCAGGAGATTCAGTTCTACGAAGTGACCGACGTAACTCGCGACGGAACGCGATTTTTAGCCACACACGAACCGTATTCCGAGTGACTATCGCTATTCGACTGCGACTTGACTCCGGGTAGCCTTTTGTCCCGCCGGGACGACCATCCGCTATGGAGTTCGACTCGTTTTCCCTGGCGGCAAGCACGGCAGTCCTCGGGGACGAACCGCGTGCCAGCGACCACGCCGATATAGTAGAGTTCCGGATGGATTTGGCGACCGACCCACTCGACCAACTCGCGAGCTACAACGGTAAACTACCCATTCTCGCCACGAATCGTGCCTCGTGGGAGGGTGGCGAGGCGACGGGCGACGAGGCTCGGTTGGATGCCCTCGAAACCGCGGCCGAACACGACGCCGTCGCCGCAATCGACCTCGAACTGGAGAGCCTTCTTTCGGGTGACGGAAGGAGGGTCGCTGATCACGCTCGCGAGCATGACACGACAGTACTCGCTTCGATTCACGATTTCGAAGAGACGCCGTCCGAAAAACGAATGCGCGAACTGCTGGAACAAGCGACAGACCATGCCGACGTGGGGAAAATGGCGGTGACCGCCAACTCGCGGTTTGACGTGCTCGATTTGCTCTCAGCGACCAACCGACTCACCGAGGACGGACGGCGAGTGGCAACCATAGCGATGGGCGAAGTCGGTCGCCATTCGCGGGCAGTCGCACCGATTTACGGGTCGAAAATCGGCTACGCCCCGCTGGATTCGGCGGACGCGACTGCGCCGGGTCAGTACGAGTTGGCGACGCTTTCGCGTCTCGTTCGTGAACTGCGAGGATGAATCCACGATGATTGACACGGCCACCAGCCGTGGGGTGGATGAGTGCGGCGCACTCACCCGCCTGTTGGTTTGACTGAGAACGGGCGACGACCTAACGATAGCAAACGGTGCAGTTTCACGAGCATCTCTTTCAGAAAATATCAAACCGATGCTATATACTATCACAATTATATGAACTTCTAGATGGCTGTTACGTCCTGTTCCTCGAATAAGTATCAGCTACGTAAGCCGTATTGCAAGGATTTAACACCGCCCGTCAACAACCCACGCAAAATGACACGAAAGCGCCCGTGGCTGGCGGCCGGTCTGGCGTTTGTCTATCCCGGTCTGGGACACGCCTACCTTCGCCAGTGGCTTCGCGCGCTTCTCTGGTTCGGATTCGCCCTCGTCACCGTGATGGTGTTCATTCCGCAGACGACGTTCGAAGCGGTCGAAACCGGCGGCTTTGCAGCGTACTCGGCGGAAATTCAGGCACTTCCACTGAGCGTCGTCATCCCGATTCTGGTCGTCCAACTGTGTAACATCTTGGACGCCTACTGGTCGGCCTTGCGCGGTAACCGTACCCCGACGACGGATGGCGACGGCAGTAGCGGAACTCGCTGTCCAAACTGCCGCCGTAACGTAGACGAGGACTTGGACTTCTGTCACTGGTGTACGAATCCGATAGACCACGAGACGACCGCACAATAGGACGGATTTTCGACTACTGTTCGATGATGCTCTCTTCGACGCTCTCGCCGAAGTGGCGCGCGCCGCCCTCCAGATAGAGCTTCAGTTCGTCGCCGACTTCGAGGTCGGTGACCGCTTTTCGACCCTCGCGCGTCGGGACTTTGATGGTCTCCGCGTTCTGCAAGAGCGTCTCGACTCGGTCGCCATCCTCCGTCTCGACTTCGACGCGGAACATCGGACGCTTCTCTATTTTCACCCGCCCGACGACTGCCTCGCGGGTCTTGCCGTCCGTATTGACGAGTTGGACTTCATCACCGCTGGTGAGTTCGGAGAGATATTTGGTTCCGCCGTCGGGGACGCGAACGTACGCGTGAACCGCCCCTGCGTTCACCCGGAAGGGTCGTGAGGCGACGTAGGGGGATTCGGCGGTTTCCGCGTGGACGAAAAAGAGGCCCCGCGACATCGACCCCACGAGCATCCCCTCGTCGTCTTCCATCAGCGACCCGGTATCGACGCAGACCCGGTCGGCGCTTCCCGTCTGCTCGATGGTCAGCACTTCGCCCCACTCCAAATCGAGCGTTTCTCGCTCCGCGGCGTCCCGAACGTCCACCGTCGCGCGAATCTCGTCCGGACTGTCGCTGTCCAGCAGAACGGCGTCGGCACCGAGTTCCAGCGTCTCGAACGCGGTTCGGGCCTCGTCGGCGCTCGTGACGCCCGCGACGAGTTCCGTCTCCTCGCCGATTCGGGCGATGAGGTTTTCCAGCGGGATGATGGTCCAATCCTCGCCGACGACGATGGTGTAGTCCGCTTCCTCGGCCGCGGCCTCGGCGAAGGCTTCGTACTCCTCGCTCAGGATTCTGATGAAGGCACCTTCCGCTTCGTCCTCGCGCCGGAGCGTTGAAAGGTCGGCAGAGCCGGAGAAATCGGAGGGAAGATCGACTGTCCCGTCTCCCTCGCCGTCCTTACCGACGATTCTGGCGTCGGGTTCGGGTACTTCTTCGTTCGACTCCACGTCGAAGATGTGTACGTCACTGTCGGAGCGGAACGCCGCGATGTTGACTTCGCCGAGCTTTCGGACGCGCTCTACATCGCGTTCGTCCACCAGAACCCAGTCTACACCGGCTTCCAATCCGGCGGTAATTCGTTTACGGCGGTGGTCCCAGTCGCCGACATCGGAATCGGCTTTCAGCCACACGGAGCGTGTCATGCTGAATCGCTCGTACGCACATGGCTTGAACGTGGCGGAATCCGCAACTTCTCACCAGTTTACTCACGCTTCGTTACCACTCCACAGTTTTTTACCATCTCGATTACCACTACCAAAATGGCTGATTTCGACGCGATTCTCTTCGACCTCGACTCCACGCTGTGTGTCTCCGACCAAGACGAGGAGGCAGTTCTCGCCGAAGCATTCGACCGTGTTTCGGTCGACCAGTACTGCACGGTCGCGGATATCATCGCTGCGGTAGACGATATTTCGACCCCGAAAACACCACATGAGTTCTACGAGTTTTGCTTCGCCGTGACTGCTCGGAAGGCGGGTATCGAAACCCATCATGCATCGGATCTCGCTACCGCGTACGAGGCGTGTCTCGATCACTCCGCAGTCTCGTTCCGTCCCGGTGCCGAGGCCGCGCTGGCGGCCGCTAGCGACGCGAATCTCGGCCTCGTGACGAACTGGGACGAAGCGACCCAGACCGTCAAACTGGACGCACTCGGAATTTCTGACGTCTTTGATACACCCGTCTTCGCCAATCCCCGCGACGGCGTTCCACCGAAACCTGACCCGACCCCTTTCGAGCGCGCCCTGTCTGAACTCGATTCGGAACCGGGAAACACGATTCACGTCGGCGATTCGCTGGGTGCCGATGTGGCCGGCGCGAACGGCCTCGATATCGATTCCGTCTGGGTTCCTTACAAGGAGCAAGTGACTGACCCTACTCCCGAGCCGACGCACATACTCCCGTCGCTCGCGGAATTCCCGAGCCTCCTCTAGAATTAGATTTTGACCGATAGCCCTGCCTCATCGAGCGCGTCTTCGGCGGACAAATCGTCGTGAACAACGCCTGAAACAGCGCGTGCGATTGCTTCCGGGTTCTCGTGTTGGAAGACGGAGCGGCCGATCGAGACGCCCGCCGCGCCCGCATCCATCGCGCCGCTAACCGCGTCGAGGGTCGCTTCGTCACCTTCGGGAGCCCCCCCTGCGATAACCACCGGAAGGCGCGTCGATTCAACGACGTGTTCGAAGCTGTCCGCGTCGCCGCTGTAGGCGGTCTTCACCACATCCGCGCCGACTTCTTCCGCGAGTCGAACCGCGTGGCCGAGACTCTCCGCGTCGTGCTCGTCTACGCCCGGTCCGCGGGCGTAGGACATGGCGAGGACGGGCATGCCGAACTTATCTGCCCTGCTGCACACCTCCGCGAGGTCGGTAATCTGGTCGGGTTCGTGGTCGCTGCCGACGTTGATGTGGAACGAAACGGCGTCGGCACCGGCGCGAATCGCTTCCTCGACGGTGCCGGTCATTCGTTTGTCGTTCGCGTCCGGGCCGATGGTCGTGGAGGCATTCAGATGGACGATGTAGCCCGCGCCGTTTTTGTTCGGATGAACCCGCGAGGCGATTCCCTTCTGCGTGAGAACAGCGTCTGCTCCCCCTCGTGTCACCGCGTCGATCGTACCTTCGATGTCTTTCAGGCCGCGTACTGCGCCCAATGTAATGCCGTGGTCCATCGGAACGATGACGAAGCGGCCGTCACGTCCGATGCGGTCGAGTCGTGCTGCAATTCCCGTGTTCATTGTGTGAATGTGTAGCAAGCTAGTGTGAAATTCATTCCGGTTGCGGTACTTCCTGTCTACCTTCTCGTGCCCCGGATTTGAGTTCCGTGGCTTTCGATTCGAGGCGCTCCCCGACGTTTTCGCCGGATGCGATGATGTCCACGAGGGCGCTTCCGACGACGACACCGTCCGCGCCCGCCGCAACGATTTCTTTCGCGTGTTCGCCTTCGCTCACGCCGAACCCGACCGCCTTCGGCAGGTCGGTTTCGGCGAGCCGCCCGAGGCTGTCGTGGGTCGCACCGCTCACGTCCGTCTGCGCCCCTGTGGTTCCCAGTCGGGCCTGCACGTAGACGAATCCCGAGGCTTGCGACAGGATTTTCGCTTCGCGTTCGTCCGTGGTCGTTGGCGCGACGATGAACACCAGGTCGAGTCCGTACTCGTCGCAGGCCTCTCGGAGGGGGTCGCTTTCCTCGACCGGTAAGTCGGGAATGATGAGTCCCGAAATCCCGGCGTCCGCGGCGGCGGACACGAAGGGTTCGACGCCCGCAGCATCGCCGTACTGGTAGATGAGATTGTAGTAGGTCATGCAGACGATCGGCACGTCCACGCCCAGTTCGGCGGCGAGGTCGAGATAGCGGTCGGGCGTCATCCCGCCATCCAGCGCGCGCTGGATGGCGGTCTGAATCGTCGGGCCGTCCGCGATGGGTTCGGAGAACGGCAGGCCGAGTTCGATAACGTCCGCGCCTCCTCGTGCGAGTGCGCGGACGTACTCCTTCGTCGCCTCCGGGTTCGGGTCGCCAGCCACGACGTAGGGAATCAGTGCAGCTTCGTCCGAAAAGACGGATTCGAGATTCATTTGAACACCTCCATGCTCGGCGCAGTGTCGATGCCGCGCTTTTCGCTCTCCTCGATGACCGTATCGAGGTCTTTGTCCCCCCGGCCGGAGACGTTGACGACGACGAGGTCGCCCAAATCGTCGGAGTCGTCCGAATTTTCTGCCTCTTCCAGATACGCAATCGCGTGGCTCGATTCCAGCGCAGGAATGATTCCCTCCAGTTTCGACAGGCGATGGAAGGCTTCGAGCGCGGCGTCGTCGCCGACGCTCACGGGAGTTACGCGACCGATGTCGGCGAGATATGCGAGTTCCGGGCCGACGCCGGAGTAGTCGAGGCCCGCGCTCACGCTGTGTGATTCGAGAATTTGTCCGTCACGGTTCTGGAGCAGTTTCGTCCGCGCACCGTGGAGTACGCCGTCTTCACCCGTCGAAAGCGAAGCGGAGTGCGGCGCGAGACCTTCCTCTTCGTCAATCGTCAGGCCGGACCCACCCGCTTCGACTGCGAAGAGCGAGACATCTTCGTCGTCCACGAAGTGATGAAACGCGCCCATCGTGTTCGAACCGCCGCCTGCGCAGGCGACGACGCTGTCGGGCAATCTGCCCGCTTGCTCTTGAACCTGCTTTCTCGCCTCCTCGCTGATGACCGCCTGGAAATCGCGCACCATCTGCGGGAAGGGATGCGGGCCGACGACGCTTCCGATGACGTAGTGGGTGTCTTCCACATTGGTCGCCCAGTCGCGCATCGTCTCGTTGATGGCCTCTTTCAGCGTTCCGGAGCCGACATCGACGGGATTCACGTCCGCGTCGTGGGTTCGCATCCGGAAGACGTTCGGTCGCTGGCGGTTGATGTCGGTTCGGCCCATGTACACCTCGCAGTCGATGTCGAGGTAGGTGGCGGCCATCGCGGTTGCGGTGCCGTGCTGGCCCGCGCCGGTTTCCGCGACGATTCGGTCTTTGCCCATGTACTTCGCCAGCAAGACCTGTCCGAGCGCGTTGTTCAGTTTGTGTGCCCCGCCGTGGAGCAGGTCTTCGCGCTTCAGAAAGATGTCGCGGCCGTATCGCTCGCTCAAGGCGTCGGCTCGTTGGAGCGGCGTCGGTCGTCCACCGAAATCACGGAGATGGCGGCGGAACTCGTCCATGAAGCCGTCTTCGTTTTCGAGCACGTATCGTTCGTAGGCCGATTGAAGTTCCTCGATGGCGGGCATAAGCACTTCCGGCACGTACTGACCGCCGTATTCGCCGAACTTTGCGTTGGTTTTCGTCTCGCTCTCGTTCATGCGGATACCAACCTCCGGGTATTCTCGGTCACGTCTCCGTCCATAATCGCACTCCCGACAAGCAGGGCATTCGCGCCCGCCTCGCGCATTCGCCGGGCATCGTCGGGCGTCGTGATTCCACTCTCCGCGACGAGGGTCACGTCATCCGGCACTTCGGGTGCGACCGACTCGAAAGTGTCGAGGTTCACTTCCAGTTTTCCGAGGTCGCGGTTGTTCACGCCGATGATGTCCGCGCCTGCGTCTACTGCCGTCTTCAATTCATCGCGCGTGTGAACCTCCACGAGCACCTGAAAACCACGGTTACGGGCGGCGACAAGCAACTCCTCGAGGTCGTCCACGAACCGGACGATGAGTAGGACGAGGTCTGCTTCGACTGCATCTAATTGGTTCTCCTCCACGATGAAATCCTTGCGGAGGACGGGCACATCGACGGCATCCCGAACCCGGTGCAGGTTTTCGGGTGATCCACCGAAATGGTTCGGTTCGGTCAGCACGGAAAGCGCAGTTGCACCGCCCTCGACCATCTCTTCGGCCAGTTCGACGGGGTCGTCGGTTCGGTTTCCGTCGGTCGTCGGACTGGTCGGCTTGACCTCGGCGATGAGTGGAAATCTCCCGCCTGTTTCCGCCCGCGCAATCGCATCGGGGAACGAACGTGCGTCCACGGACACGCGCTCGTGCGGTGTATCTCTATTTCTCGCGTCCCGAAGTATGGACTGAACCGCGGGTGCGAGTTCGTCGTTAGCGTTCATTATCGTACATCAACGGACTAGTTTGTACATAAGGCTTGTGTCCCGATGACGCGAATCTTGAAGTTTCCGAGGTGCGTTTCCCCCAGCATGGACGAGAATGCCGGTATCTACGCACAGGAATCGCCGTATTTGGAGCGATTCGTGCAGATGGGGGTTGCGAGCGGTCGCGTCTTGCGCATCACGTTTCCCCGCGAGGCGGACGCTGACGCCGAGGAAGACCATGCGGTTCTTGACAGAGTTATCGCGTATTTGGAGGGCGTGGAGGACGATTTCGAGGACGTGCAGGTCGCACTAACACTCCCGACCGACCAGCGAAACGTCCTCGAAGCGGTGCGAAAAGTACCGTACGGCGAACAGGTAAACGTCGAAACCCTGGCCCGAATGACCACCGGAATCGACCACACAGAAGAAGCAGATTTAGACCTCGTGCGAACCGCGCTGGACAGCAACCCCGCGCCACTCCTGGTTCCCGACCACCGCGTTCGTGACGGCCCAAGTTCGGCACCGCCGGAGGTGGAACAGAAACTGCGGTCGCTGGAAGGGCTTTAGTCGGATTGCAAGCGGAACGCCCAGAGTAGTATTCCCACCATTCTCGGAATATCTGCAGCGTTCTCTCCGAGTTGTGGATTCGAGGCGACGGCGAGATACAGTTCGACGCCGCCACTCAACGCCAGCGACCCCGCGATAACCACGGTTAGCGCAGTCGTCTCCCGTTCGAGTATCAACGCCGCACCTAACGGAATCCAGAGGAAGGAAAACAGCAACTCTCCCGCGAATGTCGCAGTTCGATCGTCGGCTATCGCCCCGTACCCGATGGCGACGAACACCGCCGCGAACAAGCCAAAGATGAGTGCAACGATTGCCCGCGACGTCCCCTTCGGATGATTTATTAATCCGTCATTTCACGGGTTCGAATAAAACATTTCTGATTCTCCTTGCTATCGCGGTGGGTGACTTTTTGATGACTGCCAACGTATCTCCGCACATGTACGTCCGGGACGCGAAAAACAGAGAGGAGGTCTGGCTACTCGACAACATCGAGGCGATGGGGTTAGACGAAACCGCCTTCCGGTCCCGTGACTACGTCATCGCCATCGACGAAGAGTCGGGTGAAAAGGCCGGATTCGGCCGTATTCGCATTCACAAACCGGAAGACGCTCCCGAAATCTGCGAGTTGACCAGCATCGGCGTCGTGGCGTCGTGGCGCGAACAGGGTGTCGGCGCACACGTCATCGAGCGGCTCATCGATAAAGCCGGGGACAACGAATTCGAGGCGGTGTACGCCCTCGTCGGTGTTCCCGACTATCTCGCCCAGTTCGGATTCGCCGCCATCGACACGAACGAGTTGCCCCCGAAACTGCAGGATAGACTCGACGCGAAGCGCGACAGCATCGAACCGGACGCCATTCCGATGGTGCTTTCGGTCGGCGAGTTCGAGATGCCGGACCGTCTGCGCGAACGGTTCAAAAGTGCCCGGCCACGGGAGGACACGGGGGCAGGTGAGAGCGACGCCGACGAGATGGCCGAGGAGTTTGGTATCGACCCCGACGAGGCGACCTACAAATACGACACCGGAAGGCAGTAGATTCTGTGTTGGACGTTTGCCGTCGTTTTTGGGTCGGTGTTTGTAGAGGATTTGTTTATGAGGTCTGGAGGATTTGCTCCTGCGATGATGTCGTCCCAGAAAGCCCCTGCCCGCTGAACTCGGGCGCAACCTACTGCGCTCCTCACCTCGCTTCGCTCGGTTTGCGGTGCTTACGGGTTCGTCCTTCGTCCAACGGACGGCCCCTTTCAGTCCCACCCCGCCACCGCAACCGCCCACACGCCTCCCCAACCGACTCCTTGCAGTCGCTAGCGCTCGCTTCGGTCGTCCCTCGCGCGTCCATCGCACGCGCCGGTGGACTAGAACCGACCAGCAACAGCGCGCACACACCAGAAATTCACGAAAGAGCGTTAACTCGTCCGTTCAACTGTCCTGGTGACTGAGGGCTTTCTGGCTCATTACCGTTACCACTGCTCCACCTACTCCATCGCCATTGCAGTCCGTCAACTCTTAAGGCTCAGCCCCGCAACAATCCAAACAATGTTCGACGCGGACGACCTCGAAGAAATCCGCCGGGGGAAAGACGACTGGGAGGAAGAGACACTCGGCCCGACGCTCGACCGATTCGGAGAGCGACAGGAGGAGTTCACGACCGATACGGACGGGCAGTCGGTAGACCGACTCTACACGCCGAACGACGTGGCCGATATGGAGTACGAGGAGGATCTCGGCTTCCCAGGTGAAGACCCCTACACGCGCGGGGTCTACCCCACGATGTACCGCGGACGACTGTGGACCATGCGCCAGTACGCCGGGTTCGGGACGGCGGACGAGACGAACGAACGCTATCACTACCTGCTCGACAACGGCCAGAGCGGGCTGTCGATGGCATTCGACCTGCCGACCCAGATGGGGTACACCTCCGACGACGAGATGTCGGCAGGCGAAGTCGGAAAGTCGGGCGTCGCCATCGACACGCTGGCCGACATGGAGACCGTCTTCGACGGGATTCCGCTGGATGAGGTGAGCACGTCGATGACCATCAATGCGCCCGCCTCCGTCCTGCTGGCGATGTATATTGCGGTCGGCGACGGACAGGGCGTTCCCCGCGAGCAACTCCGGGGAACGATTCAGAACGACCTGCTGAAGGAGTACATCGCGCGAAACACTTACATCTACCCGCCGGAGCCGTCGATGCGGGTTATCACGGACATCTTCGAGTTCTGTGCCGAGGAAACGCCGAAGTTCAACACCATCTCGATTTCGGGGTATCACGTCCGCGAGGCTGGCGCGACGGCGGCGCAAGAATTGGCGTTCACGCTCGGCGACGGAATCGCATACGTCGAGGCCGCACTCGACGCTGGACTGGACGTGGACGAGTTCGCACCACAGCTCTCGTTCTTCTTCAACGCGCACAACAACATTCTGGAAGAGGTGGCGAAGTTCCGTGCGGCCCGGCGAATGTGGGCGACCATCATGGAGGAGCGATTCGGCGCGGAGAACCCGAAATCGAAACAGCTCAAGTTCCACACGCAGACGGCAGGTTCTACCCTGACCGCCCAGCAAATCGACAACAACGTGGTGCGGGTCGCGTATCAGGCGCTCGCTGCGGTACTCGGCGGAACCCAGAGCCTTCATACGAACGGGAAGGACGAAGCGCTCGCGCTCCCGACCGAAAAGAGCGTGCGAACCGCGCTCCGAACCCAGCAAATCCTCGCCCACGAAAGTGGGGCCGCGGACACCATCGACCCGCTTTCGGGAAGTTACTACGTCGAAGCACTGACCGACGATTTGGAGGAAGAGGCGTTCGACCTGCTCGACACCATCGACGAGAAGGGTGGGATGCCATCGGCCATCGAGAGTCAATGGGTACAGCGCCAGATTCAGGATGTGGCATACGACCGCCAGCAGGAAGTCGAGGCGGGCGAGCGAACCATCGTCGGCGTCAACGAGTTCGAGGTGGACGAGGAGCCCGAGATGGACATCCAGGAGGTCACCGAGAAAGACGAACGCCGCCAAATCGAGAGCCTGAACGAGGTTCGAGCGGAACGTGACGACGAACGCGTCGAGGAGGTACTTTCCGCACTCCGCACTGCTGCGGAAGGCGACGACAACCTGATGCCGTACATCATCGATGCCGTGAAGGCCTACGCCACGGTCGGCGAAATCTGCAACGTTCTCCGGGACGTGTTCGGCGAATACCGCCCCGGAACTGCGGTCTAAGGGTTCTGTTACCGCACCGACTTTGTTTTTCCTCGCGGCGAAAAGTCTCACCCGTCTCCAGTACAACGACTAAATAATGACCTCGTTTGCCTCCTCTCGCGGATTCGTTCCGTTCTATCGCCGCTACACGAAGACGTGGATACACGCGCTGGCGACGGCGGGATTGACCGCGTTCGGGATGCTCACGTTCGCGCATCGAGGCTTCGCCGTCGTTGCGGTTGCAGTGTACGTCCTTCCACCAATCGTGCTCTATTTTCGCGGTGCGGACGTTTCCGGTGTCGAATCGAGTACTGATAAAATCGGGAAATCGGATACCATTCCGGATTCAAAGTCGAATCCTGACACCACTGCAAGTGTGGATACGTCCGATGAGGCAGCCGCCGCGAAGGATTCCAACGAACCTACAGAAACGACTCCAGCGAAAAAACCACACTGGACGACGGCCGATACGCCGACCGACAAAACGCTGTTCGACGCCGTCACCACGGATGTGGGTGCCTATGCGGTCGGTGAAGACGGTGTCGTGCTCGCGGACGATGAAACGTCGGACTCCGAGTGGCGGGTCCTCCTTTCGGACGGGCCGGGTGCGGGTGGGAATACCCTCCGCGGCGCGGACACGACGGAAGGCGGAGGGAGCGTCTGGTTCGCTGGCGACAGCGGCTCCCTCGGTCGTCTCGATACGGAAACCGGCCGACACACCGACTACTCCGCACCCTCCGGAATCACCGACAACTGGACGGATATCGCTGTCTCGGGAACCGACGACGCGGCGATACTGCTCGTCAACGGTTCCGGCCAGGTGTTGCGAGGTCGCTATCGGGATAGCGACCTCGCATGGGACGGATCCACGAAACCCGGAAGCGGGTCGAGCCTGTGTGCCGTGACGTTCGTGGATCGCTCAGTCGGCTACTGCTGTGATACGAACGATTCCGTATTCGAAACGACCGACGGCGGCGAGACGTTCCGGAAAATCGGCGTCGGTGGTGTGAACGGAACCCTCACGGATATCGCGGCGATCGCTCGTAGTGATTGCGCCGTTACCGACGATGACGGTGTTCTCCACGGACACGCCGATGGAAACTGGACGCCGACCCGACTGGGAGACGACCCCCTCCGGGCGCTCGCACGGGATGATGAGCAGGCAGTCGTCTGTGGAGCAAACGGAGTCGTCTACGAACGCGGAAGGGCCGATTCGACGGCGGAGTGGGAGCGGATCGTAACGACAGCGAACGAGCTTCGAGGGGTCACCATCGATTCTAATCGCGGGATAGCTGTCGGAGCGGGAGGAACGATAGTCGAGCGGGTCATGCCTAAGTCGCAGGGAAAGCCCGACGACCAGTAGACCGTCGCCAGCTCCGCTCGTCACGATTCATCGAAATTATACCCCCTGCCGATGAGTTTTGACCATGCACATCGACCATCTCGGCATCGCGACCGACGACGCGAGCGAACTGGCAGCCCTCTACGCTGACCTCTTCGACGCGCCAATCGCCCATGAGGAGGAGTTCGACGGCCTGTGCGTCGTATTCCTCGAATTCGGCGAGAGCTACTTCGAACTGCTGGAGCCGATGGAGAAGGGAACCATCTCCCGATATTTGGACAATCGCGGTGCCGGAATCCACCACGTCGCGCTCGAAACCGACGATATCGAAGGCGCGCTCGAAACCGCCCGAAAACACGATGTCGAATTGATCGATGAAGAGCCACGACTCGGCGCGTGGGGTCACGACGTGGCCTTTTTGCATCCGAAATCGACGGGCAGCGTGCTCATCGAATTCGTCGAGCACTAAAACCAGTCTTCCGCACGCCGTTCGTTCGCTGGAAGCAATCGTTCCGGTGGTTCCGCGAACCAGGCCGCACCGTTCAGCTCGCCGCCCTGAATCGCAATCGTGCCGCTTCGATACTCGGCGTCGAAGAAGACGTACAGGAGGTGAATCCGCTCTTCGTGATTTCCTTCGGAGACGACCGTCGCCCTCCGAAGCAAGAACGGTTCCGTGAGCGAACAGCGAATGTTTGTCTCTTCTTCGACCTCTCGAACCGCCGTCCCTTCGAACGTCTCACCATCCTCTCATCCGCCACCGGGCAATCCCCACGAATTCGCCCCGCGATTGAGGATCATTAGAACCCGAGGATGGTCGTCGAGGGCGCTATCCGACATCGAGTCGGTCAGCGACGGCGCATCCGCCGGAGTCCGGACGACCCACGCATATGCCCCGCCGAGATAGCCATCGCGGGCGTAGCCGAGGAGTTTCTCGAACGCTTCGGGCGGACGCCCCCACGTTTGGTTTTCGACCGGTACGTCTCCGTACTCATCTCGGAGTCGCTCCATTCGGGTTTCGACTGTCGTGCGATTTTCCTCGGTGGACATGGATTCCATCCGAGTGGCACCGGAAATATAATTCGATCGAAACGAACTCACACTATCGAGCCGAAGAACGACGCGGCAGTTCTCTATCTCACATCGCCATGTGACGTATTCATCGGAATCGCTGGGCATTGGTTTCCCGACTCAATTAGGGTATGGAAACTCTACTCGTCACCGTTGGCCCATGCCTGTACCCTCGGTTCGAGGAAACCAAAGACCGACTCTGGTGGGTCGACAAACCACCTCGCCTCCAGAACCTCTTCGTCGTCGGTCGTCGATGTTTCTGCCGTCTCCATCGCCCGTGCGTCGAACTGAACGGTCAGCACCTGCAACCGCTGGTCGCGGTTCGTCTTCGATACAATCGTTTTTCGTCGGGCGCACCAGACGCCGGTTATCTCGCATTCGATGCCCGTCTCCTCTCGAACTTCCCGGAGTGCCGTTTCCGCGTGGCTCTCTCCTGGTTCGTGGCCCCCGCCCGGAACGCCCCACGTTTCGGGGGCGTTCGGATGGCGAATGAACAGTGCCCGTCCGTCGCCATCGGTTACGAACGCGCCTGCATCGCCGAGCCAACCATCTTCGGCGAGTTCGCGGCCGTGGGCGAAAAAATCGCGGTCGTTTTCGACGGTCGTCTCGCAAATCGGAAAGTCGCCGTATCGGTTTCGCAACCGTTCGACTCGGTCGTCTATTTCAACTCGCATCCGCTCGGCCAGCGACATGGCACCGAATCAAAAAGCCACATTCACATCAGGGTATCGTTCGAAACGGAGTGAATTCCGGTAGAGCGACGGCGATATTACTTAAAGCGGAACGTCTCCAAGTTCTTCGGCGCGAAGGTTCGGATATTGTACTCGTGGTAGAGTGACGAGGAGAGGTCTTGGGTCGAACTCTCGTCACCGTGGACACAGAGCACCTTCTCTGGGCGCGGGTTCATCGTCTTCACGAAGTTCATCAATCCGGCGCGGTCGGCGTGTCCGGAGAAGCCATCGACCGTCTCGACGTCCATTTCGAGGCTGAGCGTCTTGTTTCGTCCGCCGCGTCCGTTGAGCGGGATTTCGTCCCACCCGGTTTGGATGCGCCGACCGAGCGTCCCCTGTGCCTGGTAGCCAACGAAGACCATCGTGTTGTCCGGGTCGCCGCCGAGGTGTTCGAGCCACGACATGATGGGGCCGCCGGTGACCATCCCGGAGGTGGAGAGGATGATTGCCGGGTCGCCGTCGGCGACGTCCTGTCGCTCGTCCTCGCCGCCGTCGATGTGGTTGAACTGTGGTGCGAGGAACGGATTTTCGTCGTCGTGGAAGATCCGGTCGCGGAGGTCATCACGGAGGTATTCGGGATACGTCGTGTGGATGGCCGTCGCCTCCCAAATCATCCCGTCGAGATGCACCGGCATCGTCGGAATATCGCCGTTTCGCATCGCTTCCTCGATGACGAGCATCATCTCCTGTGAGCGACCCACCGCGAACGCGGGGATGACGACCTTGCCGCCCTTCTCGTACGTTTCGTTGATGACCTCTTTGAGTCTCTCCTCCGAGTCGGCCTGGTCGGTCTGATAGTCGTTCCGACCGCCGTAGGTGGATTCGAGGACGAGCGTTTCGACGCGTGGGAAGTCGTTGACCGCGCCGTTGAACAGGCGGGTGTCCTCGTAGTGGATGTCGCCCGAGAACGCGACGTTGTAGAGTCCATCGCCGATGTGGAAGTGTGAAACGGAAGAGCCGAGAATGTGGCCCGCGTTGTGGAACGTGAGTTTCACGTCCGGCGCGATGTCGGTCACATCGCCGTATTCAAGCGGAATGGTGTGTTTAATCGCTTCTCGAACCATCTCGCTCTCGTATGGTGGAACGCGGCCTTCCTTGGCGGCCACGTCGAGGTAGTCGAGTTGGAGCAGACCCATCAGGTCGCGACTCGGTTCGGTCGTGTAAATCGGCCCGTCGTAGCCGTATTTGAACAGGAGTGGGATGAGCGCGCTGTGGTCCAAGTGAGCGTGGGTGAGCACTACCGCGTCAATGGTACTCGCACCCGCGCCGAGTGCCTCTTCGACTTGGAGGTACGGCACATCGTCGGAACCGGGCTTGTCACCGCAGTCGATGAGGATTCGCGTCTCCGGCGTTGAAAGGATGAAACTCGCGCGACCGACTTCGCGACAGCAGCCGAGTGTGGTGATGCGAACCCACTCCTCGTTGCTCATCTCTTCACGGTGAATCTGCCGCCCGACCTTCTCCAAAATGTCACGTCGGTCTTCGCGTTCCTGTTTCAGGAAGTTGCGAACGTTCGACACCGTCGATGATTCGATCGGCGGCGTGCGAACGACTTCGGGTGTCCAGCCGACTTCCTGCGTGATTTGCCGGAGCGTACTGCCGTGTTTGCCGATAACCATGCCCGGCTTTTCGGCTTCGATGACGACTTCGCCGGTATCGACGTGGAAATCGAGGTCGGTAACGCCCGCTTCGTCCGGAATGACTTCGAGGATATCCTGTCGGGCAGTGTCGGGCCGTGACAGCACGTCCGGGTCGGGACGAACCGTAATTCGCTTTCGAAGTTGGCTCGCCAGTTTTCGAATCAGGTCACCGTTCTGCGCGAACTTCTTCGGGTCGCGCGTGTAGACGACCAGTTCGGGCCCTTCGTATTTAACGTCCGACACCGAAATGTCGCTCGGCAGTTCGCTCGTAATCGTTGCTTTGAGGTCTTCGAGTTGTTGCTCTACTTTACTCATGGTGAAAACAGTCCGCTTCGTCCGTTGAGAGCGCGAATGCTGCTTGTCCGATATCTCGGGTGGTGTCGTATACGGTGCGTTCGAACACCGTAATCACTACGACTCATACAGCACAGCATAGATTGTCTCGCTTATTTTTGCGGGATTGTGATGTCGCGCACTGATGCGCATAGTGTGGTCCCGGTCTCCGAAAGCCAACTGCTCATGGGGACACAGGAAAACCCGCTTATCACATAGTAATCCATAGGATTATAAAAGCCTTCTCAATACTCTTGACTCGTCGTCTCTCGGCCCGTATCGGGTCGCCCGGATGTGAGACTGAACGGCCGACGGTACAACTAAACTCGTTCTCCGCAAGGTTCTCCTATGCAGCTTTCCCCGTCCCGCGTTGCCAGCGAATACGAATGGATGCGGAACCGAACCGAGGTCGTGACGCTCATCAATCACGTCCGAGGGGAACTCGGCGATGCATTCGATACGACCGTCGCCGGGGTCACGGATTCCGACTACCGAGAGGAAGTGGATGCCGTCTTCGCGGACGGCGACCTCGCGGTGAACGTCGCCGGATTGGTCGCCGTTCTTCGCGAATTAGACGTGGAAGACGACTACCCCGGGTTCGTCGTGGACGAACTCCTCGGCCGGGAACTCGCCGGAATGATCGCGGGCAATCAACCCCTCCGACTGTTGGGCGAAGCCACCTTCCATTTCGCGGATGTGCTCCACCACGAGGACGGGGCGGTGGCCGGTATGGACGACCTGGACGCCGCCCTCGCCGCCGGCTTTCAGACGCGACTGCCGGGGTGGAAGTGGACGGAAACGGAGAGTCCGTTTTCGGTGGAGTAGTCAAGTTGCAGGAATCAAGTTAGCCATCCGCGCTGACATCGAAATGACGCCCGCCGCGTGCCATATCGAATCCCATGTATCCTAGGGAGAGAGCGCCGATTGTCGTTACGGCGACCCACCAGAGGTCGTCTTCGGCCAAGAGATTGGCGAACAGATAGGACGACGCGAGACAGATGACGCCGATTCCGGCCAGTTGGTACCATTCGACGTTCCATGGGAGGTCAATGCTCGAAAGGACGAGAAGCAAGCCACCGACCATGCCGAGGGCAATTTGGACGAATCGATTCGGCTCAGCGAGCACGTCGAATCCGAAGACGAAAAGTAGACCGAGGTTGAGGAGGAGGAGAAATATCTCTAGCCAGCGCGCCCAACGTCGCTTCATTCCTCCAGTAGTCGGCGCTTCCATACGATTTTGTTTGTGAATTGAACCTAAATACCTTGTCCCACTGATGTTCGCATCGTAGAATCGCCCCATCTAAAAAATCGGAACACTGATACGAAAACCGCGACAGCAAACCGATATGCAACCCGCAACGCTCTGTTATCCCATTTGTGACGAACGCGTCCTGCTCATTCGCAAGAAGCGTGGACTCGGGGAGGGAAAATTCGTCGGCCCTGGGGGAAAGGTCGAGGATGGGGAAACACCCCGTGAAACCACCGTTCGAGAAGTCGAGGAGGAAATCCAGGTGTCGGTGACCGACCCGACCAAGGTCGGCGAGTTCGAGTTCGTATTCGGCGACGAACCGAAGATGTTCGTCCACGTCTTTCGAGCCGAAGAGTTTGCTGGAAAGCCACGGGAGACGCCGGAGGCAGACCCGCAGTGGTTTGACTTCGAGAACGTTCCCTACGACGAGATGTGGGAGGACGACCGCCTCTGGATGCCGTATCTGTTTTCCGGTGAGACGTTTTCGGGTCGGTTCCGATTCGATTCGGACGGGGAGGAGATGATCGCGCACGAACTGGAGACGGGTGTGGATTTTTGAGACGGTGTTCGGGGAAAGAATGACTTTGGAATGTAGGTTGGCATCACCGTGATTGACTCTTCGGAGCCATCGCTCGACCGTCTTGCGAGAATCATTTTACGTTTCGGTGCGCACCGTTCTGTTCGTTGTCCCAGTCGCCGTCGTTCACTGTTTTTCACTTCGCCCTCGTTGGCAACTGCCGACTCCAATCGTACCGCACACACCCTCCCCAACCGACTCCCTTACTCGCTGGCGCTTGTTTCGGTCGTCCACCGTCAGAGACACGCTCCGACGAGCCATTCGATCGCTCCGCTCACGAAGACCTCGCGCGATACTCGCGTGCCAGTAGACTGGGTATTTGATCACCGCGAGCACTAATCGATTACAAAAACACGAACCTCCATCCGGGACGTTCTCTCGTTCCCGCCCGAACCGATATCGAACACCGCGGGTTTATTATTCTCGTGGCTGACCTCCGAGTATGAGCAACGACCAGGAACTCGGTATCACCGAGTCGAAATCACACAGTCCTGGCGACTGGTACGCCGAAGTGGTACAGAAGGCAGGGCTCGCGGATTACGCCCCCATGGGTGGATTCATCGTCACCCGCCCTCGTGGCTACGCACTCTGGGAAGGCCTGCAAAACCACCTCGACGCGTGGTTCAAGGACACGGGCGCACAGAACGCCTACTTCCCCGCACTCATCCCCGAGAGCTACCTCGAACGCGAAAGTGACATCGTGGAAGGGTTCGACCCCGAAGTGGCGTGGGTGACCCACGGCGGGCACGAGGAACTCGAAGAGCGACTCGCCTTCCGCCCCACCAGCGAGAGCATCATCACGCCGTTCATGAGCCAGTGGGTGCGAAGTCACCGCGACCTGCCCCTGCGACTCAACCAGTGGTGTAGCGTGATTCGCTGGGAAGCCACCGATACGAAGCCGTTCTTCCGCACCAAGGAGTTCCTCTGGCAGGAGGGCCACACCGCCCACGAAACCGAAGACGAAGCGTGGGACGAGACGATGACCCGCCTTTCGCAGTATGAACGCCTCTACGAAGACGTGCTGGGGATTCCGGTCATGCGCGGTCGGAAACCCGAACACGACAAGTTCCCCGGTGCGCACACCACGACGACGGTGGAAGCCCTGATGCCCGACGGAAAATCCGTGCAGGGCGGGACGAGCCACTACCTCGGACAGGGCTTCGCGGAGGCCTACGACCTCTATTTCACCGACGAGAACGAGGACGAGCGCGTGGCCCACACCACCTCGTGGGGACTCTCGTGGCGTGCACTCGGGGCGCTCATCATGACTCACAGCGACGAGCAGGGATTCGTCTGCCCGCCCGCGCTCGCACCCGAACAGGTCGTCATCGTCCCTATCTGGCAGGATGAAAACCGCGAGGAAGTGCTCTCCTACGCCGAGGGCATCGCGGACGACCTCGAAGCCGAGGGCATCCGTGTCGAACTGGACGACCGCGACGAACGCAACCCCGGGTTCAAGTTCAACGAGTGGGAGCTGAAAGGCGTTCCCGTCCGGTTCGAAATCGGCCCGCATGAGGTCGAAGACGACGAGATTACCGTCGTCCACCGACCCGACGGCGAGAATGTCGTGGAAGACCGCGCCGGAATCGCCGACGCGATGGCTGACCACTTCACGGTCGTCTACGACAAAATGTACGAAGCGGCCGAAGAGACCCTCGAAGCCAACATCCGCGAAGCTGACTCCCGAGCGGACATCCTCGGCACCATCGGCCAACACGGCGGCTACGTGAAGGCGCCGTGGTGTGGCGACGAGGAGTGTGAGGAAGCCATCAAAGAGCCGATTTCGGCGGAAATAGTGATGGTACCCCTCGACCGCGACGAGGAGCCAATCGGTGACGAGTGTGCGATTTGTGGCGACGAAAGCGAGGAAACGGCGTACTTCGCCAAATCGTACTGAGAAGGACTTTCCTTTTGGCATCTGCTGGAATAAGAGCGCGTCTTAGATTCGGTAGACCGCTATATACGCGAAAACAGATATCGCGGCAAGTCGAACTGGTAACGCATATTTGACAATACCTGGCGAGTCGAACAACAGGAGCGTGGCTGCACCGAATAGATACAGTCCGATTCCGAACGCGAGGCCCATTTTGAACACGGAGTCGGAGTCGATTGAGCCGGTACGAGTGAAGTGAAGCATGAGTGGGGTCGCGACGAATAGGGTTGACAAGCCAACGATTGCAGAAAGTCCAATCTGGTTGATTCCGAGAGTGATACTGACGCTGTATCCTGCCGCAAGAGTCCCCAAAACCGTTTTTGTATGGTTTGACACCATTGTGTCTGAAATCATTCAATCGGTATTGTTGTCCACTATTTGAAAATAGAGAATAGTTCCTTCGTAGACAATTCGAGTATGTTCCACTATGTATCCCTCACTTGCAATACTGACAGAAATTATAAATTGTTTATACTGCCCCACGAGTCTCCTGCACCGACGAGGCCGTTTTTCCGACCACACACGGCTTCAGAACCAACAATGGATTCGAACCCGACATTCGCCGACGAGGTGCCTCATCGACGAATCGACGCCGACGAGTGGGAAAATATCTACGTCGTTGGGGACGTTCATGGCTGTCTAACCGAACTCGAATCGCTTCTCGACATGCTCTCGGTGAGCGACTGCGACCTCGTCGTGTTCGTCGGCGACCTGATTCGAAAGGGGCCGGACAGCCTCGGCGTTCTCGAACTCGTGCAAGCGAACGACAACCTGCTCTCGGTTCGGGGGAACAACGAGGAAAAACTCCTTCGCTGCGACGCCGTCCTTCCCGAATTCGGCCCGGCCGAACGCGAGTTCGTGGCTTCGCTCCCTGTAGCGATTTCGTGGGACGACGCGCTCGTCGTTCACGGCGGCGTTCACCCCCGAAAACCGCTCTTCGAACATTCGGTCGATGAGCTGCAAACGACGCGCTCCCTCCAACCGGACGGTAGCTACGACCGCCCGTTCTGGTTCGAACGATACGACGACTCGCGTCGAGTGTTCTTCGGTCATACGGTGCTCGAACGTCCCATCGAACGTGAGTCCGCGGTCGGTCTCGACACCGGGTGTGTGTACGGTGGGTCGCTCACCGCCTACGATTATCGACGCGACGAGTTCGTCGCACAGCCCTCGGTTGGACGGGGAAAAGAACGAAGCAACGATTCCATCGTTACGCCCCAGTCCCCATGAATGTGTCCTCCACAACGCATTATGTCAGAGCACGAGCTACCACCGGACGACGAGCATAGCGATAGTCAACATGGGAACGAACCGGATACCGAAGATATCGACCTCTCCACTTCGGAATATTATCTAAACCGCGAACTGAGTCAGTTGGAGTTTCAAAAGCGTGTGCTCCACGAGGCGCTTGACGAGCGAAACCCACTGCTGGAGCGGGTGAAGTTTCTCGCCATTTTCACGACGAACATGGACGAGTTCTTCCGTAAACGCGTCGGCGGGCTGAAACAGCAGATGGCCGCGAACGTAACCGAGAAGACGCCCGACGGGCGGACGCCGTCCGAACAGTGGAAAGAAATCCTCGACACCGCTCGTGAAATGTTTGCCTACCAGTCGGCGTGTTACGACGACGTGATTCACGACGCGCTCGCCGCCGCCGGTATCGACATCGTTTCCCACGACAACTGTTCGCCATCGGAGCGACAGGAACTTCGGGAGTATTTCCAGAGTTCCGTCCTTCCAACGCTGACACCGCTCACGTTCGACCCGGCCCATCCGTTTCCGTTTATTTCCAACCTCAGCTTGTCACTCGCGGTGTTGACCCGCGAAAACGAGGCTGACGAGCCGACCTTCTCCCGCGTGAAAATCCCCGGCAACCGACCGCGACTGGTGCAGGTCGGCGACGGTTCGACCTTCGTTCTGCTAGAAGAGGTCGTCGCCGCAAATCTCGATTTGCTCTTCCCGAACACCGACGTCATCGACTGCTCGACGTTTCGGGTGACACGAAACGCGGAGGTACGAAAGAACGAAGAGGTCGCGGAAGACCTCATCGACATGATCGAGGAGGTGCTTCGCGAGCGTCGATTCGCGACAGTCGTCCGCCTCGAAATCGAGGGAGATATGCCCGACAGAGTCCGTGCCTTGCTGATAGAACAGCTCGATGTGAACAAATGTGAGGTGTTCGAGCGCCCGTCACCGCTCGGGTTCAACGACTTCATGGACTTGGTCGAGCTGGATCGACCTGATTTGAAACTCGACCCGTGGACACCACAGCCACACCCACGGCTGACGCCGACCGAGGACGAACTCGACATCTTCGAGGAAATTCGGTCGAGAGACGTGCTCGTCCACCATCCGTACCACTCGTTCGACGAGACGGTACAGAAGTTCCTCGAACAGGCTGCAACCGACCCCGACGTGTTGGCTATCAAACTTTCTCTTTACCGAACCGCCAGCGACTCGAAGGTCGTCCAGAGCCTCATCGAAGCGGCACGGAACGGAAAACAGGTCGCGGTGATGGTCGAACTCAAAGCGCGGTTCGACGAGCAGAACAATTTGGAGTGGGGAAAACGCCTCGAAGAGGAAGGGATTCACGTCGCCTACGGAACCATCGGCTACAAAACGCACAGCAAGACGGCACTTGTCGTCCGCGAAGAGGGAGATGGAGTACGATTGTACTCACACATCGCGACCGGAAACTACCACTCCGAAACCGCAAAAACGTACACCGACCTCGGATTGCTCACCGCCGACCGCGAAATCGGTCAGGATCTGACAGAACTGTTCAACTTCTTCACCGGCCACACCCACCACGAGGAGTATCGAAAGCTCCTGATTGCGCCCGGCAACATGCGCGAGCGATTCACGCGGATGGTTCGCAACGAGGCGGAACTGGTCTGCGAGGGAACGAATGCTAAAATCGTCGCCAAAATGAACGCGCTCGAAGACCCGAAAATGGTCGAAGAGCTGTATCGCGCCGCGATGGCTGGCGTCGATATCGACCTGATCGTTCGGGACATCTGCCGTCTCCGCCCGGGGTTGGAGGGCATCAGCGAGACAGTGAACGTCTACAGTGTCGTCGGACGGTTCCTCGAACATTCACGTATTTACTACTTCGAAAACGACGGCAACCCACGGTACTTCATCGGGTCTGCCGATTGGATGACCCGCAACTTGGACGACCGCGTTGAGACGATTACACCCGTCACCTGCTCGGAGCTTCGTTCGGAACTCCAGACGGTTCTCGACGTACTGCGCGCCGATAATCGCAAATGTTGGGAGATGAATTCGGATGGAAGTTATCGGCAGCGCCAACCTGGGGACGACCCGATTCGAAACACACATCGAGTTCTCATGGAACGCGCTCGACGCTCGGTCGACGAATAGCGAACATCCCGAACTGTTCCAGATGTCTTTTCGTCCTGGGTTTCAAAAAGAAAAGTATATGCACTACAGTTCATAAATTTCAAACATATTTATGAGGTGTGCTGGAACAATCACTTCTGTAGACACGTGTTGAAATCTATCGCATCTAAATTCATCCAAACCACGAATCCTTAGCAAAGTTTTAGAAACCCGACTACGATTGGTTAGATATGGCCGACGTCAATCTCGACGAAAAGGACTTCAAAATCCTTCGCTGGCTCGACCGGGAGGGTGACATCGATGTGGACGAGGTAAGCGAGGAACTGGGTATCAGTACCTCGACCGTCTACTACCGACTTGATAAGTATCGAAAACAAGGAATTCTCTCGGGAACCGTCTCGAAACTCGACGCCCGCGAACTAGGTCTCGAACTCACCGCAATCACGGAGATTCGGAGCGAATACGGGCCGGGATACGAGGAAATCGGTGACGCCCTCTGTGACATCTCCGCCGTCCAGACCGTCTACTTCATGCTCGGTGACAAATCGTTCACGATAATCGCGCACCTACGAGACCACGACCATTTGCAGGATTACATCGACAGCATCATTCACACTGAAGGGGTCGAACACTCCTCGACGCAGGTCGTTTTGCAGACGTTCAAGGACGAATCGAGACTGCTGGTGAACTACGACGACGACGATTTACAGAAGCTGATCGATAGCGAATAACGGACGATATCGGCGGCGAATAACGAACGATATCGAGTGGCCGTTCGTTATTATTTCTTGGTCGATTCGAGATGCTCCTCGGACAGGTAGCAATACAACTGTGATAATCGAAATTTCTGGCTGTGAAATCAAATACATGTCCAATATATAAGGAACACATATTGACAATGATGTTCCCTTATTCCTTCAGGAGAAACCTCTTATGCATCTTTGCCATGCGGTCGCATATGACGACGCACCTCGCCGACCCAACCGACCAACGGTCGAACTGCGGTGTCGGCGTCGTAATGAACCTCGACGCCGATGCCACCGCCGACCACAAAACCGTCACCGACGGGCTTTCGCTCCTCACAAATCTCGAACACCGCGGGACGACGGGTGCGGAACCGAACACCGGAGACGGTGCCGGAATTCTCGTTCAACGACCGGACGACTTTTTCGCGGCGGAACTCGACTGCGAACTCCCCGAAACCTACGCAGTCGGACAGCTGTTTCTCCCCCGCGACGATAACGCACGACGCGCTCTCCAGCGACGAGTCGAAACCGGTCTCGAATCCGAAGGACTGTCCGTGTTTCACTGGCGCGCCGTTCCGACCGACAACGCCGACCTCGGAAAAACTGCGCTCGATTCCGAGCCCGCCGTCGTCCAGTGCTTTGTTGAACCGAGCGCCAACCAATCCGTCGAAACGTTCGACACGACGTTGTACGTCGCCCGGCGCGTCCTCGAACGTGAAATTGGAAGTCCGGAAACCGAGGACGGGAACCGGTTCTACGTCTGCTCGCTCGACCGCAAAACGCTGGTCTACAAGGGTCTGCTGACGGGTGAACAACTCTCGGACTACTACCTCGACCTCGCCGCCGACCGATTTAAATCGTCCGTCGCCATGGTTCACGCCCGCTTTTCCACCAACACGCTCGGCGCGTGGCACCTCGCACACCCCTACCGCCGAACCATCCACAACGGCGAAATCAACACCATCCAGGGGAACGTCAACTGGATGACCGCCCGTGAAACCGATCTCGAAAGCGAGCGACTCGGCGATGATATCTCCCGAATCATGCCCGTGACGCGAAGCGACCAAAGTGACACGGCCTCCTTGGACAACGTTCTCGAACTGCTCCTGCAGGACGGACGAAGCCTGCCACACGCCCTCCGGATGCTCGTTCCGGAGGCGTGGCGGTCGAGAACCGACGACGACCGACAGGCGTGGTACGATTTTCACGCCTCGTTGGTCGAACCGTGGGACGGTCCCGCGCTCGTTGCCGCAACCGACGGGGAGCGCGTCGGCGCGGTGCTCGACCGTAACGGACTGCGTCCCTGTCGCTACGACGTGACCGAAGACGACCGCCTCGTTATGGCGAGCGAAGTCGGCGCGCTCGACATCCCTGACGACGAAATCGTCGAGCGCGGCCGTCTCCAACCCGGACAACTATTTCTCGCCGACGCCGAGGCCGGTGGCGTCGTCTCCGACGAGGACGTGTTCGAGGAACTGACCGACCGAAAATATGCCGAGTGGGTCGAACGGGAACAACTGCGTCTTCCCGGCCCCGACACGTCGGAACCGGGCAGTTCCGTTCGCGCGTCCAATACGACCCCGCCGCTTCGCGCGCGACAGGCGGTGTGGGGTTACACGGACGACGAACTGACCGAACTCATCGAACCGATGGCTCGGCAGGGGAAAGACCCGGTCGGGTCGATGGGCGACGACACGCCCCTTTCGGTGCTCTCGGACTTCGACCGCCCGCTGTTCTCGTATTTCAAACAGCTGTTTGCGCAGGTGACGAACCCGCCGATAGATTACATTCGCGAGGAACTGGTAACGAGCCTCGAAACCCGACTGGGTCGTCAGCGAAATCTCCTCGGAGAGTCGCCGGCCCACGCCCGGCAACTCGTCCTCGACTCGCCGGTATTGACCGATTCGGAACTGTCGGCGGTGACGGAAACCGACCTCACGACCGAAGTGGTGGATATCACCTTCGACCCGGACATCGGCCTCGAGGTGGCCATCGAGCGTGTGCGTGCCGAAGCCCGCGATGCGGTCGAGGCGGATGTGGAAATCGTCATCCTCTCCGACCGCCAAACCGGCGACGACCGAGTTCCGATTCCCTCCCTGTTGGCGACGGGTGCGGTTCACCACCATCTCGTCCGTGAGGGTATGCGAACCCGAACCGAACTCGTGGTCGAGTCCGGTGACCCGCGAACGGTTCATCACCTCGCGACGCTCGTCGGTTACGGTGCAGGTGCGGTCAATCCGTACCTCGCCTACGAGACCATCGCGGATTTGGTGGCCGGGCCCGAGGGAGCGGAGAAATCCGAGGCCATCGACGCCTACGTCTCGGCGTTGGAGACGGGATTGTTGAAGACGATGGCGAAGATGGGAATCTCGACCGTCGAGAGCTACCGCGGTGCTCAGATTTTCGAAGCAGTAGGCCTGAACGGCGATGTCGTTGACGAATACTTCACGGGAACCGAAAACCGCACCGAGGGAATCGGTCTGGATGAAATCGAGGCCGATGTGCTCGCCCGTCACGAGACGGCGTTCGATGGCGGCGATGACCCGAAACTCGCCCGACAGGGCGAGTACGAACACCGCTCGAATGGGATTCACCACCAGTGGAACCCGAAGACCGTCGGCGCGCTCCAGCGCGCCGTCAGGCAAGGAGACGAGGGGGAATACCAAACGTTCGCCAGCGAGATAAACGATCAGAACGAGCGACTGCAAACGCTCCGCGGCCTGCTTGAGTTCGACATCGACGGGCGGGAGCCGATTCCAATCGAGGAAGTTGAACCCGTCGAGGATATCGTCCAACGCTTCTCTACGGCGGCGATGAGTCTCGGGTCGCTGTCGCCCGAAGCGCATGAAAACAACGCGATTGCGATGAGTCGAATCGGCGGCAAGTCGAACACGGGCGAGGGTGGCGAACCGCCGGAGCGATTCGACACGGAGCGCGAATGCTCCATTAAGCAGGTCGCCAGCGGTCGATTCGGCGTTACGAGTAGGTACCTCCAGTCCGCCGACGAACTGCAAATCAAGATGGCACAAGGGTCGAAACCCGGCGAAGGCGGTCACCTTCCCGGCGGGAAGGTGAACGAAGCGATAGCGCACGTCCGTCACGCCACGCCCGGTGTCGGCCTCATCTCGCCGCCGCCACAGCACGACATCTACAGTATCGAGGATTTGAAACAGCTCATCCACGACCTGAAGACGGCCAGTGACGGGTCGGACATCAACGTGAAACTCGTCTCGGAGGCCGGTATCGGGACGATTGCCGCTGGCGTCGCCAAGGCGAACGCAGACGTGGTTCACATCTCGGGTCACTCCGGCGGAACCGGCGCGAGTCCGCGAACGTCCATCAAAAACGCCGGGTTGCCGTGGGAACTCGGCCTCGCCGAGGCGAACCAGATGCTCCGTCAAACGGGGCTTCGTTCCCGCATCAAAGTCACCGTCGATGGCGGGATGAAGACGGGCCGCGACGTTGCAGTCGCGGCCCTCTTGGGTGCTGAGGAGTTCTCGTTCGGCACCGCCAGTTTGGTCACCAGTGGATGCGTGATGGCCCGTCAGTGTCACAATAACACCTGCCCGGTCGGCATCGCCACGCAGGATGAAGACCTCAGGAAGCGATTCCCCGGTGAACCCGACCACGTCATCAATTACATGACGTTCATCGCCACGGAACTGCGCGAAATCATGGCCGAACTCGGCATCCGAACCGTCGAGGAGATGGTCGGCCGTGTGGAACTGCTCCAACAACGCGAGACGACCCACTCGAAAGCCTGCCGTCTCGACCTCTCTGCTGTGCTGGCCGACCCCGTTGATGGTGGAAAAGGCGACGACAATCGAACGAAAACGCGGGAACAAGACCATGACACAGACGACCATCTCGACCATGTCCTGCTGACTGCTGCACAATCGGCCATCGAGGACGGCGAGTCGGTCGAAATCGAAGGAACGATTTCGAATCAAGACAGAACGGTCGGCGCGATGCTCTCCAGTCGAATTTCGGCAGTGTACGGCGAATCCGGACTCCCCGATGGAACCATCTCCTGTCGGTTCGAGGGCACCGCCGGGCAGAGTTTCGGCGCGTTCTGCCAGTCGGGCGTCGATCTGTTCCTGTCCGGAACCGCAAACGATTACGTCGGAAAGGGACTTTCCGGCGGTCGAATTGCCGTGCAAATCCCGAACGATTCGGGATACGATGCCGAAAACGTCGTCGTCGGCAACGTCGCCCTATACGGCGCGACCGAGGGCGAAGCGTACATCAACGGCGTCGCTGGCGAGCGGTTCGGCGTCCGCAACAGCGGCGCGAAGGCGGTCGTCGAAGGCGTCGGCGACCATGGCTGTGAGTACATGACCGGGGGCGTCGTGGCCGTTTTGGGCGACGTTGGCGAAAACTTCGCCGCCGGAATGAGCGGCGGCGTCGCCTACGTGTTAAACGACGATGGAGCGTTCGCGGAAAAGACCAACACCGACATGGTCAGCCTCGAAACCGACCTCTCGCCCCGCGATGAGCGCGTCCTCCGCCGTCTCGTGGAGAATCACGCGACATACACCGGAAGCGAACGCGCCGAGAAATTGCTGGCAGAGTGGGAGGAAGCGTTAGTCCAGTTCGTGAAAGTGATGCCCGAGGCCTACGAGCGTGCGGTGGCTGAGGAGGGTCGCGAGGATGTCCGCAACTCCCCGCCACCGAAGGCACGAGTGGACGAAAACGCGAGCGCCGTCAGAAGCGGTGCGGACTGACCGCACCGCTTCATTTCGAGCGTCGATGTATTTGACCGAGAATGCTCTCGGAGAAGATTTTTCATTCCGTACCGAGACAGTCTATTACCCTCCATGAATCAGCAAACGAATCGCATCGTCCGTGAAGAGTTCGGACGTACGGCAGCTTGGCTCTTTTTCAGTCTCCTCGGATGGAGCCTCATCCTGAACTCGACGCCCGAACTCGATATGGCGCTCCCGACGTTTCTCGGCGCGACGTTTGCAACTGCCGCCGGAATGTCGCTCGTCGTCATCACGGTTCGATTGAGAACTGGCCGGGAACTCAAAGGCGGTCGTGAATTGAAAGACCTTGTCCTCCTGACGACGCTATATCTCGTCAGTATCTATCTGCTATGGGCGCATCTGTCCGCGAACTGGACGACCGTCACATCGGTTCTCGTCATGGCTTCCGTGGCGACGGTCGTCATTCGCATCGTTCGCCCGTCCGTCTTCGGTATCCTGCCGACGAAGCACTGAGACGACTCGCTGCGGACTCAGAGGTACGCCGCGTCCCACCGGGCGGCCTTCCGCTTGTTGTCGCAGTCGTTGCACTGGATTCGCTCCATGCTGTCCATCGAGTTGTCGAACGATTCGCAGTTCGAACAGAAGTAGCCGTAGCGATTTTCGGCGTCCTCGTCGGTGAAGACGGCGAAGAAGGGTGCTTTCGACCCGCGACTGCTCTCCGCACGGTTGATGTACAGCGTTCTGTCCTCGTACTCACGGAGTTCCAACACTGCCTCTTCGGTCTCCGCGTAGACGTTCTCGGTGTACGTCTGGTCGCCGATTTCGGCGGTGCGTTCGCTGACTTTCGTGAAGCCGTGTTCCTCGTAAAACTGATTGCCTTCCTCGTTGTCGGCGAGGACGAGACCCATCAACTTCTCGACCTCCTTCTCTTTGAGTTCCTCCTGCGTGCGGCCGAGGAGTGCCGTACCGACACCCTCTCCACGATGGTCGGGGTCGACGTGTAACCAGAGGATGTTGCCCTCCGGAACGTCGGGGAGCATATCGCTCTGGGAGAACCCGACCACGTCCCCACCTTCGAGCGCGACGAGGAACAGCATCCCCCGGCTCTGGAACTCCGATTCCAAGTTCTCGTTGGAGTACCATTCCTCGACGGCGTGTTCGATGACCTCTTCGTCCACAAAATGTGAGTAGGAAGCCGAAAGCGACCGCTCGGCTACGTCTTGCATTCCGGCGATGTCCTCCGTTCTCGCTTCGCGTACCTGCATACTTGGACTACTGTGGCATGAGAGATAAACATTCTACCGGCCAGCGAAATTGCGTGCCCGCCAAACCACGGCACCGACCCCAGTTCTCCGCCTTCGGTAGCGTTTTGCGCCACCACCCGAAATCACCCCGCCATGGACAGCGCACTCGTTATCGGTGGTACCCGATTCATCGGCCGCCACCTCGTCACTGACCTACTCGACAACGGATACGACGTGACCATCTTCAACCGCGGCAATCACGACAACCCGTTCGCCGATAGCGATGGCGTCAGCCACTTCGAGGGCGACCGGACGAACGATTCCGCGCTCGAACGAGCAAAGGAGAACGTTGCCCCGGACATCGTTATCGACTGTGTGGCGTACAAACCCCGCGAGGTTCGTGCCGCAACCGAAATCTTCGCCGACGTGGACGGCTACGTCTACATCTCCAGTGGAAGTGCTTACGGGGCCGAAGTAATTCCCAAGCGCGAAAACGAGACGGAACTCTGTGATTGTACGCCCGAACAGACCACCGACGACTCCCACGACTCCTACGGCCCGCGGAAGGCGGAAGGCGACCGCGCAATCTTCGAGGCCGCGGAACGTGGCGTGAACGCGATGAGCGTCCGACCGTGTATCGTCTACGGCCCGCACGACTACACCGAGCGCCTCGACTTCTGGCTCGACCGGGTAAACCAATACGATCGACTCCTCATCCCCGGCGACGGGCAGAACCTCTGGCACCGCGCCTACGTCGAGGACGTGGCCAGTGCCCTCCGAATCGTGGCCGAGGAGGGCGAACCGGGAGAATCGTACAACGTCGGCGACCAGCAGCTCGTCACGATGGACGAGATGGTGACCCTCATCGCGGACGCGTTCGAGACCGACGTGGAACTCGTTCACGCCAGCGACCGCGAACTCTCGACCGGCGGTCTCTCGGTGGACGACTACATCCTCTATCGGGATTACCCGCACGTCCTCGATACGACCAAACTGGCGTCGCTCGGGTGGGAATCGACGCCCGTGGAGGAAGCGATGGTACGGGCGGTCGAGGAGCATCTGGAGAGCGACCGCGACGGGAGCGACCACGACCCCGGTCGTGAAAAGGAGGAGAAGGTTCTGGGCGTTCTCGATACGATATAGCCTGCGAGATTCGGTTTCCGTCCGACTTGCAGGGTATGGCTTTCTGATGTTCTTACTTTTCAGGCTCTGTGTGTCTATTGCTGACGACGACTCACGACAATACACGACCGCCACGACGAAACTAGCAGTGTGTCATTCGAATTGGTGTCGAATCGGTCGATTTGAATTCGTCGTGATTTCCCGACGACACTCTCAAAGATAGCGTGGATGTTTCTCGATGACACTCAAAATAGAGTGGACGTTATCCTGATTCCATTGACACGACTGACGTGCTCTTCGAAACGTCCTTTTCTGCATCCGCGTCCACTTCCCGCGGGAGGGTAAACTGTTTCACAGTCCCATCACGAATGAGTAGTATGTTCGATAAATCGACCTGGATTCGCCTGCCCCGAAACGTGGTGGTGGGCCACGGCGTCCTCTCGGAGACAGTGGACGCTATCTCCGAATTACACCTCCACGGGACACCGTTGATCGTCACGAGTCCGACGCCGAACGACGTGGCGGGCAAGCGGGTCGTCGCGCAGTTCGACGACGCCGGAATGGATGTCCAAACGGTCGTCATCGAGGAAGCGAGTTTCGAATCCGTCCAACGAGTTATCGAGGTGGCCCGCGAAGTGAACGCGGGCTACCTCGTCGGCGTGGGCGGCGGCAAGGCAATCGACATCGCCAAAATGGCGAGCGACGAGATCAAACGCGGTTTCGTCTCGATTCCGACGGCGGCGAGTCACGACGGCATCGTCAGCGGTCGGGGGTCGATTCCCGAAAAGGACACCCGCCACAGCGTTGCCGCGGAACCGCCGCTCGCCGTCATCGCGGACACGGAAATCCTCGCGGATGCACCGTGGCGACTCACTACGGCGGGCTGTGCCGACATCATCAGCAACTACACTGCGGTCAAGGATTGGCGACTCGCGAAACGCCTACAAAACGTCGAATATTCGGGCTACTCCGCCGCGCTCGCGGAGATGACCGCCGAGATGTTGGTGGACAACGCGGATTCCATCAAACCCGGATTGGAAGAGTCGGCGTGGGTCGTCACCAAGGCGCTCGTCTCCTCCGGCGTGGCGATGAGCATCGCCGACTCGTCACGCCCGGCAAGTGGCGCGGAGCACCTCTTTTCACACCAACTCGACCGCATCGCTCCGGGTGCGGCCCTCCACGGGCATCAGGTCGGCGTCGGTTCCATCATCACCGAATATCTCCACGGCGGAAACTGGCAGGGAATCCGAGATGCGCTGGCGACTATCGGCGCGCCGACAACTGCGGATGGGCTCGGTATCGACGACGAAACAGTCGTCGAAGCGCTTACCACGGCCCACGAAATCCGTGATAGATACACGATACTGGGCGGTGGGATGAACGAGGCTGCGGCCATCGAAGCTGTGACAGCGACCGAAGTTGTCTAATTGTTCGCACATTCTCCGCGGCAATAACTTTGAAGATAGTTCCGTGAAAGAGTCCGGGTGTGGCACTGATTATATGAGCACCATCGTGGAGATTTCGATCCCGGCCGACGAGTTCGCGCTTGGCCGTGCACTGCAAGCGGAGTCGCAGTTACAGGTCGAACTTGAGCGGATTATACCCACGGGAACCGCCGTGTTTCCCTTCTTCTGGGCATGGGGCGACAACGTTCGCCAGTTCGAGGCTGCTGTGCGTGCCGAACCCGTGATACAAGACCTCACGAGACTCGATTCCGTCTCGGATGGAACGCTGTTTCGCGCGGTTTGGAACGACGAGATTACCGGCTTCGTGCAAGGAATCGAGGAGTCCAACGCGACGGTGATGGAAGCAAACGGGACAGTGGACGGTTGGACCTTCCATCTTCGATTCCCCGGACAGGACCAGATGTCCTCGTTCCAGTCATTCTGTTGCCAGGAGGGTATTCCCGTAGAAGTCCATCGCGTTTACTCCCTCCAGGATATGGCGATTCAGCAGCTAGGAAACCTCACGCCCGCACAGCAGGAAACGCTCATCACCGCCTACGAGGAAGGATATTTCGAACGGCCACGGGATATCACGCTCGAGGAGTTGGCTGACGAACTGATGATCTCTCCGCAAGCAGTTGGCGGTCGGCTACGTCGTGGCTACGCGAACCTCATCTCCGGGTCGTTCCGGTCGTTGGATGGGTAAGTGAACAAATAGAAATCGGTGACGGTACTTAAGCGTGTTTCGTGGGAAACATGTGACCTCAACTATTTTCAGCCACTACGTTTTGTCGTGAACAGCCAGACGGGAATATATTCGTTTCAATTCCCGTTAATGGTGAAAAACGCCGATTTCGGCGCGTCTGAAACATCCGTCTCTCCCCTCGGAAGACACCGGCGAACTGCTGGCCTACGCATTCCCCTATACCGATGTATACACCAACGACCAAGCGAGGCACCCCCTCAAACGGATTCGAACCGATGACTGACGGACAGCAGTCCGTCAGCCGGAGTGTGATTTCGTGACCAACCACACGATACTCGTTGCTGACGACGAACGACCGATAGCGGACCTGTACACCCGTTGGCTCGGTGACGAGTACGACGTCTACACCGCATACGACGGCGTCGAAGCGATGGACTATGTCGATGATAACATCGATATCGCACTCCTCGACAGGGACATGCCACGTGCGAGCGGTGACAAGGTTCTCGAATCCATTCGCGACCGACAACTCGACTGTCGGGTCGGTATGATTACGGCTGTCGAACCCGATTTCGACGTTCTCGAACTGGGGTACGACGATTACGTCGTCAAGCCGATAACGTCCCCGGAACAGTTACACGACATCGTTACGACGCTGGGACGGCGAGCGACCTATTCGACCGATGTGCAGCAGTTGCTTACGCTCTCCTCGAAGCGAGCGACACTCGAAACTCGGATGAGTCAGGAGGAACTCGAACGCCGCGACGAGTACCAAGAACTCGTTTCCGAAATACAGTCGCTGGAAGCCTCGCTTTCGGACACGCTGAACGAGTTGGGTGACGATGACTTGGGAATTGAACTGGCGAACAATTACGCCGTGTCGGAATGAAATCGCAGTCGTCGCTTAGTAGAGGTCGATACTCCGGAATCGAAGGTAGCCCAGCGTGACTGGAATACAGAGCCAGACGACGAGGACGACCAGTGCGAACCACCCCTCCAGATAGAACGGGATTTTACCTGCGACAAGGGATGCGAAGATAGTCGGCTCGTTCTGATTCAGAAGGTATCTCGACCCGATTTCGTACGCTTCCACCGGGTTGAGAACCCACGTCAAAAAGTACCACTTGGGAAATGGTTTCGTCGGCATCCTTCTTTCCATCAGGTAATAGACCGCCAACGGGACGAGTTTCCACCCGAGCTGGAAGAAGAAAAACAGGCCGAATGCGCCGCCCACTGCACGTGGACGACTGGCCGTCATTGACGAGAATCCGAGAGCGATGCTCACGAACACCAGTGCAAAGAGGAGCGCTAACGCTGACTGTGCGAGGAATTCGCCTGCGGAAAAAGCCCTGTATTTGACGACCAATACGAGCCCGGAGGCACCGAACGCGGCGATGGTTGCAACCGCGACGACGCCTGCACGCCCGACGAACTTGCCGACAATCACGTCCCGGCGGGTATGTGGCAAGCCGAGCAGTAGCTTGATGCTTCCCGATTCGCGCTCGCCGACGATGGCCAGGTACGCCACGACCAGTGCCGTGAGCGGGACGACGCTGGTTGACGACCAGCTGATGAGGCTCAGCGCCTCTTCGACCGGGTAGCTCTCGTGGATCCATTTGTGCAGAAAGATGAAGCCAGCAGTGACGAACACGAACAGTGCCGTAATCGCCCAAAGCGTCTTCGAGCGAACGGCGTCCGCGAAGTCCTTGCGGGCGACGACGACCCAACTCACGGCACTGTCCTCCGACTGGTCGCTCTCGTACCGTCGGTTTTCGGGGTGATTTCACCCTGTTCGTGGAACTGCCTCGGGGTGGAGGATATCCGAGATTCGTTCATGAAAAACATTTGAACAATGTTGTAATTAGAATCTACTACTCACGGTTCAAGCATACTGTATTCGGAACGAAAAACAGCTACGCGATTATCCGAGGTCTGCGCGCTCGAATGACAGGTACCCGACAGCCAGCGGGATGACGAGCCACGCGCCGAGGATGACGAGCATGAACCATTCCTCCAAGTAGAACGGGATGCTCGCCTCGGGAGAGATGTATCGTGAGAAGTAAATCGGCCGATCGGGGAAGACGAGCCCGGCCGCACGTTGAAACGCGTACGGTGGACTGACGAGAAACACGAATTCGTAGATCTCAGGCCCGAGCGTCATCCCCAGTTTATCCTCGGCGACGTACCGAAGCATTCTGGACGGCGAAATCTGCGGCACAGTCCAGAGGACGTTGAACACGAAGAACACGCCGACCGAACTCGCCATCGCCCGCGACCGCGATCCACAGGTCGCCGACAGGCCGACTGCGATGCCGATGTACGTGATGGTAAAGAACAGCATTAGGAGAACGAATTCGCCGAACACGACAACGTCGATACTGTCCAGAAACACGACTCCGAGTGCGGCGGCGACACCGAACGCGAGCAGGAGGCCCACAGTGACGACGACCGACCGGCCGACGAATTTCCCGACGACGAGGTCGAGGCGGGTGTTCGGCAGTCCGAGCAGATATTTGATACTCCCCGATTCGCGTTCACCCGCGATGGCGAGATACGCGACGATGAGCGCGCTGAGGGGGATGATGAAGATGCCGATAAGCGAAACCAGTCGAAGCACGTCAGTCATTGCGCTTTGTGGACTTTCGCCCGCGAAGTAGACGATGATAACCAGAAGGAGGACATACAGTGAGATGAGGCTCAACAACCCTTTCGAGCGTCGAGAGTCGGTGAAGTCCTTTTTCGCAACCGAGAGCCAACTCATGCCGATACCTCCGTGGGTTTGTCGGCCGCTTCGCCATCCGACTTATCTCCCGTCGTGTAGGAGTTGAACAGTTCTTCGAGGGAGGCCTCTTCGGACTCGATATCGGTGATGTTCGTCGCGGCGTCTACACGCTTGACGACCTGTGCCTTCTTCCCGGGATTGGAAAACGACACTCGGAGCGTCGAACCTTCGACGGAAACGCCGGAAACGCCGTCGATGCTGGTCACATTCAGTTCGGATGGGACACGCTCCACAGTGAGAAGCAACTGTGAACTCGCACCGGACAGTTCGCGGAGTCCGTCGACCGTGTTCTCGGCGACGAGTTCACCGCTGTTCATGATGCCGACGCGGTCACAGACCGCCTCGATCTCGGAGAGAATGTGGCTCGAAAAGAAGACGGCAGTGCCTTGCTCGGCTTCGTTCCGGATGAGTTCGCGCATTTCGGCGATTCCATGCGGGTCGAGCCCTGAAGAGGGTTCGTCCAAGATGAGCAAGTCGGGGTCGCCGACCAGCGCGGACGCCAGCGCGAGGCGCTGAGCCATCCCCTTCGAATAGCCGCCGACCTTTCGGTCGGCGTCTTCCTGCGTGAGACCGACGCGGGAGATTAGATCCATCGGCCGTGCGTCCGCGTTTTTCGCGTCGATTGCGAATTCGAGGTGCTCACGCGCGGTGAGGCGGTCGTAGAGGTCGTATCCCTCCGGGAGGATTCCGATACGATTTCGGATGGTTCGCGGTTCTTTTTGTGCGTCGTGTCCGAGTACGCTTGCAGTTCCCGCAGTCGGGCGCATGAAATCCAACAGCATGTTGATGGTCGTGGATTTGCCTGCGCCGTTGGGGCCGAGGAAGCCGAAGATTTCGCCTTCCTCGACGGTGAGGCTGACATCGCGGACGGCAACCACGTCGCCGAATCGCTTGGTGAGGGACTTCGTTTGAATGGCGGCCATAGCGGCGATTCGTAGGCCTACTACATGTGTTTTCTCCTCATTGACAAGTTGTGACAATGGGAAGTTCTGTGTCGATGCGACGATTCGAGAAACATTTTTGAAAGTTCGTACGGGTGTGTCCGTATGCCAACCCCTTCGATTCGAACCGCAAAACCGGACGATTCGGCGACCATCCAGCGTGTCGCCCGCGAGTCGTGGCACACCGGGTACGACGACATTATCGGGCCGGAGAAGATGGACGAAACTATCGACCAGTGGTACTCGTCGGTCTTCGCGAGACCACGACCCGCTCCGACCACGAATTTTTCGTCGCGGAAGGGGACGATATCCTCGGATTCGTTCACGTCGCTCCTCGGGACGAGGATGCCGTCTTTCAGTTGCTTCGAATCTACGTTGTCTCCGACGAATGGGGGTCGGGCCTCGGTAGCCGTCTGCTTGCCCGTGTGGAAGAACGATTGCGCACCCGCGGAGCCCAGCGACTTCGACTGAGCGTCTTCGCCGACAACGAGGTTGGTGTGGGATTCTACGAATCGCGGGGGTTCGAACGCGTCGATGAGCGTGAGGCCGACGGATTCGATGTCGGCGAATACGTGTACGAAAAGGAGTTGTAAGTCCTCGTGCGCTCGTTCAGCAACCGGAACTGATTACGATGTCGTGCGGCTGTGACCTCGATTGATTCCGGGATCGTACTGAGCAAACAACCAACGGTAGCGCACGACGATATTGATATGCTATAGCATGGCGTACATTAGCATGGGGTGAATAGTAATGGCCGAAGCAGAGCGCCGCCCACAGGCAAACGAAGAAATCGTCCGACGATTCGTCGAAGAGAGTTTTGACGAGGGGGGATTCGACCTGATCGACGACCTTCTTGCCGACGACTTCGTCGCACACGAATCGGGACAACCCGAGCCGATTCGCGGCCGCGAAGAGTTCAAACGGACGGTAGAGTTGTACCGTTCCGCGTTCCCGGATCTCGAGTTCACCATCCACGACATGGTCGCCGAGGGGGATCGGGTTGCGGTTCATTGGACTGCGAGCGGAGCTCACGACGGCGAACTGATGGGCATCGAACCGACCGGAAAGCGGGTCGAAAACGAGGGGATGGAGTTCGACCGCGTCAAAGACGGCAAAATCGTCGAAGCGCACGTCGTCTGGGACGCACTTGGCATGCTTCGACAGCTTGACGCCATGCCCGACGAACGGTCGGCGTAGCCCGACCGATTTTTCCTGAAAAGCCACTCCGTGAGACGACGATAGTTCAGACGTACTTGTCCAAGAACTCCGCCGTCTTGGTGTAGGCCTCGATTCGGTTCTCCAGTTTCGAGAAGCCGTGGCCCTCGTCGGGGAAAATAAGTTTCTCGACGGGGACGGACTGTGCTCTCGCCTCCTCTACGATTTGTTCGGCCTCGCCGACCGGCACGCGCGGGTCGTTTGCACCGTGAAGGACGAGCAGCGGGGCTTCGATGTTCTGGATGTTGTTGATGGGGCTGACCGATTCCAAAAATTCACGGTCGGTTTCGAGCGAACCGTACTCGGCCTCCCGAAGTTTTCGCCGCCAGTCCCCCGTGTTTTCGAGGAACGTGACGAAGTTGGCGATGCCGACGATGTCCACCCCGGCGGCCCAGAGATCGGGGTACTCCGTCAGCGCCGCGAGCACCATGAACCCGCCGTAGGAACCGCCCATTGCGACGATTCGGTCGGCATCGACGACTCCTTGGTCGTGTAACCATTCGACGCCCGCTTTGATGTCGGCGACCGAGTCCATCCGCTTTTCCACGTCGTCCAGATGGGTGTACTTCTTGCCATAGCCCGACGACCCGCGGACGTTTGGTTCGAAGTAGGCATAGCCCCGATTCAGGAAATACTGCTTGGTCGGGCTAAACGAAGGCCGTCGCTGGGATTCCGGCCCGCCGTGGATGTCCACGATGACTGGCGTCTCGTCCGCTTTGGCATCCTCCGGCACTGAGAAGAATGCCGGAACCTTTCGTCCGTCGAAGCTCTCGAAGTGAACGAGTTTTGGCCAGACGAACGTTTCCGGTGGGATTCCGGCGGTTGATGCATCAGTCCAGCGTTCGGCCTCACCCGTCTCGGTTTCCACCACGTAGATGTTCGTGTTGTTCGTACTTCCCGTGACGGTGAGGGCGAAACGCTCCGCGTGGGGGTCAAAACTGACGCCCCCTGCAACTCCTCGGGGAAGGTTCGGCGTCGGGAACTCGCGGATGGTCGTGTCGCCGGTCAACTCACCGACCGCGAGTTCGGTGTAGCCATCCTCGTTGCGTGAGTGGATGATACGACCCGACTCCTCGTCCAGTGCGACGCCATCGACGTTCCAGTCGCCGCCCTCTTCCACGACTTCGATTTCGAGCGTATCGAGGTCGAGACGCCCGAGATACAGCGTGTCGCTCCCCTCGTCCGTAACGAGATAGAGCGCGTCCCCGTCCGGCCCCCAGTTGATACTTCCATAGCGGACGTGTCCCTCGTGTGGCGTCACATATTCGAGTTCGCCGGATTCGATGTCGAGAACGTGGAGGTCTTGGTTGAACGAGGAGTGAGCCTCGACGACCACGAGTCGGTCGTCGTCGGGACTCCAGCCAGCCAGTGACAGCCACCCGTCGCCTTCGTACACCATTTCGGCGTCGTCCCCGACCGCATCGCGATCTTGGATGTACACGTCGAAAACGGCGTTTTCACGGCGGTTCGAGGTGAACGCGAACTGCGACCCGTCTGAATTCCACCCGCCCCAGCGATGTTTCGCATCTGGCATGTTCGTGAGCGGAGTGATCGTTTCGCCGTTTCCGTCGAGTCGGAAGAACTGCTTACGTTCGTTTCCTCCCTTGTCCATCCCGAAGATGAGTTCATCGCGCTCCGGTGACCACGAGGCAAACGAGATTTGTTCGTCGTCGAACGTGAGTTGTTGGGGCCATGCTTCCGGTTCGTCCAGCTGCCACACTTGCGGTACGCCCGTCGTGTTCAGCAAAAAGCTCAGCCGTTCACCGTCCGGCCCGAAGGAAGCACTGTGTGCACTTCGGACGTTCAGATATCGCTCGAAATCGTACGTAGTCATTGACGTTTCCTTCCGATGCAGGTGTGAAAGTACTTTGGTAAGCGGTAGCTATCGGCGAGACATATCAAAAATAAAATTGATATTTCAAATTACCTTTCGTAGTACTTAAAGAACGGAGATGCAAAGCCACGGACTTTGTAGAATCGATATCTTGATCTGATATCTGATGTATGATATAATATGGATGATACATATCGGTACAATAATACTAGTTCTAAATTGATAAATCAGTTCTCATTCGACGGGGATGAGACGGATAGTATCGTCGTCACCGTGAGCGAGGCCGTTTCTAGCGTGACTGACACACCGATAGAAGAGATGCCACCGCTTCAAGAGACGGTTGATTGTGACGCACTCGAAACGCTCGTCGGTTCGTTCAACGTCAACGACGAACCTGGTCTCGGGCAGGTGCAGTTTCCGTTCCACGACTGCACGATACGCGTCGATACGACGGGGACGGTACAGGTGTACGACAACAAACGACGGTTCACTCCCGATACCTCCGGATGTTAGCGTCGTGACTGGTGAAATGGAACTGCTCTCGTTGGACGAGTTCGAAAAACAACTCAGTGAACTGATCGAGATAAGTGCTCGCAACGGAATTCGGTTCGACCGTTCATGGACGTTCCGCAGACCGGACGACGAAACTCCGGACGTGATGGTCGAAATCACCCATTTGCAAGACCACCCCGAGGATGTCTGAGGTCGGTAACGCAAGCATTCGCCTTCTGTAGCCGCCGTTACCGTCCGGTATTCGGCATATAACAAAAACCCCTGCGTGTGACCGGCAGTCGCTATGCACGTTGCACACGCACGGCAAGCAGTTGCAGTCGTTGTCGTCTGCTTGCTCGTCACCGGAAGTGGAGTCGTTGTCGACGTGAAAGGCGCTCACGCGTCGGACAAGAACCGCGAAACAGTCGGTCATGCGACGGCCAGTAGCGGCGTGACGAGTGATGACCTTCAGGTCGCGTTCGTCAACTGCTCCGCCGTTTCCGTCCGAGGGTCAGCGGAACGTGTCGCCGTCGGAACGACATGGTACGCTCCGGACGGCGTCGCCACGTCCCATTTCGAGTACGGCCCGGTGAGCGGAACCACACCCGTACTGCCACCGAATCAAGGTGAAACGGGAACCGTGGTTACCTCCGTCAAAGTGTACGACGATGGACAGGAGACACCGATTCTCAGTCGCCAGCACCCGAACGCGACAGCCTGCCAGCAGGGTATCGACCCGGAAGGTAAGAGCAACCACTAGTCTCGCATTAGCAGGGCTCGAACGGTCGTAAATGGAGATGTAACGCTGACGTTTTTCGTTTCGAATCGGGCGGTAACAGTCGGTTGAATCGCCTGCGCAATGCGTTGTATCGCGTAATCCTCGTGTCCTCATGGCGTTGGCATAATTCTCGGTTTGTCCGTCGAGGAATCGTTCACACGGAACGGACATCACTGGATACGGACTGAACGGAGTTGCTGATTTATGCGGGTAGTTGGCGTGTGGAGAGTATCAGGGGGGAGGTATGAACACGACACGAACTAGAGAACGCCCCGACCAGACACGGTCGCGCGCGTTTTCAAAGCAGGAGGTGTACGATGCGGTAAAAAATCTTCGTCGCAGATACGTTCTGTACTATCTCAATCAGGAGGGTCGTCCCGTCGAACTGGGAGAACTTGCCGAACAGATCGCAGCGTGGGAGAACAACATCGATGTAGAGACGGTATCACCCGAACAACGAAAATCGGTGTACAGTGCGCTGTACCAAACACATCTCCCGAAACTGGAAAACATAGGTATCGTCACGTACAACCGCGACTCGAAACGGGTCTCGTTCACCGACAGCGCACAGAACTTCGAACTGTACCTTGCGACCGATTCGCAGACGACGATTCCGTGGCACAAGCTGTACGTCTCCCTCTCGGGGGTCGCTGCGCTGCTCGTCGTCCTCGGTTGGGTTGGGGTAGTTCCGTTTTCCGGCTTCCAACTCGCTGTGTTCGTGCTCGCACTGTTCGGGATAACGGCGCTCGCACACTTTTACGACCGGCACTGCTGGCGAAGGCGATTCCAGGGCGCAACACCGGATCTCGCGCTGGAGTTCGACGATAGCCGCTGGTTCCAGTGAGCGGGTTTCAATGAAAGAAGACTTTTACTTTCTCGTTTCGTGACGGCAGGTATGCGCGTCGCGTTCGTCGCTGAGGTGACGGTTCAACACGAGGAAACGGGGGCGGCCCGTCGGCTTCGTCGAACCGCGGAACTCCTTGCCAACCGCGGTCACGAAGTCACGATCCTCTGTGCACAGTGGTGGGACGGTGAGCACGAAACCTTCGAACAGGCGGACGTGGCCTACCACGCAGTGACCACTGACTCCCCCGGAAAGACTCCCTCGCGACGCTTTGCTCTCACTTCCTGGTGCGCTCCGGCGCGTGAAACCGGACGTGATTCACGCCGCTGCGGTTCCGAAACACGTCGTGGCGGCGAAAACGGCGAGCAAACTCGCCCGTGCACCGCTCGTCGTGGACTGGTACGAGGCACCGCCCGCCGGGATGGGTATCGCCTCGAAATCCCTTCAGATGGCGGCGCGTGCGCCGGACGAGGTCATTACACCCTCGGAAACGGTCAAAACGCGCGTTCGGGAACTCGGCGCGAGCGGCGACGATGTGCGTGTGATTCCGAACAGCATCGATATGGATGCCATCCGCGAGGCACAGGTGGTCGATGGCGCGGATATCGTCTACTCGCGCCGACTCGACGAAGATGCAAATTTGGAGAGTCTCCTGCTCGCGCTGGCCGAACTACGGGATAAAGGCTGGCACGCGGTCGTCATCGGCGACGGCCCCGCCCGCGACCAGTACGAACGACAGGCCGCAGACCTTCGAATCGATGACCGCGTCGAATTCACCGGGTTGCAACCTCCCGAAAAGCGAATTCCCCTGTTTCGCGGCGCAAACGTCTACGTCCAGACGGCCAGAAGGGAAGCGTTCCCGACCTCCTCCGTGCGCTTGCATGCGGTTGTGCTGGCGTCGTGGAGTATCACGTCGAATCGAGCGCGCACGGACTGGTCGAACGCGAAGAACGCACGTTCCGGACGACGAGCGAACGGGAGCTTACCGACGCGCTTCGGTCAGCGGCCAACCTGCCGGAGATGACGGAAAACGATGCGTTCGAGAAGTACCACCATCGACCCGTGTTGGAGCAGTATCTCGATTGTTACCGCGACGTACAGAATTCGTTCGGATTTTTCTAACGCTTTTTCCCCGATATTGAACGTCTCAGTGTCTGAGAGTAGCAGTCAGTCTATCTTTATATAGGTGTCGTGCGTATAAATTGTATGGCCGCTATTGAGTTAAACAGTGTAACCAAACAGTTCGGAGATGTAACCGCACTCCGCGATGTCAGCCTCACCGTCGAGGAAGGCGAAATCTTCGGCTTCCTCGGCCCCAACGGCGCAGGCAAATCCACGACCATCGACATCCTGCTCGATTTCGTGCGCCCGACTGCGGGAACTGCAAGCGTACTCGGACACGACGCCCAGAGCGAAAGCTTCGAAGTCCACAAGCGAGTCGGCGTCCTGCCGGACGGCTATCACCTCTACGACCGACTGACGGGCCGACAGCACGTCGAGTTCGCCATTCGCTCGAAGGGTGCGGATGACGACCCCGATGCGATTCTCGAACGCGTCGGTATCGCGGACGCCGCCGACCGAAAGACGGGCGGGTACTCGAAGGGGATGAAACAGCGCCTCGTCCTCGGGATGGCACTCGTGGGTGAACCGGATCTGCTCATCTTGGACGAGCCGTCGACGGGGTTAGACCCGAAGGGTGCCCGCGAAATGCGCGAAATCATCACGGAAGAACGCGCCCGCGGTGCGACCGTGTTCTTCTCCAGTCACATCTTAGAACAGGTCGAAGCGGTCTGTGACCGCGTCGGCATCCTGATGGGCGGGGAACTCGTCGCCGTCGATACCATCGACGGACTGCGAAGCGCGGTCAGCACCGAGCAGACGCTGTCGATTACCACCGACAGTCCGGTTGACGAACTGACGCTCGACGCCGTCCGCGCGGTTGAGGGCGTTTCGCAAGCGACGGCAACCGATACGGCAGTCGCGGTGACGCTGGAATCTCGCTCCAAAGCGGCGGTACTGAACGCACTCGAAGCGCGAGGCGTGGGTGTCGAGGACTTCAGCACGGAAGAAGCCTCGCTGGAAGAGCTGTTCATGACCTACACGGCCGATGACTCGACCGTCGGGACGACGGAGGTGTCGGCATGAGCTGGGCCGTCGTCGCACGGAAAGATTTCCAAGATGCCCGCCTCTCGAAGACGCTTTGGGCGTTGTCGGCGCTGTTCGTCCTCTTCGCGGCCGGGATGGCGTACCTTTACGCCGAACTTCCCGGTCTCGGCGGTGAGGCAGGAGAGCTCTCGGCGCTCGGGCTGATGTTCTTCCTCGCCGCCCCAGCCACGCTCTTCGTCTCCATCACGGCAGTCGTCGTCGCGGCGAAGTCCGTCGCCGGTGAACGTGAAAGCGGGAGCATGAAACTCATGCTCTCGTACCCCCACTCGCGTAGGGACGTGGTTCTCGGGAAGGTCGTCGGTCGTGCCGTCGTCCTGGCGCTCCCCATCGTCATCGGCTTCGCAGTGGCGGCAATCGTGGTGCTTGCGAAGTACGCTACCTTCACGCCGGTCGATTACGTGGTATTCGTCCTGCTGACGGTGCTGTACGCGTTCGCCTACATCAGCCTCGTCGTCGGCTTTTCGGCGACGACCGGGTCGGGAACTCGCGCCACGGCGATGGCTATCGGGCTGTTCGTCGTCCTCGAACTACTCTGGGATGTCGTGCCCCTCGGTGCGCTCTACCTGTTGGAAGGTCGTCTCGTCCCGATTCAGGAGTACCCGAACTGGGCGTTGTTCCTGTCGGGGATGACCCCGAGTGCCGCTTACACCACAGCCATGGGTGCGGTTCTGCCGGAGTCGCCAAACGCGGTTCTCGGTATCGGGCCTGTCGGTGAGGTTCCGTTTTACCTTTCCGACTGGTTCGGACTCGTGATGCTGGTCGCCTGGGCGGTCGTCCCGGTCAGTCTGGGATATCTCAGATTCCGGGCGGCGGATCTCTGATCTAATTGTCTCATTCGATGAATATCTTTCTATTCTATCATATCGGTCATTTTCCGCATTGGATGAGTTATTTAATAATCAAATTTTTTATAAATTTTATCAACAAATAAAGAGAAAAATACGCGGCGAAACTTCCTCCGTACCGTTGGAGCGACTGCTCTTACCATTCCAGCACTGTCTGCCACCGCCACCGCGGCATCTGACAATTTCTACTGGCCGACCACGGGCCAAGTCACGTCCGGCTACTACGATAGCCGTGATTGCGGAACACGCACCCACCGTGCAGTCGACATCGACTGGGAAACCGGACAGCCGATTTACGCGGCGCAATCCGGAACGGTGGTCTACGCGGACTACGCCAGCGGCTACGGGTATCGCGTGAAAATCAATCACGACGGTGGCTACCAGACGCGGTACGCGCACTGTCAGTCCGACCTCCGGGTGAACGACGGCGATTACGTCAGCCGCGGCCAGCACATCGCAGACCTCGGCGGTAGCGGTGGCTACGAACCACATCTTCACTTGGACATCAAACGAAACGGAAGCTACGTCTACGTCCCCGGTAGCCCCGGCGACTGGGTTGACAAGGACAACCCGATTCCGGAAGACTAGCCCGGACTCGGCGACGGCGGCAGTGGTGGTACCTGTGGCCGGTGTACACGCGCGGCGACACGGGTGAAGCAGTGTATTCGATTCAGTATCTGCTGGAACACCACGGCTACAACCTCGCCCACCACGGCAGTTTCGGCCCGGAAACCGAGAGCACGGTCAAGAGCTTCCAGTCCGCACAGGGACTCACGGTCGATGGCTACGTCGGCCCGAACACATGGAGTAACCTCGTCGTTTACGTCACGAGTTCGAGCGACGACCCGTACTGGACGACCTATGCCGCCCAGCACCACCTGCGCTACGACGAAGGTTACAGTATCGCCGTGGACGGGCTACTATGGTTCGGAGACCGAAGGGGCCATCGAGAGTTTCCAGTCGAGTGCTGGCATTGCGGTTGACGGTATCGTCGGGCCGAACACGTGGCAGGCGCTCGTCGACATCGGCAACTAATCGAAAACCAGCAGTCCCGCGTCTCGCAGCTTCGTTTTTTACTGTGCAGGGTCGTGACGCTCGAACCAGTTCGTGAGCGTCCGCAATCGATGAGAGGCACGCTCGGGCGTGCCGATGTCGTGATGTTCGTCCTGATACACGACGAGTTTCGCGGGAACGTTTTCCTTTTTCAGACTCACGTAGAGTTGTTCCGCCTGCGTCGGCGGACAGCGCCAGTCGTTCTCCCCGGCGGTGACGAGCGTCGGCGTGTCGATGTTGCCAACATCGGTGAGACTCGACATGGCACGATAGGCGTCCGGTTCCTCCCACGGAAGGCCAACGTCGTTTTCGTACCACTGATGGAGGTCACCGGTTCCGAAAAGGGAGTAGAAGTCGTAGATGCCGTGTTCCGGCGTGGCGGCCGCGAACATATCCGTCCGTGTGATGACGTGAACCGTGTTGATACCGCCCTGCGAGAAACCGGTGACGAACAGTCGGTCGTCGTCCGCCCATCCTTGTTTTACACACCACTCGACGCCCGAAATGATATCGTCGCTCTCGCGCGGCCCCCACTCGCCGCGAATGACTTCGCTGAATTCCCGCCCGTAGGAGGTGCTCCCTCGGTAATTGACCCGAAGGACGATGTACCCTCTTCCCGTCCAGTAGCAGTCATCGAAGCCGAATCGTGGCGCGTCGTACGTCGCCGGGCCACCGTGAATCGCGGTGATGAGCGGCCGGGGTTCGGGATTTGCGTTGTCGAAATCGGCTGGCAGATATGCAATCGCTTCCACGGTGTCGCCATCGCTGTTTTCGAACGTAATGCGCTCACACTGGGGCGTTGCCACCGTTTCGACGAACTCCTCGTTCATCGCCGTGAGTCGAGTCAGCTCGGGGCCACCATCGCCGTGCGCAGTCGGCACCGGCATCGTGTACGCATCCGCCGGTTCGTCCGCCCCCGTGAGACAGAGCGCGACGGTCGATTCGGTCGCATCGAACGCCGTTATCGTCCGGTATTCGCTCTGCCCGTCGAACACGCGCTCCGGGTCGTCCCGATTCGCATCGAGTCGAACCAACCGAGTTCGTGCGCCGTCCCCGATGGGACAGAGGAGCGTCTCGTCACCCGTCCAATGGGGTGTGCCAACCACCGTTCGGTCGAGGGAGGCGGAAACAGACCGGTACGTCTCGCCCTCGGCGACGTACGCCTGACTTGGAACGTACCAGTTCGTCGGGTCACTGCCGACGAACGATAGCCGGCGACCGTCAGGCCCCCAGCTTGGATTCGAAGCGGAGAGTTCGCCGTCGGTGATTCGTCGCAGGTCGCTCCCATCGGGAGCAATGGTGTACACGTCCATCGCCATCGAATCGTCGGGGCGGTCGGTGCGATTGGAGACGAAGGCAATCCGTTCCGGACCCCATGCGGGCTGCAGTCCCGACAACGGTTCGTGTGCCCCGCTGCCGAAGGCGTCGTCGAGTCGGCGTTCCTCGCGAGTCGCTACATCCACGACGAACAGGTAGGTCGTGACGCTATCGAGCCATCCCTGTCCGTTGAACTTGTGTTGCAGTCGCTCGATTTCAACGGGTGCGTCGTCGGTTCGTCGGGCATCGATGTACTCCCGTTCGTCCTCGGTGGGGTCGCGGGCCGAGACGACGAGTCGGTCACCGTCCGGCCCCCAATCGAACTCACGGACGCCTTCCTCACGCTCCGTCAGCTGGCGGGCGTCGCCGCCGCGTTCGAAGTCGAACGCCCACACCTGGGATTTCGGCTCATCGGGAGCGTCATCCTCGTATCCTACTTGGAGAGACACGTCTCGCTCTCGGGCGGCAGTGAACGCGAGTTTCGTTCCGTCCGGAGACCATTTCGGCGACCCGACGCCGGGCGTGCGCGTCAGTCGGTATGGGTCATCGCTTCCGTCGGTGGGTGTGACGAACAGCGACTGCTGTGATTCGTCGGCTTCTTCGTTGAATTCGGTGACGACGAATGCGACGCGTTTTTCGTCCGGGGAAAGCGAACACGTGGAAACGCTCCGGTAGTCATACCGGTCGTCCAATTCGAGGGCGCGAACGTCCATATCGAAGGTGTCATTCCACGTCCATGTCACTCTATGGTTCGCCGAAAGTATCGGGGGATTCGACGGCTTCGACGGCACGAATCGCGGCGACGTTCGCTTCTACGTCGTGAACGCGGACGATGTCTGCACCGCGCTCCGCGGCGATCGTGGTTCCGGCGACCGTCGCGGAACCGCGTTCGCCCGCCTCCTGTCCGATGAGCTCGAACATCGATTTGTGCGAGTGGCCGATGAGGACGGGACAATCGAGTCCGTGGAACTCGCCCGTCCGACCGAGCAGTTCGAAACTCTCGGCGGCGTGCTTGCCGAATCCGAGTCCGGGGTCGACGATGATTTGGCTCCTGTCGAGTCCGGCTTTTTCCGCGAGGAGAACGCGCTCTTCCAGTTCCGCGATAACGTCCTCCACCACGTCGTCGAATTCGACGACGTGTTCGGGAACCACGGGCGCGTCGAGGCTATGCATCACCACGAGAGGCGCGTCATACTCGGCGGCGACGAACCGCATTTCAGGGTCGGCGAGGCCCGATACGTCGTTGATGATGTCTCCACCCGCTTCGAGTGCCGCGCGGGCGACCGCCGCTTTTCTCGTGTCCACCGAAATCATCGCATCCAAATCGCTGATTTCCTCGATAACCGGAACGATCCGTTCGATTTCCTCCTCGTTCGAGATTTCGTCCGCTCCGGGTCGGGTGCTTTCGCCGCCAACATCGATGATGTCCGCCCCCGATTCGACCATCTCTTTCGCGCGTTCGACGGCGTCCTCGTGGACTTCGTACTGACCCCCGTCGTGGAAACTGTCCGGCGTGACGTTGAGGATGCCCATCACCGCCGTCCGACCTTCCCACGGGTAGCCGTGCTCGCACTCTCCCTTTTGAATGCCGAGGGTGTCCCGGAGTTCATCCGCGAACACCGACAAGCCGTAATGTTCTCCGTCCAACGTTTCGGCGAGTCGTTTGTACTGAGCTAGCGTCCCCATGAGCAACACGTCGATGTTCTCGTCATCGCGGTCGCTCAGGCCCGACTGGGCACATTCGCCGCCGAGGCGCAACATTTCCTCTTTGATGTACTGGGCTTGTCGAACCTGTACGCGCGTTTTCAGCACGCGGTGAACTGCTTTTCCTCGCATTCTCCAGACCCCGTGTTCCGCGACGTCCGTTCCTTCCAGCGCCTCTTGTGCTTCCTCCAGATTGCCGATTCGTTTCGGAATTTCGCCCCGCGTCCATCGCGTTCGTGCCTCCGCCACCGCGAACAGCGACCCCGTGACGAGAACTAAATCGTCCGTTTCGGCCTCCGCGAGGGCGTTTTCCAGCGCGCTCTCGACCGAACTCACTCGTGCAACCTCGCCCGCACCGTGCGTTTCGAACGCGCGTGCGAGGACTTCTTCGTCCTCCGCGCGGTCGAGATTCGGGTGGCAAGCGACGGCACGGTTCGGTACCGGAAGCGCGTCCACCATCGCCTGCACATCCTTGTCGTGCATCGCGCCGAACACGAGGTGGAACTCGTCGTAGTCGAACTCCGAGATGGTTTCGGCGAGTGCTTCACACGCTCCCGGATTGTGCGCCCCGTCGAGAACGACGAGTGGGTCAGTTCCCATCACTTCGAACCGGCCAGGCCAGAATCCCTTTCGCAACCCTCGGGCGAGTTCGTTCTCGCTCACGTCGGCGACCTGCTGGGCTAGTACCGCTGCGATGCCGGCGTTTTGGGCCTGATACTCGCCGAGCAGTGGAATCGCGGTTTCGACCTCCCAGTCCGCCCCCGACAGGGAAATCGCGGCCTCGGTGTGGTTCGTTCGGCCCTCGTAGGTGGCTTGCACGTCGCTTTCGGCGTCCCTTCCGTCCCCGACCAAAATAACGTCGCCCGCTTGCTCCCGAATCGCGTCGAGGGCGTCCCCTGTCGCACCGGTGACCAACGGCGCGTCGGCTGGCGCAACGTGTGCCTTATCACGGGCGATTTCCTCGACCGTCTCGCCGATGATTCCCGTGTGTTCGAGCGTCACGCTCGTCACCGCAGCGGCAATCGGGTCGACGACGCTCGTCGCGTCGTAGCGCCCGCCGATGCCGACTTCGAGGATGGCGACATCGACTTCCTCGCGGCCGAAATACCACAGCGCCATCGCGGTCATCGTTTCGAAGAACGTCGGAGAGTTGCCGTCTACCGCCCGGTCGGTGACGTAATCGTGGGCGTCCTCCACGAATTCGATCATCGTGGATTTCGTGATTTTTCGGCCATCGACCGTGATGCGCTCGCGAACGTCGTCGAAATGCGGCGACGTGTAGAGGCCGACCGTCAATCCTGCCTCTCTGAGCGCTTGCTCTGCCATTCTGGCGGTACTCCCTTTTCCGTTCGACCCCGCTACCTGTACGAACTGCACGCCGTCGTGGGGGTCGCCGAGGTGTGCGAGGAGGTCTGCGGTGGAGTCCGTCCCCGGTTTCGGGCGGAATCGCCGCAAGTCGAAAAGAAAGTTCGCCGCCTCGTGGTAGTCCATATCAGTGACGACAGAAGCAGTCCGCTTTAGGTTGTCGAAGTCGAGAAACTGCCCTTCGTCAACAGTCTGGGTTCCGTCAATCGGTCAGTACTCGTATTCGCGTTCGGTTCGTCTGCGCTCTCGCCGAACTTCTTCGTCGCTCACGTCCTCGTCCACGAGGCGTTTCATCCGGCGTTCGAACTCGGCCTCGCCGATTTCGCCCGTCACGTACCGTTCTTTCAACTCGTCCATCCGGTCTTCGGTCGTCGGTTCGACGCGTTCCGACAGACCGAGCGAACTGGCATGCGGGTGGAGTCGCTCCGCCCGCCGGACGAGTCCGGCGAGGCGGTCGTTCCGCGGCATTGAAACGTTTCGCGCGGCGGCCACGACCAATCCGATGAACAGCAGTCCCGCAACGAGTGCGTCCAACAGAAACGCCACGATGTACACAGCGGCGGCGTCGAGGAAGACCAGAAGTAGGGGGGTGTTGGCGTACTCCGGGTTGCCGAGCGCGGAGAGCGCGGCCAGCAGTCCGAGCGCGGCGATACCGACGAGCAAAACCAGCGAAAGCACGAACCCAGCGAGCAGGGCCTTGACTTTGGAATCACCGAGCAGTCCCATCGTCGGGACGTTTGTCGGGAGCGCACTTTAACCCGTTCTCCGCGGCGTGAGTGGCCACGACGACTTTGCCCGTACGCGTCGAGACGGGTAGGTGATGCCCTATCAACAGTGCAACGGAGCGGACTGCTATTTCGAGGAGAAGGGGGAAGGAACGCCACTCGTCTTTCTTCCGGGGGTAACGACCGGCATCCGATTTTTCACGCCGCAGTTGTCCGGCCTCTCGGATGACTTCCGAACGATTGCGCTCGACTACCGGGGTCACGGTCGGTCGGAAAAGACGGAAACGGGACACACCGTCCCGCAGTACGCCCGCGACCTGCGGGCGTTTCTCGACGGACAGAACCTCGACGACGTGGTTCTCGTCGGCTGGTCGATGGGCGCGCTCGTCGCGTGGGAGTATTTCGATCAGTTCGGGACGGACGGGATTCGCGGACTCGTCGTCGTGGATATGTCGGCCTCGCCGTTCCAGTGGGACGATTTCGAACACGGAAACACCAACCTCGACCGACTTACCGAGACGCTTGAACTGGTGCAAACCGACCACCTCGGTCTCGTCGAAGCTCTCATCCAGCAGACGTTTAAAACGCCCCCTTCGGCGGAGATGAGACGATTGGTCTTCGATGAAGTCTCGCGCACGCCGCCGCCGATCAAGAGCGCGATTCTGTTCGATTACTCGGTACGAGACTACCGCGACGTGCTCCCCGACATCGACGTTCCGACGCTCGCCTGCGCTGGCGCCGACGAGAAATGGCGAACCGTCGCCGCCGTGGAGGACGTGACAGACCGGATTCCGGATACCGAGTTCGAACTGTTCGAGGACAGCGGCCACGTTCCCACGTTGGAAGAACCGGACGAGTTCAACCGTGCGATTGCTGATTTCGTGGCTGGATTGTAGAAGACGAGCGATAGCGGCGGGCGACGCGAACGATGAGGGTGTCGTTACGGTTCCTCAGTTAGGGAGGTGTCACAGTAGTGGCAGTCGGTTCGGGCAGCAGGGTTCCGAGCGCCGCAGGCGGGACAGCTGCGCTTCGGCTCCGACGGCGTCCCCTGAAAGAAGCCACTCAAGTCGGCCAGTTTGAGAACTGCGAGAAAGACGAGTATCCCGATGATCCAGCCGAACGGCCCCATATAAAAGAACATCACGAGAAAGGCGATGACGACGAGCCAGACCGCCAGATAGACGCCATGTTCCGCTCGGAGATTCATAGAAGATCGTTAACAGCTTCGGTAATAAGCTTTCTTCCGAGCGTTCGACGCTCCTTCGCTAGCGCTCAATCGTGTCTAAAGCACCGTCGTTCCGCTACGCTCCACGACGTGCTTCCGACATTCTTCGTTAACACTCAGTCATGCCGGAAGCACCGACTCCCCGTGAACACCATCGCCATGTCGTGCTCGTTCGCGGCCTCGATTACGTCGTCGTCGTTGACCGACCCGCCGGGTTGGATGACGGCCTCGATTCCGGCTTCCGCGGCCTCTTCGATGGCGTCCGGGAACGGGAAGAAGGCGTCACTCGCCATCACTGCACCCTCGGCGTCCTTGCCCTCCGCATCGCGTTCGGCCTTCATCTTTGCAATCTCGACTGCATCCACGCGGCTGACCTGTCCCGCGCCGACGCCGACCGTCTCGGTGCCCTTGGCGAACAGGATGGCGTTGGACTTGACGTGCTTGATGGTCTGCCACGCAAAGAGCATGGAATCGAGTTGGTCGTCCGTTGGAACCCGGTCGGTGACGATTTTGAGGTCGTGCCGAGTCGGGGCCTGCATGTCGCGTTCCTGCACGAGACGCCCGCCGACGAGGTCTTTTTCGGTGTGCGTTTCGGTGATGTCGCCGAGTTCGACGACATCGAGTACGCGCAAGTTCTTTTTCTCGCGGAGGGTCGCTAGTGCGTCGCCGGTGTAGCTCGGCGCGACGACGACTTCCTTGAACGAATCCACGATTTGCTCCGCCGTTGCGTCGTCACATTCGCGGTTCAGTGCGACGATGCCGCCGAACGCGCTTTTCGCGTCGGTTCGGAGCGCGCGGTCGTAGGCCTCGGCGAGCGAATCGGCCGTGGCACAGCCAGCGGGGTTGGTGTGTTTGATGACCGCGCAGGCGGGGCGGTCGAACTCCTTGATGAGGTTCAGCGCGCCGTCGGCGTCGTTGTAGTTGTTGTACGACAGCGCTTTCGCGCCCTCGTTCAACTGCTCCGCGTGGACGACGCTCGCTTCCTCGCAGGTCGCGTCGGCGTACAGTGCGGCGTCCTGATGCGGGTTTTCGCCATATCGTAAATCCGCAGCTCTATCCATGGTTTCGACTTTGCGGGCCGGAAGCGCGTCGTCCTCGTCGTTCTCCACGTGAACCATGTTCGACTCGAAATCGATTTCGACCTCTCCCTCCGCAAACCAGCGCACTGCGCGCGGATAGGCTTTGAACTCGCCCTGATAGAGGACGCGCTCTTTGAGGCTCTCCTTCGTGTCTCCCTCGTAGACCGGAATCGGTTCCTGTGTGACGATTGGACCGCTATCGACCCGCTTGGGGTCGACCTTACCTTCCTCGTCTGCCGCCTCCGTAACGACATGAACGGTGCATCCGGTGAGGCTCACACCCGTGTCGAGCGCGTCGCCCCACGCGTCCATACCGGGGAACGAGGGGAGCAAGGAGGGATGGACGTTGAGCGTCGTCGGCGTCTCGTCCAAAAACTCCTCGGTCAGGATTCGCATGTACCCGTCGAGACAGACAAGGTCGAACTCGTAGTCGGCCAATGCGTCGAGCACTCTTTTCTCGTGCGCTTCGCGGGCTTCGTCGTCGCCCAGTTCGACGACTTCGGTCGGAATGCCACGCTTCTCGGCTTCGTCCAAAACCGGCGCGCCCGCGCTGTTCGTCAGGACGACCGCCAGTTCCGCCCCGCCCGGCGCGAGATCGGCGATGTGCATGAGGTTTCGACCACGGTTCCCGGCCATACCCGCAATCTGTGTCATGGTCAGAAGACCAACCGGCGTCGGCAAAGTAGTTGCGGTCTATCCCCGAAAAATATGCGTGTTTGTGAATATTTCTTCGAGACTATCGCTTATTTGCATCCGTAATATGCACATCTGTGCGTCACCGTACCGATACGCTTTTGCCGAACGCCCCGGCAGGCACAGGTATGGATTCCCTTTCCGCCGTTTCGCCGCTCGATGGGCGATACGCCGGTCGAACCGCACCGCTCCGCGAGTACGCGAGCGAGGCCGCACTCATGCGCGCCCGCGTGCAAGTCGAAGTCGAATATCTCATCGCGCTGGCTGACCTCGACGCGACGCCGTTCGAAATCGCGGCCGACGACCGCGACACCCTCCGCGCCCTGCACGAGGAGTTCGATGAGGACGATGCGAGCATCGTCAAGGCGCTCGAAACCGAGGGTTACGCCGGATATTCCGCGACGAAGCACGACGTGAAGGCGGTCGAGTATTTCATCCGCCACTCGCTTCCCGACGAGTTGGAGGGTCTTTCCTCGTGGATTCACTTCGCGCTGACCAGTGAGGACGTGAACAACCTCGCCCATCGTCTACTGGTCAAACCCGCCGTCGAGAACGTCCTGCTTCCAGAACTCGCCACCGTCCGCGACGAACTCACGGAGATGGCACAGGAATACCGTGACGTTCCCATGCTCGCCCGAACCCACGGGCAACCGGCGACCCCGACCACGTTCGGCAAGGAAATGGCCGTCTACGCCGCCCGACTCGGTCGCGCGATAGGACGAATCGACGGTGCCGTCGAATCTATTTCGGGCAAACTCGCAGGTGCGAGTGGCACGTACGCCGCCCACGTCGCCGCGTATCCCGACGTGGACTGGCGCGCGTTCTCGCGGGAGTTCGTGGAGACTCTCGGACTCGAACACACCGCGCTCGCCACGCAGGTCAATCCCTGTGACGACCTCGCCGAACTGTTCGACGCGCTTCGTGGGGCGAACAACGTCCTGCTCGATGTAGACCACGATGCGTGGCTCTACGTCAGCGACCGCTATCTGGGACAGGTGGCGACGGAAAGCGAAACCGGCAGTTCGACCATGCCGCACAAGGTGAACCCCATCGACTTCGAGAACAGCGAGGGCAACCTTTCGAAGGCCAACTCCGACCTTACGTTTTTGGGCGACTATATCACCACGTCGCGCCTCCAGCGCGACCTCTCAGATTCAACCGTCAAGCGAAACATCGGTGCCGCCTTCTCCTACTGCCTCCTCGGCTACACGAAAGCGCAAGACGGCCTCGGGAAGGTCGTTCCAAACGAGGAAGTCATGCGCGAGGAACTCGAATCCACGCCGGAAATCATCGGCGAGGCGGTGCAGACGATTCTCCGTCGAGAAGGTCACGAGGACGCCTACGAGCGTGTGAAGGACTTGACTCGCGGAAAACACGTCACGCTGGCCGACTTCCGTGACCTCTTCGACGAGTTGGACGTTGACGAGGACGTTCGTGACGAACTTCACGCACTCACGCCAGCAGGCTACACGGGACTCGCGAGCGACCTCGTGGACGACTGCAATTGAACATCCGTACTTATCGTTAAGCCGCTCGATGGCGTTTCGGGTTCTATGCCGAAACGGACGCATCGCCGAGTGCTATCGGCCACCGCAGCGGCCGTCGCACTCGCGTATTGGTTCTTCGCTCGACCGTGGCACCTCCGCTGGGGAGCGACCGATGAGGAGGTCGATAGGCCGCTTCCGGGTGACGGCATCATTCACTCTCCCCGTGTGCAGGCTACTCACGCCATCAGCATCGACGCGCCGGTCGAAGACGTGTGGCCGTGGTTGGTGCAACTCGGACAGGAACGTGGTGGATTCTACAGTTACGACTGGTTGGAAAACCTCGTGGGTGCGGACATCCACAATGCCGACCGGATTCTGCCCAAACACCAGACCCTCGAAGTCGGTGACACCGTCCGTCTCGCGCCGGAGGACTATCCGGCACAGTCGCCCGACTCCGCTCCCGTCGTCGCCATTCTCGACCCCGGTCGGGCAATCGTACTTCGTCCACCGGGCGACACACCACGGTGGACATGGACGTTCGTTCTTCGCCCGGTCGATGAGAACACGACTCGGTTCATCGTCCGGATGCGGTCGGGTGACCGAACCCTTGGCGGTGCGTTGATAGACCACCTCTTCTGGGAGCCGGCCCACTTCGTGATGGAGCGTAAGATGCTCTTGGGAATTAAAGAACGGTCCGAGCAATCGCCTCCGCGAAAATAAAGGCGTCCGTCGTTGGTTTCAGCGGTAGTAGTCACGCTTGCTGTAGACGTAAACCAGCAGTCGGGTCTGGGCACGTCTTCGTCGCCATGTCCGGCGAGTGGCATCCGTCGCTGACTCCGAAACGACCGCGCCTCTTCGCGTTGACGCCCGGCGGCGAAGTCGTTTGGTCGCTTTCTGCCGGAACTATCTCTGCAACGCCCGTCGTGGGTGACGGTGTCGTCTTTTCGAAGACTGGCCTCTTTGTCGAGAAAAGTCACAAGGGAGGGTACGTCAAGGGCAAATTCGACGCGAGAATAACCCCTCACGACGCGAGGGAGGGTGGCCTCTCGTGGCTCAGACGCCTCGACGGTTTCGGGAACTGGTACATCCAACCGGTGCTCGCTGACGGCGTGCTCTACGTGCCGCTTCACGACGAGATTCGCGTCGAAAGCCGACTTCTCGCCCTCGATGCGAAGACGGGCGAGACGCTGTGGAATCTCGCTCTTGATGCCCCAACGACCCATCTGGCAGTCGCCGGGAACACGCTGTACGTAACCTCCTACGATGGAATTTTGCACGCCTTCGAGTAGCTTAGTCGGCTTTCCGATTGTCGTGCGAAACGTCCGATTTCGCCTCTCTGCCACGTGCCACGATTTGACTTGAAACTATCACTTCCATCGATATTTATCTTCACTGCTGTCCAATAGATGCAGTATGGGAAATGATAATATACTCACGAACGCGATCATCGGGGCTGTCGTAACTCTCGTTACGTCCTTCGTTCCGTTTTCGCCCGTTCTCGGCGGGGCCGTCGCGGCCTACCTCAGCGATGCCGACTCCGGCGATGGCGTCCGAATCGGTGCCATCTCCGGCGCGATAGCGACGATTCCGATGATTTTCGTCGGATTCCTGTTCGCGAGCATCTTCCTCTTCGGGAACGCGCCGGGTGGATTCACCGTCTTCCTCATCGTACTCGGTGTGATTGGCATACTCTACACCGCCGGACTGAGTGCGCTCGGCGGCTACATCGGCGCGTACATGACGGATACTAAACGAGGAATCGACGTAACGTCTCAGTGACGGCGTCTCCCGCCGCTGTCACCTCGTTTTCGTTCACGTACTCCCGCGGTCCGTGTGCAACTGCACCGTCTTCATCGGAGAGTACGCCCGGACCGAACACGACCGTTGGCGCGATTTGCGCAAAATAGGATGCCTCTGTCGCCGCGCCGAACGGTCGTACCTCGCCGCCGGAGGCGTCTTGGAGCGTTCGCACGAGTTCCGAATCCGCGGCTGTCTCGAACGCTTCCAGAAACGGCGTGTCCCGTTCGGCGAGCGAAACGTCCACTCCAACTCCTTCGGGCGCGGACTCCCGAAGATGCGTTTCGAGCGATCCTCGAAACTCCGCCGCACCTTCCGGCGGAACGCTCCGTCGGTCGATGACGAACGAACATTCCGCGGGAATCTGGTTCGTCGCGGTTCCACCGTCGATGGTCGTCGGGGTCAGCGTCGGCGACCCGAGTTCCGGATGTGGGGCGCGGGTGTCGAACGTTTCCAGCGCGGCCAGCACAGGTGCGAGGCCAGCGATGGCGTTGACACCTGCCTCGGGTTGTGCGGCGTGGGCGTTCTCTCCCCGAAGCGTCACTGTTCCCTGGAATCGCCCTCTTCCCGCGTTACAGACGTCGAGCCCAGTCGGCTCGCCGACGATGACGGCATCCGCATCGATGGAAAGTGCCGCCGCTCCCGTCGAATCGGTTTCTTCGTCCGGCGTGATTGCGAGCGTCACCTGTCCTCGCTCGGGTTCGACGGCGAGGAAAGCAGCAAGAAATGCGGCGAGCGGCCCCTTCGCGTCACAGGACCCACGGCCTCGGATTCGGTCGCCATCACGCGAAAACGGAACGTGTGGTGGAACCGTGTCGATGTGCGTGTTCAACACGACGTGGGGGCCGTCTTCCGGCCCGTCCCGCTCCGCGATGACGTTTCCGGCGTCGTCTACCGTAGCGGCCACATCCGCCGATTCGAGCGTTTCCGCGAGCAAATCGCGCATCTCAGTGACCGACTCGTGTGATGGGATCTGTACCGCCCGCTCCAGAAATTCGATCGTGTCGAATCCGGTCATGCTTCCAAGTCGAGTCGGCCCGCCGTGGAGATTCGCACTCTTCCCTCGAACTCGGTTTCGACCGGGCCGGAGAGCGTGGCGTACCGCTCGCCGAGCGCGACTTCGAGGTCGCCGCCCGGTGGTGACACGGATATCTCCCGTTCCTCGGTTATCCCGAGTCGTCGGGCAACCGCCGCGATTGCGACCGCCCCGGTTCCACAGGATTGGGTTTCGCCTTCGACGCCGCGCTCGAACGTCCGCTGGTCGAACCCACCGTCGCGCTGTGACGCGAAGGTGACGTTTGCGCCCTCGGGGAACATTTCTGCATGGCGAATCGGCGGCGCGTCCCGTTCGATATCGACTGACTCCACGTCGTCCACGAAGATGACGGCGTGGGGGACGCCAGTGTTCACTGCCGTCACTTCGTAGCCGCCGATTTCCTTCTGTACGAGCGGTTCGTCCTGCGCGAGCGGAACCCCGTCCGGCGAGAAGTCGGGCGCTCCCATCTCGATGGTCGCGCCCTCGTCGTCGATGCTCGCGTAGCGCGTTCCGGCGAGAGTATCAATCATGACCTCGTCGGCGTCCGCTTGTTCTGCGGCCCACACTGCGGCACAGCGCGCGCCGTTACCACACATCTCCGCCGTGCTTCCGTCGGGTTGCACGAGCGTCATAACGACCCGCGGTGGCCGGTAGTTCGGTTCGAGCGCGAGGAAGAGGACGCCGTCCGCGCCGATTCCGTCGGCGCGGTCGCAGGCTTCGCGCGCGAAGCCTGCGCGATTCGGGACGCAGACGCTCGCGTCCACGATGACGAAATCGTTGCCGGTGCCGTGGAACTTCTCGAAGGAGACGTTCATTCCCAGGTCACCTCCTGCTCGGTCGCAGTCACGTCGGCAATCGTTTCGCGTCGGTTGACGACTGCGCTGCGGTCGCCGTCCACGACGACAGCCGCCGGTCGCGGACGGGAGTTGTACTGGCTTGCCATCTCGTAGCCGTAGGCACCTGCGTTGCCGATTGCCAGCAAATCGTCGCGCTCCGGGTCGGCAATCGTGTGTTCGCCGAAGGTGTCCGAACTCTCGCAGATGGGTCCTGCGATGGTCGTCTCGATTTCGGGGCCGTCCCTGGCGAGATTCCGGACGTGGTGGTAGGCGTCGTAGAGTGCGGGTCGGGCGAGCGTCGTCATCCCGGCATCGACCCCGAGAACGGTTATGTCCGGGGTTTCCTTGACCGTGTTTACTCGCGTCAGGAGGACGCCAGCATCCGCGACGAGATAGCGACCCGGCTCGACCACGAGCGTTGCATCGAGGTCACCGAGCGCTTCCCGAGTCGCCTCCGCGACCGAATCGAGGTCGAGCGGTGATTCGTCGGGATGGTACGGAACGCCGAAACCGCCGCCGACATCGACGAATTCGAGCGACAGGTCGATGTCGCGTGCCAGCTCGCCCATCCGTGAGACGAGTTCGCGGTGATTGCTCAAATCGTCGCCGGAAATCCCGCTCCCTGCGTGGGCGTGAATCCCCACGACATCGAATCCGTCCGCAGCGGATTCGAGCAGTTCCGCGGCGCGGTCGTACGGGATGCCGAACTTCGCGTCCGCGCCGGTTCGAACCTTCTCGTGGTGTCCGGCACCGACGCCAGGGTTGACCCGAAGGCAGAGTCGCCCGTCGTAGCCGCGTTCCGCGAGTCGGTCGACGGTGTTCTCCGCACCGACCGTAATCGTCAAGCCGGGATGTTCGTCCGCGAGTTCAACCGCTCTGTCGAGGTCTTCCGCAGGCGGGTTGACCGCGGTGTAGTGGACTCGTTCGCCCTCGAATCCAGCGGCGAACGCGCGCTCGGTTTCGCCTGCCGATGCACATTCGACGCTCGACCCTTCGGATTCCAGCGTTCGGAGAACTGCCTGCGAGGTGTTTGCCTTCGCCGCGTAGTGAACGTCGGCGTTTCCGAACGCCGACGCAAATCGCTGGTAGTTCTCACGCACGCGACCGAGGTCGGTGACGTACAGGGGCGTTCCGTGCTCCTCGGCGAGCGATTCGAGTCGCCCGGACGGCCAATCCGCCAGTCGCCGTACGTCGCGGTTGTCGGTTTCGTTTCCCTCGTCACTCGATTCGCTCGTCACGCTCATCGCAGGGCCTCCTCACGCTCGACCTGTTCCAGCGTGTCGTCTTCCACATCGAGGGCGACGACGGCGGGCTTGTACGCCCCGCCGTCGAACAGGTCGTGGTCGCCGAGTCTGGACTCCACGAATCGGGTGAAGGCACGGCGGTTCGCGGGGAGATGGCCGTACAAAATTTCCTCGTCAACGAGGTCGTAGACCGGAATTCGCGGCGTGAGAAGCGTGTTTTCGCCGACGATGCTTCCCTCGCCGACGACGAACCCAGAGGTGACGCGACAGCCAGCGCCGAGGGTTACATCGTCCTCCACGATGACGGGAGTGTTTTCGACAGGTTCGAGGACACCGCCGATGAGAGTGTTCGCGCCCAACTTCACGTTCGCGCCGATTTGGGCGCAGGAACCGACCGTGTTGCAGGAATCAACCAGCGTTCCGTCGCCGACAGACGCGCCGACGTTGACGAAACTCGGACTCATCATGATGCAGTTCGACCCGATGTGTGCCCCTCGCCGGAGGACGGTTCCGTCGGGGGTATTTCGGGTTCCGCGTTCCGGAAGGTCGTCGGTTTCCCGGAGCGGAAGCACGTCGTAGTAAGTCACGTCGCCGTACTCTCGGCCTTCGGTGTTCCGGAGGCCGAAGTTCAGCAGGATGCCCTGCTTCACCCATTCGTTCGCTTCCCACGCGCCGCCGTGCTTCTCGGCGGCGCGAATCTCGCCCGCTTCCAGCGCGTCGAGGAACGCGTCGAGGGTTTCGTACGCGTCCCCGGCGTTTTCTGCATTCAATTCATCCGATTCGTATCGCTGCCACAACTGTCGTATATCGTTTCTCATTCTGCTACTACCTCGCTAAAATCGTACCAACCCGGCGTTCGCCCGGCCAGCCACACCGCCGCATCGAGTGCGCCGTCAGCGAACACCGCCCTGCTTCCCGCGCGATGGGTCAGTCGCAGTTCCTCGTGGTCGTTCGCCAGTAGGATTTCGTGTTCACCTCGGATTCCACCCGCCCGTCGCGCGTGGACGCCGATTTCGCTGGATTCGCGCAGCGCATCTCCCTCGCGACCATGCACACGCCCGCCGAATTCTCCGGCGGACTCGATTCGGTCGAGAATCGCGTTCGCCGTGCCGCTCGGGGCGTCGCGCTTGTGTCGGTGGTGGGATTCGGTGACTTCCACGTCGTAGCCCGGCAAATCGCTTACCGCACTCTCGACTGCTCGGAGTAACGCCTGAATCCCCCGCGAAAAGTTGCTCGCGAGGAGGACGGAAACCCGCTCGCTCGCTTCGCGGAGGACGGCCTCGCCGTCCTCCGCGAACCCGGTCGTCCCGACGACGCAGGCGACGTTCGCCTCCGCACAGTCGGCGACGAATTCCTGACTCGCTTCGGGGACGGAAAAGTCAACGAGCACTTCGGGGTCGTACTCGCGGAGTACGACCTCGAACTCGTTCGCGGGTTCGACGGGGAGTCCGTCGATTTCTCCCGACAGTTCACGGCTCACGCCCGCAACGACGCGGACGTCGTCGCGGGCGGCCGCCTGCTCGATGACCCGTCGTCCCATTCGACCGGTCGCGCCGGAGACGAGGACACGCGTCGCGGAGGAGGATTCCCGCGTCATACGGGTTCCTCCAAGCTATCGAGAACTCCGGCCAGTTCCTCGCGGTTTTCCTCGGAGAGGGGGGAGAGGGGCGAGCGGAGTCCGCTCGGCCCGTAGCCCCGGAGTTCCATCGCCGTCTTCACCGGAATCGGGTTCGTCTCCGAGAACAGCGCGCGGAACAGCGGTCCGAGTTCGTACTGGAGTGCCTGTGCCCGGTCGTACTCTCCGTCGAGCGCCGATTCGACCAACTCGCAGGTTCGCTCGGGTTCGACGTTCGCCGACACGCTGATGGTGCCGGTCGCGCCGAGCGAGAGCATCGGAAGCGTCAGCGCGTCGTCGCCTGACAGCACCGAAAACGCCTCGTCTCGGGTTCGCTCGATGATTTCGCTTATCTGCCCGAGGTCGCCGCTCGCGGCCTTGTAGCCCGCGATGTTTTCGTGCTCCGCCAGCGAAACCGTCGTCTCCACGTCGATGTTTCGGCCCGTCCGGGACGGGACGTTGTAGACGATTTGCGGGAGGTCAACCTCGTCCGCGATGGTTCGGTAGTGTCGTTCCATCCCGGTCGGTTCGGGCTTGTTGTAGTACGGGGAGATGAGCAGGAGTGCGTCGGCACCGGCGTCTTCGGCGCGCCGGGAGAGTTCGAGTGCTTCGTGCGTGGAGTTGCTTCCGGTTCCGGCGATGATCGGAATATCGACGCCTTCGACCACTGCCTCCACGACTTCGGCGTGTTCGTCGTGGGTCAGGGTCGCGCTCTCACCGGTCGACCCGACGGGAACGAGGCCGTGGACGCCGGCGCGTTCGAGGCGCTGGGCGTCGCTACGGAGTTGGTCGTAATCGATGCTGTCGCCCGCAAAGGGCGTGGTCATCGCGGGGTAGACCCCACGGAACGGTTGGTTTGTCATTGGTTTTGAGTCGGAAATCGGTGGTCGCGCGGTGCAAAACGAAGATGGCAAACGACGGGTGTGCCAATCCCGCCGAGAACCGGTTACGCCGCGCGTTTTTTGCGTTTTCCGACTGTGCCGTCGCTTGTCCCATACGCAAACAGGGGATGAGCGACAGCACATGGCATATACAACAGGGCTGTTTCCGTGGGAACTTATGCCTTACGCCGTAGGCAGAGTCTGCGGCGGTCGTCGATTTCTGCTGTTTCATCGGGAAAGTACCAAAAGAGGAATTCGAAACTATCGGTTGGCCGGTCGTCCCCTTCGCCACCCTCTGCTACCGATTTCGATTGAACGAATCCGTCTATATTCGTTCCGCTTCGGAGATATATTTATTAATCATGTGCACATTTGTCAGATAATGAATTGGAACCTGATTGGACGGTGCGGTGTACGATACACGCTCGTCTACGCCGGTTTGACCGTCGCCCTTGTTTACGCCGCAACTGGGTCAGGTATGGCGATTCTCTCCATGTTCGGCCTCGGGTTAGTCGTCTTGTTGTTCGCGCTCGGCGGAACCGGCACCGTGCGGATGGGAACGGCGATGACCAACGCGGATTCGATGGGTATCGGGAGCACCGTCGTTGATCCGAACGATTTACACGCAACGCAGCTGGACAGCGATATCAAGTTTCTCTTCTACGGCGTCGGATTGCTGCTGTTCGCGGCGCTCGCACTCGTTCTTCACGGGTGAATGAAATCCGGCGGTCTTATCACGTCTCCGGAAATATCCACGGTCGATGCTCGTCCTCGGAGACGCACACGCCGCCGACCCCGAAAACCGGCGCGCGCTCTTTGCGGCCTACCGCGAAGCAGACCAAGACGTGACTCTGCAACTCGGTGACTTGATGTACTACGATTTGCCGAAACCGACGTGGTTCATCGCGGGCAACAACGAGGATTTCGATACGATTTCGGCGCTGCGAAACGGTCTCGTGTCGAACTCCGAGGTTCGGAACGCCAACCTGTTGGCGAGCACCGCCGTCGAACTCGAAGGACTCAGAATCGCCGGGTTGTCGGGGAACTACGCCCCGACGCAGTATGACCGCCCCCGCGCGAACCTCGTCGGCGAGCGACGCCGTCATTTCACGTACGAGGACATCGAGCGCGCGACAGCGTTGGAATCAGTCGATGTGTTGATGACTCACGAAGCACCACACGGGTTGCCCGTTTCCGAGGATTATGAGGTGGGGTGTCAGTACATCGACGACCTCCTCACCGTGCTCGACCCCGACCTCTGTCTCATCGGCCACCATCACCAACACTCGGAGACGACCATCGGTACCACTCGTGTCGTCAGTTTGGCACCAACGTGGGAACGGTATTACATACTTGATCCCGACTCCCTCTCGCTCACGTGGGTGGATATGAAAGAACACTGAAAACGGGAAAGCAGGAACCTCTTTATGCGAGTAGTTATCACACCAAGGTATGACCGAGATTCACCCCGCCCAGCGCGTCACGGTCTTGGCCGACGCGCAAAACCTCTATCATACGGCTCAAAGCGTTTATACCCGTAATATCGACTACTCATCTCTTCTCTCGAAAGCCACACAAAACCGTGAGTTGACACGCGCTATCGCGTACGTCATTCAAGCCGACAGTCCCGACGAGGATCGCTTTTTCGATGCGCTCACCGAAATCGGATTTGAGACGAAAATAAAGGCGATAAAAACGTTCGGCGACGGGTCGAAAAAGGCGGATTGGGACGTTGGCATCTGTCTCGACGCGATTACGCTCGCACCGAAAGTCGATACCGTCGTCCTCTGTACGGGAGACGGGGACTTCGCGCAACTCGCCACACACCTGCGTCACGAAGGTGTGCGCGTGGAAGTAATGGGATTTCAAGAATCGTCCGCCGAAGAACTCATCGATGCTGCCGACGCGTTCGTCGATATGAGCGAACGGACCGATACGTTTCTGCTTTAGACCGGACGGCCGTCTTCTGCCGTTCCGTACATCAGCGCGCCTGCTGCGAGCGCGACCGTGGCTAGACCTGCGAGTGCGTTCCCGACGAGCGACCCTGCCATCGACGTGATGGCGAAAATCAGGATGCTCCCGGCCAGCAGAAGCGCGACTCCAAGTAGTTCTTTGGTGTTCATACGCGCCCTTCGGTCTCATTCCTAATAAATCACTCTCAAATCGATAGACTGCGCCATGGTGACGAATGACATTGTTATGTAATGGCATGACAATCTAGGATGTCGAAGGGCTTTCACCCCACCGCTACAAAACCGGGGCAATGACCGAAGCCGAAACCGAAACTGTGGAGGCCGACGACCTGCCCGCGCTCCGCATCACCGCGGATTATCAGTTCGGAGCGGGCGCTGGCAGCGCGCTGTTTCCGACCAACGAGGAGTTGGAGATTCGCCGCTCGTCGTCCGGACGCCCACAGCAGGTTCACGCGGATGGCACCCGACTCGTCACCTACGCGACCGACGGACGATTTACGCTCGGACTCGCCGGTGGTCTTCGACTCGCCGACGCCCTCGACTCCCCGGCAGGTCGCGTTGTCGTCGGCGACGAGAGTGAACCGTTCGTCCGCGACGGTAAGAACGTCTTCGCCAAGTTCGTTGACGAAGTCGATAGCGACGTTCGTGCTGGCGACGAAGTGCTCGTTACACACGGAAACGGCGACCTGCTCGCGGTGGGCCGTGCCGAACTCGACGCCGATGCCATGCTGGATTTCGAGACCGGAATGGCGGTAAAAGTGCGCGACGGTGCGAGCGACTAGGACACTGTCTCGCCCGAATTCATGAATCGACTTGAACCCATCGGCGTTCTAGCTATTGGGCTCGAAACGATGATCGGCTCGATTGCCACGACACAGGGGATTTCTATCGCCGTCCTTCCCGCTGTTTTCGTTATGTTGGCAGGGATGATCGTGGTTGCAGTTGGTCTGTACCACCCATAACATCGCCTACGCCGAAATCGCGGTACGAGCTCGGATTCGCAGTCCGATCTCAATCCAGCGAACAATATCATTCATCATATATTCCAAAAATATTTACAGTATGGATGTGGACTGCTCTCAATGCGCATCCTTCGAGTTTTCTTACTCTCCCTTCTCGTCGTCTCCGCCGGTTGCGCCGGATATCTCTCGGAAACCGATTCGACCGCCGAGACGGAAACGGTAGCAGCGTCCGACCTTCCGCCGGGAGTCAGCAGCCAATGGGTTCACGACCCGGGTCGGCTGGTCGAGGCACACGAATCATCCCTCGATGACGCGAACTATAGAGCTCGAACGAGCGTGACGGCGAACGCCTCCGAAATTGGTGGCTTCTGGTCGCGAACGAACCGTTCGGCACACGTCGGTACCGGCATCGCGGTGATACGCGGACGCGAGAACGGTACGTCGATGCGCGCCTATCGAACTGACCACCATCCCACGCGTCAGAGAGCGGTTAACCGCGATTTTCACCCGTGCGGACTTCATCGTGACCGGAACGGTGGTTCGAAACGGGACACAGTACGTCCGCCTCGAAGCGACTGAGGCGACCATTCCGAACACGAAACAGTTCTCGGCGACTGCGCTGGTCACGAGCGACGGACACGTCCGCGAACTCTCCGGGTCGTCCGTCGTGAACGCGAACGATGTGAGCGACACGGCCACGAGAATCGGCTTCGCCTACGAGTTTCGGCGCGTTGCGTCGTCACCGGTGCGCCCGACATGGGTTCGGAACGTCCCACGACTCTCGCTCCACCGAGTTGCCGACGGCGAAGGAATCGCGATACATAACGCCGGTGAGAGACCGGTCCCGGCCGGAACCGGATTTTCCATCAGAGCGACGAACTGGAACGTGACGGACGGAGAACCCGTGTTCCGTGGAACCGCTCGCCTCGGCCAATCGCTACAACCGGGCAAGACGCAGTATCTCCACGCTGCACGGGTCAGCGGGGAAGTCGGATTCTTCGCCGCCCAGCAAGAAACAACGCGGGTGAACTCGGCCGTTTTCCTTTCGAACCGGACGATAACGGTCGACGGAAGGACGGAGAACACTCGCTTCCTGCTCGTCATCGAGCTCGACGGGAACCGTCGGTAACGCGCCGCGGTTGCGTCACGTTTTTGCCTCTCCGTTCCGACGATTCGGGTATGTTTGGAGGAGGCGGCGGCGGACTCAACCCCCGAAAGATGCAACAGATGATGAAACAAATGGGCATCGACGTGGACGATGTCGATGCGGAAGAGGTCGTCATCCGGACGGCTGACGGCGAGGAACTCGTCTTCAGCGACCCCGAAGTGACCCGGATGGACGCCCGCGGTCAGCAGACCTATCAAATCGTCGGCGACGCCGAGACGCGCGAAGCATCCGGCGCGAGTGGTGCGGTCGAAGCTGGCGGTTCGGACTCGTCCCCGAGCGAGATTCCAGACGCCGACGTGGAAATCGTCGCCCAGCGAACGGGTGCGAGCGAGGACAAAGTCCGCGAGGCACTCGAAGCGGTTGATGGCGACCTCGCGGCGGCGGTCGAGCGACTGGAGTGACGATACTGCTCGTTCACGGCGACCGAGAGTATCTCCGTGACCCCGGCGAGGAACTTCAGACCGACCTCGGCGTCCTCACCGTTCCCGAGGACGTACAACCGGGCGACACGCTGACGACTCACCTCGACGAAGATTTTACGGTTCGCAGACTTCGCGGACCCGACCTCTTTCACCATTTCGAGCGAACCGGCGCGCCGATGCTCCCGCGAGACATCGGACTCATCGTCGGCGAGACGGGTGTTTCGGCAGGCGACCGAGTGTTGGACGCCGGAACTGGAACCGGCGTTCTGGCGGGCTATCTCGGCCGAATCGGCGCGGACGTTGTCACGTTCGAACGCAAATCGGAGTTCGCGGACGTCGCCCGCGAGAACATCGAGATGGCTGGCGTGGCCGACCGAGTCGATGTTCGAACCGGCGACATTACCGACGAGGTGGACGATCTCGGCGAATTCGACGTGCTCACGCTTGACACGCCCGATGCGGCGAAAGTCGTCACGCACACACCCGACCTGCTCACGGACGGCGGGTCGCTCGGTGTGTACGCCCCGTTCGTGGAGAGCGCCCGCAATATCGAGATGGCCGCGCACGAGGCCACCCTCGACAACATCAGAACGATGGAAACCCTCCAGCGCGAGATGGATTTCGACGACCGCGGCACGCGCCCCACGACAACCGGCGTCGGTCACACCGGCTATCTGACGTTCGCGCGGAAGACGTAACCTCGGTTTCGATTTTTCTGTCCTCTTTCAGCCAGCGAGTGCAGTGAGCGATAGGCAGACGACACAACCGCTAGAGACCAGCATTGGACACACCCGCCAGAAATCAGCCAGTCACACAACCGCCTGTTTCGTGCATTTTCATAGCCACTAGAAATCGTCACTTTCCACAACCGCTTTCAGCCAGCACACTCTCCGCGAGCGAGGAGCGATAGCGACGAGTGAGCGGGCCGACGACTGAGCGGAGTGGAACGAAGCGAAGAAGGAGTGCTTTTGGTCGAGCTTTTACAGGGAGACGGACAGAGCCAGCGCGATTCACGCTGGCTCTGTCTCTCGACTGTGGTAAAAGGTCGTGGTTAGTGGTCGTCTTCGCGCCACTTGTGCTCGCACTCGGTGCAGACGAAGAATCGGGTTTCGCTCTCGTCGGCGGAGCGAATCTGTTGCATGTACCAGTAGGCCTCGTCGTTGTCACAGTTCGGACACTGCGCGCTCGTCGTCGGCAGGCCGTTGGTTCCGCCGCCGCTCTCGATTATCTCGCTGACTTCTTGGTCTTCGGTGACGGTGTACTCGCTGGCGTCACCTTTCGGTTTCTCGTAGCCGCAACTTCCGCATACCCAAAGACCGTTGTCGGCTTTCATCATGGAACCGCACTCGTCACAGAACTCCATTGTTGTCCCGGGATAGCCGACGCGCCCATTTAAACGGCGTGCTTCTCAGCCCTCGCCTTCCGACTGGTACGGTTCGCCCACGGCCTCCCGCGGCAGGACGTTGTTGATTTCCGCATCGATGTCTTCGACGGATTCGTACATCTCCTGTTCGGTCTGAGCAACGAGTTCGCCGAGGTTTTCCTCCCCTTCCGCGAACTGAACCGTTACGTCGTCCAGTATCTCCGTGGCCTCGTCACGCGACACCGGATAGGGCAGCCGTTGGAGTTCGGACTCCAGATGACTGAAGTTGACCGTACGTGCCATGAGAACATGGAACAACGCGAACCGCCTTAGGTGTTATTACGGCCGCCAACACAATGGTCTTCAGCATCGGGTGAGTATTTCGAAGCGAATGTTCGGTACCGACAGACGAGTGTTAGCGCTGGCGCTGGCGCGGATGGCAGACGCCGTCGGCAACTCGTTCCTCATCGTCGTACTTCCAGTGTATATCGCGAGCGGTTCGGTCTCCGGTTCCACGTTCGGTCTGGAGGAGGCGATGGTCACCGGAATTGTCCTCTCCCTGTTCGGATTTCTCAACAGCTTCACGCAGCCGTTCGCCGGGAGAATTTCCGACCGAACCGGAAAGCGGAAACTGTTCATTCTGCTCGGGTTGGCGATTCTGGCGCTGACGAACGTCACCTACGCCTTCGCCGGCAGTTATGTTTCCCTCATGTTGATTCGCGGGCTACAAGGCGTCGGTGTCGCCTTCACGATTCCCTGCACCATCGCACTGGTCAACGAACTCGCCACGGCCGACAATCGCGGTGGGAACATGGGTATCTTCAACACCTTCCGCCTGTTGGGATTCGGCCTCGGTCCGATTGCGGCCGGCTCGGTCGTAGACGGTGGTTCATACACGTTCGCTGGCGTCCAGTTGACCGGCTTCGATGCCGCCTTTTACTTCGCGGCGAGCGGCGCGTTCGTCAGTTATCTGCTCGTCACCCTGCTGGTGAGCGACCCGGAACGAACCGAAGCCAGCGCTGGCGAGGAGTTCGACCTTTCGCTCCGTGATTCGACGAGTGGACTCGACCCGGTCTTCACCCTTGGCCTCACGACGCTGTTTTTGGCCATCAGCATCGCCCTATTGGCGACTATCGAACCGACCATCAACGAGCGACTGAATCAAGGAAAAACGTGGTTTGGCCTCCAGTTCGCGGCGTTCGTCCTCGCGCAGGTTGCGCTTCAGGCACCCGTCGGCCGCGCGAGCGATCGATTCGGACGACGCCCGTTCATAATCGTTGGAATGGTGATTTTGGTTCCGGCGACGCTGATTCAGGGATTCGTCGACACCTCGATGCAGATGCTCGTTGCCCGCCTCCTACAGGGTGTTGCGGGTGCGCTGGTGTTCGCTCCCGCGCTGGCACTTGCGGGTGACCTTGCGCGTGAGGGGCAGTCCGGAACTCAACTGTCCATCCTGACAATGGCGTTCGGACTGGGAACCGCAATCGGCCCGCTTGCGTCCGGATTCTTGGTTCGATATGGGTTCGAAATGCCGTTCGAATTCGGAGCGACCTTGGCCGCGCTCGGCGCGGTTCTCGTCTACACGCAAGTCGAAGAAACGGTGCCGGTGGGTTCAGACGCGGAGTCGCGTCCCACGCCACAGGATTAACGGGGGTTAGTTGAACTCCGGTTCCCGCTCATCCAGGAACGCGGCCATCCCCTCGCGTTGGTCGTGCGTCCCGAACAGCGAACTCCAGAGGCGGCGTTCGTATCGCAGCCCCGCCGACTGCATTCCTTCGTGTGCCTGATTCAGCGCCTCCTTCGCGGCTTGGAGGGCGAACGCCGGGCGTTCCGCGAGGTCGCTCGCCATCTCCGCGACGTGGTCGTCGATTTGGTCGTGTGCGACGACCTCGCCGACCAATCCCATTGCACGGGCATCCTGTGCGTCGATTCGCTCGCCGAAGAAGATGAGCCGACGAGCCAGTTCGTCGCCAACCAAGCGCGAGAGCCGCTGGGTGCCGCCCCATCCCGGAATGATGCCGAGGTCGATTTCGGTCTGGCCGATGATGGCGTTCTCGCTGGCGACGCGGAAATCACAGGCGAGAGATAGTTCGCACCCGCCGCCGAAGGCGTAGCCGTTCATCGCCGCGATGACGGGCGCTGGGAACTGTTCTAGCATGTCGGTCACTTCGTGGCCCAGTTCCGCGTACTCCTGTGCCTCCGCCACTGAGAGGTCTTGCATGTGGCTGATGTCGGCCCCCGCGATGAAGGCTTTCTCGCCAGCGCCGGTCAGAACGAGTGCGCGGGCACCCTCGGATTCGGCCGCGGAAATGGCGTCACGGAGCACGTGGAGCGTTTCGACGTTCAGCGCGTTGAGTCGGTCGGGGCGGTCAACCGTCAGCGTGGCTACGTCGTCGTTGAAATCGAGTCGTACCGTGTCCCATTCGGGCATGGGTTGGGTATCTCGTGGAACTCGGTTAATCGTTCCGAAGATGTGGGTCGTGAAGGGCAGGCAGTCGGATTGCCGTCGTACCGATTCCGATGAATCGTCCGATTGACTGTGGAGTAACGACTGATTGGGTCATTTCTGCGACTGCTGATGCAAGGCGCAAACACGCCCGAACGCGCTCGATCGCTCGTGGCTTCGCCACTCGATCCCTCTGCGTTCGCCCGTATCCAGCCAATACCGCAGGGCGGGCAGGCCGTGGCCTGCCCGCCCAACCCAAATTCGACCAGCCGTTTTTTCGGGATTGGCTTTCGAAATCCGATAGCAAAATCGACCAGTCACTTGGCGGAACCTGGTGGGAACGGGCGAACGACTGCAAGGAGTGAGTGACGAGTGAGGGGTCATCTCTGCCAAGCAACTGCAAACGTCACGTCACAACCACTGTATTTGTCACATGAGTGATGTCCTTCAAATTCGTTCCAAAACTGGCCACCTACACCATGCGAAACTCATCCGAACTGAAACTACTGCCAAAACTGCTCCGGAACTGGGAAATAACACGCCCTCATATCCACCCCACAATGACGCTGTCCGAGGAGGCCCGCGAGCGACTCGCCGACCTGGTCGAACTGCAACCGACGAAAAACAGTGAGTTACAAGACCGCTGGGGGTTGGAAAGCGGGAGCGAAGTGCATCAGTATCTGGAGAGCGAACTGAAGGAGTACTACTACCGCGACGAAAACAGCTATATCTGCGCGACGACTGAAGCCAACGACCTGGTGGACGTGGAACCCGGAATGGTCGCCGACGAGGATGGGGACGGCCCCAGCATCGTCCGCGTGCCCGAACTCCAGCAACAGGTGTTCGCCGTTCTTGCAGACCCGGACGATCGCTCCGAGAGCGTCGTCTCGGTGCTCCACAAACTCCGCGACGAGTTCGACATCGACCCTGACGTGGACGACGTGCGCTCCGCACTTCAGAGTTTGAAGCGAAAGGGCGTCGTCGAAGTCGTCTATCGAACCGTCCCGACGTTCAAACTCGCCGTCTCGCGCGACGACATCACCGTCGAAGCGTCCGGCTAAATACCGACGGAACGTCCGGCTACCCCGGCCTATATCGCTCCCGACGCGAATCGAGCAGTCGCCGAATCGACTTTCCGGGGCCACCCTCGATTGGCCACCCTTTCTGACGCCAGGCAGGTGGTTCGGGTTCGAACTCGGAACAGCGCCCGGAGCACTCCCCGGCCGTCTGCGAACACGATTTCGCCGAACAGTGCGGAAGCATCATCTCGTTTTCGTGTCGAAGCTCGAAGTATCGACAGTCGGGTCGCATGGTTCGGGTGTACGACCGCCAGCCGCGTTCGTAGGCCCGTTCGGCTATTTCGAGCCGTTTCCGGTGCTTCGTCGCTCTATCGACGTACTCGAAGCGAGCCGCCGACTGGTCGTACTTCCCTCCGTTCGGTCGCTCCAAAATTCGGGTTCCTGGCGCGTCAACGTTGAGACTTCGGGGGAACCACGCCACGTCGGTGTCCTCCGCATCGTACCCACCGAAATCGTCGTCCTCGCTCCCTCCGAACGTCAGAATCCCCGCTTCAACGGGGAGCGATTCCAGCAGTGCGGGCTCGACTCGGTCACCCGTCGTGCGCGTGGCGACCCACACCTCGTCGGCCAGTGCGAGGGCAACGTCGCGTTCCATCTGCGGGCGTAAACTGCGAGCCGCACTGGCGTCCAAATCAGGTTTGTTCTCGATGGCGACGATGCGCCGAATCCAGTCGGGATACTCCCAGCGTCGCCTGATTTCGAGTCTTCGCCCTCGTTTTCGAACGTCCAAAATTCCTCGGTCGTCAGCCTCGTGAATCGTCTCCCGCACGTACCGCCACGGATATCCGGGGTCAGGAAGGGCGTCCTGATACCACTCCCACTCCTCGGGCGCGTGTCGAATCACGTGCAGTTGGTCGCTATCGAGTCGCTCCTGCCCGAACTGCGAACGCCGAGCGAACTCGTCGGCGTCTACCTCCACGACGACCGTATCCCAGCGCCTACGTTTCGTGCCGAGTTGTCGGGAGACGAGTACCGGGCGTTCACGGCCCTCCGGTGGCCAACATCGTTCTGCCCACCGACAGGTTCGCAGTTCGAACTTGAACTCCGGTTCGGCCATACCGACTCCTCGTCCCCCGTGTTGGTAAGCGATTCGACCGATTCATAACAGAAAATATTTGTTTCTCTGCGTGAAGATTCACGCTACGCTCGTCACGCGACGGGTGAACGCGGTTTTACCGCCACACTACTCTGATAGTTATGGATATCTGACATATACTCACCGCTCTGGTGGTCGTCTCGCTTTTCGCAGGTACTGCCGTCGCAGGCACTGCCGGAAGCGCGACGAGCGCCGACCAGAACCCTGCTGTACTGCCCCCGTTGCTCTTCCAGCAAGAAGGCGATAGCAACGCAACAGTCACATTCAATCGCTCCATCTACGAGATTCAACGGGGCGAGACGGCCACGATGAACGTCAGCCTCAGTGGTCTCGACGCCATGACCGTCCAAATCGGTGGCGGACAGGCTTCGTACAAACTGGACGCGACCGTCACCGACGGTAACGGCGACGGTCAGGTCGTCTTGCAGTTCGACACGTCGAAAGCCGGAAGCGGCGACGGGTCGGCATTGACCACGCAAGGCGACGCCGACTCCCTCTCGGTCAAAAACGAGACGAAAGTAGGTGCGCTGGAGCCGTTCATGTACGGTCTCACCGTCTACTCGGGAACCGGCGAGAACGTTCCGACAATCGCCTACGGCGGTATCAACGTCCAAGGCGACGGCACGGCGAGTCAGACTACCACAACGACTACGACGACCGAACAGGACAGTTCGTCCGAAGGGACGACGACCACGGCTACGGAAACAACTGAATCCGACGGCTAACCCGGTTTCGGCATCGGTCTCGCGGTGACTGCCCTCGCGGGAGTCGCACTGCTGGCGCGTCGTCGATAACGTCCGAAAAATCGTTTTTTCAGCGGTCGTCATTCCCGTCGAGGAACTCGTGTGCATCCCGAAGGATGTCCCGTGGACCGTCCTGCGTGATGGTGTTTATCGCTTGGTCGTAATCACGCCACTGCAAGTCGCGGTGTTCGTTCGAGAGTTCCGCGCTGGCTTCGTACGATTTGGCGATGAACAGATGCACCGTCTTGTGAATTGTCGTGCCGTTGGCTTCGAAGACGTAGCTGTAATCGTCTCGAAAGCCGTCGAGGAGGCGAAAATCGTCGATTCCCGCCTCCTCTTTCACTTCTCTAATTGCCGTTTGCTGTAGCTCTTCATCGCCCTCCACGCCGCCTTTGGGGAACTCCCAATCGCCCGGACGGCTTTTGAGGAGGAGGTATTCCCTTCGACCACGGGTATCCCGAAAGAGGATCGCACCCGCGCTCGTAGCTTTGACTGCCATTGCGCTCATCTATGCGGTTCGCCATTAAAGGAATGTCGAACCAGTACAGTTCTTCTCGCGTGTCTTCTGCACACCATCTCGAACATCACGACATGTTGGGGAAAATCGGACAGCGAACCGAAACATCCGCTCGAACGAGAAGCAGGAATTTTACGTACTGTGATTCTCTATACTCTACAGAGCCAGCCATGACCTTCATCACAAAAATACTGCTCCAGAGCGGGAACCGGCCCGTACTGGACAAAGTCGTGTCGGAGATTCGCTCGACAGCGGAACGAAAAGGTGCGGATTTGCGAGGGCCGCATTCGGAACCGCCGGAGCGAATCCGCGTTCCACAGTACAAAACGCTCTCCGGTGACGAGGGACGACAGTTCAAAAGTTGGGACTACACTGTGTACACACGAAAGGTGGAAATTGTCGGGCACAACGCCGTCTCCCGGCAGGTCGCCGAGATGGATTTTCCGCCGGGAATCCGTGTCGAAGTCGAACTCGAACAGGTTCAGGGCATGGGGAAAGCATAACGCCGATTCTTTTCACTCCGTCTAATTCCCAGTAAAAACGAGAGAGCGTCTCATACCTAGTTGTTGTTCACAAGTTGTCCACCGTACTCACGAGGTTGAACCGCTCGTTGAAGATGCTGGCATCGGATTACCGAGTTCCCACGTCCTTCGCTTCTCGGTCATCGTCCAACGGTGCGCAAAAAGAGTGTCTCGTGTTTGACCCGCTCAGGCTATCCCACTGCCGCCATCTATCGGTTCGAGGAACGTAGCGTGCCCTTCGTGGTCGCTCGCGTCGAACTCATCCACGCGGAGTCGGACACGATTGTCCAGCGCGTCCTGCGGTGCTCCTTCGACGTGGAGTACAGTGTCACCGACGCGAGCGCGGGCAGTGCCATTTCTGTAGTCCGTGAGGAACACCTCGATCTCTTCCCCGGTTTCGAACTCGGGTTGATTCGTGCGGAACGTCCAGCCTGCGAGATATTTTTCCAAGATGCTCATACTCGTGCCACCTCCTCGGAACGGCGGTCGGAAACGTATTCCAGTCCAAATCCGGACAGTGCGGCGAGGAAGAACACGCCGAACAGGAACCAGCCGTGGAAGACGAACGGCCAGACTTCGGCGGGGTTGACGACCATCGATTGCGTGAACCAGTCGTACTCACCCGGTAGCTTCTGGATTTCGGTGAACCCGACGAGGACACCGCCCCCCCACGGGAAGATGTAACCCATCGCGGAGGAGTTTGCGTCGAGGATGTTCGCACGGCGGTAGCCATTGATGTTGAACTTCTGACCGATACGGGCGATGTACGGTGCGATGGCGATTTCCGCGGCGGTATTGATGGTAATCATCGCGTTGACGCCCGCCGTTCCCAGCACCATGGTCGTCTCCGCGCGTCGAACCGAGGTTGCGACCCGATTCAACAGGAAGTCCTGTATCGCCTCGAACCCGCCGCCGCGAATCATGATTTGTGCACCTGACACGATGAGCAGGGTAAGGACGATAAGCGGGAAGAACCCGGCGGCACCGTCGTAGATGCTTCCAGTGACGCCGACATCCCCCGCACTCTGGACGATTTCGACGAACGGGAGAACGCTCGCAAGTCCAGCCAATGGCGCGTCCGGCGGCGCATTGAACAACAGCATGGCGCTCACCGGGGCGAGTCCGAAGAGGAGGTTGAACGTCACTGCGACGATGAGTCCCCACGAGATTGCTTCCACGATGTGTCGCCCGCTAATGGCGGTGACGATAACGACGAGCATCGAGATGAGGTGAACGAGACCGAGAGCCTGCACTTCCCCGGCAAAGACGTTCTGTCCCCCGGAAACGTCGATTCCGCTTATCATGTTTCCAGCAACGACGTACCCGATAAATGCCAACACTGCGGCGACGATGGCGTACTTAAACCGCGAAGCGACGACGCCGCCGATGTCGGAATCCTGCGTGACGGCGCTGACGATGGTCGTGTCGCTGACCGGTGCGAGGTTGTCGCCGAACACCGCCCCGGAGAGGATTGCGCCGAACATCAGCACTGGACTCGCACCGAAGGCGACCCCAGCGGGGAAAAACAGGGCAGAGAACGCAACGGTCGTTCCGTACCCAGTTCCAATTCCCGTCGCCAGCAGTGCGGCGAGAATGAACGTAATGGCGGGGAAAAGGGTGGCACCGATGCTCAGGAAGTCAGCGGCCCAAACCAGACCGTCAACGAACCCACCGACTTGGAGGGTGTTGGCGAACATTCCTGCCCAGAGCCACGCGACAATGGCCGTCGCGGCGACTCGCTGGGTCATCCCTTCGAAAATCGTGTTTGCGTAGCTCTTCCAGTTTCCTCTGACGAAGAACATGCCGACGATGAGCGACAGCAACATCCCGGCAACGAGACCGGTCGTGTCGCCGATGCGGAACAGCGCGCTTTGGAACACCGCCCACACGATGAACAATACGATGGGCACCGTGCTCATCCACTTTCCACCGTAGAACTCGATTTGCGGTCCGCTTCGAGCCTGTTCTGCTTGCATTAGTTCTTCTTCTACTTCGTCACCCGGTTCATCCTGCCTATCATCTGACGAACCCATCTAACTCACCTCTATCACTGTGAGCCAAGAGTGTCCGGTATTATAAATCATAGTTAATATATAATGATACGTCCGTGGAATATGTGGAAATTCCAACAATATGTATGGATTTTTCACACCTATTTCAATGATACTGACACCCCGTTGGCCTGGGTCGTATTCAGCGGACGACAGGTGCGAAGGTCGCCACCGGAAGGTGCAACGCCTGCCCACTCGTGAGGGTTTAAGCCAGCACCGGTCGTCACCCTTGGCATGAGTCAGCAGACCCACCGCGACCGACTGGTCGAACTCCGACGGGACTTACACCGCCATCCGGAGCCTGCGTGGCGCGAGTTTTACACCACCTGCCGAATCGTGGACGAACTCGAAACGATCGGGGTAGACGAACTCTACGTCGGCCCCGAAGTCCTCGCCGAGGAGGAACGAATGTCCGTTCCCGACGAGGACGAACTCGGCCGTTGGTACGAGCAGGCCCGACAGGATGGTGCCCGCGAGGACATTCTCGAACGATTGGGGGGCGGTCGAACCGGCGCGATTGCCGTGCTCGACCGCGGCGAGGGGCCGACCGTCGCCCTGCGCGTGGACATCGACGGTCTCCTCCGCGAGGAATCCACCGACGACGACCACGCTCCGGCGAGCGAAGGCTTTCGCTCCGAGCACACGGGCGCGATGCACGCGTGCGGGCACGACGCCCACGCAACCATTGGAATCGGTGTGCTGGAAGCCATCAAGGACAGCGGCTTCGAAGGCACGCTCAAGGTACTTTTCCAACCCGGCGAGGAGATGGTTGCCGGCGGCAAACCGATGGCCAAGAGCGGTCACTTGGACGACGTGGACTACCTGCTCGCGGTTCACATCGGTCTCGACCACCCGACCGGCGAGGTCGTCGCGGGTGTCGATGGCTTCCTCGCGGTAAACCACTTCCACGCCGAGTTCACGGGCGAACCGGCCCACGCGGGCGGCAAACCGAACGACGGTGAGAACGCGATTCAGGCCATGGCGACCGCGATTCAGAACCTCTACGCAATCCCACGCCACGAGGATGGTGCGACGCGAATCAACGCCGGACAGGTCGGCGGGGGAACGGCCACGAACATCATCCCCGAACACGCCTACATCGAGGGCGAAGTGCGCGGCGAAACGACGCAGCTCAAAGACTACATGAAAGAGCGTGCGGATCGCGTCCTCGAACACGCCGCTGGGATGCACGGCTGTTCGGTCGAAACGAGTTCGGAAGGCGAAGCCCCGAGTGCGGAGAGCGATGAAGAACTGGTCGAAATCGTCCACGGCGTTTCGACGGACACCTGCGGCGTCGAGAACCCGATCCGCCGTGATACGCTCGGCGGGAGCGAAGACGCGACGTATCTCATGCAGGAGGTACAACAAAACGGCGGCCTCGCCGCCTACGTCGGCGTCGGCACCGACCACCCCGGCGGCCACCACACCTCGACCTTCGACGTGGACGAGGATAGCCTTCCAATCGCAGTCGATTTGTTGTCCTCCTCGGTTCGAGAAATCGCTAGTAAACGTCCCTGAGCGAGGGCGTGATTTGTAGTCGGCATCCGCATCGTTCGTCCCAGCATTTTCACCCTCGTTACGAAGAGTACACAATATGTTCCGGAAATCACCTGCAACAACACCATCGGAAAGGCCACGACAGTCCTCAAGCTCACACTCAACACTGATTCCACGTAGGCGTAATCTCCTTTGGCGAGAAACCCGACTAGCCAACTATGGGGGGAACTGAAACGACTCGACGAGGGTTCCTTCGGGGAGTCGCAGGGGGGACGGCGATCGCGTCCACGGCGGAAATCGGTTCGGCACAGGGACAACAGACGGTCGAGATGACTGACAGCCTCGTCTTCGACCCGGATTCGGTTACGATCGCGCCGGGGACGACCGTCGTTTGGCAGAACGTCGGTTCTGTCGGACACTCCGTCACGGCATACGAGGACGAGATTCCGGGGGACGCCGAGTACTTCGCGAGCGGTGATTTCGACGGCGAACAGGCAGCGCGAGACGCATATCCGGAGGGCGAAATCGGCGGGGGAGAACAGTACGAACACACCTTCGACGTGGAAGGGACGTACGAATATTTCTGCATCCCACACGAGTCCGCGGGGATGGTCGGAACCATCGAAGTCGGTGCGGGTGGTGGTGGTAGCGGCGGTGGTGGCGGCGCACTCCCGTCGGTTCCGAACAGCGCGAGGACGCTGGGGATTGCGACGGTGTCGGCGCTGGCCACGGTGCTGGCGCTCGCCTACTTCTTCCTCAAGTACGGCGGTGACTACGGGTTGGACTGAGTATCGAAATATTCTCACTGTGGAAGTTTTGGACTTCCAACTGCTTCAAAGGAATACGGCAATTTTTATTAGCCTCTGTCGCAACGCTCTGGATACACCGAACAGTATTGCAGTGTCGGAGGTCTACAGTATGAACGGAAACATCAACAGCAGTGACGACGGTAGCGTTATGGTACGCACAGCACAACAGAGTCAGTACACCTGCCACGCGGACGATGAAAAACTCAGCACGGCAGTAATTATGGCACTCGCAGAAGTGGCGGGAGGAGACCCCGCCAAAATCGGGATGCCGCTATACGATGCTATCGATCCGGACGCACTTGACAATCTTTTCAGCGATAAACACGACGGAACCCCCCGAATGGGTGGCAAGGTCGTCTTCGACATCCTCCACTATCAGGTGACGGTTCACAGCTACGGTCAAATAGTCATCGAAGAACTCGACTGAGTTGAATCACGAGAAAACTGCTCCTTTTTCGTTCGCCACACCGACTCCGTGTTTTTCTCAGCGGGAAGTATGCTAGGCAATGACTTACCAGGGTTGTGGATGCAGTACGATCTTTCGTCGCGCTGAACTAAAACGAAGACGACGTCGCAACTCGACTCAGTTCCCTTCCTGATTCAGTATTTCGGTGCCGCGCCGGTCGTCGCGTACACATCGTCCATCAGGTCATCACGAACTTCTTGCCACGACGGCAAACCTCGCGGGTCGGTCGGGTAGTGGTCGTAGTGGTCGATGATATCGTCGGCCAACTTCTTCGTCTTGTACAAATCGTAGATCAGTCGCCAGTGGTCGCGGGCGTCGATGGCGGTTTGGAGTTTGAGCTTCCACCCGATGTTCGCACTGCCGGAGTAGAGCGCCTCGGAGAGTTTTTCCGTCGGGAGCGCACCGAGCATCCCCATCAAGTCATCCACTTCCACGGCAGTGGTGTAGATGTTGTAGATGTCGAGTCCCGCATAGCGCGCGCCGAAATGCTCCATGACGCGCTGGTTGTACTGCCACAGAGCTTGCTCGCTGACGTCGCCGGATTCGAAGGCTTCGATGGCCTGTTCGCCCGCATACTTCCCCGCGTAGGCCGCTCCCGCGATGCCGCCACCAGTCGTCGGATTGACGTGCCCTGCGGCGTCGCCAACCGCAATGAAACCGGGCGCGACGGCGGAGTCGTAGGGGCGTCGAGTCGGTAGCGCCGCACCGAGTTTGTCCTCGACGGTCGCCCCCTTGAACTCGGGTCGATTGCGCAAGTCGCGTTTCAGGTCTTCGACCAGCTTCATCGGCTTTTCGTTCATCTGGAAACCGAGTCCGGCGTTGATTTCCGTACTGGTGCGCGGGAAGTACCAGAGGTAGCCCGCGGCACGGTCGGTCGGTTTGAATACGAGCGCGTCGTCCCATTCGACCGGTTCTTCGACGTGGACGATTTCACGATAGGCAGAACAGAACTGCGAGTAGGTGACGTTCGTGTCGAACGTCGCATTCGAAAAGTCGGTTTTGTCCTGCAGGAGCGAGAGCGCCCCGGCCGCGTCGATGAGCAGTTCGGATTCGTATTCGACGACTTCACAGTCGTGTTTGCCGCGAACGCCGGTGACGCGGCCATCATCGTCCTGCGTCACGTCTTGGACGACGGTGTCGTAATGGAACTGCGCACCCGCGTCCTTTGCACCTTTGATGATTCGTCGCCCGTACTCCCAGCGGTCGATGACGGCGAGTTCGCCCGGAACCGGGATTTCGAGGACGGTGTCCTCTTTCGGAATCTCGAACCGGCCGTGGTCTACGTCCGTGTTCGTAAATGCGGGCTGAATCTTCTCCTTCGGAATCGCCTCGGGGAAGGCGTCCGCGCCTTTCAGCGCGTCCCCGCAAGCGATATGTCCCGCTTCTTCCTCCGTCTTCCGCTCCACGATGACGACGTCGTAGCCCTCGCGTGCAACAGTCGCCGCGGCGTAACACCCCGAGGTTCCTGCGCCGACGACGACCATATCGTACTGCTCGGTCATGCGTTTCGCTACGAGAGGGAAGCGAGAAAACTCTTTATCCCCTTTTGTGTCCTTTCGAAAACGACGTAAAATGCGAGCGGGCGTGGATAAAGAGTTTTGTCAAGCTTGTTCGTACTCCCGGAACATGAACGAATACACCGTCGAGTTCGTCGGGACGGGCGAAACTATCGAGGTTTCCGGCAAGGAGACCATTCTCAAGGCCTGCATCGAGGCCGGAATCGCACAGGAGTATTCCTGCCGGGTCGGCATGTGTCTCGCGTGCTCCGCGGAAATCGTAGAAGGAGAGGTCACACAACCGGCGGCCCGCGGCCTGACCGAGGAAGAGGCGGAAAACTACGCACTCACCTGTATGGCTCGTCCACAAAGCGACCTGAAACTCGACCGCGGCAAATATCCGCCGAGCATCGAATCCGACACGGAAGCGATGGATTCGAACGCGGCAACGGCGGACGACGACTGACTAACCGCGACGATTACCGATTTCTGTTGAACCACTCGCTGGCGAAATCGACCAGTTCTCGCTGACTCATCCTCACGGTTTCTGCATTGCCAACTTGTCTCCGAGTGATTGCTTCAGGACGCTTTTTTTCGAACGCCTCGCCAACCTGGTCGAAATCGCTATCATCGATGTCGAGTCCCTCAACTGATATCCACTTTCGGTCGCCGTCTTCCAACACCGGCGCGCCGTCCGTGACGATTTCTTTCTCGTAGTCGCCACGATGTTCGGCGAGGTGGAGCGAGGTGTTCGAATCGTAACCTGCACCCAACAAGAGGACGGTTCCGTCCCTGTCGTACACGTCGGCGAGCGGTGAGGGTTCGCCCAGTCCGAAATCGTACTCGTGGTCGGTGACGGCGGATTCCGCATCCGAACCCCACGCCGCGAAGGAGTAGTGTGGATGCCGACTTCGAACGACATCGGGGTAGTTTCGGAACGTCTCCGGAATCGCACCCATGCCGCGCGTCGGCGTTATTTCGGGGCGGTAGGGCGTCATCGTCGCTCGGATTTCATCCTTCCAGTTCTCGGGGACTGGTGGGTTTTGCCAACTCTCCGGGTTCGAGTGGCCCGACGTGTGGGTCGGCATCACGAGCGTTCCGTTCTCGGTAATAACTGACTGGAGTGCATCGACCACTGCTGGCGCACCGCCACTGACCCATCCCAAGGCGGAGAGCGACGAGTGAACCAGGACAGTATCACCCGCCGACACGCCGATATTTCGCAGGTCCGTTTCCAGTTTTTCGGTCGTTATCGGTACGTCAGTCCGTTCGATGGTATCCTGTTCGCTCATGGAGGGCGTTCCAACGAAAATCGCTCCTCCGTCGTCGCATATAAATTTCCTGAAAGACGACCGACAGCATCGACTTTCTCCACGTCGAGTTTTCCGTCGGTCGTCACCGAGTCGTCGATGTGAACCCATTCAACTTCGCCGAGGACCATCGTTGATGCGCCGATATCCACCATCTCGTACAACGAGCACTCGAACGCGACTGGCGTCTCCGCGACGCGCGGTGCGTCCACCGTCGTTGATTCCGCGCGGGCGAGTCCCGCGTGATCGAACTCGCTTTCCCCGTGGGGGAGCGTCGCGCTCGTTTGGTTCATCGCTTCCGCCAGCGGTTCGGTAACGATGTTGACGACGAACTCCTCGGTTTCGCGGATGTTTGTTGGGGTGTCCTTTAGCCCGTCCTGGCCGTCAACCGGTGCGAACATTACGACCGGTGGTGCGACGCTCACGACGTTGAAAAAGCTGTACGGCGCGAGGTTGTCCACGCCGACCGGACCCCGACTGCTGACCCACGCAATCGGTCGCGGAACGACAGCCCCTGCTAACGTTCGATAGAGCGACTGCACTTCCGTTGGGTCGATTTCCATGCAGGATGATGGCAGCGGGAAGGCAAGGCCGTTCCGGGTGCAGTCGACTCTGCCGGTTGATAATCCAAAAAATGAGATTATCGAACAAATTATCGCAGACGGGAGCGCTATGGATCATATAATTTAATAGTTAATTTATGCTGATATGAACTTCCTCGGTGGACAAACGATACGAACTCGGTCATCGTTACCCCTTGATTTATTATTTGTCAGGCATTGTTATTTGAACTATAGTAAATTACCTATGAGAAGTTGGACAATTTGTATCCAACACGGGTAGCAGCTTGACGATGCGTCGTCTGATCGTCCGGCATCGTGCCGGATATCGCCCGACGCGCTGTCAGATATGGACTACCTCTCTACGGGTACGCACTCGCATGGAGTGAAACTCAACAATGGAACACAAAATCAAAAGTGTCCTGCTGGTAGCAGTACTACTGACTTCGGCTGTGGCTGGCGTTGCAGTCGCCACGGACGACGGTAACGTGACCGGGGTTAGCGATACCGTCGAGCAATCTGACAACGAGAGCGACTGGAGTGACGGCGACTCCGACAGCGGTGGAAACGAAGATAACAGCACCGACAGCGAGACCGGCGACGACACCAAAACCGGCGAGGACTGCGCAGACGAGGAGATGAAAGCGAGCATCACTTTCGACAAGCAGTCCAGCGACGGCGAATCAGTGACGGTGCAGGAAGTCACGCTGAAAGAAAAGGGCTACATCGTCATCTACAACCAGGATGGCAACGTGGTCGGGCAGTCCGAGCACCTCGAAGCCGGAACGCACGAGGACGTCGATGTCATGCTGAACCAGAAGTACTGTGAAGACACGAAGCTGAAGGCAGTGCTCTACGCGGACAGCAACGGTGACGACGACAGCGACTGGAGCGACGGCGACTCCGATAGCGGCGACGACAGCGATGACAGCGACATGCCCGCGATAAACGGCGACAAAGTCGTCTCGGACTGGGCGTGCATCTGCATCGAATAACACCATACCCATTCGGCGACCGGTTCCTTTTCTTCACACGATTCGACGTACGACTCGTCATTCAGACAGCCGAATCAAACATTAGGACGGACGATTATTTTCCTGTATGAGCGTCACCACGACGGCCCTGTCGGTTATCGATGTCGTCCGCGAGCGAAACATCACGTTCCTCGCGGCGAGTTTCGCGTACTACGCCTTCGTGTCGATCTTCCCGCTTGCCCTTCTCGCACTCACTGTCGGGTCGCTTATCGGCGGGCAGGAGTTCGCAAATGCGCTCGTTCAGCAGGCACAAGGACTGCTCTCCAACCAAGGTGCACGGTTCCTCGAAAACGCGATCGGAAACTCGTCGGCTCGAACCAGCGCCTCGCTTCTGAGCGCCGTCGTCCTGCTTTGGAGCGCGCTCAAACTGTTCCGAGGACTCCTCCTCGCGTTCGAAGAGGTGTACCAACACGACCCCGACGCCGGTATCGTCGAGCAATTGAAAAAGGGACTCGTCACGCTGGTCGCGGTCGCCGTGGGAATCGCGTTGATGATTGCTATCGGTGCCGTGATTCGGTCGGCCGCGTTGGAGGAGATTCCGCTCATCGATTTCGCCGGAACACTTGCCCTCCTGCTGGGACTCGTGCTCGTTTTCCTCCCGCTGTACTACGTGCTCCCGCCGGTCAATATGACTCTTCGAGAGGCCATCCCGGGAACGGTTTTCGCTGCCGTCGGCTGGATTATCCTCCAAGGTGGTTTTCAGGCGTACGCAGGTGCGGCGAGCAAGGCACCCGTTTACGGGGCGCTCGCGGGTGTCATCCTCTTCCTCACGTGGCTCTACTTCGCGGGCGTCCTCCTGCTCGTCGGTGCCGTGGTGAACGTCGTCGTCGCCGGGCGGAGTGCGGCGCTCGTGAGCTGATGGCCGCCACACAATAGTGGGGGTTCGGTGTACTTCTCGCTGCAACGATGGCTGAAGATAACCGCGACCGAGAACGAGAGGTTCAACGGGAGCGCAAGCGAGAAATCGAAGCCGAACTCGACCGCGTGGACGAGGAGATGGACGCGGCGGACCTGGAACAATCGGACACGGAAGGGCTTCCGGAGTTCGGAAGCAGAACCGATGAGCGTCTCGACGACCGCCACGTCGAAGTCAACGAAGAGACCGATTGCGCCTGATTCCGATCGCAACCGCTTCTGCTCCTCTCGACAACTACTGCACCGCACAGTTGTTCGGCCCGAGTTCGAGCTCGAAGGCGGTTTCCTCCTCGACAGATTTTCGCCCGAGATTCACCGCGACGATGTCTTCGTAGTTGGCTGGCCGAGGCGGGAGTGTCCCCGCCACCTGTTCCACGAACTCGCCACGGTCAAGCGATAGGAGGGGAGTCGATTCGCGCACCGTCGCCAGTCGCGCGGTGAAGGTGTCGTCGTCTCCCCGTGACGTTTCGGAATGGACGTGTCCCGGCGCGATGACCGTCTCGTCCGGAAGCAAGAGCACGCGCTCGTGAAGCGTTTCGTACAGTTTGCTCGCGAGTTCGGTTGCTCCCTCCGACCCCGATTCGAGGTCGGGACGGCCGATACCATCCAAAAACAGTGTGTCGGCGCTGAACAGCGTGTTTCCGAGTCGGAAGAGCATCATTTCGCTCGTGTGTCCCGGCGCATGGATGGCAGTCATCGTCGCCTCGCCGATTTCGAGTTCGTCGCCGTCCGTCACGAACGTCGCGTCGAATTCGAGACCGCGATTTTGCGCACCCTCGGGCAGAACTACCTCCGCGTCGGTCGCGTCCGCGACATCGCGGAGGCCGCTCACATGGTCTGCGTGGACGTGCGTGTCGATGGCGTAGTCGAGTTCCGCGTCCAACTTCCGGGCGTCCGCAACGTAGCGGTCGGCGAACGCCCGGAGCGGGTCGATAACGAATGCCTCCTCGCCGGAGATGACGAGATACGATAGACAACCGCTCGACGGGCGTTCGTACTGCAAGATGGTCGTCTCGCCGTGCTCTCCGCCTTCGATTTCGCGGGCGACGTACACCCGTGCCCATCCGTTCATGCCGTCAGCGAGATTCTTCGCGTCGATGCCGACCTCGCGGAGTAGTGCTGCGACCTGCTCGCTCGCTTCGCCGCGGGGACACACCGCGACGACGGGTTCTTCGAAGTCGAGCGAGTCGGTGAGGCCGGGGATTTCGTCCCGAACCTTCGCGCTCATGAACTCGGCGTAGGACGTCTGCACCGTCCGTGGCGCGTCGATGTGCCACGTCTCGAACTCGTCGCGGTTGCGAACGTCGAGAATCGTGAGCGAATCACCTCGTTGCAGCCGGTCGTACAACCCTCGGGCGGACAGGGCGGTTTCCATACCTGACGTACGCGGTTCGAGAGCAAAAACGATGGCCCGTTCGACCGTATCACTCGGTCGTCTAATCGGCACATCATCGCCGCCGAAACGTTATGCCTCGTGTCGTTGACCCACGAGTATGAACGTTGATGATTTCGTCGATTCGATTCGGACAGCCAAATCGACCGAACTCGACCGTCTCGGCTCCCAACAACTGCTCGTCGCGCTTACGGGTGCCGACCTCGACCCCGAGGTCGTACTCACGGCGGTGGCGGGAAGCGAGCACACCGCGGCCGAGACGTTTTCGGAGTGGGCAACGGACTCAGAACGGAAACTCTTCGGCCGACTAGCGACGCAGGAACGAGACCACTACGAGCGCGTCGCGGCAGAGTTGGACACGTTCGAACCGGATGGAGTCGACCCGATGCACGAACGTCTCCGCGAACTGGACGACGACGTCTCCCGTGCTGGCGGCCTCGTCGGCCGCTCGCTCGTTGGCGATAAGACCCTGCTGCAAGTCGTGAACTACTTCGTCAACAAGGCCGACGAGCGCCGAGCGGACCTCTTCCGCGACTTGCGCACGGACACGAAGGGGAACGTCGAAGACGGCGTTTCCTTACTCGCTGATACCTGTGAGGGCGAAGCGGACTGGGACTATGCACGAGAAATCGCGGAAGAGATCGTTCAAATTGCGTACGACGACTACGCCGACACCTTGACCGGAATGGGACTCGACCCGAAGCCGATTTGCTGACGAGGCTGTGCGAATCGGTCACACAATCGTAGAACCGTTAACCACCAGCCGTGCGTATGTCACAGTATGACACTCGTTCGCCGGGAGTTTCTGGCGACCGTCGCCGTCGGGGGACTGGCGACGGTCGCTGGCTGTTTCGGTGCCCAATCGTCTCTGACTGCGGGGCAGGAGACGACCGAGGCACGAACGGCCGAAACGGACAGAAACGATGCCAGCAGAACTGGCTTGCCACTCGCGGACGGAACGCTTTCGGTTCAGTACGGGTTCGAAAACCTCCGGCAGGAGGTCGTCTCCGGTGGGCCACCGAAGGACGGGATTCCGTCCATCGACGAACCAAACTTTTCCAGCGCCACGGAAGCGAACCGTCGTCTCAGGGAAGACAGCATCGTGTTCGGCGTCGTCCGCGATACCGAGGTGAAAGCCTATCCACAGCGGATTCTCGTCTGGCACGAAATCGCGAACGACACCCTCGCCGGAACGCCCGTCACGATTTCCTACTGTCCCCTCACGGGAACCGCGATGGGGTTCGAACGAGGCGAAACGACGTTCGGCGTCTCGGGCCGACTGCTCAACGACAACCTCGTGATGTACGACCGGGACACCGACAGCAGGTGGCCCCAGATGCTCGGAACCGCGATTTCCGGCCAGTACGAAGGGCGCTCGCTCCGTGAGTTCCGACTCGTCTGGACGACGTGGAGTCGTTGGCGGAATGCCCATCCCGAAACCCGCGTTCTCTCGGAAGATACCGGCTCGATTCGTGATTACGACCGCGACCCCTACGGCTCGTACACGCCGCTCGACGGCTACTATGCGGGCGGCACCCCGTTGTTTCCGCCGCTGCAAACCGACGACCGTTTGCCGACCAAAAGCGTCGGCATCGGAACGCGCACGTCGGATGGCGCCACCACGTTCAGAAAAGAAACGCTCAGGAAACGAGGACTCATGGCGGGGGAAATCGCAGAAACGGCCCTCTTAGCAGTGTACGACCCACGACTCGATACGGCGTACGTCTATCGTAATCCAAACGACGAAGCGTTCGAATTTCGCGACGGGCGCGTCGTCGGGCCGGACGGCCAGACGCACGCGCCAGCAGTCCTCCCGCTCCCCCACCAGTACGCTTTCGACGCGATGTGGTTCGCGTGGGCCGGTTTCTATCCAAGGACTGGTCTCCATGACTGAGACGATCGGCGGTAATCGACCGAACACAATGCTCGCGCGGACTGGCTTCGCCGTCCGCGCGACGCTCCATCGAACGGACACGCGAATCGTCCTCGTCGGTGTATCGCTCGGCTACCTGCTGGCCTACCTTTTCGCCATCGGCCACCTGTCGGCGGGCGATGGCGATTTCGGTCTCCTCCTCGTCTCCGATCCGGCTTCGCGGGCGTTTCAGCCGATGGGAACGCTTCTGTGGGAACCGATTGCTCGACTAGATGCCGGAGTCGCGACGGTTTTCGTTTCGCCGCTGAATCTCCTGCTCGGACTCGTGCTGGCCCTTCTGGTGGGAGTGAATATCGCGGTCAGCTTTCTCGCGTGGCGACAACCCGAGGCTTGTGGCATCGCCGGGTCATCGGGGGTTCTCGCGGGCGTTCCGGCACTTCTCTCGGGGGCGGCCTGCTGCGCCCCGGTTGTTCTCATCGTCCTCGGTGTACAGGCATCAGGTATCCTGTTGACGGCCTTCTCGGCACTCGTGCCGATTGCGTTGGCACTGCTCGTCGGTAGTTTGCTCTGGGTCGGGCGGACGGTTGACCCGGCGTATCTGCAATAGCGTCGGGGACAATCGCTTATCCTATCGTTAAACCCGGTATCAAAATTGGATTTCAGTCTCGCAACGAGTTGTCACACAGTTGCGGGTCTGAAATTCTCGAATCGTCTCCCTCATCCATTCACCGCCGAAGAGCCAAGAATCCGTCGAGAGGGACGGTCAGTCGCGTTCCTCGATGCGATTGCGAAGGTACGCACCGACGCCCGCAAGTCCACCGACTGCGGTAAGGAATCCGAATCCCGGTTGCCCGTCCGTGGTGGTCGTGGTGGTTCCCATCCCACCGCCTGCTGACTCCGTCGTGGTGGTTCCCGATGTTTGCGGCGTCGCCGTGGATGTCGATGTGGTCATCGTTTCCGTCACTGTCCCCGTGTTTCCAGTTGTTGTCCCGGTACCTTCCGTCGTCGTTCCGCTCGCCGTTGTTCCGCTCGCCGTCGTCGTTTCTCCGGTTGTCGTCTTCGCCGTCGTTTCTTGGTCTGTCGTGGTCATTCCTTCGTTCGTCGTGGTCGTCTCCTCGTCCGTCGTCTCAGTGGTCTGTGTCGTCGTCGTCTCACTCAGTTCGTCCGCCCCGAGCACGTGGAAGTCGGCATACTCGGTGTACACCCAGTCGATGGTCGACCGCAGCGGGAACGTGGCAGTGTACACCCGCCCGTCAGCGACGATGGGCGTCCCGGCGGCGGGTCCGGTATCATCGAAATCCCACGCTCCGAAGGAGTGGCTCCACTTGGATTCGCCGGTCGCCGCGTCGATGGCGAGAACGAGCGCATCCCCAGTATCCGGGTCGGGATCCGTTCGCCCACCGACGTAGAGCGCGTCGTTCGCGGCCGTCACATCGCTCGCGAGTTCCGCATCTGTCTCGTACGCCCACGCTCCCTCGCCCGTTTTCGCGTCGAGTGCGTGTACCGCGTTGTCGAGTCGATAGAAAACGCGTCCGTCAGCGACCGTGAGCTGAGCACCCCACCAGTAGTCGTCGATTTCGAGCGAATGTGTCCACAGAATCGACCCGTCGTCGGCCGACCGCGCCCGGATGTCGGTTCCCGTATCCCTGTCGGTTTTGATGCTGTACACTCGCCCATCGGCAACCGTCTGTAACTGGTCTTCGTCTTCAGATACGTCCCACAGGACTGAGCCGTCATCGGCGGAAAGCGCGACGCGATCGCCGTAGAAGAGGGTTCCATCGGCATAGCAAATGCCCCCGCCGACATCTGCGGTTTGCCAGACCACGTCGCCGGTCTCCGGGTCGATTTTGTAGGCGTCTCCCATCACCTTGCAGTACAATCCGCCGTCGGCGACCAACGCCCCGCCGAACCCCGCGGACGCCGCCTTGTGCCACTTCGTCTCACCGGTCTCGCTGTCGAGCGCGAAGAATCCGGTCGAGTCGGCGTCTTCGGCACCGTAGGTATCGAAATAAAGCGTTCCATCCCCGAGCGTGGGCGTCTCCGGGCGAGAAATACCGTCCCGTTTCCAGAGTTCGTTGCCCGCCAGGTCGTAGGCGGCGACGTACCCCTCACTGGTCGAGGGAGTGTGGGATGTCGTCACGGCCAGATAGACTCTCTCCTCGCCGACCACGGGTTCGCTACCGAACATTCCGCCGCCCATGTCGAACGACCAGTTGGTCGTCACGTTCGAACCGGGACCATTATCGGTGGTCGCCCCGGTTCGTCCGGCGTTTCCGCGGCGCATCGGCCACTTACTGCCGGATTCGTCAGTATCGGTCGTGCTGAGTGCGAATCCGGTTCCGACTGTTGCCGTCGCGCCGAGGATACCTACTGTTTTAAGGAAATCTCGCCGATATGTCCCGTCCATGCAAATTCCGGATGTATTGCCATGGAATAAGCTTTATGCCAAAATAATCCTAAAAACCCCTTTCGAAAATTGATATTATAATAATATGTTCACTAAGAAGTACTGAAAATGGAAAAGTTGCCAGTCGATGGGCGAAACACGGATGTGATCACATTTGCCGTTTGTCACACGTCCGTAATTCACTGTTCGAATACGGATGTTCGAACGGTCGGCTGTCTTGTTCTTCTCCAGTTTGCTCATCCGACAAATCGCTCGAAACGGGGAGTTCCCGGTTCGACTATGTTTCGTCGAACAAGTCGAATCGAGGATTCGCTGGCTCGATTAGTCTATGCCGAATCGAACAGCGCAAATCCAAGATTTGCTGGCCTGACGAAGCTACGCTTCGTCAAATAACGTCTGGCCTTCGACCATGTTCTCCGCCACCACGTCCATGTCGAGCGTGATACCGAGCCCCGGTTTTTCCGGAATCTCGATGTAACCGTTCTCGATAACGTCCTCGTTCACGAGGTCTTCCCACCAGCCGAGCTGGTAGGAGTGGTACTCCACCGCCAGCGAGTTCGGAATTGCGGTACCGACGTGGGCGCTGGCCATCGTCGCCACCGGTGAGGAGACGTTGTGCATGGCGACCGGGACGTAGTACTGGTTCGCGACGTCCGCGATTTTCCGAGTTTCGCGCATGCCGCCGACTTTAGGGAGATCGGGCGCGATGATGTCCACGGCGAGGTTTTCGATGAGACGTCGTTCCTCGGTGACACGATAGCGATTTTCACCGACCGTAATTGGCGTCGAGGTGGATTTCGTCACCTCTTCCTGTACTTCCAGGTTCTCCGGTGGCACTGGGTCTTCGAGCCACCACACGTCGTAGTCCTCGATGGATTTCGCGAGTCGTTTCGCGCTCCCGGCGGAGAACGTCCAGTGGCAGTCGAACGCCACGTCAGCACGGTCTTTCACGCGCTCGGTGACCCGCTCGACGATTTCGGCCTTGTGTCGAATCTCCCCGGGGCGGAGATGGCGGTTCGCGCGGTCTTTCTCTAGTCCGGACGGAACGTCCAAGTCGAACTTCAGGGCGTCGTAGCCCAACTCTTCGACCACGCGCTCCGCTTCGTCGGCGCAGGCTTCGGGGTCGGCTTCGTCGGCAGTGTGACAGTCGCAGTACACGCGAACCTCGTCGCGGTACTTTCCGCCGAGGAGTTGGTAGGCCGGAACATCGAGAATTTTCCCTGCGAGGTCGTGGAGGGCGATTTCGATGCCGGAAATCGCGGTCACCGTGACACCTTCCACGGAGCCTTCACCGGACATCTTCTGCACGAGGTGCTCGAACAGTCGGTCGATATCGAGCGGATTTTCGCCGATGACGAACGGTTTCATTCGCTCGATGAGTTCGGGTACGCCCGCCCCCCAGTAGGCTTCACCCGTGCCGACGATTCCGGCGTCGGTGTAGACGCGAACGAGCGTCCACGGGAAATTCCCGTCCACCATCGTCGTCTGCACGTCGGTAATCTCTACGTCGCGCGTGCCGCTTCGCTCCGCCGTCGCGCCCATCGTTTCGGCGGAGAGATTTCGCATCGTGTACTCCGCGTTCGGGTCGTGGAGAGTCGAATAGTCGCGTCCCATGCCAGCGGGTACTCAGGCCAGAGTAAAAGTTCGAATGGTATCGGCTAGTCACTGCAGTACGTCGACTGGCTTCTCCGCACTGATCCATGCGTGGACGGAATCTTCTGTTCGGAGCTCGTATCGACCGCGGCGATAGTAGCCGACGACCCGTGGAGCGGTCTGCTGTTCTGGCATCTCGTTTATCGATTCGATTGCCGTCATCCTTACTATTGACCAGTTAACCAATGACACGGTAAAATAGGGCGACCGTTCCTGTCTGTTGGTGGACGAACGTCACAGCAACCGAGTCAGTCTCCCCATCACCGCTTCTGTCGATTAAGTGGTGTCTAATTGGTGTCTCCTTCGAACAAATCTCTGAATTTTTACCTTTCGACTTCGCTTCGCTCAGTCGAACGACGAAAATCGAAGATTTGCTGGCCCGACGGCGCGTGAGCGCCGTCGAACAGCGCGAGGCAGAGCCTCGCTGGCCTGAGGAAACTACGTTTCATCGAACATCAAATACCCGACCGACTCGGTTCGGTGGGCGACTTCGTTGTCCACGCTTCGTTCTTCTTCGACTCGCACCTCGACGCTCGAACCCGTCAGGTTCCGGTATCGGATTTCCGAGGTGTCGTGGCCGTTGTCCGTCTGGATATCGGCGACGAACGACGGATTGCTGTACGACCTTTCGAACGAAATTTCGTACCACTCCTCGGTAACTGCGTCAGGTGTCCGGCCTGCCTCGAACGTCGACCCGCCAAGCGTGCAGTTCCGCCAGTAAGTCGGATGAGTGTTCGGCGTGTCGTATTTTTCGCCGCGTCTCGGCTACTGTTTTGTCGCGTCACGGTTTGCTGCCAAACAGGTTGAAAGTATAAAACGAGAGAACAGTTGAGCGTTGCTAAACAGCACCTAAGCCGTTGAAGACTATTTCACGTTTGTAAGGCCCCGATATCGGTGCTTTCACGGAAACGACACCGTTTCAAAAAGCCGGGAAAACCCGTGTCAGGTTTTGATGGAGTATCAGTAAATCAACCATCACTTTCACGAGGGTCGGCGTTGTCCGCGTTTCTATGACCCGTCGGTGTACGAGACGGGGGTTCCTCGCTACCGGCGTCGCGTCCGCCGTTTCGCTCGCAGGATGCGTAGCCGATGCCCGAGAACCGCCGGTCGATGTCCGTGGTGCGATGTATCTCCCGTCCCGAGCGATGAACTCCTTTCAGATGTGGCACACCTACGAACGCGGTGTCACGAAGCGCGACATGGGCTTTGCCACCCGTTTGAACCTAAACGCCCTCAGAACGTGGCTGAGTTACGAGGCATGGCACAAAGACCCCGAGTCGTTCGGCCGGGCTGTAGACCATTTTTTGGACACCGCCGAATCACACGAAATTCGCGTTCTGCTGGGCATTTTCGAGGGGGTCGGTCGTCCGCCGGTTCCGAAGAACCTCTACGACACCGACCCGTGGACGGGTACGTCCGTCTGGTCACCAGGGAAGCGAGTGATGAAAAACCCCGACCGATGGGGGGGCCCGACCCGGTTCGCTGAATGGGTGATGAACCGCTACGGCGACGATGAGCGCCTCCTCGCCATCGAAGTGATGAACGAACCCGGGTGGCGGCCGTGGAAAAAGCGGTTCGCTCGCGAGATGTTTCAGGTCGTCCGCAACAATCGTGGCGACGTTCCGCTGACGGTCGGCGCGACGAGTTTGGCGAACGTCGCCGACTACTACGACTGGGGAATCGACGTAATGCAGTTCCACTACAACTACCCGAACACGCAGGCCATCTACCGCGATGTACTCGAACAGGCGAACAAACTCCAACGAAGCGCCGGGATGCCGGTATGGCTCACCGAGTGGCAACGAATCGCTGACTTCGGCTGGGGGCAGCAAAACGTCCCCGTCGAAAAGCGCGGACCCCGCTACGCCTCGCTCGCCCCGGTCATCCGCGAGGCCGGCGTCGGCAACTTCTTCTGGTCGCTCATGCTCAAACCGGCCTACATGCTGAGTCAGCGAAAACGCGGGATTCTGAACGGCGTCTTCCACGAGGACGGGACGGTGTGGAGCAGAGAGGACGCTCGCGCCATCAAATCGATGTCCGGCGACGATTCGTTTTCCGGACGCGAACGGAAAGAATGGCCGGAGTGGGCGAAGGAGGTGCCACGCCGAGCGAACTCGGGCGGGTCGTGATTCGTCCGGATGACGAAATCGCCGCTGGACTCACGTTGCGGGCGTGAGTCCGGCGTAGGCCAACACGTCACCGTGGTCTAACCGTCCATCATCGTCGAAATCGAGGGAGACTCGCTGTTCCGTCGGAACGTCGGCCAGGCCGACCGTGTTGGCCACGACGACGACCGGAAACGCCACTGCATCCCAGAATCCGGTTTGGCCGTTCCCTGTGACGTCCTCGTACTGCCCATCCCGGTCGGGGTCGAGAGGTGGGCCGACCGTGAGTTGGACGCCGAAGACATCGACGACTGCGAGTGGGGCGTAGACGTTCACGACGTGATTGTTGCCGATTCGGTTTCGTTCGAGTTCGTCGTCCCACGGGTCGGCGAGGACGATTCCCTTGAGGTCTCTTCTGGCGACGTTTTCCACGAGCCGAACGTCGGCGTCGGTAACGTCGATGCCGATCGCGTTGTTCGACGCGTCCACACCACGAATCGTCACGTCCTCGGCGTTTTTCACCATGACACCGCGATTCCAATCCTTGGCTCGAAGGTTTCTGACGGTGACGTTCGAAGCACCTTCGACGCGGACGCCACTGGTGTCGCTGACGCCGAAGCCATCGAGGAGATGGCCGCGACCGTCGAGCACGACATCGTCCGCTCGAATCTCGATGCAACCGGTCGAGATGCGCGTCTTGCCGTTATGGATGTCCTTCCCGAGGGCGTACGTGCCGGGTTCCGTGATTTTCGTACACGAACCGATCGTCGATACGGATTGTGTGTCGAGTGCGGAGTCGGTTGGGGGGCCGTTGATAGCTGAAGCGAGGGGTCGAGCGTCGGCGACACCACTCAGCAGACAGACGACGACCAGACCGACTACAACGACGCGTGAGACCATAGCCTCCCGCACAACGTCCTCCGTGTTATAGGCATCTCCTGAAAGAACGTCCTACTCGGGAGAAGGGTTAGAGTAAATCCAACGCACGGAGGTCGGATTCGAGTTCATCCCGATCTGAATCGTTCATTTTCCGGAGCGGACTTCGGAGCGGGCCGGGCGAAAAGTCGAGGTTTCGAATATCGAGGGTCGTCTTCACGCCTGCCATGTACGACCCACCTTTCAACGCATCTCGAACGTCGTACACCCGACTTTGGAGTTCGCGCGCGCGAGCCTCGTCGTCCGCATCGTACGCGTCGTAGAGGTCGACCACCAGTTCGGGGAAGGCGTTGGCGACGGCGCTGACCATGCCCGAACAGCCGATTTCGAGCCCGGGGAAAAGCAGGGAATCGGACCCTGCGAGGAAGGTAAGCTCCGGATGTGTGTCGATAGCCTGTCCTAACCACGGCACGTTCTTGCTCGAATCCTTGAGTCCTGCGAGATTCGGAATCTCGGCGAGGTCGGCGAGCGTGTCGAGCGACAGCGAATTTCCGGTTTTGCTCGGAATGTGGTAGACGTACACCGGCAGATCCACTGCCTCACAGACGCGTCGATAATGCGACACCGCGGCGTCGTGGTCGAGCGGGAAATAGTACGGCGTGACGACGACGAGACCGTCCGCGCCGACGGATTCGGCGTGTTCCGCGTGGGCCACCGTTTCGTGTGTGCTTGGTGCGCCGACACCGGCGATGACCGGCACGTCGTCCACGGCATCGACGACCGCCTCGACGACGCCGCGACGTTCCTCGCCCGTCAGGAGTGGGAATTCGCCGTTTGTGCCGAGCGGGAAGACGCCGTGTACGCCGCGTTCGACGACGAACTCGGCATGGGCCGCCGTCGATTCGTAATCGACCGATTCGTCTCCGTGAAACGCCGTAATCGTGGGTGGAACGACGCCGTGCAGGGAAAGCGGGTCGTCCGACCCTGGTTTCGGTGCGTGCGACATACTCGAACGCTCATCGCCCGCCCCCAAAAGCGGTTTCGTCTCGGCAGTACTTTTTCGACTATGAGTAAACTTTTTGTTGCAGGGGGACAACAGTGTGAGTATGAACGTCACAGTTAAACTTACCGGCCCGATGGTCGCGCGAACCGGAACCCGCGACGCCCGCGTTGCGGTGCCGGAAAAAGCAACCGTCGAGGACGTGGTCAACCGACTCGGCGAGCAGTACGGCCAGCAGGTCAGCGCCGGAATCGTGGACGGATTCGGCCTCCGCTCGGACACGCGTGTTCTCCGCGAGTCCAACCACGAACCCCTCTCGGCCCACAGTCCCGTCGAAGCGGGCGACACGGTGCGCGTTCAGTTGAACGCCTGATTCGTCCACTTCGGCACGCTTACCTCGGTTCCTCTATCTCCCGCTTTCTTCCCACTTTCTCAGTTTCTTTCGAACAGAAAGCTTATTCCATATATCGACAACCGGCCGCTATGAATCTCCGACGAACAGTGGTTTCATGAACCGGCGGCGAACTGTCGGTATCCTCTGTTTTTTGCTGGCTATCGCGTTCGCCGCGAACGCGCTTTGGCTGTATCCGCATGCCGACGAACCCCGGTACGAGTATCGTGCCGACGAACTATCTGACGGCAATCGACATCAGTATTTGCAACATCATCCAAAGGTGAAAGAATGCTACATCGTCTTCTCGCGGGCTTGCGGGTTGGAACATCAAGCGCGTGATGAACCACTGCGTTTGAACCTCAATGAGACGGATGCCAGCGATTATCTTGATGATACGTATCGCTTTGTCGTCTTTAGTGATGGGTACCGGAAACCGACACAGCACAACGAAAACGGGTCGTTGGTTCTTTCCTCGAAACCCGTTTCCGAACAGGCAGTGGCCGCCGAACTTGCGACGTCCTACGAGCATATCCATTCACAGATTCGACGCGTTTTCGACAGCGGTACCACCACGACGCGTAACGAACTGCCGCGAAACTATCTCCTCCAGCGAAACGGTTCGGTCTACGTTATCGACAAAATCGGAGAGTCTCACCCGAATTACGGCTTCAAACTCGTCGTTCTGCGTGGCTTACTCTGGCTCACGACGATTCCACTTTCAGTCGCCAGTTTCATCTACTGGTACGGCTGATTTCAGACGTACTCGCCCGGTGCTTCCTCGAACTGCTCGCGATGGTCGGCGGAGCAGAAGTGATACTCCTCGCCGATATGACGCGTGACGAACTTGGTTTCTCGGTTCTCGTACAGCGTCGTTCCGCAGACTGGACATTCGTTCATGCGAGTCTATTCGCGGGCTTACTGAAAGCGCGCTGTGTCTGCATCGGCAAGCATACCGCTCACTTCTCGGTGGGACGCTACCCCAAATTCGCTAACCGATTCAGCGCGTAGACGGTTCGAAGCACGTCGCCCGCCTTCCCTTGGTCGTAGATGAGCTCGTCCGTTCTGACGACATGGTCTAACACGTCGCGAGAGGAGTGTTCCGGGGCAGCGGCGATGCCCGAGTTGGTTTCGTCCACCCATCGCATTACGCGGAGGTCGCTTTTGCTGTCGCCCATCACGAGCGGGAAGGGGTCGTCCACGCCGAGAACGTCCAGCGCACTCTTCACGCCGACCACTTTGTTCAACTCCCGACTCCCGATTTCGGCGGCGTCACCCTCGTAGTAGGCTACGTCGATTCGGCCGAAGGTGTCCCGCACGTCCTCCGGAATCGCCGCCACGTCGTTCTCGGGGGTTTCACCCTGTTCTTCCAGCACGCCACGGATTTCCGGGTCGCTGTCGGCGTAGTAAGATCGTGCCCAGTCGCTTCCATTGTTGTTTCCACTTTGGCTTTCCTCTCCGCTCCCGGCCACCGTTTTCCCGAGCAGGTCGAGCAGGTAGACCAGCGCGTCGTCGATGATTTCGACCGCCCGCGAACTGCCGGTCTCGAAGTTCGGTTTCATCGTGATGTTGAACTCGTTGCCTTGCAGGTGGGTACACCGCCGGAGTTCGTCGGGTGCTGAGGACAATACCTGCGAGCGAACCGTATCGAAGGTGTTCCGAATCTCGTCGTCCAACTCCTCGTACAGCAGGCGTTTCGTCTCCGCGCCGTGCCCCGGCGTGAACACGCCGGTTCCGGCCTCGTACACGATGCTCAGATTGCTCGAGTGGACGATTTCGTTGCCGAGGCCCTGAACGGCGAACCCCTTCACGTTCTCCAGTGTCTGGCCGGTACAGACGACGATGGGCATCCCTTTCTCGTGGAACTCGGTCAGCAGGTGGAGCGTCTCTCGCGGAATCTCGTTGTCGGTTCCGCCCGCAGAGCGCAGGGTTTCGTCCACGTCCAGCACCAGCGCGTTCACCGCCCGGCCGTATTTCGAATAGAGGTCAAGCGCGGTAAACGCCTGGTCGCGCGTGGCGTGTGCGGCGATGGTGGCGTAGGTTTCGCCCGCGTCGAACGCACCCCGAATCTCGTCCTTTCGCTGTTCCAGTTCCTCGCTCGCGGACTGCCAGTGTTCCAGGGCAACACGGGAGTCCACGGGTGGAAAGAGGTCTACAAAATCCTGATACGCCCGGAGGGTTTTCGCGTCGAACTCGTCGTACAGCCGATAGAGGGCGTCGTAGCGTTCCATGCTGGAATATGGCGTTTCATGGGCGATAAAGTTCAGGGGTGGGGATATGCGGGATGGTTTTGTGCGGTTTTTGGAGATTCGTCACGACGGAGTTGCCGGTTCGAAAATGACGAACTTTCTGAGCTGTCGTTTACTCTTACAGACTCCAGTGAGACCGACCCCGCAGCTAGACGAACAGTGAGCGAACCGAACTGATGCGGAGCCGCTAGGTACTGCCGACAACACATGACCGCCACCACCATCCCGGGACAAACCTTGTAAACTCCAGCCCGAATAAATATCAGACACTCGTCGTCGGATTTTCCTACGATGACAGTTTCATTTGAGTCTCTAACACTCCATTTCACTACCCGTAGATGCTCTTTTGCTCGTTCAGACCGTCTCTTTCTGCGAGAGGGGGAAGCCGAGTGCCACCAAATCAGCCATCAACCAACAGAAGCAAACACAATGGATAGCCAACGAAGAACCGACTACGTCGTCATCTTCGTCCTCTGGCTGTTGGTGTTCGTCGTCGCCAGCCAAGCCCTGATTATCGCGCCCATCCTCCCGCGGATCTCCGAACAGCTGTCGGCTCCCGAGGCCGTGCTGGGGACGCTCATCACTTCGTACGCGGTCGCCGTCGGAGCCTTCTCGCTCGTCGTCGGGCCGATTTCCGACCACGTCGGTCGTCGCCGGATTCTGCTCGTCGGCACTGCCCTCCTCACGGTTTCGCTCGCGGCCCACGGATTGGCGTGGGATTTTGCCTCTCTACTCGCAGTCCGAGGGCTGGCGGGTATCGCTGGCGGCGTCCTGAACGGCGCGGCGGTCGCCTACGTTGGCGACTACTTTCCGCGCGAACAGCGTGGCTGGGCGAACGGTTGGGTGTTCAGCGGCTTCGCCGCCGGACAAATCGCCGGAATTCCGCTCGGTGCGATTCTGGCGGAGCGACTGGGATTTCGGGTTCCGTTCCTCCTCTTCGCGGTGCTGATGGCCGTCACCTTCGTTCTCGTCTGGACGATGATGCCGAAACCCGATGTCCAGTTGGCGGACGGAACACTTTCCTTCAGGTCGGCAGTCGGTGCTTACACGACACTTCTCCGTCGCCCGGAAATCGCCGCCGCGACGCTCGTGTTCATCGTGATGTTCATGGGCAACGCGCTGTACACGACCTACCTCCCGACGTGGCTCGAAGCGACCCTGGGCATGAGCGGCACGGCGATCGGTGCGATGTTCTTCGTCGGCGGCATCGCCAACGTCCTCGCGGGGCCGCAGGCCGGAACCTTCTCCGACCGCGTCGGTCGCAAGCGAGTCATCGTCGCCGCCTCGGTCGGCATCGCGGTCGTCATGTTCGCAACGCCGTTCGTCGCGATTGCGGCTGGAGTCCTCGCGGTATACGCGCTCTTTTTCGTCGTGATGGGCCTGTTCGCCTCCCGGGCCACACCGTTTCAGACGATGCTGACGGAACTGGTTTCCGGCGACCAGCGCGGGTCGCTGATGAGCCTCACGGTCGGCATCGGACAGGTCGGCTCCGGCATCGGCGGCGCGCTCGCTGGTGGTGCCTACGTCGCGGTCGGATATGGCGGCACGACGACGATTGCGGCGGGTGCGATGGTCCTCATCGTCGTCCTCGTCTGGCGGTATCTGCCGGAGACGGCACGAATCGACGTTCCACAGGGTGAAGAGCGCTCTGAGCATCTCCCCGTCGACACGGCCACCGAACTCGCCTGCGGACAGACACACGACGCGTTCTGCGGGCCGACTGCGGAGGGTGGCTACTCGCTGGAAAAGACGATTGCCTACGAACAGGCACGGCGGGACGCAGACGGAGAGGTTCGTCCGCCAACTGCGGACGAATTTACTGGCGGTCGGTGATTAGCGGATGCGGTCGAAAACGGTGTTTTGACAACGTCGGCACTCTCGGCGGTTGCGCCAATATTTTTTCCCGCACGCGTTGCACTTCCAATTCGGCGTAAGGAAATCCGGTTTTAGGGATTCGAGATTCACACCATCAGTAGGGCACGAGCGAATAAACGCCTCTCGCCGGATTCGACGAATCGGTAAGGTTGCCCACAGCTATTACTGAACCCCCGTCGTCCCGATGGCTATGGTGGGGAGCGAGTTCGACGATGGGGAACCGAACTTCGGGTACGTCACGCCCGACAATCTGGGGCTGTTTACCGACCTCTACGAACTAACGATGTTGCAGGGGTATCACAGAGCGAACCACAACCCACGGACGACGTTCAGCCTCTTCTTCCGCGAACTGCCGCCGGACAGAGGGTACGTCCTTGCGGCGGGGTTGGAGCAGGCGATATCCTACATCGAAACGCTGTCCTTCGGGGAGCGGACGATTTCGTATCTCCACGACAGAGGGTTCGAGGACGAATTTCTCTCCCGACTCGCCGAGTTCGAGTTCACGGGCGAACTTCGGGCATTGCCGGAGGGAACCCCTGTCTTTCCGAACGAACCGATTGTCGAGGTAACTGCTCCCCTCTTTGAAGCACAACTGTTCGAGACGCTGCTGCTGAATCAAGTCGGCTTTCAGAGCCTCGTCGCGACGAAGGCCGGCCGGATGCGCGACGCGGTCGAACGCCTCGGCGACGACCAGTCTCTCGTTGATTTCGGCTCTCGACGCGCCCACGGTACCGACGCCGGAATGAAAGCTGCCCGCGCCGCCGTCATCGGTGGCTTCGACGGAACCTCGCTCGTCTCGGCAGGCGAAGCGTTCGACATCCCGGTTTACGGGACGATGGCCCACTCGTGGGTACAGAGTTTCGCGGACGAGCGTGATTCGTTTTCCACGTTCACCGAGCAGTACGGCGACGACACGATTTTGCTGGTCGATACCTACGATACCATCGAAGGGGCGCGAATCGCGATGGATGTCGCTCGTGAACACGACGCCGAAGTCGGCGTGCGCCTCGATTCGGGCGACCTCGTGGCGCTCTCGAAGGACGTTTCCGAAATCGTCGGCAACGCCCCCATCTTCGTCTCTTCCGGCATGGACGAGTACAAAATCGCCGACTTCCTCGAAAACGGTGGTGTCGCGACCGGTTTCGGTCCCGGGACGGCACTCACGACGAGCGAGGATGTACCCTCACTCGACTTCGTCTACAAGCTTACCGAAATCGAACGCGACGGCGAACTGCAACCGAGCATGAAACTCTCGTCGGGCAAAGTTACCTTTCCCGGCGCGAAAAGCGTGTACCGAGTCGAGCGGAGCGACGACGGAGGAAAGTACGAGAAGGACGTGCTCGCACTGCGGGGCGAAGACGTGGCGCGTCAGGACGGTTTGGAGAGCGTAGCAGGAGACGAGCAACTGATTACGATCTTCGAAAACGGCAATCGAGTGTACGACCCGCCAAGCCTCGACGCGATTGCAGACCGGGCGCGAGAACGACTACGGAACCTGCCCGCGAATTGTCGTTTGCTCCGGAATCCTGCGGCGTATCCCGTCGAAATCAGCGATGGGCTTCAGGAACTGACCGACGACTTACGGGCCGAACTGGCGAATGAGTAGACGGGCCTCTCAGCACCCGTGGAGAATGTCGCTCGCCTCTCGAAGCACGTTCCGTTTCCACTGTTCGATGTCGTTCGTTTCGACCTGTTCTCGGAGTCGTCGCATTCGATTCGACCGCTCTTCCGGTTCCATCATCCGTGCTTGGTCGACAGTTGCAGCGAATGCTTCGGTGTCGTTCGGGTGAACCGTCAACGCCGACTCCCCGAGTTCTTCGTGTGCACCGACGAGTTCACTGAGAACCAACACGCCTGGGTCAGCAACCTGCGATGCGACGAACTCCTTCGCCACGAGGTTCATTCCGTCCCGAAGCGAACTCACGAGACAGATATCCGCCTCTCGGTACAAGGCGGCGAGCGCCGACTGCGGAAGGTGGTCGTTAATCGAGATGACCGGTTGCCACGTCTCCGTTCCGAACCGGTCGTTGATTCGTTCGACTCGTGCTCCGACGTTCGCCTGTAGGTGTTGGTATTCGTCGATTCGACTACGACTCTCGGTGGCTTTCTGCACGTAGGTGAGTCGTTCTCGGCAGTCGGGATACCACTCCCATAGGTGTTCGAGTGCCGCGAGTCGTTGTTCGATTCCTTTCGTGTAGTCGAGTCTATCCACGCCGAGGGCGAGTTGCCCTTCGTCGGGGATTCGGTACGTTTTACGCAACGATTCCCACTGCTCGCCCGCCTCCTTCCCCTCGGCGAGTGTTCGTCGCTCCGCGGTATCGATGCCGAGCGGAAACGCCGCGACGCGAACCGTCCGTCCGTCGTAGTCGATACGGCCGCGATTTCGGTCGACGTCCGCATCGAGAGCGTGGGAAACGCAGTCAAGGAAGTTTTGGCAGTACTGGTCGAGATGGAACCCGAGGAGGTCGTTTGCCAGCAGTCCGTCGAGGAGTTCCTCGTACTGTGGACAGCTCTGAAACACGTCCCACGACGGCCACGGAATGTGCCAAAACTGCATACAGAACGCGCCGGGTGACTGGTCGCGTATGTACCTCGGCGCGAGCGCGAAGTGGTAGTCCTGAAACCAGATGACCGCATTCGACGGGTCGGTTCGCTCCCGTACCGCGGCCGCAAACTGACGGTTGGTCTCTCGATACTGTCGCCAGAAACGCGCGTCCGAGGTCACCTTCGCCGTGTCGGAATGACACAACGGCCACAGAACTTTGTTGCTGTATCCGTAGTAGTAGTTCCGCACCTGTTCCTCGGTGAGGCTGACGCGTTTCAGTTCGTATGACGGCGATTCCGGCGGGACGCGGACACAGCCGTTTTCGTCGGATGCTTCATCGTCCGCGCCACCGCTTCCCCACGCCACCCACGTTCCGCCGGTACTCGCCATCATCGGGTCGAGCGCCGACGTGAGGCCCCCTGCCGGTCGAACGACGGTTATCGACCCGTCGTCGCGCTCGTGTGTGTACGGCTCTCGATTCGAAACGAGCACGAACTCCCGATTCTCGAACAAACTCGTCGCCGTTGGAGGGGATTCGAACGAGGAATCCGAGGCGGTCGTATTCGTGTTACTCATTGACTGAATTTGCGGTAGAAAGCCCAATCACTTCGTGGGTTGCGTTCGCAAGTTTATTTATAACGACGTGTCGGGTTCGCGTTCGACGACCGCTATTCGAATAGCGACCCGTGTCGTTCTGCGAGGTTGGTGTACGCCCCGGAGGAGTACGCTTCGAACGTTTCCTTGGGGTCGATAGCCGTCTCGGAAAGCGGCGTCACCTGCGCTGGTACACCGCGAACGAACGACTCGGGCGGAATCTCGAACGATTCCGGAGTTACGGTTCCTGCCGCGACGATACTTCGCTCTCCGACGTGTACGTCGCTGTTTATCGTCGCGTTGAAGCCGACGAGCGCGCCATCCGCGACTTCCGCGTCGTTCAGCACCGCGCCGTGCCCGACCATTACGCGGTCACCGACGATGGAGGCGTGGAGGACGGCGTTGTCCCCGATATGTGATTCCCGACCGATTCGTACCGGCGAAACGTCGCCCCGAAGGACGACTCCGGGCCAAATGCTCGCGTCGGCGTCGATTCGCACGTCACCCACGAGCGTCGTCTCCCGACTGACGTGGGCGTCCTCGTGGATGGACGGTTCTTTCCCTTCGAAACCGTACGTTCGAACCATAGCTCTGACACGACGTTCTCCAGCAAAACTCTGCCGGGGGTAGCTTTTACTGGACGAACGTCGTGTCTTGACAGCGATGTTCAAGGCACAACTTTCCGACGGCGAGCAGATACGGTGCGACGAGTACGAGATTGAGGAAGTCGGCGTCAGACTGTTCGACGGGGATGGGGATTTCCTCGCATTCGTTCCCTTCGCGCATCTGTTGTGGGTCGGGCGCGTGGACGAAGCCGGACGAACACTCTGGTAACCGAAGGCGGTTACTCTCCCCAACCGTGCTCGCGGAGGTACTCCTCGAACAGCGTGAAATCGACGTCGTGGTTCGTCCGCAGTGCGGCGACGTCGATCGGTGCCTCGATTCGGTTGTACCACCGGAACATGTCGGCGTACGCTTTTCCTCCTCGCTCTTCTACTGCTTCGGTTGGGACGTGGTCGGTCATCACGTCGATGCCGATACACTCCGATAGCCGAACCGCCATCGCCGACAGCGTGAGTTCGTCACCGGCGAGGTCGAAGGTCTTTCCGACGTACCGGTTCCGGTCGTGAAACGCCTCCGCGATGAACGCGCCGATATCGTTTACGTCTATCATGTAGAGCGGGACACGGGGTTCGAGCGGCATCGAAAGCGTCTCGTTCATGATGTCGTCGCGCATCGTCTCCACGTTCTGCATGAACGAGACCGGGCGGACGATGGTGAGCGGCAAATCCAGGTTTGCCAGTCGTCGCTCGATGGTGTGTTTGGACTCGAAAAACGGAATGCCGGTATCCTCGCCGGCGCTCCACACCGAACTGAAGACGAACTGCTCGACGCCGTGTTCCGCGGCGACTTCGCCGAGGTTCGTCCCTTGCTCGATTTCAGCGTCAGGCCCTTCCACCGGCGTCGTCACGCCATAGACCGCGTCCACGTCTCCCGTCCGAACTGCGTCATGAAGCGATTCCTTGTCGCGCAGATTCCCTTCGACAACTCTCGCGCCCAACTCGTCCAGTTCGCGCGCGGAATCGCTGTACTCGTCCCGCGTCAGCGCGTGGACTTCGACGCCGCGCTCCATGAGGTGTCGCGCGACTGCGCCCCCTTGTCGTCCCGTTGCCCCCGCCACAAGCACTCGCTCCGGTAGCATAAGCGGAGGAGAGACGACGGGAACATGCTTAGCTGTTCTCGCTCGCCATGAACGACTTCCATCCGAAATCGGCGGTCGGTTTTTTAACTGATGACGATGAAGTATCGGGTTATGCCGGGAATCACATACGAAGACTTCCTGAACCTGGACTACACCCCCGCCGACTCCGATCTCGTTTGCACCTTCCACATCGACCCAGCCGAAGATATGGACATGGAGGCCGCCGCGTCGCGCGTCGCCAGCGAGAGCTCCAACGGAACGTGGGCGGAACTGCAAGTCGAAGGTGGTATCACCGACCTGAGCGCCACGACGTTCGCCATCGACGGCAATACGATTCAGGTCGCCTATCCCGACGAACTGTTCGAGGACGGCAACATGGCGCAGGTGCTCTCGTGCATCGCGGGCAACATCATGGGCATGAAAGCGGTCGACCGCATCCGCCTCCTCGACTGCGAGTGGCCCGAAGCGCTCACGACCTCCTTCCCCGGTCCGCAGTTCGGAACCAGCGTTCGAAACGAAATTTTCGACGTGGGCGACCGACCGATTACCGCGACGGTTCCGAAACCGAAAGTCGGCCTTTCCACCGACCAGCACGCGAAAATCGGCTACGAAGCCTGGATGGGCGGTCTCGACCTCCTCAAGGACGACGAGAACTTGACCGACCAAGCGTTCAACCCTTTCCAAGACCGTCTCACGGAGAGTCTCTCCTACCGAGACGACGCACAGGACGAGACGGGTGAGAAAAAGAGCTACCTCATCAACATCACAGCGGACGCGAACACCATGCTCGAACGCGCGGACATGGTGGTCGAACAGGGCTGTGAGTACGTGATGGTGGACGTGGTGACGACCGGATGGGCTGCCGTGCAGGCCGTCCGCGAACGTTGTGAAGAACTCGGCCTCGCAATTCACGCCCACCGCGCCATGCACGCCGCCTTCGACCGCCTGGAAGACCACGGCGTCTCGATGCGCGTCATTGCGCAAATCACCCGACTCTGCGGTGCTGACCAACTCCACACCGGAACCGCAGACCTCGGCAAACTCGCAAACGAGGACACGGAGGGCATCAACGAGTGGCTCTACTCCGACCTCTACGGCATGAACGACGTGCTCCCCGTCGCTTCCGGCGGCCTTCACCCCGGGCTCGTCCCCGAACTTATCAGGCGCGAAGGGTCGAACATCGCCATTCAGGCGGGTGGCGGCGTCCACGGCCACCCCGACGGCACCCGAGCAGGTGCGGCGGCGCTCCGGCAGGCAGTCGATGCCTCGGTCGCGGGAACCCCAATCGAGGAGTACGCCGAAGACCACCCCGAACTAAAAACTGCACTCGACAAGTGGGGAACTGAAACACCACGATAACCAAGTCGCCACGATCGCTCTTTCGAGCGAACTAAAATGGTCGTGACCGCTCAACGGTCACGAATGCCGTAATCGTTCGGCGGTCGTATTATCGGGCCCGCTCGACGGTCGTCGATTTCGCTGATGGGTCATCGATCTGCTCGACGCGAAACGTCTCGGGTAACCGCTCCTTCATAGTGACCACCAATCGGTACGCGTCAGCGCTCTCGTCGGCAGTACAACTGTTCCCGGAGTTGGACGTGTCGCCGCTGCCGACCCGAACGGTGAGCGTTTTCGACGTTGCGTCGTAGGATACGTCCTTCAGGTCGGCTCGATGGCACTGACTCGACCCGACGAAGAGCGCGCCGCGAACGACGACCTGCTTCGATTCCGACTCGAACGAAACGGTCGGTTTGTCGGTCGGGCCGGGCGCGCGCTCGAACCCGTCACTTTCCGGTTGATACTCCGTGAATTCGCGGTTTACGATGTACTGAGAACCACCGCTCACGTCACCGAGGGAGGCGAGACAGCCGCCGGAGAGCGTCACTGCAGTCACGGTGAGGAGGGAACGGCGTTTCATGCCGAAAAATCATATCCTTCCAACAAATATTTTGAGCTATATCGCGCCACCCATCCCTCCCATACCGCCCATGCCACCCATGTCGCCCATTTCCGGTTCCTCCTGGCCTTCGCTCTTGCCGAGGTTACCTGCCGAAATCACGTCGTCGATTCGAAGGAGGAGTTCGGCAGCATCCGTCGCGCTCTCGATGGCTTGGGTTTTCACGCGGAGCGGTTCGACCACGCCCGCATCGAACATATCCGCCATTTCGCCGGTTTCCGCGTCGAGTCCAACGTCTTCCTCTCCGGCGTCGTGCTTGCTCCGGAGGTCGGTTAGCGCGTCGATCGGCCCGATACCGGCGTTCTCGGCGAGGGTGCGCGGAATGGCCTCCATCGCGTCGGCGAAGGCCTCGACGGCGAGTTGTTCCCGGCCACCGACGCTATCCGCGTAGTCGCGGATGGCGAGGGCGAGTTCCGTCTCGGGTGCACCGCCGCCCGGAAGGAGTTGCCCGTCGAGCAGGATAACGCGAACCACGCCGAGGCTGTCCTCCACTGCGCGTTCGACTTCTTCGACAACGTGTTCGGTTCCACCCCGCAGGAGCAAAGTGACGCTTTTCGGGTTCTCACAATCCTCCACGAAAATCATGGTGTCGCCCGCCACGTCGCGTTCGCTGACGGTTCCCGCCTCGCCGAGGTCTGCCGGGTCGATATCGTCCAAACTGGAGACGACGCGGCCCCCCGCGGCGCGCGCGAGATGTTTCATGTCGCTCGCCTTCGTTCGGCGGACGGCGAGGAAGCCCTCCTGTGCGAGTAGATGTTGCGCCATGTCGTCGATTCCCTTCTGACAGAAGACGACGTTCGCGCCACTGTCGGCGATTCTGTCAACCATTTCGCGAATCTGCGCCTCCTCCCGTTCGATGAACGTCGTCAGTTGGTCGGGATCGGTGACGCTCACCGAGGTGTCTGTCTCCGTCTCGCGCACCTCGATCGGCGTGTCGATGAGCGCGATTTTCGCGTCTTCGACGTGCCACGGCATGTTGTCGTCGACGCGCTCTTTGTCCACGACGACGCCCTCCACGAGTTCGGAGTCGGAAATTCCGCCTCCGACGACGGTTTCGACGGCAACGTTCGACAGGTCGATGTCCTCCTCGTCCTTGACTGCCCGTACTGCCGTTACCACGAGTTCTGAAAGCGCTCCCTTTGCGGCCTCCGCTCCCTTTCCGGTCATCGCGGTTTGCGCGATTTCGGTCAGTAATTCGGCCTCTTCGACCGGGTACGACTTCGATTCGAGGACGCGATGTGCCTCCTCGCTGGCCATTCGATACCCTCGTGCGACGACGGTCGGATGAACGCCTTGCTCCAGCAAGTCTTCCGCGCGTTTCAATAGTTCGCCAGCGAGAATGACCGCCGTAGTGGTTCCGTCGCCCGTTTCGTCTTCCTGCGTCTCGGCGACTTCGACGACCATCGTTGCTGCCGGATGCTCGATTTCCATTTCCTTCAGAATGGTGACACCGTCGTTCGTGATGACTACGTCACCCATCGAATCGACGAGCATCTTGTCCATCCCGCGCGGGCCAAGCGTGGTTCGTACCGCCTCCGCGACCGCCTTCGCCGCGGTGACGTTCATCTCACGGGCGTCCCGCCCGCTGGTTCGCTGTGCGTCTTCCCCCAGTATCAGAATCGGTCCGCTCTGCATTCTGTTTGCCATGGTACCCCCAACCACAGTACGTGAGCATCCACAAAAGAACTATCCCGACGCTCGGTCGAACGGTTCTACGTCTCCGCAAGCAGTCACCCCGATTCCGGTGGCGAAACGCACATTGGCATGCCTCGAGAATTTCCGGGCAATGATAGGTAAACTCGACCCCGAAGACCTCGCGCTGGTCGTGGCGCGCCGCCGGGTGCGCGAGACGACGACGTGCAGGTCGGGCCGGGGTACGGCGAGGACGCCGCGGCAATTCGGGTCGGCGACCAGTCGCTCGTTGTCAGCTCCGACCCACTCTCGCTGGCCAGTGAGCGACTCGGAACGCTGGCCGTCAACGTCGCCTGCAACGACGTGGCTGCCTCCGGGGCCGAACCGCGCTGGTTGACGAACGTCGTCTTCCTCCCCGACGACGACCCCGAAACGCTGGATGTGGTGACCCAACAGATAGACGACTCGGCCCGCGAGTTGGGTGTCACCATCGTCGGCGGGCATTCGGAATACGCGCCCGACCTCTCGCGTCCGATGGTGACGATGACCTGCATGGGCCTCACTGACGAGTTCGTTCCCACCGGCGGGGCGCAACCCGGAGACCGACTCGTTCTGACCAAGGGGGCCGGAATCGAAGGAACGGCCATCCTTGCCACGGATTTCCGCGACGAGGTCGGTTCCAACGCCGAACAGGGAGAATCCTTTTTCGAGGAGATCAGCGTGGTCGAGGACGCCCGAATTCTCCGCGAGTACGCCACGTCCATGCACGACCCAACCGAGGGTGGGGTGGTCACCGGACTGCTTGAGATGGCCGAAGCCTCGGATGTGAGTCTGGAAGTATCACGCGAGGACGTACCGGTTCGGGAGATTACTCGGGAATTTTGTGACGTAATGGGTGTCGATCCGCTGCGGATTTTTGGGTCGGGGGCACTCCTCGCGGCAGTGCCGGGCGATGCTGTTGCGGAGGTTCTCACCGACCTTCGCAACTCGGGAATTTCGGCCGACGAAATCGGTCGGGTTACCGAGGTCGGTCAGGGTAGCGATGGCGAACTCCTCTTAGATGGCGAGCGCGTTTCGAATCCACTGCGGGACGATTTGTACCACCTTTGGGAGTAACCGTTCGAGAACTGTTTCGTAGTCTCGTTGGTTGGTTTTCTGTTTTGGTGTCGCTGGCTGTTACCGACCCATCTACCGCAACAGCATCTGCCACCGCAGTCTCTCCTCTCCGCCAGCGTTTCGGCTGGTTGCTCACGCGATGTGGCGTGCGCCGAACGAACCTCGCTTACGGTGTGATGACCGCTCGACCTTCGATTTCGCCGTGTTCCAGTTTCTCGGCCACGTCGTTGATATCACTCAAATCGTATCGGGTGGTTCGTAACTCTACGTCGCCCCGTGCCACGAGCGCCATGAGTTCCTCTAGTTCCGTGTAATTCCCAACGAGAGTCCCTCGATAGTCGAAATCCCCGTTCACGAGTGCTTGGGCTGGTTCGTGAATATGGCCGCCGTAGCCGACGACGTGGTGCTCGCCACCCCCGGCGAGCAGGGCGGGTGCATAAGCGAGGGTTTCGTCATTTCCCACGAAATCGAGTATTTGGTGAACTCCCGCTCCGTCGGTAATCGCGTCTACTTCCTCCGCCACGTCCTCGTCACGGGAGTTGACGGTGTGGTCTGCACCTACATCGGTTGCGAGGTCAAGTGCCTCGTCTTTCACCTCGACGGCGGTTATCTTCGCGGCGCTCATGGTGCGGAGTGCCTGGAGGCCGATGTGGCCCAACCCACCGACACCGACGACGACGGCGTGTTCGCCGGGGTTCAGTTCGCGGACTGCCTTCTTCACCGCGTGGTAGGCCGTGATTCCGGCGTCCGCGTGCGGCGCGATTTCCGCCGGGTCGACGCCGTCGGGAAGCAGAATCACAGCGCGTTCGCTGGTTAGTAGATAGTCCGCGAACCCGCCGTCGGTGGAAAGGCCGGGGAAGACCAGGTTTTCACAGTGCATGTCCTGCCCGAGTCGGCAGGCGCGACAGAGGCCACAGGTTCTGGCAGGGTGGCAGACGACGGCGTCACCTTCCGAAACGAGTGTCACGTCCGAACCAACTTCGGCCACGGTTCCGGCGTTTTCGTGACCGAGTGTCATTGGCAGCGACTGGTTCATCTGTTCTTCCCACATGCCTTCGATAACATGATTGTCGGTTTGACACCAGCCAGCCCCCTCGACTTCCACGATGACGTGGTTGTCGTCGGTTACTTCGGGCCGGTCTACATCTTCAATCGAGAGTGCATCGCCCATCTCGTCGGTGTATTCGTGAAGTCGTGCGGCGCGCATACATGCCCCACAATCTGAAGAAGGACAGGTGTTGTGGCAATGACGGGGCCGTTCGGTGAATGATTCGAACGAACGTGACGGCTCGTGCGAAGGCGCGTAACGGCAAAAAGCGGGTGGCCGCCACGACGAATCGGACAGGTGTTCGGAGTTCGACGTGAGCGTACTGCTCCGCAGCGGTCACTCCCATCACACAAATTTACTCGGTAAAGAATAAATCTTTTTGAATCAGCGTGACCAAGGGAGAGATATGCACGCAGTCGCACTTCGACGTGGGGCAACCGGCCCCGAACTCATCGAGAAACCGCGTCCGAAACCCGGCCCGGGTGAAGCGCTGGTACGAACCCTCCGGGTCGGAGTCGATGGCACCGACCACGAAATCCTCGCCGGACACCACGGCGGGTTCCCCGCCGACGCCGACCACCTCGTACTCGGGCACGAGGCAGTCGGCGTCGTGGAAGACCCTAACGGAACCGCGTTCGAGGTAGGGGACGTGGTCGTTCCGACGGTTCGCAGACCACTCCCCGACGGCCCGACGGAATACTTCGAGCACGGCGAACCCGACATGGCCCCGCCGGACGAAACCACGGAGCGCGGGATTTCGGGCGATCACGGGTTCATGAGCGAGTACTTCACCAGCCCTGCCGAGAACCTCGTTCCGATTCCCGACGGACTGGCAGAGTGGGGATTTCTCGTCGAACCCATCAGCATCTCGGAAAAGGCAATCGAACACGCTCGCGCCTCACGGTCGGCCTTCGACTGGCGACCGGAAAGCGCGCTTGTCCTCGGTAACGGCAGTCTCGGCCTTCTCACGGTGTCAATGATCGAATCGGAGTTCGACCGTATCTACTGTCTCGGACGACGCGACAGGCCTGACCCGACTATCGACATCATCGAGGCGCTGGGCGCGACGTACATCGACTCGCGTGAAACGTCCGTCTCTGAGATTCCTGCGGCATACGAACCGATGGATTTCATCTACGAGGCGACAGGCTACGCAAAACACGCCTTCGAGTCCATCGAAGCACTCGCTCCGAACGGGGTTGCTGCGCTGCTTGGTGTGCCGGAGTCGTGGTCGTTCGAAATCGACGGCGGCGCACTTCACCGAGACCTCGTGATGAACAACAAGGCGCTCGTCGGCAGCGTCAACTCCAACTACCGGCATTTCGAATCCGCGGTTGAGACCCTTGCGGACGTGCCCGACTGGCTGCTGGACGACCTCGTGACAGGCGTTTACGACGTGTCGAATGTAGAGTCAGCCTTTGCGGACGACGAAACGACAATAAAGACGGCCGTTAAATTCCACACCCAATGAAGAACGTAGACGATTTGATAGAGAGTGCGGCAGAACTCGCAGAACGTGGCCTCTCGAAGGGCGAAATCGCGGACGAACTGAACGTGTCGCGCGAGACGGCCAGTTGGCTCGTCGAGCGCAGCGGGAGTGCCCCGACCCCCGAACCGAAAGGCGGTACGCAGGATATCCACGTCGATTGGAGCGCCATCGGCCGCGACAGCGCCCGACTCACCCACATCGGTGCGGCGATGGCTGACCTGCTGTCGAAACATGGTGAAGAAGTGGATTTGACGATCGGCATCGAGAAGGCTGGCGCGCCACTCGCGACCGTGGTCGCGCGCGAACTCGACACCGACCTCGGCACGTACGCCCCCCGCAAACACCAGTGGGAGGAGGGCGATATCGACGAGTATGGCGGCAGCTTCTCGCGCAACTTCGCGCAGATACGCGATCGCGAGTGCTACGTCGTCGACGACACCATCACCAGCGGGACGACGATGACCGAAACCATCGAGGCCATCCAAGACCGCGGCGGCGACCCCGTCGCCTGCATCGTCCTCGCAGACAAACAGGGTATCGAAGAACTGAACGGCGTCCCGGTCTACTCACTCGTGCAAGTCATCGGCGTTGGAAGCGACGAGTAGGCAAAAACCCGCTGCACAGAAAATAATTATTCCCAACCATCGTCGCTGAGGACATGTATTCCGGACGGGAACACGTATCAACGCTGGAATCACAGTTCCGCGCGACTACGACTCGATTACCGTCGTCGATGGTGATACCCTGACGACCATCGAAAATCGCGACTCGTCCTTTGCTCACATTGAAAGAGTAAATGCAACTGGATGACTCGGGCGCAACTTCTTTGCGGCGTGGGTGCCTACACAACCGCATGACGTTCACACCCGGCGAACAACTCACTGCCGAGGAGGTCGAAGACCGAGTGGATTCGGCGATCAAAGACGAGGAGGTCATCCTGTTTATGAAAGGGACACGAATGATGCCACAGTGTGGCTTCTCCCAGCGCGCGCTCGAACTCATCGGCAAACATCGCGGTGACGAGTTCGAGACGGTGGACGTACTCGACAACTTGGATGCCTACCGCGAAGAACTGTCGGGATACAGTGGCTGGGAAACGATTCCACAGACGTTCGTTGACGGCGAGTTTATCGGTGGCAGTGACATCCTCGCGGAGATGGAAGAACGAGATGAACTTGGTGACGCACTTCGAGCCAACTAGCGTCGTTTCGCTGGTTGAATACGCAACCGAAAGGGTAGCCCCTATAAGTTCGGGGCACGTAGTAGCAAACGTACAGCCGACGGGAGACGGAACTCACGACCACAAATGAGCCAGGTATACCGACTACATTCGACGCTCGAACTGCCGCTTGAAACCGTCTACGACCACTTTGAAAGCGACCCCCCACTACCGGATGGAATCGACAGCGTCGATATCACCCGCCGGAACAACACGCTTATCATTAGCGCGGTCTCGACGGACGAGAGCATCAGCAAGTACACACCGACAGCACAGCTGAAGGCCAGCGTTTCGGAGACGCGCGTCTTCACCGAAGAGGAGGAAGCACGGCGCAACGCTCCTAGATGGGGCACGGACGCCGAAGACGAGGAAGAGGAAGAACCCACGGGCGAACTCATTGAGATGGCTGCGTTCAAAGGCGACCGGGAGACCGTGTTGCAGAACACTGCGCTTCAGTATCCGATGTTCGAGGTGCTGTGCACCATCGCCCGCCAAGCCGAAAAGGGCACACTCACCGCGATTGCGGAAGTCGATGGTGATCTGGAAGCCACACGCATCGTAGATGGGGACGACCGCCCGGCCTCCATCGAAGTGGTGGAAGGACCGCGGAAGGAAAGTTCCTCGTCCAGCGGCGTGAACTGGCGCGACAACAAGTTCATTTCCTAGTATTTCGGTTTTCGATTCCCATTTTCGTCGAGCCACAGCGACCGCAGCGTGATTTCTTCCTTGGGATGTAAAATTCGAATCGAGTATCTTACTAACGTAAATGGTTCTTCATCCGGAGCCGAAAAGCACTTTAGCCAGGTAATTATATCTAATTACGAGTCATGGCAGACGAGTTCCCAGACTATCTCGATGTGGACTACACCGATGGCGAAGGCGAACAGCCCGAGGATTACCCCTCGCTCGAACACAAAGTAGAGAAAGCCATCGAGGTCACGAAGAAGGGTCTCGAAGAGTACGAAAACCCCGCCGTGATGTGGACTGGTGGCAAGGACTCCACGCTCACGCTTTACTTCATCAAGGAAGTGGCGGAGCGATACGACTTGGAGGTTCCACCGGCGGTCTTCATCGACCACTACCAGCATTTCCAGGAGATTCACGACTTCGTGGAACACTGGGCTAACGAGTGGGATTTGGACGTTATCTACGCCCGCAACGAAGACGTCGGTGCGTACGTCGATGAGCACGGCCTCGAACCGGGCGACGACATCGACATCAACGCGCTCTCCGAGCACAACCAACACCACGTTCGTGATCTCCTCGAATACGAGGAGGACACCTTCCCGTTCCTGCTCGACACCTACGTCGGCAACCACCTCCTCAAGACCGTCGCGCTGAACGACGCACTCGAGGAGTACGACGTGGACGGGGTCATCTCCGGCGTCCGCTGGGACGAACAGGAAGCTCGTGCCGACGAGACGTTCTTCAGTCCGCGCCACGACCCCGAAATCTACCCACCGCACGACCGCATTCAGCCCATCCTTCACTTCGACGAACCTGCCGTTTGGGACGCCTTCTGGTACTTCGTCGTGCCGGACACCGTCGAGGCGTACCCCGACGACGGCTACGTCCCGCAAGGATTCGACGACCTTCCGGAGGGCGTGGAACAGGACGACATCCCCGTCTCGCCGAAATACTTCGAAGGGTTCCGTTCGCTCGGCAGCGAAGTCAGCACAAAAAAGAGCGACCAGGAGCCTGCGTGGTTGCAGGACATGGAGAACACGACCGAGCGTGCAGGACGCGCCCAGGACAAAGAAGACCTGATGGAGCGCCTGCGCGACCTCGGCTACATGTAGGCACCACTTTTTACGACGGTCGAGGGTCAGCGTCTGCGTCGCCATGACGCAGACGCTGACCGTCTCCCTGTAAAAGCTGAACCAAAGGCACCGGAAGACGGTTCTGCTCGCTTCGCTCCGCGGGCTGCGACTTCCGAGCCTTCGTGAGCAGTGCGAACGAAGAAACTCCTTCTTCACTTCGCTACGCTCCATTCAGCCGTCGGCCCGCTCGTTCGTCACTTCGTTCCTCACTCGCGAAGTCTCAAACTCGCACAATGATTTTGATAGCTCGAAATAGCGAAGGTTTATTCGATGGATGAGTACGTCGTCGATGTTACTGTTTGCTCCCTCTCGAGCGGTCTTCTCACGTGAGGCCGCTAATACCAAATGCTTCCCTCTTCAAATTGATACAATTGATTTTTGAGTAGACGGGTATATGTATCTCTGTGAGAAAGTCTGCAACGAGTTCTCGCCGTGGATTTCTCCAAACTGTAGGAATCAGTGGTTTCACCCTTACCTCGTCGGCATCCGTTTCGTTCGCCACTGCATCAACTATGGTACAGAAATCGGGTTCGGGAAAGCTCGTATTCATCTACGACGATGGAACTACAACAGATTATACCAAAATATTCCCCGTTCATCAGGGAGAGTGCGTCCCCGGATGTTTCGCGGTCGTTTCAGGACTAATCGGGTCCGAAGGACGACTCACGATAAGCCAACTTCTCGAAATCAACGCCGCCGGGAACGAAATCATCTCCCACACGATCAAACACAGGGCGTTGGGAAGTCTCGAAGTCACGAAGGATGTCGAGAAGGATGACACGAAAGTCTACGGACACTCGAACCGTTACGGCGAGATTCCGGGTGACGACATTCGGATTTTCGACTCCGAAAAGCACGAAACCGTGACTGTTACTGGGAACGGCACTGACGAAACTGGGGAATTCATCACGCTCGAAAGTCCAGTGACGAAGGCGTTCAGCGCAGATGACGCACGGATTCGATATACAGACGAGATACTGAAATCCGCAGTCGGCGGCTCGAAAGCGCAGTTGGAAGGGTACGGCGTGAACGTTTCAAATTTTGTACTTCCCTACGGTATCAATAGCGACCGCGGGCAAGAGTTGGTTCCGAAACACTACTCCGCCGTCGCGAACGCGGAGCGAGGCGATGGTCTGAATCCGATTCGAGGGCTCGACCCGTACAACCTCCATCGGCGCTATTTCAGACCGGATCGGATGTCGAAAACCGAACTGGAAACGCATCTCGATAGGGTGGCAAATAACGACGTGCTCGCTATTTTAGTAGGTCACAGCGCCTACGAAAATTTCAGTGCAGAGCGTGTTCGGACGGCAATTCGACTGGCAAAGGAGCGAAACATCGAAATCGTCACGCTTCGTAAAGCACTCGTCGATTTGGGGTTCGCAAAACCGACGACGACCACGACACAGCGGTAGCTGACTTCTACCCGTACTAGTACGACGCGGACTACATCGCAGAAGACGACGACACGAACTGGACGGCTGGGGTTTAGGTTTGCGACTGCATTCGGTGGACAAAGTGATTCTTTTCTACGACGAATGAAACGGAAAACTGACGCTTTTTCTCGTCTCGCTCGCTAGCAGATAGTACCAACCTATCGGACGAAGAACTTTATTCCATTATCAGAAATGGACATGTCACGATGGCAGACGATGACCTACGGGCCAAAATCGACCCGGCGAACTACTACTACGATCTCGGCGAGGGCGAGTGGGAACGCCTCCAAGAGTCGTTCAAGAACTCGCTGGAGTTCGAGACCACGACCGATTATTTGAGTCAGTACCTTCCCGAGTCGGGGCACATCCTCGACGCTGGCGGGGCCGCGGGCAGGTATTCGATCTGGTTGGCGGAGCAGGGATACGACGTGACCCTACTTGACCTCTCGGCGGAGCAGGTCGTCATCGCCAAATCGTGGGTTGCGGAACGTGACCTCGAATCGCAGGTCACCATTCAACAGGGTGACATTCGCGACCTGCCGTTTTCCGAAAACCGATTCGATGCGACCCTGTGTCTCGGCGGACCGCTCTCACACGTCATCTCGGATGACGAGCGGGGCGAGGCAGTCCGCGAACTGAATCGCGTGACGCAGTCGAGTGCGCCCGTCTTCGCCTTCGTGATGGGATTCGTCTCTGTCGTCCAGAACCTCATCAAGAGCGCACCCCATTTCGAAGCCGGAATTCATCGAGACGGCGACGTACTCACTCGAACCCGCCGAGAAGTACGAGGGCGACGACCCGGCGTTCGTGGAATGTCACTTCTTCCGAAGCGAGGAACTGCGCGACTTACTTGAAAACCACGGCTTCGCTGTCGAAGTCGTCGCCGAACTCGAAGGATCGGCCTCGAACTTCGAAACTTCGCTGGAAGAAATCGACGCTGACTCGCAGGAGAAACGTCACAGAAGTCGTTCGAAAACTGCGCGAAGACCCGACCGTCGCCGACCTGTCGAATCACATCCTCGTGGTCGGACGAGTCGAGTAAACTCGTTTGGCTATCGCGTCGCGCGGTACTCGCCGTGTTTGACACCAAGGAAGAGTGCTATCAGGCCGAACACCAGCATCGAGGGGGCCACCATCATCAGTACTGTACTCGTCGCCATGGCCCCCATTCCGATGAGGCCCGCCGTACCGACGGCGACGATTGCCAGCAGTGCTGCTGCGGTCACGGGTAATGTAAATTCCATATCGGACAGTTAGCCGAGCAATAGAAAAGGGTTACTCCGATTTCGGGCGCATGAGATTCGCCAAAGTGACGAAGAACCCGAGGAACCAACCCAACGGTACCGCGATGCCGAACCACATGCCGACGTAGGCAAACCCTTCGAGGTCGAATCGCGCGCGGAGAATCTCGTTGATTCCCCGATAGTCGAGCACGTTGTCAAGCAACCATACCGCCAGCGTCTCGCTGTTCGGGAAGATGACTTCAGAGAGCGTCGGCGAGTACAGCGCCGCGACGACCGGCGGCAGGAACAGCGCCGTCATGCCGAACGGGTAGGCGAACAGCACTGTCGTAATTCGGCCGCCATATCGACTGGTGAGGTATGCCAGCACCGCCGCGATGGTGGCGACGCCTCCGGCGGCGGTGACGGCGTAGAACCCCTCGGTCGAAAATCGGACTCTGGCGAGCGCTGCAAAGTCACCCCAGACGACGACCGAGAGCAAAATAACGCCCAAAACCCCGAGACTCGCCGCAGTTCGGTCGATGCGACTCGTGTAGTAGCGAGTCGCGAAGCCGAACAGGACGAAGGGGTAGAGGAGAGCGACGACGAGCGTGCTGACCACGCCTCACACTCGGTAGGCTACTTTCCCCGACGTACTCTGTGGTGTCCACTGTCCGAGCACCGAATGGGCCTGCTGTCGCTGTCGTGGAAAGAACAGCGACATCCACCCGGTGTGTAACTGCTGTAAGTCGAATCGTATCGCATCTAGAAGTCTTCCCTGACTCGTCCCGCGTGCCATACTTTGGCTTGATTCGGCCAGCCGATATGAAGGTTCTCCTTACTAGTCGCAATACCAGTCACAAATAGTATCAAAATACTCACTCCGTCCGTCGCCCAGAATGGCCAGGATAGTCCCGCTCGAACCGGTCTTCGATCTCCCGCTCGTTGAACTCGATGATGACCGGTCGCCCGTGCGGACAAGCGTACGGATTGTCACAATCGTCCAACGCCGAGAGCAGACTCACCACGTCACCCTCCCGGAGTGAAGTGTTTCCTGTAATCGACGGGTAACAAGCCAAATCGGAGATGAGCGCGTCGGCTACCGCCTCCGCGGAGTTCCGGTCGTGTTCGTCCGGATCGGTCGAGACGAACTCGCCGAGCACGTCCCGCAGCAGGTCGGGTGAGAGCGTTTCGCTGAGAACGGCGGGAACGGTCGTCACTTCGACCGTTCGCTCGCCGGTGAGCGCCGCGTGAAAGCCCAATCGCGCCAGCGACTCGTCGTACTCGTCGAACAAGGCCGCCTCCGCCGCTGTCAGTTCGAGTTCGACCGGTGAGGCGAGGACTTGTGTCGTCGTATCGCCCGCGAACTGGGCGCAGAGTCGTTCGTAGTTCACTCGCTCGTCGGCGGCGTGTTGGTCGATGAGTACCAATCCTTCCGGCGTTTCAGCGACGACGTACGTGTCGTGCAGTTGCCCGAGGACGTGCATTCGTGGGAGTTGGTCGAACTCTGATTCCGGCGACTCGGTCGGCGTTTCCGACCCTGTCAGCGTTTCCGACTCGGTCGGTGCTCGGAACTTGCGTTCCGGTTCGCGGGACGGTTCGGAGTACGATGCCGTTCTTTCGGTCGCGGTCGATGTTCGGTTCGAATCGGACTGCTCGTCAGCAGCACCTTCCGCGGAATCGGTCTGCGGTCGGGTTGCCGACGGGTAGTCTTTCGACCGTCGATCTACCGTCTGTCCGTCTGCTGTCGAGTAATCCGCCGCAGTCGAACTGTCGGAATTCGAACTCGGAGGAGCGTTCGTGCTTGTTTCGGAACTGCTCGTGTCCGACTTCGAACTGCTGGCGCGATGGTTGGCATCGTCTCTGCTGGGTGTCCGTGACGGTTTCACGTCTTCCGGTTCGGCGTCGAGTTCAGACTGTACCCCGTCCGGTGTCACGTCGGTTTCATCGGGTGCGGAGCGTCCACGGGGGGCGGACGACCGGACGAGTCCATTGTCGAGAAGCGCGTCCTCTATCGCCGTTCGGACTGCATTTCGAACCCTGCCTTCGTCTCCGAACCGGACTTCCATCTTTCGCGGGTGGACGTTCACGTCCACTGAATCGCCCGGAACGGAGAGAAAGAGCACTGCAAACGGGTAGCGGTCGGGCGCGAGCTGGTTTCCGTAGGCGGAGAGGACGGCTTCCCTGATGACCGACGAGCGTACATATCGTCCATTGACGTACGTGGCAACGTACTCCCGTGTGCTCCGAGTCGTTTCAGGATGGCTGACGTAGCCAGTAACACCGACTTCATTCGTTTCGCTTTCGTCGGGAGCATCACCTTTTTCGCCCCCAACCGGAATCATCGCAGTAGCGATCTCGCGCCCGTACACCGATAGAATTGCAGATTGGAGGTCGCCCTGACCAGTCGTTGCGAACACTTCGCGTCCGTCGTGTTCCAGCGAAAACGCTACATCTGGATTCGCCAGCGCGTACTGCGTAACGACGCGGTTCACGTGCGAGAACTCGGTCGCGTCGGTTTTCAAGTACTTCTCGCGCGCAGGGGTGTTGAAAAACAGGTCGGTGACTTCGACCGTCGTTCCCGCCGGTCGGCCCGCTGGTTTGATTTCATCCATCTCACCGCCGACGAGTTCGAGTTCAGTACCTGACTCGCCACCCCTCGGTTTCGTTCGAATGGTCAGACGGGAGACTGCGCCGATGGTGTACAGGGCCTCGCCGCGAAAGCCGAGGGTAGCGACGCCGGACTCCAAATCGTCGATGTCACGGATTTTGCTCGTCGTGTGCTCCTCGACGGCGAGTTGGACGTTTTCCTCGCTCATGCCGATACCGTCGTCCTCGATGACGATTCGCTCCGTGCCACCGCCGTCGATGCGCACCGAAATCCGCGAGGCGTCGGCGTCGAGGCTGTTTTCGACCAGTTCTTTCACCACGGAGGCAGGTCGCTCTACGACCTCCCCTGCCGCGATTCGCTGGACGGTTTTCTCGTCCAGCGCCCGGATATTCGGCTCCCCGTCACTCATTTCTGGAACCGTTTCATCCCGGCGTATTCAAGGTTGGTGTGTTCGTCCGACTGGGGGACCCGATTCTGACACCGATTTCGTCATGCGGTGAATCGTTTGCCGTCAGTGATAGCGAGTAACGCCACAGAAACACTGCACACGACGAAAATACCGATATGCTCTCAGTAAATCCAACAGCCAGAAATAGTCACCGTGAAGGCCGGAACGCTTACTCGCGTTCGCATCGTGTTAGTCAGCGACATGCAGACGTTCACCGAAACACTGGAGCTTGTCGTCTTGGGAGACAACGTCCGAATCGAACTCACGAACGGGATGACCTACGAAGGGCCAGCGAGTCCGATCGACTATGCACCCGACGAACGCTTTCGACTCGAAATCGAACCGAAACACGAGGGAATCAGGCGGTGTGAGGTCAGTGCAGAGTACATCGACGGCGAGTGGTCGACACCCGAAGTTCGTCACTACAAATTCGGCGACGACGACTGGATCGTTGCGGGAGAGGCCGACGACATCGAAATCACGCAGTAAGATCGCCGGGAACGGGACCTCTCTTCGCGATTCAGCACTCTTCGTCGCATCGATTCGTGCAAACTGTAACTCGAACAGCTTTCATTTCCCACGTCAGCAACTACCGAAAGAAGTCGGTTTCTAGTGAATTTGCTAGGAGTTTATTTATATATTACAAACGTTTGTATGTTTGAGAAAAGTATAGGTTCCCGCCAGGTAACTATCCAAGCGCATGTCGGAAAACACCATCCAAGCCTACTTGGCGAACAATCCACGAATGATCGGAATCCTGTTCACTATCTGCCTTGCTTTGATGCAGGCGGGAAATGTGCTGGCGGCGTCAGCGAACAGCACAAACGGGCCATAACTAGTCAAAAATTTTCCATATTTAATTCATCGCTCCAGTAGAGTTCGCCATCGATTTTGACGGGGAGAAGTTCGAGTTCCAGCGCAGTCTCAAACTCTCCCGCGGATAGTTGAAACTCCGCTATCCTACCGGACATTAGGTATTTTGTTATGCTCTCATCGATATTTGATGAACACATAGACCCTATACCGTAGTTCGACGTGAGGAAGACCAAATGTTCGAGATGGTACGTGTCGGTCGCCTCGTCGTGGGAAACATCGTACATTGCCGGGCCACCGCTCGCACTCTGGCACAACGCGATGCCACCATCTCCGACGGTAACATACTCGACTGCGACGACGACTTCCTCCTTGGCGATGCTCAGCGCGGTTCGCAGTGAAAACCCGGCGTTCAACAACCGGGCGAGGGTTCGCCCGACTTTCGTCGCGGAACTGTTGATGACTTCCGCGAGCGTCACGACGCCGCCTTTGCTCCCTTTCTCGATCAGTGTCTTTCCTTGCCGATAGGAGCGACAGGCGTTCAACAGGAACGCATCGACGTTTACTTCGTCGAGCGACTGGGCGTCGAGATAGCCATCGGCACAGCGAAACCCTTTCTCATCGACGTGGCCGATGTAGTGGATGAAATCGGCGTCGGATTCGAACAGAGCCGCGAGTTCCGCCGCTGTCGTTTCTTCGTGAATCGATACGTCGAAGCTGACGAAATCTCGCAACCCATAAAACTCGCCGACGACGTTTTCTTCAGCCATCGCCGGATCGTTACAGACGACGTGAATTTTCAGCGCCGAATCGTCCGGTGGCGTTCGGTCTATCTGCTGGCGTAACGAGTCGAGCGTTACCTTGTTCGCACCGATTGGATAGCCGTTGCCGACCCACGCGTGTTCGATGGTGTCCACCGAGTCCACTTGGAACAACTCGTCGTCATCCCAGTTCCACCCGTCGCTCGCACTTCTGGTGAACCCCTCTGCCGTCACCGCGGTTCGCGTGAAATCGTCGAATATCTGCGGCGCGGGCATGACCGTGTGCGTGTCCGGATTTCGCGGCGTTCTGAGAAGCGACAGTTTGTTGGCGAAGTACGGCAGCGCAGGTACGTTCTCCGCTGTCGGAACCACGTCGGTCGTCAGGTGCCAGTCGAGCATGTGCGGTTCGAGCGTCTCGAACGGAATCGAGAGATACGCTCGAAGTTGTTCGGCGAGTGGTCGCTCGTAGAGGTCGGTAAAATCGAGATCGACCAGCGGTTCGACTTGCGTCCGCTCGTGGAGTTCGACCGGATAGTAGCCTTCGGTGCGGGTGAGACAGTCGAGAAAGAACACCTGTTGGAGAATGCGATTGCTCGTCGCTTCGTATCCTTCCGACCGGTCGAGTGCGTGTTCGAACTCGCCTGCAATCAGTCGCGGCGTGCTTCCTGCGACGATTTCTGCGCCGAGATAGTAGGCGAGTGATGCCGCCGGATAAACGTACTCCGGTTCCGATGGGAGGACGAGTTTGACCCCGGTGTCCGGCGCTTCGATACCGTTCGGAACGTTGAACGTCTCGCCGTATTCGATAAGCGGTGGATGGCCACGAAGCGTCGGAAACGACCGCTCGCAGGAGGTCGTCTTCAGTGCCGACCCGAGTAGCGAAAGACTCGCCATCGCATCCGCAATATCGTCGGTGACGGTAATCGTCCCCGCCGGATGTTCGTGAAAGGAGCGTGCACCGATACGAACCCGTCTCCGTCCATCGAACTGCACCGTGACGGCTGTGTCACCGTAGGTGAGGCCGAGCGACCCTTCGACGGCGATGTACAGTTTCATCGGTGTGCTCTGAAATTCGAGAAGGTGCTCGCCGGGTGGAAGCGACAGATTGTTCAACGAGGTTGCATCGGCCGTAATCTCCCCCGACTGCGTTCTGACGACGACTGAGAGATGATTCGGAATCTCGATAGCCGTCGTTTCGAAGCCAACGGCGGTTTCGACCGGGAAATAAAACTCGGCGGTCGGTGTCGGCTCTAATGCGATAGGTTCGGCAGTGTAGAGTTCGAACCGGACGTTCTCGATGGAGTCGAAAATCGCAAGTCCGGAACGTCGGTCGAGCGTATCGAACTCCATCTACTCTCCCGTGTTTTCTGCTGTCCAACTTATAGCTTTACCCACACGGTCGTTTTGCCGAGTTTCGGAACGTGCCACCGCTGTTCAGGTTGTACTCCCGGTCGTTTTCGAAGTTCGATACGTGCATCGAACAGCGGTGTTAGCTCTTCGACTATCTCCTCGTTGTCGCCGACTCGGAGATGATAGTGGCCCATCCCTCGAACGCCACGGACGGTCGCAGCGAGCGTTCGGAGCGTTTGTTTCGTCATCGACAGGTCTCGCTGGACGAACGGAAAGAGCGAATCGACACCGACGCGGAGTTCCGCCGGGTCAAACCCGTCTGCACGTTCCTCGAAAAAACTGATCGCCGTTTGGATTTCGGCACGGAGTTGGCAGACGTTGTCCTTTTCTGGCAGTTCGAGGTGGGACGCAATCGGCGTCGCGGCGGTTGGAATCGACCGTTCACCGTTCCGCTGGTCTAGCACCCACGTCGTCGAACTCTCGACCGACGTGGATTCCGGGAGGCGAGATTCGGGACTGCTAATGGTTCGGTCGATGCGGGCGAGTATCCGGTATCGGTGGTGACGACCGAAGAAGATTCGAGATGCATTCGCCGAAACGGCGTCCGGAACGTTTCCGGTGACGAGGACGTTGCTTCCCTGTCGTTTCAGCCGGTGTAGCCACGACTGAAACGTGATGTGGTCGTCTTCCCCACGAAACCGAACCTCCGAATTCATATAGTATATTGTTTCAATATTTTAAATAAATATTTTTATCATTAAACTACTCCGTGATGGGTTCGTGGCTCACAACGGCGCGGCTGGTCGAACTGGTCGGGTTCGATGGGTTCTCCATCGTCGTACAGCAGTCCTCGAATCCCATTGAATCATTACGACTCCGGCACGGTCGGGGGAACCGACTCTCAGCGCTTAACGGGGTACGTCGCGGACGACCGAATCCATGCTTTCGAGTTTTTCGGGTGGTAAACCATTACGATTCGACCGGAACCGTCAGTGTATTCCGTTTGTCGCAGTTCGCTCGCTCGTTCATTAGTAGTTGACATGTGGGTGGATAGGGGATTTTTGATTAGTTGGGTGATTATGACTGGTTCCATTCATCTTGACATGTTTCGTCACAGAATGAATGGAGTACGACAGATTCGCTTTCGGTGGTTTCCGTAATGATTGGAAACCATTCCGTCGTCTCGATGGGTGTGCCACAGTGAGAACAGACCGGTGTTCCCATCGGTGACACGACATCTGATTGGTGGGCTACTTTCCTGTCTTCTGCGTCGTCGCTCATGTGTCGACCGGTGAGAGGAGTTTCGCGGCCACGACCTGATTGTCGGTAATCGTCACTTCACAACCGGCCATGGTAAATCGGACGCGTGATTTGATGTCCCGGTTGGTCGAGACGGTCGGCTGAAAGAGCCGATTGAGTGCGTCGGGGTCGATAGTGTCGTACAGGGGGGTGTCGATGTCGAGCGGGTCAACGCCATTCACCCGCGAAATGGCACGAATCACCGCCTCGCTGACCTGCCCGTCTTCGACAGATATAGTGACGGAATTTTCTCGATTGCTCATGCGTTCTACGACTACATCCATGGGAAGTATCGACAAAGCGATTCCAGCTAGCTATGCAGTGGCAACGTGCGACCCTCACTAGTTATCTAGTGAGTCGATGCCGTAGAGCTGATCGAACAGCTTTCGCTGTGCCGTTCTGAGATGGTTCATGAACGTCGGTTGCGTGATGTCGAGGGATGCGGCGACTTCCTGTCCCGTCGTGCTTCGTGGCGAATCGAAAAATCCACTGAGGTAGGCCGTTTCCAACACCTGTCGCTGCCGGTCGGTAAGTCGTTCTTCGAACGCGGCACGACACGTTTGAACCGTCTGTACCGGGCGTTCGCGGTCACGTCGTGCGGCGAGTTCGAGGTTGGGATAGCGCGCTCGAAGACGTTCGACGAACTCCCTGACTTCCATCGCCTGTGGGAGGTTGACGACCGCTCGAATTATCCCCTCGGTGGCCGTCACCGATTCGGGCACCGCACCTCGCTCGACCAGTGCCGACACGAACAGTGGTTCGGTGACGGTTACCTCGAACAGCGCTTCGTCATCGCGTTCGCTGACGAGGCGTCTCTTCTCGACCCCGACCACGTCGTCCAAGTACGCTTCGATCGTGTCGATATCTCCCTCCGAAACGGTGATGAACAGGTTGTTATCGTCGCCACCCGCGACCATACCTTCGTACGTGACGTGGCAGTCGATCGCGGTCGCGAGACGTTGGAGCAAATCGTCCGAATCGCGCACACGCAAGTCGAGTTCGGTGATTCGATCCGTCAACAGTCCACGCTTCGTTTCTATGGCATTGATAGCGTAGGCGATGGTCTTCCCCAGTTCGGCAAACACCCCCCGCGAGAGTGCATCGAAGGCATCCGACCGTTCAGCGTAGACGGACAAGACGCCATAGGTGTGATCTCGATAGACCAACGGAATGCCGATGACTGCCTGGTAACCTCGTACGAGTGCCTCTGCTCGCCATCCATCACGCTGGAATCCGTCCGAAACACCCGCGATGTCCGCGACGTTCGTGACGGTCGTGAGGTCGCCGCTCTGTACTGCCTCTACCGCAGGTTCTACCGTTTCCGAGTCGCCACTCAGCGCGAGGGAAACGCTGTCCAGATAGCCACGCTCGGTTCCTGCCCACGCTTCGGGGAGAACTTGTGATGCGGCTTCGTCGGGCACGCCAACCCACGCCATCTCGAACCGGTCGGTTCTGACGAAACGGTCACAGACCTCACTCATTACGTCCGAGCGAGAGTTCGCGAGGACGAGTAGATGCTCGATATCTCGAAGCAGTTCCGTCGTCTCGTGAAGCTGTTCGAGTCGTGCGGTCTGTTCTTCGAGCTCCCGTTCTCGCTCGCGAAGCGCGGATTCTCGACTCACCCGGTCGAGTGCGGCCTGCGTCGTCGCGGCGAAGATGGTCGCCAGTTCGACCGCATCCGCTTCGAAGGTTTCCGGTGTATCATCGACGGAAATGAAAACACCGTGATTCCCGAGCGGAATGTAGAGCCCACTTCGAAGGCGTGTATCCGGATTATAGACCTTCTCGGATTCACGTACGTCGTCGAACACCCGTGTTTCGCCGCTGACGAACACTTGCCACGTGATGCTCTCACCCGCTTCGAACGGCACGGGTTGTCCCACGAGTTCAGGCACGTCGTCCGAGTGCGCGACGGGACAGAGCGCGTTCGTCTCCTCGTCGAACATGTAGACGACCACGCCGGGGAGGTCGAGCACCGAGGCACCCACCTCGGCAGCGATTTGAGCGACTGCGGCCGTGGAATCGGCATCGAGCATTTCCTGTGTCGCTGTGTGAAGCGCCGTCAGTGCCTGCTCGTGACGGGTTCGGGCGGTGACATCCATCGAGACACCGATGACGCCGGTCACCTCGTCCCCCTCACGCACCGGTTGGTACCACGTTTCGAAGTGGGAATCCCCTATTTTGTGAACGGCATCGAACGTCTCCCCCGCGAGTGCTCGCCGCACGTCCGCGATAGCGTCAGGATACGACGCCGACAGGTCGAAAATCGAATCGCCGACCATCTCCCCGGGGTCTGCATCGAACACCGACAGCCCTTGACCCTCGGACAACGTGAACACGCCGTCGGCATCGATGGCGAACAGGATGACCGGAACGTTTTCGACCACGGTTCTGAGGCGTTCTTCGTTCTCGCGGAGGGCACGTTGGCGCTCGACGCGCTCCGTGATATCGCGAACGACGCCGACGGTACCGTACTGTTCGCCGTTCGTCGGGAGCGGTTTGAATCGGAGCTCTACCGGAATCGCGTCACCATCCGCGGTGTGCAGATCTATCGTGGCAGATTCCATTTCCGAGGCACCGGTCAGCAATCGCTCGCGCATGGCCGTCGTTTTCACGAGCGTCTCCTCGTCGATGACCAGCGCGGGCGTGCTTCCGAGCAGTTCGTCGCGGCTATATCCGGTCAACGAGACCAGTGCGTCATTGACCGACGTGAACCGGTACTCCTCGTCGGTCGTGTAGATGCCGTCGCCGACCGTTTCCACGATGGTTTCGTAGCGCTCGAGTTCCCGCTCTCGTTCCTTTCGCTCGGTGATATCGGTGTACACGCCGTACGACCGCTCTCCCGATTCGCCCGGGCGAATCGGGACCGACCGTAAAAAGAAATCGCGTAACCCGTCGGCGGTTTTTCGCTGAACCTCGGTTTCCGAGTACTCTCCCGCCTTCGTTCGCCTGTTGATTTCGGTCGCTTCCTCCGCATGCTCAGGCGGGACGACCACGTCGTCGATCGGCCGACCGACCACCTCGTCGCTGGTGACGCCGAAAGACGTTTCGAACGCGGCGTTCACCGACCGGATAAACGGCACGTCGCCGTCGTATTCGCAGTAGGCCATCGCGTCGCCCGAGTTTTCGAACAGCGCCGCAACTCGGTCGCGCTCGATTTGGAGTCGCTGGTCTCGCTCGATTCGATCCGAAATGTCGCGCATGACCCCGACCGTTCCTTCGAAATCCCCGTTTTCAACCGGGAGAGCGGTAAATCGGACTTCGACCGGAACAGCATCGCCGTCAGCGGTTTGGATGGTGATTTCGTACCGCCCCACGTCGATTTCGCCCTCGAGAAGGAGTTCTCGCTGGTACAGCGCTTCTTCGACCGTCTCTTCGTCCCCGATGAGCGAGCCGTGTGCGCCGATGAGTTCCTCCCGGTTGTACCCCGTCAGTTCCTCCATCGCCTCGTTGACTGAAAGCAATCGGAACTCCTCGTCCAACGCATAGATGCCGTCGCCGACCGTCTCCACGATGGTTTCGTAGCGCTCGAGCTCCCGTTCCCGTCGCTTTTGTTCCGTGATATCCGTTGCGACTATCGTCACCCCATCGGACGAAGGGTAGAGGTGCGTCTGCATCCACGAGTCCGTGACCGAGAGGTGCTCTTGAAACGTGATCGGTTGCTGGGTTTCCAACGCGGCATCGATTTCGTCGTGTAATCGCGTTCCGACAGCCCTGGGGAACTCCGACCAGATGTGTTTTCCAAGTATCGGGCTTCCGTCGTATTCCCACTCAGCCGCGGATTCGTACCACGCTTCGTTCACGTACGTGTACCGTAACTCCGTGTCCAGAGAAAAGATGACAGTATCGACGTGGTTTAGCGACTGCATCCCATCCGTCGGTTCGTTTCTCTCGCCCACGACTGCAAAGAGGAGGTCGTCGTCGGGTATCCGGACGACTCGGCAGTCGCCGGAACCAGTTCGCTCACCGGCTGCATCGAGTGTCACTGGAAACGATGCTTCTCCCTCGCGGAGCGCCGTCTGTACTCCTGCTTTGAACCGACTTCTGCAGGTGTCGGCGATGAGGTCTTCGGCGTCTCGCGAGACGAGGTCGGAATCGGTACAGTCGGTCAGATCGGTCACACGGTTCGACCACCACGTGAGCGGTTCGTCGGGACGGAATGCGAAGGCAAATATCGTGTCGTCCACCGCCGAGAGCAACGGGTCAGATGAGTGTTCTTCAGCAGACAGCCATGATGCGATAGCGTCGAATCCGCCGACATCCAACGACGCCTGTTTATCGGGAAACGAAGTCATATCCGTTCGTGCTCCTAGCCACCGTCAGAAGCTACCTGGTAAGATGGTGGGCATGGTGATGAATCCATTGCCGACCGAACTTTCGTTCCAAGGCTCATCCGGGTAGTAACTGATTGTTACTAGAATGAACGGGAGTTCTCAGTGGACCATTGGGACAAATGCCAGCTCAACCCATCCAACTGGCAATATCAGTGACTAGTACCCGCCATCAGCACTCGTCGTCGAGGACGGTTTGACCGGATTGCCGTCCGGTTCGAGCACCCACCACACGTCGTTGACTCCCTGGCCGTTCACGTCGCCGGGGTTCTCATCGGAGGCGAAGTAGTACAGCGGCCACCCGTTCGCTGCGACTTGCATCTCGCCCGACTCCCGCTCGAACGTCGTTATCGACGCTGTGACGGCGTCCGATTTCGTCGGTGACTTCGAGACGGTGAGCGGTGGCCACGCTTTCGCACACCCGTCGCTGCACGTGCTCGCCTGTTCGCCCTTGGTATCGCTGTCGAACATGTACAGCGTCTTCCCCTCCGGGCCGACCAGGATATCACCGAGGTCAGAATGTTGGCGAACCTGAACCGTCATTCCCCCCTTTCCGTCCGTCGTGGTCGTTTCGGTAATCGTCGTGGACGTATCCGACATGGTCGTCTCAGTCATCGTCGTATCGGTCGTGGTATCGGAACCACCATCTCCGCCGCCGAGACAGCCAGCGAGGACGGTCGTAGCGGCGATAGCACCGAGGAGTGAACGACGTGTTCGGTTCATGGCCGGAGGGTGGATACCGTTGGTCAAGAGCGTTTTCCGAACTCAGTCCAAAATTGCGCCAACATCGAACGGCCTATCGGACTCTCTCAAAATTCCGCTACACCACCGTGAGACGTGCGAGGAACAGGAGCGCGACGAGTTCGAGACCACAGAGCAGTGTCATTCCCACCTGCACGTCGCCCCCGGCATTGACGAACCACCCGACGAATTTCGGATGGAGAACGTAGAAATACAGCCAAAGGCCGTTTTCGACGAGAAGGAAGCCCGCAAACACGAGCAGACCGAGGGTGTGTCGAGCACCGTGATTGCGGTAGTTGCGGAGCCACACAGACCCGAGTACCAGTAGTAGCACCACGTTTACCGCGGCGGCGATGCGGGCCACATCAAGCCAGAATGTCATCGGTATCTATTCTCCGTTGGTGTGTGGTTGCTATATGTCCTGTCCAAAATTTCTCTAGAGTCATGGTTCCTCCGGGGCGACTACGTCGAATATCTCGCTGACCGTGTCCCAGTTCGACCGTACTTGCTCGGTGAAGAGATAGACGGCCGCGTAGTCGTCATCGGTTCGCTTGACGACGTTGTTCTCCATCAACACGTCGAGATGGTGGCGAATCGTCGTGTAATCCAAATCGAGTTCGGTCGCGAGTTGATTGGCGTTCTGTGGTCGCCTATCGAGCGCCCGGAGGATGCGAACCCGTGTGGCACCGCCCCGGGAACTCGCGAGCAAGTACCAGAGAATGCCTTCCATCGCTTGTAGGGTCGCAGGACGGTTTTAAATATACTCGGTCGGTTGAGCCGACGTTATCCGCGTCGTTCGGCTTCCGCGACGGCGTCCGGTGGATAGATGACACCTGCACCGATGTCTGCATCACCCTTTCCGTTGCTGAACCGCGCGGTGTTTTCGATGATGCTCTGAACCTGTTTTGCGTTCAAGTCCGGGTTGACCTCTCGGATGAGGGCAACGAGCCCGGCGACCTGTGGTGCCGCCATCGAGGTGCCCGCGTACCAGGCGTATGCGGTGCCGTCGTTCAGATCCGGCGGCACCGTCGAGTAGACCAGATTGAGTGGGTATGGCCACTCCGTATCGCTCGCAAGAGTTTTTTCGAGCGTCTCGTAGCCCCCGCCGGGTGCGCCAACGTCGATGTCGCTGGTGCCGTAGTTCGAGTAGAAGACGCGCTCGTTGTTCGGCCCCGTCGCGGAGACGCTGATGGAGCCCGGAACGCTGTTCGGAAGTGTGTAGTACCCCTCGTGCTGGAGATCGGAACTCGCATTACCGGCACTGGTCGTTACGACAGTCCCACGCTGAACGGCGGATTGGATGACCTTCTGGTAGGCGACGTGCTCACCGTTTTTGTGCGCGTTGCCCTTGATGACACCGCCACCGAGGCTCATGTTCGCGGAATCGGCACCGATTTTCGCCGCGTAGTCGATGGCACTCAGAATGTCGAAATCCGTCGTCCAGAGCGTCGTCACGGTGACGCTTTCGGCCTCTCCATCGCCGTCTACGTCGTACTGATAGTCGTCCAACCGCTTCCAGTAGAACACGCGCAGTGGGACGACATCGGCGTCCGGTGCCATCCCTGCGACGCCGAAGTCCTCGCCGGCCGAAGTGTCATCGTGTTTTGCCGTGGCGATACCAGCACAGTGGCTGCCGTGGGAATCGACGTCGTCCGCGGCCATCTGTGAACGCAGTGCCGGGGCGCCGAGATAGGTGTAGGATTCTATCTCCTCGCCACCCGGTGGCAATCTCGCCTCGATGGTCGTGTCACCGGTGACGGTCGGACTTCCGTCAGGGCTGGACGCCCCGTCGGTACGGAATAGTTGTCCCCGTTCGACTCGGTTCCGCAGGTCAGGGTGGGCCGTGTCGATACCGGTGTCGATGATGGCGACGGTTCGTCCGTCACCTGTCGCGGCGTCGTGGGCCTCGAACGCGCCCGTCGTGTCGGCCTGTTTGTCCCACTGGATGTCCGCGTACTGTTCGTCGAGGGATTCCTCCGTCGATTGGAGTTTGGGGCCGACCGCTCGATACCCGATGTTCGGTTCGACGTGTTTGACGCCGTTGACCTCCTGAACCGAGGATTTCGAATCGGCGGCCACGAGTAGAACGCGTCCGTCAGCAACACTGCCTTGAACGTCGAAATCCGACCGCTCGAGTTGCTTTCGGCCACCCTTCCCCCCGACTGTGACAACGAACTGGTCGCGGCCTTCCGCCGTGCTCGTAACGCCCATCGTGGTCAATGCGACGGCTCCGGCACCGACGCTTTTAACGAAATTTCTTCTGTTAAGTTTTGACATAGCATTCCCACCTTATCTTCTGCATTCATATATCTTATTTACAGTTTCAGACCATATCAACGATATATAGAATCAAATGAATGTTTACATGAGTTTGTTTACATTTCATATCCATCTGCCACCGATTTTTCATCCGTTATCCGAGTTTCACCGAGAAAATCAGAGATTCCAACCTCGTTGCTGCCGGTTCCGTAGTTCGCGCTTAGAGCAGGCGGTCTGCGATTATGTTTTTCTGAATCTCGCTGGTGCCTTCGTAGATTTTCGTGATACGAGCGTCCCGGTAGTATCGTTCGACTGGATGGTCACTGACGAATCCGGCACCGCCATGCACCTGAATCGCTTCGTCTGCGACATCGACAGCGTGCTCCGACGCAAAGAGTTTCGCCATACTTGCAAATCGAGTCGCCATCTCCCCGTTGCCGGATTCGACTTGCGATGCGGCGCGATACGTGAGCGACCGAGCGGCCTCCACGTTCGTCGCCATCTCCGCGATTTTGTGGCTGATCGCCTGATAGTTCTTGATTCGTTGGCCGCCTTGCTCGCGCTCGTTCGCGTACTCGGTGGCCTCATCCACTGCGGCCTGCGCGATGCCGACGGCTTGTGAGGCGACGCTCACGCGCCCGGAAGCGAAAAATTCCATGAGCTGGTAGAATCCATCGTCCTCCTCACCGATGACGTTCGATGTCGGAATACGAACGTCGTCGAGGACGATTTCGGCGAGGTCCGAGGCGCGAATCCCGAGTTTGTTGTCTATCTTCGTCGCGCTGAACCCGTCGGTTTCCGTCGGAACGAGGATGGCACTGATACCTCGGTGTGGCGGTTCGGCTTCCGGGTCGGTTTTCGCCATGACGACGGCGACATCCGCAACCGTCCCGTTCGTTATCCACATCTTGTTGCCGTTGATGACGTACTCGTCGCCGTCCGTCTCGGCGACCGTCTCGATACCAGCGACGTTCGACCCGTGTCCGGGTTCGGAGATACAGCTACAGCAGGCGGATTCGCCGCTTGCGATACGGGGAGCCACTCGTCTTTCATCCAGTCGTCACCGAACGTCCGAATCATGCTCGAGCCGAAATCGCGGCTTCCGATTGCGCTCCCGATACCGCCGTGGGCGCGCCACAGTTCCTCCGTGACGATACTGGACGAGAGGACGTCCATCCCGGCACCGCCGTACTCGACGGGGATTTCCGCGCCGACGAAGTCGTACTCTGCGGCTTTTTCCACAAGGTCATGCGGGTACGCTTTCTCTTCGTCGTGTTCGCGCGCAACCGGCTTGATTTCCTTCTCTCCGAACTCGCGGACGGTCTGTCGGATGGCACGATGTTCCTCCGAAAGCTGAAAACTCATACGGAAATTTCGTTCGTCGGTCGCTAATAACTTCGCAGATGAATCATCGTTGAAACGATTTCACGTGCGAGCATGGCATTATTTCCCGATTACGTTGACCGGAAATCGTAACACCATCGATTCCAAACAAGCGGCAATCGACAGGGCACAGCGAATAGGCTATTGTATTGCTGTGATTGTGTACCAGTATCAGCGTATGAGGGTTCAGAAAACAGCCGACGAAATCACGCGTGAACTCGATGCCTCCGGTGCGGATGCGTTCGTTCACGTCGGTGACCGTTTCGATGACTTTCTTCGGTATTTCACCGGCTTTTCCGGGCCAGACCGCGACTACGCCTTCGTCTACGTTGCCGGACGAGCGATACTCTGTGCGCCGAGACTGTTCGGCGACCAAGCGCGACGAGAGTTCGACGGTGACGAGGTACGGACGAGTAAGCAACAAACGGGGACGACGGCGGCGGCCCGAGCCATCGAAACGGTTCGAGAGTTCGCCAACGCGCAACAAATTCTCGTTCCGAACCACACGTCACACCGAACAGTTACTGCGCTCGCAAATCACTTCGAAATCGTCACGACTGACGCCGATTTCGGTCGGGCACGGAAAACGCCGGACGAGCGTGCCGCAATCGCCGCGGTTCAGACCGCCGCACAGCGCGGGATGAATCGTGCCGAAACCGTTCTCGCGGAAACGACGGTTCGAGATGGGTCATTCCACTGGGACGGAACCATGCTTACGACGGAGCGTCTTCGTCGGGAGGTCAACGCCGTCCTTGCACAGCACGGCATTCGAGACGCCGGGAACACCGTCATCGGTGCGGGGCCGAGTTGTGCAGACCTCCATTTCACAGGCGAGGACGAAATCCGTCCCGGGGAAACGGTTCTGCTCGACATCTCCCCTCGCGGTTCGCGCGGGTACTATGGTGACCTCACTCGAACGTTCGTCGTCGGCGATGTCGGCGACTGGGAACGCGCCGCCTACGACGCCGTTCGGGACGCACAGGATGCCGCTTTATCGACGCTCGATTCGGGCGCAGGAATACCAGCCAAAATCGTACACCAGCGCGTTTCGGAAACGCTCCGTAACCACGGATTCGATGTCGGGGACGTTCCCGTTGGGATGTATCACGGAACCGGACACGGTGTCGGTCTCTCGCTTCACGAATCGCCATCCCTGTCGAGCAACGAGCGACTCGAAGCGGGAACCGTCGTCACGGTCGAACCGGGCGTGTACGACCCCGAGCGCGGCGGGGTTCGCATCGAAGACCTCGTGGTCGTGACGGAATCCGGTTACGAAAACCTCACCGACTATCCACGACGGATTCGGCCATCGTCGAGTCGGTAGCGTCGTCGCAAACTCGACGCCAACCGACCTCCGTGGCGACGGTCTGTCCGGGGTAACCGGCAACTACTCACCGATGAATCGAGGCGTGAATTTGCGAAAATAGCGTTTTTTGCCCCGCTGCGGTTTATTCGTTGTCGAGTCGATTCTGCCACTCCTGCACTTTCGACATCAACTCGATTGGTGAGACGTCGGCGACTTCGACCCCCGAAAGTTCCGAAAGCACCGCGTCCGTCTCCGGGTCGAGGGCGTCGTCGCTCTCGCCTTCGTTCGACTCGTCCGTTCCGGTGGTAGAACCGGTCTGGAATTCGCCGTTTCCGAGGTCGAAGACGGCCTGTACGGGTTCGCTGGCCGTCCCGCCCTTCGCCTCGATCGCCTTCTCCTGCCGCAGTTTGTCCAGCACGTCGCGGGAGCGTTCGACCACCGGAACCGGCACGCCAGCGAGGTCGGCGACGTGAATCCCGTAACTGCGGTTGGTTGGCCCGTCGCGGACGGTTCTGAGGAAGGTCACATCTCCGTCGCGCTCGTCGGCCGCGACGTGGACGTTCGACACTCGCGGGAGGTGTTCAGCCAGCGTCGTCAGTTCATGGTAGTGTGTCGCAAAGAGTGTCTTGGCGCGAACTTCGTTGTGGAGATACTCCGTGGCCGCCCACGCTATCGAAATCCCGTCGTAGGTCGCGGTTCCGCGCCCCACCTCGTCCAGGATGACGAGCGAGTCCTCGCTCGCGGAGTGCAGGATGTTGCTCAACTCCTGCATCTCGACCATGAACGTCGAACGCCCCTGGGCCAATTCGTCCAGCGCGCCGACCCTGGTGAAGATGCCATCGACCAATCCGATTCGGGCCTCCTTCGCCGGAACGAAACTCCCGACCTGGGCGAGCAGGGTGATGAGCGCGACTTGGCGCATGTACGTCGATTTCCCGGACATGTTCGGCCCGGTGACGATGAGGAACTCGCGTTCGTCGTCCATCCGCACGTCGTTTGGAACGAACTCGGTGGTCTGTTCCACGACGGGGTGGCGACCCTGCCGGATGTCGAGCCCGTCGGTCGCGAGTTCCGGACGCACCCAGCCGTTTTCGACGGCGTGAACCGCGAGACTCGCCAGCGCGTCGAGTTCGGCCAGCGTGCGTCCCACGTCCTGCATGAGTTCGGCGTACTCAGCGATTCGCGCCCTGAGTTGCTGGAACAAGTCGTACTCCAACTCGCCGCGTCGTTCTTCGAGGCGCAGGATTTCCCGCTCGCGCTCCCGAAGTTCGTCGGTAACGTATCGTTCGGAGTTCTTCAGCGTCTTGACCGCTTCGTACTCCTCGGGAACCTTGTCCGTATCCGACTTACCGACTTGAAGGTAGTAACCGTCCGTCTTGTTGCGGTCCACTTGCAGATGCGTGATTCCGGTGCGGGACTTCTCCCGACTTGCGAGGGTATCGAACCATTCCAGGTTTTCCTCGTGCTGGTCGATGATTTCGTCCAGTTCCTCGTCGTAGCCCTGCTTGAACAGGCCACCTTGCGTGACGGTTTTCGGCGGGTCGTCAGCCAGCGCCTCGGCCAACTCCTCACGCAGGCGCTCCGCCTGTGCTCGGTCGGGACGAGCCACGAGTTCCGCGAGTGGCGAACTCGACAGCGACGGCGCGTTCGCTATCGAATCCGCGACTTTCGGGAGCACTGCGAGGCTATCGTGCACTCGGAGCAGGTCGTTCGCGTCGGCGCTTCCCGACGCCGATTTGCTCGCCAGTCGTTCGAGGTCGTAGGCGTCGCCGAGCGTCTCTCGAATCTCCTCGCGGGCCAAGGCCGACTCGGCAAACGCCGATACGTTCGACTGCCGTTCGCGGAGCAACTCGACCGACCGCCGAGGGCGTTGAAGCCACTCCTTCAGCAGACGGCGACCCGCACTGGTTTTCGTGTGGTCTACCGTGTCGAACAGCGACCCGGTTCGGTCGCCGTGCATCGTTTCGGTGAGTTCGAGGTTGCGCTGGGTCGTCGCATCCAGTTCGACGTGGTCGTCGGCGTGATACGACTGGAGGCGCGTCATCGACCCGAGGACGCCCGCCCCGGTTTCTTCGACGTAGGAGAGCACTGCTCCGGCCGCACGGATTTCGGCTCCTTCGTCCGAGTCCAACCCGAGACTGGAAAGCGTTTCCTCGCCGAACTGCTCGCGGGTAACGTGTCTCGCTTTACCCGGCGCGAAGGCGTTCGCGTCGTGTAACGAGAGGGAGCCATCGGTTCGTTCGCGCACGCGCTCAAGGAACGAATCGTCGTTGCGAACCTTTGGGCCGGGAAGCACTTCGGCGGGGTCGAACCGATAGAGTTCGGTTAGTGCTTCCGAGTCGGCGTCCGGGCCCGACACCGAACTGACGAGAAATCTTCCAGTTGTCACATCCGCGAAGGCCAAGCCGTATCCATCGTCCACCCGGACGATTCCGGCGAGGTACTGGGCGTCCGCGGAGGTGGTTTCGAGCAGCGTCCCCGGCGTCACGACGCGCGTGATTTCGCGGGCGTGGCCGTTTTTCGTCTCGTACTGGTCGGCGACCGCGACCCGGTAGCCGCGCTCGACCAACTGTTTCACGTACGGCGTCAACTCCGAGAGCGGGACGCCGGCCATCGGATAACTGCTACCGTGACTCGATTTCTGCGAGACGTTCAAATCGAGCACGTCGCCGACCAGTTCCGCGTCGTCGGCGAAAAACTCGTAGAAATCGCCGACCTGCATCGTCAACACGTCCGCATCGGACTCCGTTTTCAGCGAGAGAAACTCCCCGACGATGCCGCCTTCGCTCACGGCGGGCACCCCCGAAGACGGGTAACCGAAATCATGTACGAACGTGAGTCAGAGCGCGACTAAAACGGTGTGGATTCCCCGACGATAGCAGTGGCCCACCTGTCACTGGGACATCACGGTGCTGAGTTCTTCGACGGTCGCTCGTACCGACTCGACGACCCCGTCGAATTCAGCGATGAATTCGGCAGTTCGTTCGGTGGTGACCGCACCGTCCTTGGTGGATCGTATCAGCTCGCGTTCCTCGAGTATCTGGAACGACGTTCTCACTCGATGTTCGGGTTGTTCGGTGACTGCGGCGGCCTTTCTGAGGCCGACGGGCTCCTCCTCATCGATCAATTGGAGGGTTTCGACGGTTCGTGCGATAAGTTCGACTTCTTCTTGGAGGGATTCGAACACTACTCCCAAAGGGTTGTACACCGGCTAAAGCGTTACTTCGTAGCGCCACTGTGAGTTGTATTCACATACCATTCCGAACCGGAGCCAGCACGGTTTTGTCGCTTCGCATCGTTTGACACTACTTACGTGGTCTCCGTGGCTTCTCCGTCGGCTAGACGTTTCGGTGCCGGACTGATGGCACTTGCCCTCGTGAGTTTTACCCTCGTTATCGTCGTCAGTGCTGCCGTCGCGCCGCCTATTTCGAAAGCTCCGATGACCAACGGCGCCGAGCAGACCGTCGTCGGTGTGCAATCCACGACCACCGAGGGACGAATCGCCGTTCTCGACGCGAACGGCGAACAGGTTTGGGATTTCGAGCGGGCGGATAGCTACCACGACGTGTCCCGCCTTCCGAACGGGTCGATTCTCGCTTCGTTCATGGCTGATGGGTACAGCGACTGTGGCGCCTACGAATCACCCTGTGCACACACGGGCGTCAGAATCATCGACCCGGAACCCGCCCCACACATCGTTTACGAATGGTCGTTTCCGGTTCGAACCAGCCTGAACAGCGAGGTTCACGACGCGGAGGTTCTCCCGTCTGGCGAACTGCTCGTCGCGGATATGGACAGGGAACGAGTGTTCACGCTCGCACCGAATGGAACCATCACGTGGCAGTGGAACGCGAGCCAGTTTTACGACTCACCGGCCGACCCGACCGAAACGGATTGGCTTCATATCAACGACGTGGATAGAATCGGGGAGGACAGATATCTCGTCTCGGTTCGCAACGCCCACCAGTTGCTCGTTATCGAGCGCGGGCGGGGCGTCGTCGAAGTCATCAACGAGAATCGCGACACGAGCGTCCTGCACTACCAACATAATCCACAGTGGCTCTCGGAGGACGCGGTTCTCGTCGCCGATTCGGAAAACGACCGCATCGTCGAACTCCACCGAAACGAATCGACGGGACGATGGGAGGTCGTGTGGCAGGCCCGCGGAGCGGGCGGCATCGGTTTCGACTGGCCCCGGGATGCCGACCGCCTGCCCAACGGGAACACGCTCATCACCGACAGTCGGAACAACCGCGTCGTTGAACTGAACGAATCGGGTGCTATGGTCTGGAGTGCGAAGGTTTCCACGATTCCATACGAAGCGGACCGTGGTTCCGGCGAGTATCCCGCCGGAGCGCCCTACGACTCGACCGGCGAGGTCGGCAGTAGCACGATGAAGCTGCCGCTTTTCGGCTACCTCCTCGACAGCGCTCGGCACGTGGTTGGTCTTCCGTACTGGCTGGCCGGCTGGCATCTCGCGGTCGGCGCGGTGGCGTTGTTGACCTTTTTCGTCGGTCTCTGGCTGTTCGTTCGCGGTTCCGAAAAATCGGTCACATGACCAACCACAGTATCCTCGCCGAACACTCCCGCAGTCTTTTCTAAGGTACTTGCCGAAATCGACCATCTGAGCGACGAGCAGCAAGATTGCATCGACAACTATTTCGAAGCCGCCCAAGCCTGTGAGTGGTGTGGAGATGTCGTTCGACCCCGTGGAAACGGGGGTCGGCGATTTCGAGGTGACGTTCAAACTACGTGCAAAACCGATGTTCGTTGCGAACGACGCCGACCGACCGAAAGTCGATGCGCGCGGTGGAAAAAGGGTTCACCCCCATCGAGATGTTGACGACCGACCGCGAGACGTTTCGGTGTTACAACTGGCTGGGCGAGGACGGCTAGCAGGACGCCGTTCTCACATCAGGACTCCAGCGCCGAAAGCACCGCCAACGTCCGTCGTTGCAGTTCCTCCGTATCTCTCGCCAACAGCTTCACAATGGCCTCTTTGCCGACTTCACCCCGGTCGATGATTGCAACGGGTGTTCCCTCTGCCGACTCGAACGCCCGCGTTGCACCCCACCCCATCGTGCTGCCCTCTCGCTCTTTCACGTCCTCGGGTTCCGCCGAGCGGTCGAACTCCGCGACTTCGCCGCTGAGCGTCGAGAGCGCGGACTCCACATCGTCGTCAAATCGACAGTTGACGGCAAATCGTAAGTCGGGGTCGAACTCGCGCGCCGATAGCAAGAACCGGGCGACGTGACTCGACGCGCCGAATCGCACGCTGCGATTCGGCTTCACGCCTGCAATCGTTCGGGTGATTCGTCCCTCGACGGCGGCGGTTTCGCCGACCCGCTCAGCGTACGGCGTCGCACCCACGACGTTCATGCCGACTTCCGGTACGAGCGCGCTCACGTCTCGTTCGACGAACGACTGGACGACGCGTTCGACCGCTTCGGCGGTCGAATCGCGTTCCGCTTCGTTCCGCAGTTCGGCGAGATGGTGAACCGACCCCGGCCCCTCGCCGACGTTCAGATGGTAGCGAACGGCACGTTCCATGAACGCCGTCGCGCCTGCAACCGACTCGCGCAGGTCGTCGTCCTGCGCGAGTCGGGCGGCGATGGCACTGGCGAGCGTGCAGCCGGAGCCGTGGCTCGCGTTCGTCTCGATTCGGTCGTGAGTGAAGGTCTCGACGCCGTCCGCAGTCATCAACACGTCTCGAACTGTTTCACCCGGAACGTGGCCACCCTTGATGAGCGCCGCATCCGCACCCAATTCGAGTAGGTTCTCGCCTGCCGCCCGGGAGCTTTCATCGTCCACGGGTTTCGTCCCGGTCAACACCTCGGCCTCGTCGGCGTTCGGCGTCACGAGCGTCGCGTGTTCGATGAGTTCTTGATAGGCGTCTTCCCCCTCGGAGTCCAGCAGTCGGTCACCCGACGCGGCGACCATCACCGGGTCGATGACAACGGGGATGTCCAGCCCTGCGACCCGTTTCGCTACACTCCGCACGACCGGGGCCTCCGCGAGCATCCCAGTTTTCACCGCTCGAACGTCGAAATCCGAGAGGACGGCGGAACACTGTGCTTCGATTTCCTCGACCGGAAGCGTGAACTCTCCCTCGACACACTGCGTGTTTTGGGCCGTAACGCTCGTGACGACGCTCGTTCCGAACACGCCGTGGGCCTCCATCGTCTTCAAATCGGCTTGAATCCCCGCGCCGCCGCCGGAGTCGCTCCCGGCGATTGTCAGCGCCACCGGCGGTTCGACGGGTGCTGGAATCCGGGTCATTCCAGTCGCTCCATAAACTCCTCGAAGGCACCCCAGAAGGGGTCGATTTCGGGATGTTCTATCCGTTCGCCATCGACCGTGACGCCGTCACCCTCGCGGACTTCGCCGATGTCCGCGGCGGGAATGTCGGCTTGTTCGAGTGCGGAGAGGACGCTGTCCGCGTCCTCAGGCGCGACCGAGAGCAGGAGCGTCCCTTCACTGATGGACGACCACGTGTCGATGTCGAAGAACTCGCAGGCTTCCAGCACGCCAGGGAGAACCGGAATCGAATCCTGTGATACGTAGAGATGGACACCGCCAGCACGCGCCATCTCAACCAGCGCACCGTAAACGCCGCCTTCGGTCGCGTCGTGCATCGCCGTGACGTTCCCCGCGTCCGCCGCAACCAGGGCGTCCGCCACGGGACTCATGTCGTAGAATCGTTCTTTGGCGTCTTCGACCGTTTCCTCCGGGAGTTCCATCAGTTCCTCGAACTGGATGGAAAGCAGACCAGTCGCTTCTACTGCCGGGCCTTTCGTGAGCAGAACACGGTCGCCCGGACGTGCGCCGTTCGGACGAACGATGTCATCGGGGTCGCCGACGGCCATCGCGTTCGCACCGCCAACCATCGGGTAGTTGCATCCCGCGTAGCGCGCAGTGTGACCCGTGACGACGCCCACGCCCAATTCCTTCGCTTCTCGGTCGAACGTCTGCCAAATCGTTTCGAACTCCTCGTCCGTGATTTCCGGCGGGAGATTGAAATCCACCGCGAGGTGTGTCGGCGTGAGACCGCTGACCGCCACGTCGCTCATGATTATGTGAAAGGCGAACCACGCCGCGCGCTCGAATCCGAGCGAGGGCATGATGAAAATTGGGTCGGTTGCGGTTGCGACTGCTTGGCCACCGACTTCGAAGACGCCGAAGTCCACGCCGTGCTGTGGCGAGAGCGTCACGTCGTCGCGTTCTGCCCCGAGATGCGGGTAGATGTACTCCTCGAAAAACGTCCTGTCTACTTTGCCAAGGTTCTCCATACGCAGGTGTTATTACTAGGTTGTATTTACCAGTGATGCTTACTGGCTATCCGCAGTAGCGTTCAGTCCCGGTCGGCGTACTCTGCGAACACCTGCCACGAGGGGTCTACGTCGGGATGTTCGATTCGACCGTCATCAACGTACACTCCATCGCCCTCACGCACCCTACCCATTTCGGCCGCCGGAATTCCCGCATCGGTGAGCGCGGAAAGCACAGTGTCCGCACTCTCGGGTGCGACGATCAGGACGAGCGTTCCTTCGGTCGTAGATTCCCACGGGTCGATGTCGAAGAACTCACACGCTTCCAGCACGCCCGGCAAAATCGGCACGTCGTCGTGGCTCACGTCGAACCGCACGTTCGCCGCCCGAGCCATCTCGACCAGTGCACCGTGAATTCCGCACTCCGTGGCGTCGTGCATGGCGGTGACGTTCCCCGCGTCCGCCGCAATCAGCGCATCCTCGACGGGACTCATGTCGTAAAATCGCTCTTTTGCATTCTCGATAGTCTCTTGCGGAAGGTCGATGTGTTCCTCGAACAGCGTGACCAGAAACCCCGCCGTCTCGACGCCCGGTCCTTTCGTGACGAGGACGCTGTCGCCCGGTTCCGCTCCGTCCGGTCGCACGAGATTTTCCTTCTCGCCGACTGCCAGCGTCGTCGCGCCACCGACCCACGGATACTGACACCCCGAATACCGGGCGGTGTGGCCCGTGACGACACTGACGCCCAACTGTTTGGCTTCCCGGTCGAACGTCCGCCAGACGGTGGCGAACTCCTCGTCCGTAATCTCGGGGGGCAGGTTGAAATCCACCGCGAGATGGGTTGGCTGAAGCCCACTGACCGCTACGTCGCTCATCACGACGTGGAAAGCGAACCATGCCGCGCGCTTGAATCCCAATTCCGGCAGAATCGAAAGCGGGTCGGTAGCGAGCGCGACGACGTTTTCGCCCACCTCAATTACTCCAAAATCGACACCGTGTTTCGGCCCGAGCAGTTCGTCGTCGCGCTCTGCGCCGAGATACGGATAGATATGTTGGTCGAAGAAATCGCGGTCTATCTTCCCGAGGTCGGTCATACTCGAGATATCTCCCGGTGGCACAAATCGGTGGTGATTTGCCAGGCCCGGTGCAATGGGTCCTGCTTTTAACGAGCCAAGAGATATACCTTCCAGCACACCAACCTCGCCCACATGACACGAATCGCAGTGACGGGTGCGGCGGGCAACGTCGGGCGGGAGACGCTCGCCGCCCTCGACGGTCACGATGTGACACCCATCACCCACAGCGAACACGACGATATCGACAGCGAGGTGTGCGACGTGACCGAACCGGATGCGCTTTCGGACATCCTCGCGGGCCACGACGTGGTCGTTCACCTCGCAGCGAACCCATCGCCGGAGGCCGACTGGCGAAGCACCGTGGACGTGAACATCGAGGGAACGCGCAACGTCTTCGAGGCCGCGCGCGAACACGATATCGACCGCGTCGTCTTCGCCTCCTCGAACCACGCCGTCGGGATGTACAACGCGGATGACCCCGCTGAAACGGAAACGATAGTTACCGGCCATGCCCATCCCGTCTACCCCGACGACCCGGCGCGTCCCGACTCGTACTACGGCGTGAGCAAGGTGACCGGGGAAGCCCTCGGTACGTATTTTGCGGATCGCCACGGTATCGAAGTCGTCAACCTCAGAATCGGCTGGCTTCTCTCGGAAGACGAACTTCGGGAGACACAGACCGGGTCAGACGAACACGCCCGATTTTCGCGCGCGATGTGGCTCAGTCCCGGCGACTGCCGAGACGTGATGCACGCCGCCGTGACCGCCGAACTCCCCGAACGGACGATTACCGCACACGCCACGTCGCGCAACGACGACCGATTCCTTTCGCTCCTACAAACCGAACGCGCCCTCGGCTATCGTCCCCGCGACAACGCGAACGAGACGTTGGATAGTCGATAGGAACGTGCCGGAATCGGTATCTCCTGTCGTATCTATCGACGGGGTTCGAGTTCTGACCCATCAGTTTTCCCATAGTAGTTAATTATAAATGTTACAATCTATACTTTGAATTCATGCCAGTCAGTCCCTGTCATAGTCCCGGTCTCCACATGGTTTGCGTCCGCCTGACAGCTTCGCGAAGCGATGCCGCGGAGGTGTCTATCGATGGCTAGCGCGACCGAAATCCTCCTTGGGGTTCTTCCACTGCTCGTCATCGCGTACCTGATGGTCGGCCAGTACTGGCCAGCGACACGCGCGATGCCGGTTGCTTGGGTCACCGCCGTCGTGGTCGGTTTCTTTGGGTGGGAGATGACGCCGCGCTGGGTCGCCGCGGCGACCATCAACGGCTTCATCACCGCGACGAACATCCTCTGGATCGTCTTCGGCGCGATTTTACTGCTATACACGTTGAAACAGACCGGCGCGTTCGACACCATCAACGCGGGCTTTACCTCCATCAGCGAAGACCGGCGGGTTCAGGTGGTGTTGCTTGTCTTCTTGTTGGGTTCGTTCATCGAAGCTGCGGCCGGATTCGGCACGCCTGCGGCGGTCGTCGGACCGCTTCTTGTCGGCCTCGGATTTCCGCCTCTCGCGGCCGTCGTGGTTGCCCTCACCGGAAACCTGATGGCCATCACTTTCGGCGCCGTCGGGACGCCGCTCATCATCGGTCTTCAGGACGTGTTCGCAACGTCCGACGTGGCGACACCCGCCGGGACGACCGTTCCGGAGTGGGTTGCTCAAATTGGCGTCTGGGCGGCGACGTTTCACGTCACCGTCGGTATCCTGCTCCCGTTCGTTGGGGTCGCCATGATGACGCGATTTTTCGGCGAGGAACGGTCGATTCGCCCTGCGCTCGAAGTGCTCCCGCTCACGCTGTTCGCGTGGTTCACCTTCGCCGTTCCGTACTGGCTCACCGCCTACTTCATCGGGCCGGTGTTCCCTGGGCTCATCGGCGCGATGTCTGGGATGGTGCTCACCGTCGGCGCGCTCAAAGCCGGCTTTTTCCACCCCGACGAGGAGTGGGATTTCGGCCCGCAGGAGACGTGGCCGAATCACTGGGTAGGCGACATCGAGCCGGGTGAAACGACCACGCAAGACGGTACCATCGCCGCCGACGGTGGCGTCGTCACCAAGCAGATGCCCCTTTGGAAGGCGTGGACGCCGTACGCGATGTTGGCGGCGGTGCTCGTCCTGACGCGCGTCTGGTCGCCGCTGACCGATTTCCTGACCAACACGCTCGTCCTCGCGTGGTCCGACATCCTCGGAACGGGCCTCGAAAACGACTTCCCGCTGCTGTACCTCCCCGGCGCGGTGTTCGTCTTCGTCCACCTCCTGACGATACCGATTCAGGATATGAACGGCCACGAAATCAAGGCTGCGTGGGTCGAAACGGCGGAAAAGGTCATGCCGGCCGTCGTTGCCCTGCTGTTCGCCGTCGCGACCGTTCAAATCATGATTCAATCGGGGAAGGCTGCTGGTATCGACAGCATGCTCGCCGTTCTCTCGGACGCGACTGCGAACTTCGCAGGGGGCGTTTATCCGTTCTTCGCGGCGCTCGTCGGCGCGTTCGGTGCCTTCCTCGCGGGGTCGAACACGGTCAGCGACATCCTGTTCGGCACGTTCCAGTACAACGTCGCGGAAAACCTCGGGGTTTCCCGGACGATTCTCGTCGGGGCACAGGCCGTCGGCGGTGCTATCGGCAACCTCATCGCGATCCACAACGTCGTCGCAGCGCTCGCCGTGGTGGGCCTCGTCGGTGAGGAGGGACGGGTAATCCGACTCGAACTCATTCCATTGACCTACTACGCCGTCGTAACCGGGACTCTGACGATGTTGTTCGTCTACGTGATATTCCCGGGCGTTTTCTGAGAAACGCTTCCCCTCGCGAACCCTTTTATCCGATACGGAACCACTCCGGGCTACCCGTGCGACACCGAGCACTCGTCGCCTACGAGCGACCCGACGGCCGCTACGATCGCCACTACGCACACTGGGGAGCAACTTCGCTCTCGCTCCGCCACAAAATCACGCCGGAAACCCCCTTCGCAGGTGGAATCGAAAATCGATGGACGCCTGCCATCGAACCCCTTCCCCAAGCAACAGCACTCCCGTTCGAAGACACGGCGACGTTCGATTACCAGCAGATAGAAGCGTTCTACGTCGTCTCGCTTGCGTGGGTCGTTACGGTATATCTCCCGCTCTGGTTCGGAACTACGGTGGAGGCCGACCCGACTGTTGGCGCGCTCGTTGCCGTCTCGGAAGACCAAGACGCCAACCACGTTCGTCAGTGGTTTCAGGCGACGAGAGCGGTTGTTCGTGATATGGTTCGTCGGGGAGCGCTCTCGGAGCGCGAGGCGACGAACTACCTCGCCACCCGTGTACCCGAGTGGGCCGGCGACCGTCGGGAGGTGATTTTGATCCGGTGACGATTTCGATGCGCCGATGGCGGTCGGTTTTTATCCGACCGCCATCTACCACCGGGCAGTGACAACCGAGGGCGAGAGGAGCGGCGAACCGACGACGGTACTGACACCGACCCACCGCGAGGCGCTGGTGCAGGTCGAGGCGGCAATCGAGCGAGGTGACCTCCTCACCTTGTTCGGGCGCTGTACCGTCGAGTATGACGGACGTGCGGAGAGCTATCTCGGCCCCGGCGACCGACTCGTCGTGCTCAAACCCGATGGTACCGCGCTTGTCCACACCGAGGAAGGGCAAAAACCCGTCAACTGGCAACCCCCGGGTGGGACGTTCGAGTCCGAACTGACCGACGGCACGCTGCTCGTCAAGAGCAGACGACCGAACCCGGACGAAACGCTTGCGGTTCACTTCGAGCACGTCACCCAACTCTCGGCGTTCGACGTGACCGACGCCAAGGAAATCTCGCTCGCCGGAAGCGAAGAAGACCTCCGCCAGCGCATCTTGGACGACCCCGACCTCGTAGAGGAGGGCTTCACACCGCTGGCGACCGAGCGCCAAACTGCCGCCGGAGCGATCGACATCTACGGAAAAGACGCCACGGGAACCACCATGGTCGTCGAACTCAAGCGACGGCGGGTCGGCCCGGATGCGGTCGGGCAACTCCGACGATACATCGACGCGCTTCGCCGTGACCTCCACGCCGGGGCGGAAGTCCGTGGTGTGCTGGTAGCCCCATCAGTCACGGAACGCGCTCGCAACATGCTCGCGGAAAGCGGGTTGGAGTTCGTATCGCTCGAACCGTAGGAGGTGCTGATGGATTCGGCCGCGTGGAAATCGTTGCCAGTGGCAACGCTGGGGGAACGAACGCCATCTCGATGCTGGCGGATACGTGAGCAACCCGTGTCGTCGCGCCCGTCAAGATTGTCTCTTCCGTAAATTATTACATAATTAGATGACATTCGGGGGTGCATGAACGTCGCAATCCTTTCCGACACGCACATTTCCGACCAGGAACGGCAAATTCCCGATGAGTTCCGCCAACATATCCAAGACGCTGATTACGTTATCCACGCCGGAGATTTCGGCTCGAAGGAGACCCTAGCCAACGTGCAAGCGCTCGCCGCAGACTTGACGGCCGTATACGGAAATGCAGACCCCAACGATATCGACCTCCCGCCCGTCGCATCGGTCGAAATCGGTGACGTGACGTTCGTCGTCGTCCACGGAATCGTCAATCCCGTCGAGCGAGCGGTCGCCAGTTCCGAGGGCGTCGTGATGAACCGCGAGGATTGGTTAGCTGCCATCGCCGACACGGCGCAGGTGAGAGCCGACGAACCAGTGGTCGGAATCGGCGGCCACACGAAATCGAGGACACGGTTCACGATGGCGTTCGATTGTTGAATCCAGGGTCTGCCATGGGCGTCGGCCCGGACGTAGACGCGACGATGATGACCGCGGAGGTTTCCGACGGTGACGTGAACGTGACCGTTCATGAGACGTGAAAGACGTCTCACTGGAAAAATCCGGTGTCAGTCCAACTGCCCTTTCAGCCTATCGAGCAGTTGCAGTGCCTCCAACGGCGTCGTGTCGGCGACGTTCGTCCGCTTCAGTTCCGCCAGCACGTTCTCCGACACGGCGGCGGCCTCCGACGGTTCTTCGTCGTCTTCCCCATCGTCCAGTAGGTTCTTCGAGCGACGAATGACCGATTCCGGAACGCCCGCGACCTGTGCGACTTCGATGCCGTAAGATGCCATCGTCGCGCCCGGCGAGATGTTGTGCTCAAACACGACTTCGCCGTTGTGCTCCGTCGCGCCGAAGTGGAGATTGATGGCGTTCGGCAGTTCGTTCGCGACAGCAGTGAGGTCGTGGTGGTGCGTGGCGAAGAGCGTCTTCGCGCCGATTTCGTCGTGGATGTGTTCCGTCACCGACCGTGCGATGGCGAACCCGTCGGTCGTGCTGGTTCCGCGTCCCACTTCGTCAAGCAGAATAAGCGATTTCTCGGTTGCGTTTTGCAGAATGTCCGCGACTTCCGTCATTTCGACCATGAAGGTAGAACGGCCGCCCGCGATGTCGTCGCTCGCACCGACCCTGGTGAAGATTCGGTCAAGCAGTTCGACCTGCGCTCCGTCAGCGGGGACGAAACTGCCGACCTGCGCGAGGAGGGTAATCAGTGCGACCTGGCGCATGTAGGTCGATTTCCCGGACATGTTCGGCCCGGTGATGACCGCGAGGGTGTCTCGGCCGAGGTCAGTGTCGTTCGGGATGAACGAGTCTTCGGTTCGCTCGACGACGGGATGACGACCGTTTCGAATTTCGATTCCCTCGCCCCCGATTTCGGGCCGGGAGTAGCCGTGTTTGGCGGCGACTTCCGCAAGCGAAACAAGCACGTCCAGTTCGGCCAGCGTATCGGCAAGTGACTGTACTCGCTCCGATTCCTCGGCAATCGAACTCCGCACTTCGCGGAACAGGTCGTACTCCAAGTCGTCGGCGCGTCCTTCCGCGCGGATGATTTCGTCCTCGCGTTCCTTGAGTTCCGGCGTATAGAACCGTTCCGAGTTTTTGAGGGTCTGTCGTCGATTGTAATCGTCGGGCACCTTATCGAGGTTGGGGTTCGTCACCTCGATGTAGTAGCCGTGAACTTGATTGAAGCCGACTTTGAGCGACCTGATGCCGGTTCGTTCGCGTTCCGTTGCTTCGAGGTCGTCTATCCATTCTTTGCCCGACCGCTCCGTCTCCCGGAACTCGTCGAGTTCGTCATCGTAGCCCGATTTGATGACGCCGCCCTCGGTGATTTCGATGGGTGGCTCCTCGGGAATGGCGCGACCGATTCGGTCGCGCACGTCGGCCATCTCGTCCAGATTTTCGTGGACAGTGTGGAGTTTATCCGACTCTACGTCCGCCATCGCCGCCGCCACGTTCGGAACCACATCGAGCGTGGATTTCAACGAGCGCAGGTCGCGGGCGTTCGCCCGCCCGCGGGCAACCCGGGAGATGAGGCGTTCGATATCGTACACGTCCCGTAGCAGGTCGTGTACTTCCTCGCGCTGTTGCACTCGCATCGTCAACTCCTCGACCGCGTCGAGTCGTTCTTCGATTCGCTCTCCGTCGAGCAGCGGTCTTCGAAGCCAATCTTTCAGTCGTCGCCCACCGAGCGCACAGGCGGTTTCGTCCAGTACGCCGACGAGCGTCGCGTCGTCTTGACCGTGAATCGCCCGCGATTCGAACAGTTCGAGGCTCGAAAGTGCGACGGCGTCCACGAGCATGTACGACCGTGGGTCGTATCGAGTGAGGTGGTTCAAGTAGTCGAGATTACCGGTTTCGGCTTCCTCTCCGCTTTCTTCGCTTGCATGCTCTCCGCCGCGGACATACTCGGCGTAGGCGAGGAGCGCGCCACAGGCACGGATTTCGGCGTCGGTCGCCAGCAACCGCTCCGGCGGGCCGAAATACTCCGTGACGAGGTCGCTCGCATTTCCGATGTCGAAGGCGGATTCCTCGTATCCTGTGACCATGCAGTCGGCGTCGAACGGCGTCTCCGGTGTTTCGGGGGCGACGATAGCCTCGGCGGGTGCAAACCGGCCGATTTCGTCCCGAACCTCGCTCTCGGTTTCGACCGTCGTGGCGTAGAAATCGCCCGTCGAAACGTCGAGGACGGCCAACCCGTAGTCGCCGTTTCCGTGCTCGCCGCCGCGGGTGAGACACGCGACGAAATTGTTGTCGTCGGTGTGGAGCAGTTCGTCTTCGGTCAGTGTTCCCGGCGTGACGACCCGGGTGACGGCCCGTTCGACCACGCCGGACGCGTCGGCCGGGTCTTGGACTTGGTCGGCGACGGCAACGCGATACCCCGCGTCGAGAAGCGTCTCGATGTACGACTCGGCGTTGTCGATGGGAATGCCCGACATCGGGTAAGTTCCCGTGCTGTCCTCACGTTTTGTAAGCGTGATTTCCAGTATCCGGGCGGTTCGTTCCGCGGCCTCGCAGAACGTCTCGTAGAAATCGCCCACCTGAAACAGCACCAGCGAATCTTCGTACTGCCGACACAGTTCGAAATACTGGCGCATCATCGGCGTCAGTTCCTCGCTGTGCTCGGCCATCTTTTCCGGTGGCCCCAGCGCCGCATCCATGCCTGAAATCCAGTGCCCGCATGCAAATAAGCACCCGGAATCGCGTGGAATCTCGAACCGAAAACCGGTTTCAGTAGAATTAAGTGGAGTCGAAAACTCGAAAGTGAAGGTTACCGATGGACATCAGGACTGGACTTTCGTACGGCGACGTGCTTTTGCTACCACAGCGTTCTCCGGTCGATAGCCGGAGCAACGTCTCCCTTTCGACGAATCTCACGCCGAACCTCGAACTCGATACGCCACTGCTCAGCGCGGCCATGGATACCGTCACCGAGACGGAAGCCGCAATCGCACTCTCGGAGATGGGTGGGATCGGGACGCTCCACCGGTTCATGAGCATCGAGGAACAGGCGGGACAGGTTCGCTCGGTCAAGGACGCTGGCGAACTCGTCGCCGCCGCGGTCGGCATCAACGAGGAGTTCGAAGCGCGCGTCGAAGCCACGCTCGAAGCGGGCGTCGATTGCATCATGGTCGATGTCGCCCACGGCCACATGGAACGCTGTTTGGATGCTGTCTCGCGCATCGACAGCGAATTTCCCGACGCCGAACTTGTCGCAGGCAACGTCGTCACACCCGAGGCCGTCTCCGACCTCTATTCTGCGGGCGCGGACGGCGTGAAAGTCGGCGTTGGCCCCGGGTCGCACTGCACGACCCGAGAAGTCACCGGTGCGGGGTCTCCACAGTTGACCGCGGTCGATGACTGTGCACAAAAAGCACACGACCTCGGAATTCACATCGTCGCGGACGGCGGCATTCGAACCTCCGGCGACGCTGTGAAGGCGCTGATGGCGGGGGCTGACACCGTCATGATGGGCAGTTTCTTTGCCGGAACCGAGGAAGCACCCGGCGAGACGGTCACCATCGACGGGCAGAAGTTCAAACGGTCACGCGGGATGGCCTCGACTGCCGCGAACGAAAACCGCACCGACAAAGACCTCACGCCCGACGCGGACGAGGGTATCGCGGGAGTAACTGAGTACAAAGGGACGCTCGCCGACGAAGTCGAACCGTTCCTCGCCGGAATCCGCTCCGGGCTGAGTTACTGCGGCGGGCACGATATCGTGGCGGCACGCGAAAACGCCGAGTTCATCCAGGTCGCCCCGAGTGCTCGTGAGCGCGAGGGCGCACACTCGGTGTTCGTCGGTGTCGAACCGGAAACCGAGAAGGAACTGGCTCCATTGCAGTAGCATACTCGGTCGTTATTTTCTCGCCCTAAACGCCTTCTACTAGTCGCTCCAGCTGCTCCGGCGGAACCGCACCCCGGGCCGCGTAGCCTTCGTACGTGAACGTCGGGACACCCGTGATACCCTGTTGCTGTGCCTCGGCGAATTTTTCACGAACTCGCTCCCGTCGTTCCTCGTCTTCGGCGGCAGTCCGTATCTCATCCCCGTCGAGTCCCTCGTCGTCGGCAATCCCGGCCAGCACGTCGGGGTCACCGATGTCCCGTCCGTCCTGCCAGAGGGCATCCAGAATGGCCTCGTCGAAGGGTCGCCACTGTTCGGGATAGTTCTCCTTGACGTAAAACGCGGCGACCTGCGCGGGAAGCGAATCGATGTCGGTGGCGATCTCCTGTGCCATCTCCACGTCGTACTTTTCATGCAAACGTCGGACGTTCTCCTTTGCCTGCTCGTAGTAGGCGTCGTCCTTGCCGTCGTCCGCGTCGTGGTCGATGGTGCCATCCGGCTTTCGTTTCCCGCTTCGGAGGTCGAACGGCTGCCAATCGAGGTTCACGTCGTCGTCCCGTCTATTTTCGTAGCGTTCGAGCGATTTTCGTCCGAGGTAGCAGAACGGGCAGACGTAGTCGGAGTACACCGTGAGTCGGTCGCTAGTTTGCGATTCGGCCATGCTGCATCGTTATGGATTCGGACTGTAAAGGGGGACGAATCGGGAGGGAATTGCCGGATACCGCTCTCATCCAGTATCGAAAACCGAACGGCTGACGTACCTCCGCATCTAACCTATGCCGAATGGCTTCCGTGGCCCACCCGCTTCACGCCCTCGCTGGAAGCGGCGAACTGATGCTTCCGACCGTGCTCATACTGGCGGCCGTAGGGTCGACGTTCGTCTTCACGCTGGCGCTGGTCGCCTTTCGCCAGCGGCGGACGGTTCCCTACCTGTTGGTGGCGCTAGCGTTCGGGGCACTCGCAGGCCAAACACTCGTCGGTGGTCTGACGACCGCCAACTATCTTGCAGGGAGCACGCATCACCTCGCGGAGCACATCCTCGACGTGGTGATTATCGCTCTCCTCTGTGGCGCGGTGTACTACGCACGGAGAGCGCAAAATACGGCCAGGTAACCGTGACACGACGAAACTAAACGATGACAGAGACACGAACCCAGATACAGCAGCACGTCGAATCCCGTCCCGGCATCCACTTCAACGACCTCGTCCGAGGGTCGGGACTCGCACCCGGACAGGTTCAGTACCATCTCCGCGATTTGCTCGGCACAAATCGACTGATCAGCGAGCAGTTGTACGGTAAGACGCACTACTACCCGCCGGAGTACGACGAGTGGGAGCGTTCTGCACTTGCGTTGCTCCGCCGGGAGACCGCCCGCGACGTACTCGTCACCTTACTCGAGCGTGAATCCGCTCGCCCCGCGACGCTCGCGGACGACCTCGATATCGCCCGAAGCACCCTCGAATGGCACGTTTCCCACCTCGTGGAGCAAAACTTGGTCGAAAAACAGCGAGACGCGAGAAATCGAGTGACACTCGTTCCCACTCGACCGGAGGAAACCGGACGGTTACTGGCGGCAGTTACGCCATCGTTCCCGGAGCGGATGGTGGACAGGTTTACGCGCCTCGTGGACAATTTGCTGTCCGAATGACTCGGTAAAATACTCCTTATTCGTTCTGCACGCCGAACCACACCAAATTCGCGGCCAACAGGGCGACGCTGAAGACGAAAAACAGCGCGCCGACCGGCGAAGCGAGATCAACGAACAGCCAGTAGAGCGGTGCGGCCGCGGACGGGCCGACGGACACCACCGCGAGTTCAGAGATGATGGGGCCACAGCAACAGCAGGCGTTGGGGGCCGCGACGGCCGCCGTGCCGGAGGTGACTTCCCTCGTCCCGGTTTTTGTTGCGCCTTGCCACTGGAACGCGATGACCGAGGCGTTCAGCCCGACGAGGACGGCGACCAGTCCGATTTGAATCACCATCCCGAGCGAGAACACGCCCGAGATGGGAACCGAGGGGAAACTGAACTCCACTGCGGTCCAGTAGACCAGCGGATTGGCGACCGGAATCGTCGTGACGAACGCCCCGTCCGGAACGCCGATGCCGTGCTCAGGAACGAACGTGAGCATCCCCATCGAGAACGCAAAGAAAAGCCCTGCGAGGATACCGCTTCCGACGCCGAACCAGCGAGCAGGTCGGTCGCTCACGACCCACGAGAGCGGTTTTTTCGCGTCTCGCCAGAGGACGTACCCGAGGCCCAGTGGAAGGCTGAAAACGAGCAGATAGCCGAGCGGGTGGGTTCGTGCGCCGAAGGCATCCATCACGGCGGGATAAGACACCCACGCTCCGAGCAGCATTCCGATTCCGGCGTAGCGCGGTCGCCCGGGCCATTTGAGTCGGCCGACGAGGACGCTTCCGACGGCGATTATCGTCCCGGCGGCCAGCGTCAGTGGGAGATACCACTCCCTGCTGAGCGGTGCCTGCGATGCACGAAGGGTTTCGACCGGCGATAGCTGCACCAGGCCGACCGCCCCAGCGGCGGCGACGAACAGTCCGGCGAAGACTCCCCAGAGTGCGACCGTTCGGTGCTGTTCCTGCACGATTCGTCCCAAGAAGATGCTTCCCGCGACGATACCGACGCCCACGAGCAGAACGACCAGCGCGAGCCATTGTGGATACGCCGGTGTGTGCCCACCACCGTGCGCGGAAGCGACCGGAAGCGTGCCGAGAGCTGTCAGCGCGACGAGTGCTCGACTACCCCACGCTCCCACGTTCGAGTCCATAACCGGGTCTACCGGTTCGGTCGTCATGTATGCAATGGATTCGCTTCGCGCTCCGAATCCGGATGGATACGGCGACGTTTCAGTCCGCCTGCACCGCACACGATTCGTCGGTGTACTCCACTTCGCCTATCGACTCGATTCCCTCCTCACCACAGACCGGACAGTCGGGATTCTTCCTGTATTCGACCTCCTCGAAAGTCATGTCCATGGCGTCGTAGAACACCATCCGTCCTTCGAGCACGTCGCCGATTCCGATGAGGTGTTTGACCGTCTCGGTGGCCTGAATACAGCCCACGGTTCCGGGGAGGACGCCGAGAACCCCCGTCGTCGCGCAGTCCGCAACCATGCCTTCCGGCGGCGCTTCGGGAAACAGACAGCGATAGCAGGGGCCATCGGTCGTGAACGTCGTCACCTGTCCCTCGAACTTGTAAATCGCACCGTGGGAGAACGGAATCCCCGCCAGCGTACACACGTCGTTGACGAGGTAGCGCGTTCGGAAGTTGTCGGTCGCATCCACGACGAAATCGTACGCCGCGACGAGTGCTTCTGCGTTCTCGGGTTCCACCCGTAGCTCGTGGGTTTCGACGGTTACGTCGGGATTCAGTTGCGTCACAAAATTCCTCGCACTCTCGGCTTTCGGGCGTCCAACGTCGTCGTCGCCGTGAACGACCTGCCGCTGGAGGTTGCTTCGTTCCACCACGTCGTCGTCCGCGATGCCGAGCGTTCCGACGCCAGCCGCGGCGAGATATTCGATGACGGGTGCGCCGAGACCACCCGCACCGATGACGAGGACGGCGGAATCGAGGAGTGCCCTCTGGCCCTCCGGACCCACTTCGTCCATGATGATGTGCCGGGAGTAGCGGTCGAGCTGTGTTGCGTCGAGCGAAAGGCCGCTCATGCGTTCGGATTGGTGATATCGAGGTATAAACCCGTGGTTCAGCGACGTCGAAACTGGAACCCGTCTGGCTGGTGGCGACGGTGGCCGACCAGTGAAACCCAATGGGAATAGTTTTTCGCCTTTCGCTACGCGCCCTGTGATATGCAAACCGCCACATCTACGAGGAAACGAACAGGGTCGCGTTCGTTGTTGAAGGCGGTCGTAGCGATGTTTCTCCTCGGACTCCCGGGTATCGTGGCGGTCGGTGTCTCCTTGTTAGGGACGCTCCGACAACTTCCACAACTCGCCGAACTTCCAGCAGTGACGTTGTTTTTCGTGGCAATCAGCCAACCGCTCGTCCTGCTCGCCATCGCCTGTACCGTCGGGACCATCCTCGCCCCTCGCGTCAACCTTCGGTCTCGCCTGTTGGCTCGACTGACGGGACGAATTCAACCACCAAGCCTCTTTGCCGAGGAAGTGCCCATCGGTGTCGGAGTCGGTGTCGTTGCTGCACTCCTCACGCTTACACTGGATTTCGCGTTCACGTTGCTCTTTCCGGTTGAGCTCCTGACCACCCTCGTTACGGGGACGAGCAGTTCCATCTTCGACGTTCTCGCCGGCATTCCGGTTCGACTTCTTTACGGCGGTATCACCGAGGAACTGCTCTTGCGATACGGGTTCATGACGCTCGTCGTGTGGGGATTCTCGAAACTGACCGGCGGTGAGCGCCCGTCCGACCGAGTGATGTGGGCCGCAATTCTCGTCTCGGCCGTCGTCTTCGGTCTGGGTCATCTTCCCGCGCTGTCGCTAGGCGCTTCGTTGACATCCGTAGCGGTCGTTCAAACGGTGCTTCTCAATGCAATCGCCGGCGTCGGATTCGGCTGGCTCTACTGGCGACAAAGCCTCGAAACGGCAATGGTCGGTCACGCGTCGTTCCACGTTGTTTTCGTCATCGTGTCGTTCGTTTTCGTCGTATAAAGCGGCAAAGGTGGCTCCTGCCGAAGTGTTGTTTTGTCCTCTCACCGTTCGTTCGGGCATGGCGACTAACCGAAAATACCTCCTCTCACAGCGGCCGGACGGCACGCCGAACCGAGAAACGTTCGAACTGGTCGAAGAAGACGTTCCGGAACCCGAACCGGGCGAAGCACTCGTCCGAACGCTGTACCTCTCGGTCGACCCGTACATGCGTGGCCGGATGCGCGATGCGGAGTCCTACGCCGAACCGTGGGATATCGGCGACCCATTGCAAGGCGCTGTCGTCGGCGAAGTCGTGACGTCGAATGGTGCAGGATTCGAGGAGAGCCAACTCGTCGCTGGCAACCTCGAATGGGCCGACTACGCGACCGCTCCCGGCAGTGCGCTTCAGCCGGTCAATCCGGATTTCGCACCGATTTCAACGGCCCTCGGCGTCCTCGGAATGCCCGGTCGAACCGCCTACTTCGGAACCCGGGACGTAGCCGAACCGAAAGCGGGCGACACGTTCGTCGTTTCCGGTGCAGCGGGTGCGGTCGGTTCCGTGGCGGGGCAAATCGCGAATCGATCGGGCGCTCGCGTCATCGGCTTCGCCGGTTCGGACGAAAAAATCGAATTCCTCGAAGACGAGTGTGGCTTCGACGTCGGAATCAACTATAAGACAACCGATGACTACGGCGCGGCGCTCGATGACGCCGCACCCGGCGGCGTGGATGTCTACTTCGACAACGTCGGCGGCGAGATTACCGACGCCGTCTTCTCGAAACTGAACGTAGACGCACGAGTTGCCGTCTGCGGTCAAATCGCGCTCTACAACGAAGAGTCGGTTCCGACGGGGCCACGCAAACTCGGCACACTCATCCAGAGTCGTGCACGGGTGCAGGGCTTCCTCGTCAGCGATTTCGCACCCCGGTTCGAACAGGCCACTCGGCAGTTGGCGGAGTGGGTTTCGTCGGGCGAACTCGCCTACCGCGAAACGGTGACGGATGGATTGGAAAACGCACCCGACGCCTTCTTGGGGCTATTCGAAGGGGAGAACATCGGCAAGCAGTTGGTGAAAGTCGGCGAGTACGAGACGTAGTCGGCCATTCGACTGTCCCGTATCGGAGCTATCACGCCACAGAAAATATTTGCCGAGGTACAGGTTAGCCAGTGGTGTTCCTCCCGCCACTCGCGTTTCCCGCCGGACTCTTTTCCCGGTGCTGACAGGTTCGGTTTCGTTCGTCGCTGGCTGTACCGGCAACTTGTCGCCGTCGGAATCGACCGACGAGACGAGTACGTTTTCGACCGAAGCAAAGACACCAGTCGAAACCACACCCCAACCGACACGGGTGACGACCGCGATACAGTCCACGACCACCACCGAGTGGCGACGGTACGGCCATCCGATTACGCCGACACCGCCGAGGACGACGACTCTCACGACGAGCGACCGTGTCTCCCCGAAGTCGTATCCCGAACTACCGGAACGGCTGAACCGCGAATCGGTCGTCGAATTCGTGAAAGCGACCGAACGTGCATTCAAAATCAACGAAATCATCCAAACGGAAGAGTCTCGCCATTCCACCCTCATGTACGTCGATATCTCGTGACTATCGGTCGCTAGTGTGAACACCGTCGACGGCGGATTCGTCGTTCACGTCGAAGTCGAGTTCGGTTACGGGAAACACAGCGGGGACGGGACGACGACTTCGTCGAGCGTCCACGCTGATGGGGATGCAAAGGTCAGTTACTTTGTCGGCAACCGTGTCGTTCGACGCGTTGAAACTGACCAGTACGAGTACGTAAACCCGAGGACGACGCAAAACGGTGTGGTACTCTGGTGTACGCCTGACGACACCGACTCCGCGTAACATCGTCGGACGTGGGCCCCTCCCGCGTCGGCGGCCGCTGAAACCGTCGTTACATATCCGACGCGGAACTGGCGGAGTTCGAATTCGAGTGGAGGCCGTTCGAGATCGAAATCGAACTCGGCGGTGACGTGGAAATCGAACTGGAACTCACGACGGCCGAATAAGCCGGGGATCACCGACGGCGTGGCGTTCGGGAACGGTCGTCCTTCGAGTTGACTTTCCAGTGTGCAGCCACAACCGTTTCGGGGGTAAAACCGCTATCCGAAAGGAGATGAGCAATCCCCTATGGACCTCCATCGATAATCGATCCCGTATCGGCTGGTGGCTGTTCGTTCTTGCCCTCGGCGTTGCGGCGGCGTTCATCGCGTACTCGTTCGTCGGGATGTTGGTGCTCGGTATATTCGGGTACTACGCCACGCGACCGATTTATCGGCGGCTGAGTTCCCTTACCGATTCGGACGGAGTCGTGGCTGGACTGACACTCGTCATCGTCTTGCTTCCGGTCGTTCTGCTCGCGTTCTACGCCGGTATCCACGTCGTTCAACAGGCCCAACAGCTTCTCGGAAGTACGAGCGGCGTTCCGATTCCAGGAAACGTTCTCGACGCCCTCTCGAACGAACAGCGCCAAACGCTGCTGTCGGCCGTTCGAAACCCACGGCAGTTCGTGACGAATCCCGGTCAACTACTGCAAACCGGAATGAAAGTGGCTTCGGGTCTCATCGGCGGTATCCTGATCGTGGGGCTGTCATTGACGCTCTCGTACTTCCTGCTCAAAAACGACGACGACATCGAGGACGGACTGGCGCAGTTGTTCGGAGGCAGGGAGACGACGGCCCACGCATACGCTACTGCCGTCGATGAGGACCTCGAATCCGTGTTCTTCGGAAACTTCCTGTTCGTTATCGTCATGTCCCTCATTGCGGTGGTGACGTACTCGGGAACCAACCTTTTCGCACCGCGGGAACTCCACGTTCCGATGGTCTTCGTTCTCGGATTGTTGACCGGCGTCGCCAGTCTGATTCCCATCGTCGTCGGGAAACTCATCTATCTCCCGGTCGTGGGGTACCTCGGCCTACAGGCGATGAGTTCCGGTGGCAACCACTTCGGGTTCGTCGGCGGCGTCCTCATCGTTTACTTCCTCGTCCTCGATATCCTCCCACAGACGTTCATCCAGCCGTACATGACCGGTCGCCAGCTCGACATGGTTGTGATGATGTTCGCGTACCTGCTCGGTCCGGTGCTGTTCGGTTGGTACGGGTTCTTTCTGCTACCGATATTGTTTATCCTGATGCTCGAATCGATTCGCATCGTTCTCCCGCAGTTACTCCACGGTGAACCGCTCACGCCGACCGTTTCGATGGGTGCGTCTATCGGGACAAATCCCGGTACCGTCAGCGAAAACGCGCCTCCGGACAACGGTAACGCAGCGACAGGTGACGACAACGATTAAGCGACGACGATTCGAGCCCCCTTCTCGCGCAGGTATCACGAACCGAATCTCGTATCGTGTTATTTGATTTATCGTCCCACAATGCAGTTAGGCACTTCCACAGCACCAGCGCTGAAACTCACGAAATCGGCGCTTGACGAGAGGAGCAGTCGCTATCGAATCAGTTGCACAAAAAAGCGTTGCTGTTGAACTACGGACGCCGTTACTTACCGCGGCCTTTACCTTTCGAGTTGCTCGGGCGGGTGTGTTCGGTACCCTTCCCACGCTGTTGGAGGCCACGGTTGCTCTGGCCTGCACTCGTGAGACCACGCTGGGCGCGGCCACGGTGCGAGTCGTCGCAAATCCAGTTCAGGTCGTCATCGTTCTGGATGGCGGGGTGTTCGGGGTCTACGAGAATCACTTCGTGCCACTTCTGGCTCCCATCTTCGCCGACCCAGTAGGAGTTGAGCACGCGAAGGTTCGGGTACTTCTTGCTCACGCGCTCTTCTGCGATGCGCTGGATGTTCTTGCGCCGACCGAGGCGGTTGACACCCTGGCGCTTGGAACGACGGCCTGCTTTGTGGCGCTGTTTGCGTGCGCCACCTTTGCGGACGCTCGCGCGCACGACGACGATGCCCTGCTTGGCTTTGTAGCCGAGCGAGCGGGCACGGTCGAGTCGGGTCGGGCGCTCGATTCGCTCGATTGCGCCCTGCTTGCGCCAGTCCTGTTTTCGTTGCCACTGGAGTTCGGCGAGTTTGCCGTCGTCCGGGTCTTTCCACGCGTCTCGAATGTGGGAATAGAAACTTTTTGCCATGGTCTATCACCACGGGCGTTGAGTGGTTCAGCGTGCAGGCGATTCGAATCGCGCACGCCACATTCCGTCCTGCGATTGCAGGTGCCCGCTGGTGCCCGTTGACCAGCGAGTTATGGAAAATTCCCTATTCGTAGGTTTAAGGGCTTCGTCTTCGCTTTGTCACCATCAGAGCTGTTTTATCAAATTATGTGGAATACAGGATAGAATGAACGGCTGTCGGCTGTCGTTCCGAAACGAGGAGGACGCGCACGCATTTCGGGAGCACCTGGGTTCGCTTCGACAGCGTGGGAGTAATCTTCTCGTCACGGGTGAGGTATCACAGAGCGTGACGAATCGCGCGTCCCGAACCCTGTTCGGTGACGACGCGACCGAGCGAAAACGCATCCTCGCGCTCACGGATACGGGAGTGGACACGGTAACCGACCATTTTCCGGATGATATCGAGTATGACGAGGCTTCCCTCCGGCTCATCGACTGCGGCAACAAACGACGTGCCGTCCCACGAAGCGAGACGGTTGTCGACCGCGACCTTCCGCCGTTGGATGAACAGGGTGGCCTTCGCGAACTCCGCGAGGAAATCATCACCGCCATCGGATTCTACGAGGACGCTGTCGGCGGTGGGGCACCTGCGCAGATTCGTCTCTGCGTCGATTCGCTGAACTATCTTGTCGATGAATACGAACTCGTTGCTGTCAAACGATTCGTTCGTTCGATCGGCGCACTAATCAAAGGTGTTCGCGGGATGGCACACTTCCATCTCTCGATGCCGGACGACATGGCCATCGTACAGGAACTGTCTCCCCTGTTCGATGCACGAATCGAACTTCGCCACCGCGCCGGGAGAGACCCGGACAATCGGTGGCACGTTCCCGAACTGGAGATGACTACGGCGTGGGTCGATTTATAAGTAGGTACAGTCCGCAACGCATGACCGCTACAATCCCTCCGTAAAACCCAAAACAGCCACAATCCATATGTGTACCTTGCTAATTCAGCCCATAGCGGAAAGAGCCTCGGTGAACTACCTTCTCTCATGAACTTCGTACTCCGATACGAAATCAGCGAGGTGACGCACTGATGGCGATCCTCGAACTCGCAATCGCGTTCTTCGTCCTCGCAATCATCGCGGGGGTGCTCGGCGCGGGCGGCGTCGCCGGATTATCGATGGATATCGCCAAGTGGTTGGTCATTATTTTCCTCGTCCTGGCGATAGTGTCGTTCGTCCTGTAAACGAAAGAACAATTTTTTGGCGGAGTATCCTCTAGTCGCGACACTATCGTCCGTCATCCGAGTGGTCGCGTACCGATTCGAACTCGCCGTCCGCGATTGCGCTTGCGACACCCGGAACATCCACGTCGCCGACAAGTCGTGGGTATTTCCGCCGGAAATACCCCACGACGTTTCGCACATCGCGCTCCAAGAACTCCATCGCGTTTTCGTGGTCGGTCGGGACGGCTTGGGGCCAGTCGAACACGGTAACGCCCTCACTGCTGACGAAGACGTTGTACTCACTCATGTCTGCGTGGACGTACCCGCGTGTGAAGGCTTCGTCCATCTCACCCAGCACGAGATCTAATACCGGCACGACCTGTGCGTCCTCGAACTTCGCGCGGGCGAGTTCGACACCATCGACTTTCTCCATCACGATTGCGTGACGATTGTGGTCGATCGGCCGGGGAACGCTCACGTCAGGGTAGAGCGTTTCGAGGACTTCGTGCTCCCGCTCAGCAGCTTTCCGCGCCGTATAGAGCCACGAGACGTGCTCACGGTCGGACGTGTAATCGCGCTCTTTCATTACCTCGCGGAAGTTCGTGTATCCCTCACGATGGTATTTGAGCGCCAGCGGCCGGAACGACTGCACTTCATACACGTCACTTTCCTTGCCGACGCCGAGCGGCGAGCCGACGCCCTGAATCGTATCCCGTTGTGAAAACGTTCGGAGCGCCAGTGCGTCGTACCCTTCGAACGTGAGAGTGTACCCCTCGTACTGAATCGTTTTGCGCTGTAGCAGTTCCCGGTCGAGACAGCGGTCGATTCGGTAATCCACCTCTTCGGCGGTCAGCCGCGAGAAGTTCGGGATTTTCTCTTTCTGCACCCACTCGCTAAAGCGCATGCCCTGTTCGACGCCGGAGAGCAGATAAAAATCCGCTTGCTCCAACTCGGCCATCTCGGGCGCGACGTTCCGAACCATCGACTCCGTCTACTCGGCGGGAGCGTAAGGGGCTTGCGCCATGGATTCCGTCTTCTCAGGACAATCGGCCGTCTCGGTAGAGACATCTCAACCACACTGACAGCCGGTTTCGCGGCTCGAAACGCTGTTTTCCCGTCGTGTGTGTCGCTCACTTGCGAGAGGAAAACAGAGGTAGTAAACTTCATATTGCGATATGAATTTTTGATAACTGTTTCCGCGAAGCTCGACATCTGACACTCACTACTGGCTCCTCGTGTGGGACGGACTGGGTTCTCCGGCTTTCTATTCGACCGGAGCGATTCAGCATCTTCACCCTGGAAATTATCTCAACTGACTTCAACAGTTCAGACCTCAGGCTCGGCCCGGCGGCGAACTCACCAACATGCCGCCATCGAAGTGGTCTGTCGAAAGCTGTCGTCGAACTGATGGCACCATCGTTATCTCAGATGATTCGGACGGACAACTGACTGTCAAGTGCGGCCAGATTTTTGTGCCCCACAATCGCACAACAGCCATGGACGCGAAGCGAGAACTACTGACCCTCTTGCTGTCGAATGCCCGTGAGGACACTGCCGACCTCGCTCGACAGACCGGACTTTCGGAATCGGATGTCGAATCGCTCCTTTCCGACCTCGAAGCCGAGGGTGTCGTCCGAGGCTATCAGGCAGTCGTTGACTGGAGCAATCTCACCGACGAACACGTGGAGGCGAAAGTCGAACTCAACGTCGAACTCGACCGTGAAACCGGGTACGAACAAATCGCTCGACGAATCGCAAAATTTCCGGAAGTCGCATCGCTCCGGTTGGTCAGCGGCAACTACGATTTCGCCCTCGACGTGGAGGGCGAGTCGATGCACGACGTGTCGAACTTCGTCGCGGAGCAGATCGCACCGATTCCGGAAGTGACCCAGACGGTCACCCACTTCGTGATGGAGACGTACAAGAAACGCGGCATCGAATTCGATGACCGCGACGAGGACGACCGCCTTTCCGTCTCACCATGAAACCGGCAGACCGTGTCGAACGAGTTCCACCGTCGGGTATTCGTCGGTTCTTCGAACTCGCGGAGGAACGCGACGACATCATCTCGCTGGGAGTCGGCGAACCGGACTTCTCCGCGCCGTGGTCGGCGCGCACCGCCGCAATCGACGCGCTGGAGCGCGGGAAAACATCCTACACCGCCAATCGTGGCCGACGCGATCTGCGGAACGCGATTGCGAGTCACGTCCGACGGTACGATTTGGAGTACGACCCGGACGGCGAAATCCTGGTGACCGCGGGAGCGAGCGAGGCTCTCGACGTGGCCATGCGAGCGTTGGTCAACCCTGGTGACTCGGTCGCGATTCCGCAACCGTCATACATCTCTTACGTCCCCTGCGTCACCTTTGCAGGCGGCGAACCCCTCCCGGTTCCGACGAGCGCGGACGATGAGTTCGTGTTGACCCACGAGGCACTCGAAACGGCCGGTGCGGGGGATGCGGAGGCACTCGTACTGTGCTATCCGAACAATCCGACGGGCGCAACGATGTCCCGCGAGGAACTCGAAGTTGTCGCCGAGTTCGTTCGCGACAACGACCTCTTCGTCCTCTCGGACGAGATTTACGCGGCGCTAACCTACGACGGCGACCACACCTCCATCGCCACCCTTCCGGGCATGCGCGAGCGAACCATCGTCTTCAACGGCTTTTCGAAAGCCTACGCGATGACCGGATTGCGGCTCGGCTACGCCCTTGCCCCGGAAGCGACCATCAACGCGATGAACCGCATCCACCAGTATTCGATGCTTTCGGCTCCCGTAACCGCTCAGTACGCCGCATTGGAGGCGCTCAAGAGCTGTGAGGACAAGGTCGTCGAAATGCGCGACGAGTACAATCGCCGCCGCCGGTTCGTGCTCTCGCGGTTCGACGAGATGGGACTGGACTGTTTCGACGCCAGCGGCGCGTTTTACGCCTTCCCGGCCTGCGGCGGCGACGACGAGGCCTTCGCCGAAAACCTCCTCCAGGAGCAGGGTGTCGCCGCCGTTCCGGGAAGTGTCTTCGGCGAGGGCGGCGAGGGCCACCTTCGCGTCTCCTACGCGACCGGAATGGCCGACCTTCGGGAGGCCATGAACAGAATCGAGACGTTCGTTCGAGAACGATAATCGACTTGGAAACGTCTGATTCGAAGACGTAGGTTCACTTCGGCGCGACGAGTTAGACTTTCATCCGTTCTGGGTCTTCGAAATACACCGCGTAATGGTCATCGCCGCCCGCAAACGGGTGGTCGTCCTCGTACAGAATCGGCGCGTCCCGCTCCCGAAGTTCCGCGGTCAGTTCGTTCACTTGCTCACGAGATTTGGCGTGAAACGCGAGATGGTTCAGGCCCGGCCGACAGCGATGGTACGGTTCGTCCAGATACGTCTCATCGGCTTGCACGAGGACGATATAGGTTGGGCCTCGTTTCCATGACCGACCGCCGTCCCAGTCCTGGTAGACGTCGTAGCCGAGTTCACCGAGTAGCCATCCCCAGAACGAGGCCGACGTGTCGAAATCCGAGGCGTACAGTTCGACGTGGTGGAGCAACCCGGATTGGGAATCGGAAGTCACGCCCGAAATTGACGAGACGGTGGCAAATGGCTGTCAAATCTCGAGGAATTCGAACCATTCGAACCACGTTGAGGATTCCTGCGGCTGGAATTTCCTGTCGAATTGTTTATCATACCATCCTAATCTCGTCCGCAATCGCTTTGCCCGACCCCTCCCAACGCCGAAGTATGACGCTGGCGGATAGGGACTGGCGGCTGATTCGAGAGGAGTCATGGGACGGCCCGCTGAACATGGCGCTGGACGAAATCGCGGCGGAAACCGCGGCAGCGGGCGGGTCGAGAACCCTTCGCGTGTACCGCTGGGAGCCGAGCACGCTCTCGCTCGGCTACCGACAGGAACCCAAGACGGTCGATTGGGAGTTCTGCGAGAGCGAGAACATCACTGTTACCCGACGACCGACGGGTGGCGGGGGAATCTATCACGACAACTATGGCGACATCTCCTATTCCATCATCGCGCCCGCCGACGAACTGCCGGGGAGCCTGATGGAAACCTACGAACTGCTCTGTGACCCCATCTTCGACGCCTTCCAGCGCATGGGTATCGATGCAAAATTCACCGACGAGAAACTCCCCGTTATCCACCAACCGGCGTGCTATCTCCGCGAACTCCACCCGGCACACGATGTGGTGGCGAGGGGGCGAAAAATCAGCGGCAACGCACAATACAGACGGAAAGACGCGGTCATCCAACACGGGTCGTTGAAATTCGCGCTCGACGCCGAGCGCCATCTCTCGACGTTTTCAAATCCAGAGACGACGCCGGAGACGTTCCACGAACGCGTGACGACGATAAACGAACAGGTCAGTCTCTCTCGCAAAGATGCCGTCACGGTCGTCGAATCCGCGCTCGGCGACTGGGGCGATGCGGATGAAGGTGAGTGGACGGACGACGAACTCTCTCGCGCACGTGAGCACGCACGAATCAAGTTCGAAAGCGATGAGTGGACGAAGCGGCACGACGACCCGACTGCCTGATTCGGTCTGTTTCTACCGATTCAAAACCCGAACGTCTCCGGCTCGGAACCGAACGCGTCCTCGATTGCGTCGTGAATCTCGGACAGTGGTGGCGTGTCCATCGTCGGGTCTATCGGATGATCGCCGACCCAGATGTATCGTATCGTCGGTATTGGTCGATGAGGAAACACGACCGTTTCGCTCGACTGACGACTTTGAACGTTCGATATTTGACGCCTTATGAATCGGCGATTTCCAGATTCGTGTCCGGTGTAAAGTGGAAACTGCAAGTCGAGATGGTTGATGAACCGACGATGAGTTTTCGGCCGGGACTTGCTGATTCCGACGACCTGCACGTGGTCGCCGCTGGCGAACCAGTCGTAATCACGGAACAAACACCACTCATCGATGCAGTCGGGGCCAAAATCGTTCGTGTAAAACGACAACAATACTGGACTGTCTGCGAGGAGTGACGAAAGCGGTGTGTCCTCGACTGCTCCGTCGCTGGTGACGAGTGGGGCGCTAAACTTGGGTGCCATATCCCCGACCGATAGGCCACCTGAATCGGACATACGCGATTCTCACATGCGGCCGACATAAGCGTTCGGAGACGCTTCGAAGTACATTTGACCCCCGAATTACTAGTCAGCGAATATGCGAGTCGGAGCACACGTATCCATCTCCAGTTCGAAGGTTTCGAGCGACGAGTCGAAACCACCGCACGGAAACATCGCCAACGCAGTCCCCCGACAGGTCACGTTCGGCGGCAACTGCGGGCAAATATTCACGACCTCGCCGCAGGTGTGGAAAGACCCGGACATCAGTGACGAGGAGGCCGACCTGTTCAAGCGAGAAACCGCGGGGAAACTCGACGGCCCGTGGGTCATCCACTCCTCGTATCTCGTCAACCTCTGTACGCCGAAGGACGACCTTCGCGCGAAATCCATCGACAGCATGCAGAAGGAAGTCGATGCCGCCGACAAACTCGGCGTCGAGTACGTGAACGTCCACCTCGGCGCACACACCGGCGCGGGTGTCGAAGGCGGACTGGAAAACGCCGCGAGCGCACTCGACGAACTGGACATTCCGGACGGCGTGACGGTGCTCATCGAAAGCGACGCCGGAAGCGGGACGAAACTCGGCGGCGATTTCGAACACCTTGCGGAGGTGCTCTCGGAATCGAACCAAGACCTGGATGTCTGTATCGACACGGCCCACGCCTTCGCGGCGGGCTACGACCTCTCAACCCGCAAGGGCGTCGAGGAAACCATCGAGAAGTTCGACGAAGTCGTCGGATTGGAACATCTGCAATGTATCCACCTGAACGACTCGAAACACGAATGCGGGACGAACAAGGACGAACACGCCCACATCGGTAAGGGCCTCATCGGCGAGGAAGGAATGAAGACGCTCATCAACCACCCCGAACTGGAAGACGTGCCGCTCGTCCTCGAAACGCCGACTGAGAACGGCAAAGGCTTCGCGTGGAACATCGAGCACGTGAAAGAACTGCGCGAGGAGTAGTAGGTGACGAACACACTCGATACACCAGTAGACTAACATTTTTATAGTCACACGAGCAACTAACAACTATGCGTTCCCAATCCCGAGCCCTCCAACTCGTCGGTTTCCTGGCGTTCGTCGTCGGCTTCGTCGGCTTCACCGTCTTCGACTGGCGGTTCGATTCCACGGGCAATCCCGTCGTCGCAGTCGTTGCAGGTGTCTGTATCGTCATCGCAATCGTGATGACGATTCGACGGTCGATGCAAGGCCAGTAATCGCCGACAACACGGTTTTCAGGGGAACAGGAAATTCAGCAGCCACAGCGCCCCCATTCCTGCGGCCAGCGTCGCCAGAATATCTTCGGTTTTCCATGCGACGAGTATCGCCAGTCCTCCCGCGAACAGTCGGAGGTTGTCCGGCGAGAGCGAGACGGCACCGTCGGCGTAAACGAACTGTGGGACGACCAGCGCGGAAAGCACCGCCGCGGGAACGAACCGAAGCGCCTGCTCGACGCGTTCGGGAATGTCGTCAAGTCGCCCGAAAAAGGCGATGAACGACAGTCGAATCACGTAGGTTCCGAGGCCTGCGGCGATGATGATGAGCCACAGCATCTCCGAACCGAAGTTCGTCTGCGGCATTCAGACCACCTCCTCGACCAGCAGCCCGGCGAGAATCCCGACGATTGCGGCAGTTACCAGTCCGAGATTGAATGGCAGTCCGTCGGCGGCGACGGCAGTCGTCCCGCCGACGACTGCCGCAACCGTGGTCGCGCGGTCGGTAACGCTCGGCACGAGCACCGCGAGGAAGACGAGCGGAACCGCGAAATCGAGATGCCACCCTGACGGGACGCTGGTGCCGAGGAGGATTCCGGCGATGGTCGCGATCTGCCACGACACCCAGAGCGGGACGCCGATGCCGAGATAGTACCACCGCCGGCTCGTCGTCTCGTCCTGTTCGAACCTAATCAGCGAGACGGCGTAGGCCTGGTCGGTGAGAAGGTACGCTAGTCCCGCCTTCCATCGCGCCGATTGTTTCCTGAAGTACGGCGCGATGGACGCGCTGTACATCATCATTCTGAGATTGATGATGAGAACCGTCAGCACGACGACAACGGCGGGCGCGCTTCGTCCGATGAGGTCGGCCGCGGCGAGTTGTGACGCCCCGGCGAAGATGACGACGGACATGGCGAGCGCTTGAACGACGGGAATCCCGGCGCTTACCGCGGCAACCCCTGCGACCATCCCGAACGGGACGACCCCGAGAATAATCGGGAGGGAGACTCGAACTCCGGAGAGGAAATCCGCACGTGATGATGCCACTGTCTCATCGTAGGTTCGCTTTCGGCTATCAACCTTGGTATCTCGGTAAGACCACGGGATTGTCCCTGACTGAACGGCCGCATCGCAGACCGTCCCGTTTTTGCCGTTCCCATCCGAAATCGAACTGAGGAATCAGTGTGCGAGAGTTCTCAGCCGACTATCTGGAACGCACCCGAGAAGGGATGTGGGAATCGCGCGAGGCGCTGTCCGACCTCGAATTCGACTCCCGCCAGCGCGTGCTGGATGTCGGCTGCGGGACGGGCGAACTCGCCCGTGTTCTCGCGGAGGAGACACCGGGTGAAGTCGTCGGTACGGATGCAGATCCGCGGCTGTTGTCGGTCGCGCGGGAACACGTTTCGGTCGTTGCGGGTGACGCCCACCGTCTTCCGTTTCCGGACGACAGTTTCGACCTCGTCGTCTGTCAAGCGCTGCTCATCAATCTACCCAACCCGGAGCGTGCAGTGCGGGAGTTCGCCCGCGTTTCGTCCGACCTCGTCTCGGCCATTGAACCCGACAACTCGGCCGTGTCGGTCGAATCAACCGTTTCCGCGGAAAGCGACCTCTCCCGCCGCGCCCGAAAAGCATACGTGGAGGGGGTGGACACGAACGTTGCGCTCGGCGGAGATGGAACGCGAAACGTGTTCGATGAGGTCGGCCTCTCGGACGTTTCGACCCGAAAACATCATCACGCGAAGACGGTCGCGCCGCCGTATTTGGCGCGCGACCTCGAATCCGCCAAGAAGAAAGCGACTGCGGACGCACTGGGGGAACGACGGCAAACGTTACTAGAGTCGCTTTCCTCCGACGAGTACGAGCGGTTGCGCGCGGAGTGGCGCGAAATGGGTCGGTCGGCCATCGAACAGATACAGGAAGGGGAGTATCAGCGGGCCGAGGTCGTTCCGTTTTACGTGACGACTGGGCGGGTCTGAGTTGGATAATCGAACGAACCGCCGGAGTTGGGAAAACCGTATCCAATCCAAAAGCAGTTAGCACGACGACTGTTCATGCTACGGTATGGACTCACGAATCCGCGAGCATGCAGAGGTCATCGTCGACCATTCGGTACGCATCGAAAAAGGGGATACGGTTCGAGTTGCCGCGCCGACGATAGCCGAAGACCTCGCCGTCGCTATCTACGAAAAACTCGGCGAACGCGGCGCAAAACCCTCGCTTTCGATGCGAAGTTCGCGGGCCGACCGCGCATTTTTCCGGGCGTGCGAAACGGACGATTTCGAGCTCCCAGAGCAGTCGCTCGCGGAAATGGAGGAAACCGACGCCGTCATCATCATCAAGGGAGCCGAAAACACGGCGGAGATGAGCGACGTGCCGCCCGAAAAAATCGCGGCGTACAGGACTGCCACCGCCCCCGTGCAAAAAGAACGAATGGGAAAACGCTGGGTCGGGACGCAGTTCCCGGCACCCGGCGAGGCACAACTGGCCGAGATGAGCACCGACGCATACGAGGAGTTCGTCTACGGTGCGGTGAACAAAGACTGGGACGAACAGCGCGAGTTCCAACGACAGATGGTCGAAATCCTCGACCCTGCCGACGAGGTTCGTCTCGTCTCCGGCGACACCACCGACCTGCAAATGAGCGTCGATGGAATGAAGACCATCAACGATTACGGCGAGAAGAATCTGCCCGGCGGCGAGGTGTTCACCGCACCAGTGCCAAATTCGGTCGAAGGGGAAGTGTTGTTCGACAAACCACTCGTCCATCAGGGTCGGGAAATCGAAGGCGCGTGGCTTCGATTCGAAGGCGGCACAGTGGTCGAACACAGCGCCGAGAAGAACGAAACCGCCCTTACCGGCGTTCTCGACACGGATGAGGGTGCGCGCCGACTCGGTGAACTCGGCATCGGGATGAACCGCGATATCGACCGGTTCACCTACAACATGCTTTTCGACGAGAAGATGGGCGATACCATCCACCTCGCAATCGGTAAGGCCATCCGTCAGACGGTTCCGGAGGGGCAACCGTACAACGAGAGCGCGACCCATCTGGACATGATCGTCGATATGAGCGAGGATTCGTTCATCGAAGTCGATGGGAAAGTCGTCCAGCGAAACGGGACGTTCCGCTTCGAAGATGGGTTCGAGGACTGAAGGTACACGAATTCACGAAAGATCAAATATCGAAACGCGACCAACCTCAGCGTGACCTGAAAACGGTCGCGTGGGTGGTCGAGGAAGTTGTGCGGTACACCCCCGCGCGAACGCAGAGTACCGCCTGTTCGCAAATCGATTCCAAGGCCGAAGACGATTACACCACGTCACCGCGAACCGTCGCGCCGTCCTGTCGCCGTCGATAGGATTCGACCGCCTCGGCAGCCACCTCAGTTTTCTCTTCGTCCATTCCGAGCATCTCCAGCGCGGCGGGAAGCGTCGGGAAGGCGAATTCGCTCTCGCGCAGTTTTCGGAACGCCTCCGTGCTTCGCTGGCCATCGACCCAGAGACAGACGCCTCGCGGGTCGAGAATTTGCTCGTAGGCGTCGCGAGCCATCGCACCCCGCAATCGCTGGGTGACATTGTCCTCGAAACTCGAATTACAGACTTCGAGGTGAACCGGTTCGTCTTCGGGCAGAAGATGCGCTGCGAGACATTTTTCGGGGGCAGCGTAGCCGTTGTCGTTCGTCCGAACCAGGTCGGGATGCTCGTCGGCCCACGCCGCACGAACCGTTTTTCCGATGCCCTTCACTCCGTGCGTGTCCACGAACTCGGCTTCGCGGTCGGTGTCATCTCCACGGAGCAGGATGTCCTTCGTCACGTACACGTCGAGGCGGTCGATAGGGTCGAGACCGAGCGCCACGTCGCCGTACACCCAGATCTCGCGGATGGGAACGGGCATGGTGTCGTTCTCGACCGTCTGAACCAGTTCCTCAACGCGCTCGATTGCCGCGCTTCGCTCCATCGGTTCTCGATTCGAGTTTGGTGTGGATAAGTCCGCTGGAACTGCGACTATGAGATGTATCGATGACGCCGCTATCCGTTACCGGAACGCGTACACTGCATCACTCGATGCATACACTGCATCACCCGTCTCACATTCATCGACTGCGACGTGTTCGACTTCGCCGCCGGTTTCGAACCGTCGAAGCTCGGTTCCATCGTCCGCTGATAGCGCATACACCCGCCGGTCGCTGACCTGTTCGCTCCACGCTATCCACGCTCCGGTACCAGGGCCATCTCCGACGGGATTGTAACCTGTCTTTCCGGCGTCGTGGTGAAACGTCGTCCATCCTTGGGTCGAAATTTCACCCGTGTCGGACGTAACGGTTCCCGAAAATCTAGTTAGACCAAGGGTGACGCCAGTTAATTTGAGAAAGTTCACCTCGTTTAATCGAAAATTTGAATCATGAATCAATACACGATGAGTATTAGGTTTATTATTCGTCTGTTAAGCCGCTCGTAATCGTCGTTTACTGGCAGTCCATTGGCAGTTCCCAACCAGTCGTAGACCATCCCTGTAATCGCCGTTATGAACCGCTTACGATCCCAATTCGACCAGTTACGGTGTTCGAGCGGTGGTCAGCCCGACCGTTGCAGCACCAGAGGGAGAAATGGAAATAATAATCAGAATAATTTCATAAAATTATGGAAAACCACTATATGAGGAATATGACGGCTCTAAGCAGATGTTCATCTAGTCAAGATAATTGCTATTCTCCGATTTAGTATAGCGATATTTGATTTACTTCGGAGCGAAACCGTGAAACGGCCCGCGACGAAAACGACACGTAATGGACTGCGACAAGTGCGACCGAGAGGCGGTGATGCACGCGGCCTACTCCGGCCTTCACCTGTGCGAAGACCACTTCTGTCGGTCGGTCGAAAAGCGCCTTCGGCGACGGGTTCGTGACGACAATCTCCTTCCCTCGTCCGCCACGCCCGATGAGCCACAGACGTGGCTCATCGGGCTCTCGGGCGGCAAAGACAGCGTCGTCCTCACGCAGATTCTCCACGACACGTTCGCCAACGACCCACGGGTCGAACTCGTTGCGCTGACGATTCACGAAGGTATCGAGGGCTACCGTGATGCGAGCTTGGACGCCTGCCTCGAACTCACCGACGACCTCGACATCCGCCACGAAGTTGTCACCTACGAGGACGAGTTCGACGTTCGGATGGACGATGTCGTCGAAAAAGACCCCGAAAGTATGGCCGCCTGTGCCTACTGCGGTGTGTTCCGCCGGGACTTGCTTTCGAAGTATGCCGAGGAGTACGAGGCTGATAAACTGCTTACGGGGCATAATCTGGACGACGAAGCCGAAACCGCGCTGATGAACTTCCTCGAAGGCGACGTTGCCCAAATCGCTAAACATTTCGATGCGAGTCTCGGAACGTTCGCGGAAGACGCACGAGGCGGGTCGGACGAAGACGCCTCACCGACGAGAAGCGACCAAGATTCGTTTGTGCCCCGTGCAAAACCGCTTCGAGACGTTCCCGAAAAGGAAGTCGCGCTGTACGCACAGTTAGAAAATCTGCCCGCACACATCACCGAATGTCCACACTCCAGCGAGGCATATCGCGCTGAAATTCAAGAGCTAATGCTTTCGCTGGAAGAGAATCACCCCGGAACACGCCACTCCATCATGGCCGGATACGAAGAACTCGCCGCGGTTGCCGCGGACGAGTTCGGCGCTGGGGAAGGTGCACGTGAGATCAACGAATGTGAACGCTGCGGTGCATCCACGACCCGCGACATCTGTCGGAAATGCGCGCTCGTGGAATCGATTCACGCAGTGTAGCCGAACTGCCGAAGTCTCGCTTTCGATTCCTCGCCGAAGTTTCGCCACTGGAGCGGAATCTGGTTCTCTCGAAGCCAGTATTTGACCAGTTCGAAGTGAGTACCAGTTCGGATCGCTATCGCCCACATCGTCCGTTTCTCGCCCCAAAACCACGTTTGTAGCGTATTCTCGTCGGGTCGTCGGTCGAGCAATCCGACCGATTCTCCGCCCGGTGTCGTGGCGACTTCGTCCCGCTCGGCAAAATACGAGAGGAGGAAGGCTGCCCCTTGGTCGGGGTCTCCGTCGCGTTTGTACTCCGTCTTCCAACTGTCGTACACGCGTTTCATCCCGCTCCACCATCCGACATTGAACTCGTCACGGTGGGTTTCGAACGCCTCGGGACAGTCGTAGAACGTCCGGTCGAAGGCGCGGTCGATATCCGTCCACTGTACCGGGTCGAACTCGTCCATATGCGTCATACTATTGTGAAAAACCGGTCATTTTTCGTGGTAGCGGCTGAAACCCTGGGCTATTGTAGCTTCCCCGACAGTAAAGAAAACTTATTACGACGAACACCAACGCCGAATATATGCTTTCTAGACGACGGTTCCTCGCGCTCGGTGCGGTTACGGCGTTCGCTGGGTGTACTGCCACCGCCGACGATCCGCCCGAACCGGGGTCGAACCAATCGACGGACCCCGATAGACATATTTACGGCGCGGACGGTGAGTGGTCGAGTTTCGGCTGTAACGCCAGCAACACGCGCGCAGTCGCCGACGGACGGGCTCCGGTCGATGGTGTCACATAGCGGTGGCGAGTCGAGGTTCCACAAACGACGTATCGGGAACCGTTCGTCGCCGATGGCCGGGTCTTCGTTCCCACTCCGTCCTCATTCGTCGTCTACGATGCGACTGACGGAACCGAACTGTGGCGAAAGGACGATGAGCCGGGTGCCGACGTGAGTGCAACACCCATCGTTCGTGGTGGAACCGTCTTTGCGAGCAATGGCGATGGAGTGCTCGCGCTGGATGCCGAAACGGACGAGACGCGGTGGAAGAAAACGTTTGACGGAGACAGTCGCGTTCGAACCCCGTCGATGAACATGAACAGGCTCTACGTACCTGTTGGTGAGCGAATCTACGGACTCGATTCGGTCACGGGTGAAGTCGGATGGTCGCGTCGGCTATTCGGTACCGTTCTCGGGTCGCCGCCGATCTACACCGGGATGCTCGTCGCCCCCGTTACGGCGGCCGGGAAACTGTACCTCTTCGACGATGATGGAACCGGATGGGGAGAGTGGAACCTTCCTTCGCGACCGCAGACGTCACCCACAGTGGACACCGACGGCATCTACGTCAACTGCCTGGATGGGAAGACGTACGGAATCACACTCGATAGCGCGCCCCGTTTCAACATCGACTGGAAAGTGCGGACGGGATGGGCGAACGGAGGGTTGGGAGTGAAAACCCATCTCTACGCGACCGGCACGGGGGGATTGCACGCTATCGACCCCGAGGACGGCGAACGGTCGTGGAAGCACGACACTGGCAGTTGGCGGTGGACGGCGCCAGCACTCGGTCGTGATACGCTATTCGTCGGTGGCAACAAGTTCTACGCTTTCGACCCGATACCTTCGTTTCAGATTCCGGGAACCGGCCCGGCGAAACGATTCGAAAAATCGTTTCACGGCCGCGTTGGACCCGGCCCGGTGTTGAACGACGGAACGCTCTACGTCATCGCACAGACCGCAGAACGGAATTACCACCTGCTCGCGCTAGAATAGGGATTCGCCGGTCAACGAAAGAGAGAAACGAGAGTTTGCGAATTATCGGATAACGTCGAGACCGTTGTTCTTCTCGACTTCGTCCCTGCCACCGTCGCTCTGGGTGCCAAAGGTTCGGTTTTGAACGCTATCGACGTTGTTGCTGGCATCGTAGGACTGTGCATCTACGTCGCGCATCTTCTGGCGGGAGCGGTCGGCCTGTTTCTGTGTCGATGGGCCGAGCACTTGTGCGCTTTTGACGCCAGTCATGATTGCCATGACTCGGACTTTGCTCTTGTAGTTCTCCTGAATCCGTGCACCCCAGATGACGTTGGCGCTCGCTTCGAGGCGTTCGGTGATGTTGGCCGCGATACCCTCTGCCTCTTTGAGCGTGAGATCCGGGCCGCCCGTGATGTGGACGAGCCCGCCGGATGCTCCGCGGTAGTCCACGTCGAGAAGTGGATGGTTCATCGCGTCGCGTACCACTTCCTCGGTTTTGTTCTTATCTTGCGTCTCACCGACGAGCATCACCGCGACGCCGCCCTGATTCATGATGGAGGTCATGTCGGCGTAGTCGAGATTGATGAGGCTCGGTTGGGTGATTGTCTCCGAGATACCCTTGACTGTTTCGGCGATGATTTGGTCCATCACCGAGAACGCCTTGCCAATCGGGAGATTCGGGACGTAGTCGAGCAGGCGGTTGTTGTCGAGGACGATGATGGAATCCGCTTCGTTGCGAAGCTTTTCCAGTCCTTCCTCGGCTTTCACCGTGCGTGCACGTTCGACGTTGAACGGCGTCGAGACCATGCCTACGACGATTGCGCCCTGTTCTTTGGCGATTTTCGAGACGACCGGTGCCGCACCGGTTCCGGTTCCGCCACCCATGCCTGCGGTCACGAAGACGAGGTCGGCGTCACCGAGCACTTCTTTGACCGTCCCCTGTGCCATCTCGGTGGCGCGCTCGCCCATCGAGGGGTCGCCGCCAGCGCCGAGACCGGAGGTGAGCGATTTGCCGACGAGGATCTTCGTGTCGGCTTCGACCATCTTCAGGTGCTGTTTGTCCGTGTTGATGGCGACCGTGTCAGCACCATCGACGCCGATGTTATACAGGCGGTTGATGGTGTTGTTCCCCGCGCCACCACAGCCGACGATGACGATTCGAGGGTCACCGAACTCGTCGCCAGTCGCGACGGCGTCCATCTCACGCTGTTCGCTTTCTGCGTTCTCCAGTGCGTCTTGAACGATATCCTGCATCGTTCACACCTTCGCCCAGGTGCGCTTGTTCGTGGTCTCGGTTCCGCTTCCGTCTTGCTCGTTGAGCATGTCGCGAACTGCTGCTCGAATCGCTTCGCTTCGGTTCGGAAACTCGCCAGTTTCGACCATCTGTTCGACTTCTTCGATTTGCTGTTTTGGGATTCGTAGTGTCACGCGCTCCATAGTTGGATTCCCCTTGTTTGGTAAGACGACACGCGGTGTTTTGTAATTCCCGTCTTACGCCATTTCGGTGGCCGAAACGCGATAATTCGACCGTTTAGTTCGTGGCGTAAGACAATCGTCTTACGTGAAAGTATCCACAAAGGCACAGTATATATATCTAACGGCGGGCGTAAAACAATCGTTTTACGACGAATCCAAAACGTCTGCCGACGGCGTTCGACGACCACAGCCCGGACAGAACGCCCAGTCGGATCGGAGTTCGTCGCCACAATCACAGAACACGCGGTGTGTCGCCTTCTCGCCGCAGTTCGGACAGTAGACGTGACCCGAATCCACTGACTCTCCACACTGGCCGCACGTGTTCTCTTTCTGAGGTGTGTCGGCGGTCGTCTGACGCGACCGATCCACCACCGTTTCATTCGCTGCGGGAGGTTCCTCTCGCGCTTGGACGTCACCGGTTCCTTCGACGGTGACGTTCACGTTGATGTCGCGCGCGCTCTCGCCGCGACGAGAACCGAGTCGCCGATCGATGAGGTCGTCAACGCGCTCTTCGACGACTGCATCGAGGCTTCCGTCGTTATTGTCTGGCGATTCATTGTGACCGTCGAGATAGTTGCGAAGTGCTTCGCGCATGACCTCGCTCTTGGAGGCGTCAAGCGATTCGAGTTGCTTGACGAGGTCGTCGTCCGCGCGAAATGTAATTTTGCTCATGTTGGCCACCTGAATACGTCTGTATCCCGATACACACGGTCTATCATACTTGAACCTTTCCGTGTGTCCGACACGCGGCCGCGAATAATAATTCTTAAGTCCGTAACCGAATTAGGTGGAAGTGCGTGCCCGCCCTTAGCTCAGACTGGTAGAGCAGTCGACTGTAGATCGACTTGCCCCCCGTTCAAATCGGGGAGGGCGGACTTTTACTTGCGAACAACGTGAGCAGTGAAACGGCCGACCGGACGGATTTAAGATTGTGAGTCGCAGATACGGAATGGCTCGAAGGGCCACACGCCCAAACGTTTACACAATGTTCAAATCGGAGAGGGCGATGTACTGTTCGTAACGTCCGTCGAACGAGCGGAGCGAGTGAGACTAAGCGAGTGAGTCCGAATCGTAAGGAGAAACGAACCGAGCCGATTCGTACTCGCGAGTCGTACAGCCACGGAGCAACCACAGGTGTGTGATTGTACTACTCCTCTCGCCCGTAAACAGCAATTTTCGAGCTCGAAGCCATTCGAACTGCATTTTTCGGTACTGGCTGTGTTGCAAATACATCGTGTATTACACCCTGACCCCCCAAATCAGTGCGATTCCCAGTACGGTCGCTATCGACAAAATCATCTGGAGCGGCGCGCCCACGCGGAAGTAGTCCGTGAATTTGTACCCGCCCGGCCCGTAGACGAGCAGGTTCGTCTGATAGCCGATGGGCGTCATAAAATCGGCGCTGGAAGCGAACGTCACCGCGAGAACGAACGCGAACGGATCGCCGCCGACGCGGGTTGCCGCCTCGACGGCGACGGGAATCATCAAAATAACGCTCGCGCTGTTACTGACGACTGCGGTGACGAGCGTCGTGATGACGTAAAACAGCCAGAGGACGCCGATTGCGGGGAGGAAGTCAGCACTCATCGCCACCACCGCACCGACGAGGTCCGCCGCGCCGGTTCCCTCGAACGCGATTCCGAGCGGGATGAGTCCAGCGAGGAGGAAGATAACGTCCCATTCGACCGAATCGTAGAGTTCGTTGGGTTTCACGATACCCGTCAGAATCATGGCGACGACGCCCGCGAGCGAAGTGGTAAGGATGTCGAAAATTCCCAGCGCGGCGAGGCCGACGACGCCGAGAATGATGGCGATAGCAACCGGGATTTTCGAGCGGCGGTAGTCGGGTTCGTCGGGCACTTGCGCGACGACGAAATCCCTGTCCATCGCCAGGCGGTTGATGGTTTCTCGGGTCGCCTGTACTAGCAGGGTGTCCCCCCGACGTATCGGTGTCTGATCCATCCGCTCACGGACGAGTTCCGACCCCCGTCGAATTGCAAGAACGTTGGCGTCGTAGCGTTCACGAAAGGTCGTGCTTTCGAGCGTTTCGGTGACGAGCGACGACCACGAGGGGATGACGAGTTCGACGAGGTTCTGTCCCTCCTGCTCCGGGCCGAGCTCTTCTTCCGACACTTGCGAGAATGCGACGAGCGACAACCCCTCAGTTATCATGAGCTCGCGGAGCGTGCTGAAGTCGGCGCGAACGACGAGGATGTCATCGGGGCGGATCGTATTTCCGGCGAACGGTTCCATGAACGTCCCTTCTTCCCGAACCAGTTGGAAGACATCCACGTCGAGGTCGATTTCAGCCAATGTGTGCTCGACAGTTCGACCGACGAACGCCGAATCAGCGTCCACGACGACTTCCGTCAGGTACGGCGTCAACTCGTACTCTTCGAGGATATCCTCCTCGGGGCTGAGTCGTTCCGGGATGAGTCGCCGTCCGATCGTCATGATGTAGACCGTGCCGACAATAAAGACGATGACGCCGAGTTCGGTGAACTCGAACATCGAAAACCGATGAAGAGTCGGGTACTCCCCCGCGAGACGTGCGGTGACGCTGCTGGCGATGAGGTTGGTTGACGTGCCGATGAGCGTAAGCATTCCGCCGACCATCGAGGCGTAAGACAACGGGATGAGCAGTTTCGAAGGCGACGTGTTACCTCGGTTTGCGAGGTCGGAGACGACGGGGATGAGCATGGCGACGATGGGCGTGTTGTTGAGCACGCCGGAGGGAATACCGGCGAACGCAAGCGTCGCCCCCAATTGCTTTCGCTCGTCGTCGCCCGCGAACGATGCCATCCGTTCGCCGAGTTCCTGCACCGCACCGGTTTGACTGACGCCCGCGCTCAAGATGAGCATCGCCAACACCGTAATCGTCGCGTCGTTTGCGAATCCCGAAATTCCCTCCTCCGGCGAGATACCCGTCCACGGGCCGAGGACGATAAGCGCGACCATGACGATGAGCGCCGTGACATCCGGGGGAAAGGCCTCCGTCGCGAACAGCACGAAAGTCGCCACTGCGATGGCGAAGACGACGACCATCTCTACCGTGAGTTCCGGCATCGCCGACCCGGTTTGCACCAATAGGTCGGGTGCTGTCATTCGACGGAAAAACGCCCTCCGGACAGTAAAGAATAGCTTCCGAAATTCGAGTAGGCTTCCCATTCTCGGCGGACAAGGACGCGTTTCGGCTGTGACGGTGGGTTTGGAGCAGGTTTCCGGCACGTGAACGCTTTTACTTCGCACCTGTGAACCGACTGGCATGAGCACACGACTTCCCGATTCCGAGTTCGACCACCGGCTCGACGAGGTACGCGACAAGATACGTGAACAGGATGCCGACGCCGGTGTTTGGTTCGGCGCGACGAGCATCGAATATCTCACCGGTTTCGACCACATTCAGACCGAACGGCCGGTCGTGCTGGCAGTCACGGACGAGCGAATCGAAATTACGGTGCCGCGACTCGAAGTCGAGCGCGTCCAACCGAATCAACGAATCGACACGGTTCATCACTACTTCGACTATCCTGGTGGCAGGCCGATTCAGGTCGCCGTCGAGATGCTTTCCGGACTCGATGCGGAGACGGTCGCCGCAGATGCGGACGGCGCACCGGGCGTGATGGGCTACGACGGTCCCGCACTCTCGGAGTTCGTCGAAGTCGAATCCCAGGGATGGGTGAGCAGAATGCGGTGGGCGAAAACCGACGCCGAAATCGACCTTATCCGTGAGTCGGCAAAGTGGGGGAACCTCGCCCATCAGTACCTCGCCGACTACACCGAACCCGGTGTACACCCGGCGACCGTTAGCCAGCAGGCTTCGACGGATGCATCCCGCGCGATGCTCGACACGCTTGGCGACGAATACGCTCCGCGCACGCGAGGCGACGGCCCGGCCTACGCAGGCTACATCTCCGGGCCACAAACCGCCCTTCCGCACGGCCACACCGCGAACCGCCGAATCGAAGAAGGCGACGTGCTCGTCACGGGTGCCGCCGCGAACATCGATGGCTACTTTTCCGAACTGGAGCGGACGATGTTCGTCGGCGAACCGACCGACGAACAGGAACACTACTTCGAGTTGATGCTAGAATCTCAGACCATCGCAATCGACGCGCTCGGGCCAGGCGTGCCCCTGTCTTACGTCGACCAACAGGTGTGGGACTACTTCGAGGAGCAGGGTGTCACCGACCTCGCACAGCACCACGTCGGCCACAACATCGGCATGGGGGGCCACGAACCGCCGTACATCGACCGCGGGTGGGGCGACCACGTGGACGAGGGTGACGCCGAAATGGAACCCGGCCACGTGTACACCATCGAACCGGGGCTGTACACCGACACATACGGCTATCGTCACTCCGACACGGTCGCAATCACGGAAGACGGCACGGAAATGCTGACCTACTTCCCCCGTGATTTAGAAAGCAACATCATCACGTGGTAGGCCGCCGTTTCCTCGGGTGATTCATCGCCACCCATTTGTCAGACAGTATCCTACCACCCGTATGCGCATTGGGGGGTGCGCGGGAGTTCGAGGGCTACTCACCGTTTTCGTCGTTTGCTCAGCACTGTCGGGGAGCGGTGTCGCACAGCAGGTTGCCGGTTCACCCGATGTCACGGTGTCTACAGCGGATGCACGAATCTCTCCCGGCGAGACGACACAGCTCCAGCTCATCGTGGCAAACGACGGCAGCGTGGCCAGCGGTGGCCCTGCCCAACTCGAAACGCGCGTCCAGACCGCACACGGCGTGTCGGTCGAGATTCGCCGCGGAGGGGCACCGATTCGAGTGCAAACAGGGAACGTTCCGCTCGGAACGCTCCCCCCAGGCCGACAGCAGTCAGTCCCGATTCGACTCACCGTCGCCGAGGATGCAGACCCAGGATTCTACCGGATTCCGGTTCGCATCAGCTACGATTACACGAGTTCTGTCTCGAACGTCGATAACGGAACCGTCGCCGACGAAGCCAGCGCGTCCGTGCTCAGGTACGTTATCGTTCGAGTCCAACAGAAAGCACGGTTCCGTGTCGTCAACGCCTCGGCGAACGTCAGTGCTGGAGATTCGGGAACGCTCAGACTCGCCATTCGAAACTCGGGGACGGCAGACGCATTCGATGCGGCCGTCGCCGTCACCTCGACTGACCCGGAACTCCAATTCGGCGGCAACGCGACGACTGCCCAGAACACCGTCGGGGAGTGGATTCGAAAGGACACGAAGTACGTCCGGTTTCCGATTCGCGTCGGACGTGATGCACTCTCTCGCAACATCACGGCACAGGTTCGAGTGACCTACGAGGATAAAAACGGGGTTCGACAACGCTCCGAACCGCTGTTCATCGGCGTCCGTCCGCGCGGACAACCGACGTTTGCAATCCGAAACGTGACGAGTACCGTCCGAGTCGGTGACGAAGGTGCGATTTCCGGCAGGGTCATTAACACCGGCCAGCGCGCCGAAAACGCCGTCGTCGTCCTGCAATCGAACGGAACGAGGTTGGTTCCGGAAGAGACGAAGTATCCCATCGGCACCGTTCCACGAAACGACTCGCGCGATTTTCGATTCGACGTGGACGCGACGAACGCGACGAACCCCGGCCCACGCGAGTTCGTTTTCAGGATTACCTATCGCGGTGCGACCGGGAACCGACTGGCGAGCGACCCGATTTCGGTGCCGGTTCGCGTCGAACCCCGCCGGGAACCGTTCTCCGTAAACGCCACGAACGCGACGTTTGCAGTCGATTCCAGCGACACGCTCCGAGTGAACGTGACGAATACCGCCGGCCAGCGACTCTCGAACGTGACGGCACGACTGCTAGTTTCCGACCCCCTTTCGAGCGACGACGACAGCACGTACATCGGTGTGCTCGCACCCAACTCGTCGGCAACTGCCGCGTTCCAGTTGACGGTCGGCGGCGAAGCGATTCCGAAACGCCATCCGGTTGCTGTCGTCATCTCCTACGAGACGCCGAACGGTGAGTCCCGGGAGGCAGGACCGTATGCAGTCGCGGTCGATGTTCGACGCGAACCGGGCGTCGGTTCGTCGGTGATTTCGGTCGCAATCGCGGTTGCTGTTCTGCTGCTTGGGATAGGATGGTGGCTTCGACAGCGGTAGGTCGAATCCGACCTGCCGTTTGCACTATCGTTCGGGGAGTCTGGATACTGGTTGCCACCACAGTCATTCGTCAATCGTGAACCGATATCCGAGTTCCATCTTCAACTCGTTGAGTTCTTGTAACAGTTCATCCATCACCTCACGTTCCGGAAATCCGATTCCTGTCGGGGGTGCCACCGACTGTGGTCGAAGAATTCGTCGGAAGATGCGATTCAATCGCGAGTCTTCGGATGGTGACTCCCACGTCAAATCGAGAATCATTCGTTCCGAGAGGGGACGAACTCGCCGAAGCCGTTCGAATTCGAACGGTGCGAAATCCGACCGCTCGCATCGACTTCTCGGATGTGACCGTGGTGGGGGACGGATCTGTACAACCGATCGTCCTCGGAAATGATGGCAAATTCGTTGAGGGTGAATAGGCGGTTGCTCCATTCGTCGGTGTTTCCGGGAGTGACTGCGAGCGCCGACCGGACGATATCACCGTCTCGTGGAAGGACAGCACGGTACTCCGGCTTACTGCCCGCAAATATCTTCCTCGATTCGTCGACCCGCTCTAACTTCGTTTCAGTCCTGTCGAACTTGCCTGCGTTTACTGACAAATGAATCGCATCACCATACCCCAGTACGCTATCGACGACTCGATTCTCGACGGTGAGTTGTCCCGTTTCGTCCCAATCTTTGACATCGGACGACTGTCGAGTGACGATTCGATGGGTCGTGTCCATCTCATCGAACGGTTCGACGAACGCCATTGTCAAATCGGTTTGATTAGCAGGGTTGATTATCTGTCGCCGTTGGCCTCGTTGCGGTTCCGGTTCGACCTGTCTTACACATCTCGCCGTTCGAACAGTTCCGCGCTGACGACGAGCAAAACGACTGCCGAGATGGTGAGCACGGCGAAGTCGCCGAGCGCGACTTCGCCGTCGGTCAGGATTTCTCCCAAATCAAAGTAGCGCGTGAAGGCGATATCGCCGATCCAGTCGTAATCGGTGTCGAAGGTGAGCGTATCGACGAGGAACATTCCGAATATCGCGCCGACAGCGACCGTCTGGGCGCGGCGTGCCGTGTCGAACCGAACCGATGCGAGCATGCCCAAACTCGCGCACGCGAGAAAGTAGACGACAGAAAAGGCATGGAGGGCGAGTAAGTCTTCGGTGTCGATGAACTCGCCGATGGAGACGACGCCGATGTACACCGCGAGAAAACAGAGCGCGTTGACGATGAGCATACTCGGAACGAGCGCGAGATACTTTCCGACGACGAGTCGCGTCCGACTGACCGGATGAGCCAACACGAGTTCGAGCGTCCCGTCTTCGATCTCCCCCGCGATGCTCGACCCGGTGGCGTAGGCATAGTAGATTCCGAGGGCGAGAAGCCACGCGAGTTGATAGAACTGCGAGACCAGATAGCCGTCGATGGTCGTGATGGTAGTCACGTCGCCGATGAAGGCCCGTCGTGCCTCCGGCGGAAGGCTTTCGATGTACGCGTCGAAGTCGATGCCCGTCTGTTCTATCGACGGAAATAGGGCGATGATGAGCACAATGAAAACGACGAGCGCCGCCGACAGCAACAACGTTCCTCGCACTCGCCGACTGGTTTCGAAGTTTGTTATCTCGAACATCGGCCACCTCGGAAACGCACGATATCAGCCACCCCCGTAGAATTCGATGAACACGTCTTCCAGTGACGTCTCTTCGACATCCATGTCACGAATCGAGTATCTGTCGAGTACGTCCACGAGACCGTCGAAACCCCCCGTCACGACCAACCTGTAGTAGCCATCCTCGTCGTGTGTCGCACTGACCGCTCCCTCGAACAGCAGTTCGTCGGGGTCGGGCGTTTCGGCGATGTCGAGTCGGACGACTTTCCCGCTCTTGCGCAGGAGTTCCTCGATGTTTTCCAGCGCGACCAGTCGCCCGTCGCGAATGATTCCGACACGGTCACACACCTTTCGCACCTCGCTGAGCACGTGTGTCGAAAAGAAGACGGTGACGCCGCGTTCGCGCTCGTCCAACAGGAACTCGTACAGCGTGTTCTGTGCGAGTGGGTCGAGTCCCGTCGTCGGTTCGTCCATGATGACGAGGTCGGGGTCGTGCATGAACGCCTGCACGAGCGCGAGTTTCTGTCGATTCCCCCGCGAGTAGGTTTTCACATTGCGGTCAATGGGGATGGGGAATAGGTCGAGCAGTTCATCCCTTCGGTCGTCGCCCGAGAGCGCCGCGAAGTAATCAAGCAGTCCTCGTCCAGTGACGTTTTCGTACACGGTTGCATCGCCCGGTACGTATCCGATTCGGCGATGAACGAGGTTTTTCCGTTCGGTAGCGAGGTGGCCGAGCACCCGCGCGGATCCACCGGTCGGTTTCAGGAGGCCGAGCAGCACTCGTATCGCGGTCGATTTTCCCGCCCCGTTCGGCCCGAGAAACCCGAATATTTCCCCGCGATCGACCGCAAACGTGAGGTCTTCGACGCCGCGAACGTCGCCGTAGTATTTCGTTAACCGCTCGACTGCGATCGGTTCCAACACGGACACCGAACAGAGGACGCCCCCGAGCGACTTATACGGTTCGCCGGGAACGGTCGGGTCGATTCGGCCGGTGAATCTGTATCCCGAACCCTTATTTTATAGAGGAACATTCATCTTACTAATGACTTCTCGTCTCGAGTTTCGAAGCCAGACGGACGAGGGTTCGGCGACACAGGACGTGCGATTCACCGAGTGGCTCGCAGGGTTGAAAACGAGCGGAAGCAACCTCCTCGTTACCGGAGACGTGCCGAAGGAGACGAGTGCTGCGTTCAGTCGAACGCTCTTTGGGCAGGGGCGACGGACGCGCGTTCTCGCGCTCACGAATCCTACGACGCTCGATGCCGTCTCTCACCTTCCGGTCGGACTGGATACCCCAAAAACCCGTGTCTTCGACCGGCGAACGGAATACCGGGCGTCGATGAGTGACAGTGCGAACGAGGCCGCATTAGAACTCGACAGGGAAACGTTTCGTTCGGAACTGATTTCCGCGATCAGTTACTACGACGACCGGAACGATGGGTTCGCCCCTGCTGAACTCAGACTCGGTATCGACTCGGTCGAAGTCCTCTCCGGAGGAGATGACCTCGTTTCACTCACTCAGTTCCTTCGCGGTCTCACTGCAATCGTCCGTGGCGTACGAGGAATGGCACACTACCACGTGCGCGTTCCCGATGACGACCCCCTGGTCGAGGAACTATCTCCGCTGTTCGATGCACGCATCGAACTCCGCAAGCGACCCGGGTTGGCAGAACAGCGCTGGCACGTTCCCGATCTTGGTGAGACAACCCACTGGGTAGAATTATCATAACAGACACACACATCTCTGATATGGAGTTTCGGCGGCATCCCGACCGAGACGGTCTCGATATTTATGATCCGGTCGAGAACGTCCGATTCGCGTTGGTAACGTCCGGCTCAGTCCAGCCGACGGCGATTTCGACCGAGTCGTTTTACTTTCCGGTCGACGCTGCCGTCACCATCGATACAGCATCGCTCGAAGTGCCGAAACTCCTCCCAATAACGATTCGGACGCAGGACGGTCGAATGGTTGCCGAAACCTCCGACGGAAGTAACCGAACTGTCGAATCCGGCCGCTACCTCATCGAACTGAGTACGGCGCCGATGAAGCTGTATCTCGCGGTCGAAAGCGCCTTCGAACTTCGACAGAAGGATGCCGGAGTTCGCCTCGATTTCGGCTCGGAAACGACCGTTCGATTGGGTGCACGTTCCTATCATGACCGTCCGGCAGGCACGGTAACGGTCACCGACGACATCCACGACCTGATGCGTGCGATGTCGCTCTCCGGTTCGGCGTTGAAGACGATGAGTTCTGAACGGTCGTTTCCGACTCTTCGCGGGCATCCCCCATTCATCGAACGAGGCGACGAATTTTCGGCACCGGACGGAATTCGCTCGCCGGATACGGATGTCGAACTGGTCACCCCGCTGGATCGAGCGCACGTCTATCCGCTGGCGTCGCTCGCGTACTACCTTGGTGCGGATGTCGTTCCGGGGAGTAGCCCGCGGCTTGTCGCAGGCGATTTCGAGTACGAGTTCAACAGCGCCGTAGGGTACGAGGACGCGGTCAATCGCGTCCTTCGGCAGACGTTCTTCCTCGACTGTCTCACTCGGACGGAAGGTTACTACAAAGTCGATTTGCACGAGCGTCGGCAGGTCGAACCGCTAGTCGACCTCGACTTTTCGTCACTGTACGATGCGTCGTTGACGGAACGTCTGGCGACCCATCTGTCGGTACCGTTCGAAACGCTCGAACCACATATTCCGAACTGGCGACTCGGGGTCGACCTCACGCCGACGGTCGAAAACACGGAATATATCCCGTATCTCGCGGACAACCTCGCGCTCGTTCGGATTCCGGACAGTCCGAAACCGAAATCGGTCAAACCGATGTCGGATGCACAGAGCGAGTTTTTCCGCGCGCCACCGTCGGGTGTGTTGGTTCGCGGGTCGAGCGGTTGGAACGCGGTGGACGACCGCGATGTGTTTCAGGTTGAGTCGATGGAAAACGTCATCGAGCAGGCGTGGGCCGGGCCGGGATTCCCGCTCAAAGTCAACAAACTCGACGTATCCGCACTCCGCAGACGAGTCGACCGGATTCCGTCCTCGGACACCATCGATATCCACGTCGTCTGTAACGACGATAAGATGCAGGACGAGGACGTGGTACAGGAGTTCTACGGGACGCGTGAACTCCTCGATTTCGACGTAACTGGCCATTACGACCTCTCGTGCGACGAACTCAGGGAACTGCTCGCCACAAATTCGGATTTCGTTCACTACATCGGTCACATCGACGACCGCGGGTTCCTGTGTGCCGACGGGTCACTCGATGCCCGGTCGCTTTCGGATGTCGGCGTGACGGCGTTCCTTTTGAACGCCTGTGAGTCCTACCAGCAGGGGTACGAATTGGTCAAGAAGGGGAGCCGCGGCGGCGTCGCTACGCTCTCGCCGGTCGGCAATCCGTCGGCGACCGAACTCGGAAAAACCTTGGCTCGACTCCTGAACTGTGGATTCCCACTTCGCGCGGCGCTGTCGATTGCCCGACGCCATTCGATATACGGCTACCAGTACACGGTGCTCGGTGACGGTGGGTTGTCACTCGTTCAAAGTGAGAGTGGCGTTCCGCATCATCTAAAGGTCGAACGAGTCGGAGACGACCGATTCGAGGTTGAAGTCAGCACGTATCCGACTGACATTCATGGTTTCGGAACGCATGTGAATCTCCACCAAAAATGGTCAAATAAACGCCATATTTCTTCGGCACCATTGACGACGGTAACTCTAACCGCAAAAGAACTCGATTACGGCCTTTCTAATGAAACCGGTCCAGTCGAAGTAAGAGACCAAATTTATTGGAGCAACGAACTGTGCTCGTCTGATATCGAATAATTACGGGCCGCTATTCGCGCCGTTGTCTGCCAGAACACTTCCCACCTGCATCAGCAACGCGCTGAGCGTGAACAGGACGCCGATCATTCGTGGGTGCTGTGCCAAGTACTCTCCAACTGCATTGTTTTGCGACATTGCAACTAATACATGTGGCTCTCCTTTCTTATAATTTTTTTAATAATACAAAACAAAAATTAATTATAGTAAATAATTAAAAAATAGTATTGATTCGTTTTAGCCGCTCTCACTGGGCAAAACCGCCGATTGCGTCTGAGAGCGGGTCGTTGAGTTCGTACAGTACCGCGTTGATGTCTTCCGACAGTCGACGAAGAAGTTGTGCGTATGCCGTCGAGGCGAGCGAACACTCCGGATACGTTCCGTTCGTGTCGATTTCGTCCACCGGTTCGAGTTCGAGCAACTCGTCACGATGGTTCGTCCACGTGCTGGTCGCGGTTCCAGCGTGTTCTGCCAGTTTGGTGGCGCTGAAACTCTCATTGGGGTTGTCCGCGAGTACTGCGAGGAATTTCACGCGCGCGCGGGATAGACGAAATACTCGCGCGAGCGGCGGCGTGGCGAGGTCGCTCTGTGGAGGACTCATCTGGTATGCTATTACATGTTTGTCTCAAAACTGTATCGGATTTCGTCTCGACACAAAACAACTTAACATACGCTCATCTAGTAAGTAAAATTTTAGATAGTGGAAATTGCATAAAAGAGTGGGGTGCACGAGAGACACACGAACGACCGATTCAATCGCACAACTCTCCAACTGGTCACCGCCACTCAACCAGTGTAAGAGCACATCGATGCACACTGCGACATCCCACTCGCGTCGCCGTCGGTCGTATCGGCGTGCATCCCTACCCTATCGCTTACCGAATAACCCCGAAATGTCCCGCTTTCTTCCCCGCTGACCAGCGGTGTGTCGTTCGTTTTTCATACGGTCAATGCACTTTACCCCTCCACTCCCTCGTTTCCATCCGTCTCGGAGGTGCCAGTTTTTCCTCGCCATCGAATTGCATGATTTTTAACGAATGACGACAGGAGTATGGAACAATGGTCGAGGCGTTTGCAGTTGCAAGCGGCAAAGGTGGGACTGGAAAGACCACGAGTACGCTTTCCCTCGGGATGGCGCTAGCAGAGCAGTACGATGTCACGGTCGTGGATGCCGATACGGGGATGGCAAATCTCCTGTTTCACGCGGGGCTTACCGACGTGGAGACGACGCTCGACGACCTCCTCATCGAAGAGAGCGATGTAACGGTCGAAGACGCCGTTTACGAGCAGTTCGGGATGCGCGTCGTCCCCTGTGGAACGAGTCTCTCCGCGTTCGAGCGTGCCGACCCTGACCGATTGTAGGATGTCGTCGCGGAACTCGCCGCTGACACCGACGTTCTACTACTGGACTCGCCCGCTGCCCTCGGGAGCAAGAGTGCGATTTCACCCATCGTACTCGCCGACCGAATCGTCGTCGTGCTCCAACCGACGATTCCGTCGCTGAGCGACGGCCTCAAGGTTCAAGAGTACGCTCGGTCGTACGGTACCGGAACCGCGGGCGTGCTGTTCAACAAGGTACACGACGACGAGAACGTCGCCGCGATTGTCGAAAAAAGCGAACGCTACTTCGACGGCCCGACGCTCGCCGAAGTTCCCGACGAAGACGCGGCGCGCGCCGCACGGCAGGCCGGAAAACCGCTTCTCGCACACGCGCCCGAAAGCCCGGCGGCACGAGCGTACCGAGACGCCACCGCGACTCTCAACGTTCGGCCGGACGAATCTTCGGACGTTGCAGAGCGCTTTCGGAGTGCGGTCATCCCCGATTCACCATGAACCAGCCACGCGGTGACCTCGTTCGTTCCCGCGTCGTCAGCGACCCCGCGACGGCGCTCACAGCCGTTTTGGAGCGTGAGCTGACTGAATACGCCGTCTTCGAACCACAGGACTCGCTCCTCTTGGACGCGGACGGGCACGGAATCGTCACTTTTGAAGCGGGTGTTCCGCTCTTTGCGTACCACACCGGAACCGACCGCGGCGGTGGTCTATCACGGTGGCGGACGGTGAATCCGACGGCGCGAGATTCGAGGTTTCTGCGACTCCCGCAGTTCCGAAAAACTGAGCTCTCGTCGGTGAGACTTGGCACGAAAGACGGCGGGACAATTAGGGTTGCATCGACGACTTCCGACCGGCCATACTCATCGGGTTGCTTTTGAAGGGCCGCCTGGTAAGCTGTCGAAACGATTTCGGTTTTGAGTTCTATTTTTCGAGACACGAATCTCCACTGATTGGAGGAATTTCGTTTCGGGTCATTCGACGGGTTCGATTCGAGATGACCGTTCAATTCGCGGGGGGCTGACAATTAACTGATTAATACGAAACATTATATGACGGATGTATTAGAATGGTGTCGTTATAAAATAATGTAGTAATGTATGTATAGAAAGTTTATTCTCCAACATGTTTGTATAATTATCCAGAATCCCAACCTATTTTTGAACAAATCCAAAAAAATATATCCCTCGGTTTTGATGCTCGATTGAGCAACGATGACTACGACACGGCGCACGTTCCTAACTGCTGTTGGATGCACAGGACTTCTTGGACTCGGCGTAGCACAGACGAGTGGTGAGAGCGAAACCGACCTCGCGCGCGATTCGTTCACGCTCATGAGCGGAACCGACGACGCAACCGAGGTGTACGTAACGACGGCAAGCGAATCCGGCCCGACGGCGTTGGTCGTTGGCGGGATGCACGGCAACGAGGAGGCGGGATACGTGGCTGGTGAAGATATCGCTCAATGGGATATCAATCGCGGGACGCTAGTGACGATTCCGAAGGCGAACGCCGAAGCCGTCGCGGCAGACGCACGCACTGCGAGCGGTGAAGGTGACCTGAATCGAAAATTCCCCGTCGGCGAAGAACCGACAACGGAACTCGCCCGTAGCATTTGGGGTGTCGTGGAGGAGTACGAACCAGATGTAGTTATTGACCTTCACGAGTCGGTCGGTATCTTCGATGGGGATCTGGTCGGCGGTGTCGGACAGGTAATCTTCACGTCGTGGGACGAACCCGCATCTACCGACGCGAAGAAAGCTGCCGATTACCTGAACGAAAACTACGTCGCGCGCGACGACTACGAATTCTCGATCGGCGCGTTCTCCTCGTCCTCGAACGAACCGTCCGGACTGCTCGCTCACAAAGCCGCGCGTGACACGGACGCCGTCGCGTTCCTCGCGGAGGTGACATCCAAGGATACGGAACTCGACAAGCGAGTACAGTGGCACTCCAAACTCGTTCAACAGCTCGTCGAAGAGGAACTGCTCACCACGTCAGGCGGCGGAGACGACGGGAGCGACGACGGAGATGATGGTGAGGACGGAAACGATGACGAGGATGGCGGAACCGGCGACGAGGAAAACCAGCCACCAGTCGCACGAATCCAAACGTCCCCGAGCGTCGGCGACGGGTCGCTCGAGCGGGGTGACACGGTCACGTTGGATGCCTCCGCATCCGAGGACAGTGACGGAGAAATCGTGGAATACATGTGGGATCTCGACGGTGACGGTTCGTTCGAAGCCGATGGAAAATCCACCGAGCTAACGGTGTCCGACTGTGGAAGCTATCGAGTTACGCTTCAGGTCACCGACGACAAAGGCGCGATGAGCACGGACGAGGTCATCATCTCGGTCGCCTGATTGTAGTCAAAATCAGATTGGTTTTTAGCATTATTTTTGTAATATCTCCGCTAGCGAATGGTATTTTTGCGGCCAATAGTAAAATATACCTCACACAGAAACCGCCGAGATGCTATGAAACGTCGCACATTTATCGGAAGCACGGTAGGCGCAGTCTTTCTTGCGGGATGTTCCTCCAGTGGAGACGACACCGGTTCGACGACGACCGGAACGGATCAATCGACCACGACGCCAACGGACGAGATGACGGGAACGACGGAAGCGGGAGAAACCACGGCGGCCGAATCGACGACATCCGAAACGGCGAGCGAGACTACCACGTCCGATTCATCCACGACGACCGAGACTCGAACTGCCGCCTTCGGAGCGTTCGTGACCGTTGCTGACGGTCTCGAAGTCGCCGTCACCGAGGCCGACACGTCCAATTCGTATGAACACGACGGAACGACGACAAAATCCGGCGACGGAAAGACATTCCTTTTCCTAACGTTCAAGGCGAAAAACACCGCACAGTCGTCGCAATCGCTTCCCGATGGAACGACGGTGTCGGTACAGGCGAACGACGAGCAGTACGATGTGACAAAGCCAGCTGCCGAGAAATGGCAACAGTTCGCGTCGTCATCGGTAAACGCAGGCGGGTCAGCATCCACCTCAGTCGCATTCGAAGTGCCGAAGAAGGCAGTTTCTTCGTTCGGTGTGGCGGTGCAGTTGTCGTACACCGAATCCGGAGCCAAACGGGCCGTTCGGTGGAACATGGAATAGTCCCCGTGAAATCGGACTGGTTGGTTTGAAAAACCCGACCAGTCTTCGTTACTCTTGTTCCATATCTTGTTTCAGTGCCGTGAGGATTTTTCCGGTCGTCTCCTCGACGATTTCCGCCAAAAACTCGGGGTCGGATTGTGTCGGGTCGCCACGTCCACCCTGTTCCGTGATGTTATCGTAATACGTGTACTGTCGGGCTTTGAATCTCGCTTTTCGGGTCTGTGGTTCCTTTTTGTCGGATTTCACGAGGTCGGGGTAGAATAGCTCGATGACACTCGTCTCATGGTCGCCTGCGTGACCCCAGTCCTCTCCGAATCGCTCTTCCAGTCTCTCGCGGGCGAAATCCGTCCAGTGGACGAAAAACGTTTTCACGCCGTAGTCGCGCTGGATGCGGTCGCCAGCGAGTTTCATCGGCGGGCGGTTGCCGCCGTGGCAGTTGAGCAGGACGAGTCGTTTCGCGCCGTGTTCCGCCATCGACTGTGCTATTTCCATGATGACGCGCTGATACGTCTCACCTGACAGCGTAATCGTCCCGACGTAGTTCATGTGATGTTCCGAATAGCCATACGGCAGCGTCGGCAGTCGAACCATCGACAGGTCGTGTTCCGTGGCGGATTCGACCAGTTCGCGCGACAGGGCTTCCGCCCGAAGCGTATCGACCGTCACCGGGAGGTGAATGGAGTGTTGTTCGACGCTGCCGGTCGGAAGCACGATAAAGTCGGCATCCGAAATCGCCTCCTCGGCGTCTTCCTACGTCATCCCCCCGAGGTCGTACGCGTCGTAATCGAGACGAACGGTCATCGGTCACCCTCCGCTGTCGCTCCTGCGGTCGCATCGATTCTTTCCATATCCTCGAACGGCCACCCACCAGAGTTTCGCATCCCCTCCTCGAATCCCTGTTCGACGGTCGCATCGCGGATTTCGGCGACCGACTTCGGTGAAATCTCGCGGTCACTCTCCGCGAGTTTGACGACTCCCGCAGTGAAGACGACGGCGAGGTCACGGAGGTCACGGCGGTCGAGTTTGTCGAGGGTGTCGCCGTGGGTGTGGCCCCATCCGCGACCGCTGCCGTCGGCGATGGAGCGCGCTTGCGCACCCGCGACACCTTTCTGAACGAATGGCCAGTGGTCGCTGTGCGGACGGATGCCCGTGTTGATTTCGACTGGGACGTCGAACTCGTCACGAACTTCTTCGAACGCTTCACCGATTGCCTCGAATCCGTGTGTGTACACGTCGGCGGTTCGGGAGTAGCCCGCACCGTCCATGTTGAAGATACATTTCACCGAATCGAGGTCGTGCGTTTCGGCCCAGTGGTACGCCCCGTACAGTCCGACCTCCTCCGCGCCGAAAACGAGACAGCGAACCGTCGTGTCCAGTTCGTCTTCCATTTCCGTGAGTAAGCGTCCGATTTCGGCGACGAGGACGGTGCCGACCCCGTTGTCGTTCGCGCCTTCGCCCACATCGTGGGCATCGACGTGGGCAGTCACGAGCACTTCTTCGTCCGTGTCCGGTCCGACCACCGCCTCGATGTTTCTGGAGTTCGTCGGTTTGTTTCGGCAATCGACGGTCAGTCGCGCGGTCGTATTGCCGTTCTCGCAGTAGCGAACTAATCGATGGCCGACCTCCTTCGAGACGCCGACGGCGGGGATGTCACCCGGCCCGTCTTCGTTACCGATGCTTCCCGTCGGCGGAAGGTTGCCGTCCAGATGGTTCCGAAAGAGGAACCCGATCGCGCCCCCGCGAACCGCTGCTCCATATTTTTCTGCACGGTGAATCCAGCGGCCGTATTCGTCCGGCGTGAGACTAGACGCCATCACGATTTTTCCTTCCACGTCGCACTCCTCGAAATCCTCGGGCAATCCATCGCCGACATCGACTAGTTCGGCGCTCACGTCGCCGCTCGGCGTCCCCGGAAGTGCGACCGTCTCGTGCTGTGCATCGAACTCGTGGGTACGGTCGTGTTCGACGGATAGCGAACTCGACTCCCGCCACCAACCGGGGATTTCGAACTCGGTTATCGAGGCATCTCGGAAACCGTGTTCCTCGAACGCGTCTTTCACCAATGCCGCGCCTTCGACTTCGCCCTGTTGTCCGGCCATTCGGTTGTCCAAATCGACGAGGTCACAGAGAAGATTCCAGTGATGCGAACTCGTGTACGCATCGCCAACGATTGTCGTGGGTAATGTGTTCATTGTCCGTGGTAGGGAACACAGATGCGTGGGGGTGCAATGTAGGTTTGGATGGGAGAAATCCGCGCATTTGCGGAACAAATTTTACCGCCTCCGGACGAACGGACGGCATGGAACGACTGGCGCAGGGTATCGACACCGCGGAGTGGGTGCTGTCGCAACTCGAATCCGAGGAGCGTGTCGCCTACGCTGAAGTCGGTTGTGTCGGCAGGGAAAGCACCGATGGGTCGGTGATTCCGACGGACGTACGATCTACGATCGATCTCTCACAGATCGGCGTTTGGTGGCGACTGTGCGCAGATGGTAGTGTAGACTACCGATTTTCTTCCTCGCTCGAAACCGACCATCTGGATGACCTCATCGAACGGTCAATACGGTCAGCAACTGTGCTCGACCAGCGTTCCCCGGCATGCTACGACCGTGGAACGGTTCATCGAGCGGTTCATTCCGGATGGGCAGTGGGTGGATCGCTCGGTGATTTCGATGCGACGGAAAAGCTCGAACGCATCGCGAATCTCCATTGTGTAAATCATCAGTAACGAATAAGAAATCTACATCTTCTTCGATTGCAGTATCGAAGATTTGTTCAACTGCGGTATAGACCGCAGTATCAAGAACTTCAGCTGATTGGCTCGACTGTTGGTACTGGGTTTTGAGTTGGTTTCCCAGATGAAAATCATATAGATATTTATGGCACTGTCTAGTTACGCGATTCTGTTGTAGAGTGGCGTTTCAACGGCTCTACCGTGAGTGGCTAACGAATCTCTTCGTCTCATCATGCCTAGGTTTTCGGTGAAGCAATCGAATTCAGTCTTCTCACGGTGCAGTCGATCTAAACCCCAAGAATCAGTTACTTACGAACAGTGCATAAAACTCTGTCAATCGTACCGCTATCGCTTGGTTTTCCTTATCTAGACAGTGCCATATTTATTGTATATATATAGTCATTAACTATATGTGGAAATATTATGAACCTACTTTAGTATACCATTTCTTATTTTTAATATTCACTTTTAGTAGTGGCGAGGAGAGTTTTTCGCCCCTGAAGGGTGCGGGGCACACTGCGTGCCTCGTGGAGCTAACATGTCCAATAAAAACGTCCTGTCCTATCTGACGTTCACCAAGCGAGTTGCAAAGCGTGCCCAGTACGAAGCCCTCAAATTTTCACTCAGGGTAGGATTTGGGGAGGGGGGGAGGTATTGATAACGACGGCCATCCAAGTTCGGAGTACAATGAGTAGAACATCCTCTAACGAGAAAGCCGACAAAGCCATGGAAAACTCAAAAACCCAAGACAAGAAAAGCGAAAAAAGGGCTACGCAACAGCTCAGAAGATCATTACTGGTAATATGCCCAAGCCGTTCCTGGTCTGGAACAACGTCAACCACGCGTTCCGCTCTCGAATCAACAACTTCGACGTCTACCCGACTGCTTACATGCTATTCGAGGACGTGTGGGTGAGTCAAAACTGACCCTGCAAGAACATGTGAATTGATGAAAGTAACTATCATTTCGATCCCATCATGACTTCCCACGACCCACTTGGCGATATTCGACGCCACATGGCTCTTGAAATCCCCGTAGAGTCAGAAACCGTTGCAGCGTCCAGATATGAACCGCTCGGCAGCGATACGCCCTCACCAGCTTTGTTGATGTATGTACCGTACCACCAGGACGATCTCATCACCTACGGTGCTTACGATCCTCTGTGCCTATATTTTGCCAAACACGGCTACGAGGTCGTCGTCGCTGATATGCTCGGGACAGGTAGTTCGAGCGGGTTTATCCACGAACCATTCACCCGACGTGAAGGAACCGAACCCGCTGCCATCGTTGAGTGGCTCGCTGAACAGCCCTGGACTACTGGTCGGATCGGTCTCTTCGGGAAATCCTACGGTGGTATCACAGCCCTGGATGCCGCAGCCCAGCAGCCGGACGCCTTAGACGCGATAGTCCCCATTCATACCCCCTATCAGGGATGGCGGAACGCATACTCCTACGGCGGTCTGTTCGAGTTTCTCACCATTGGGATGGACTGGCTAACATTGATGCAGGCTCTCGAAGCAAAACCAGCGAGTATCCGTGATGCAGATGGTGAGCGGCTCAATCGTTGGCAGAAGCGATTAAAACGGTCACGCGATCGAAGGCCATGGCTGTTCCAATTCATTGACAATGATCCCCATGAATCGTACTGGGAGGACAAGAATATTCCCGTCGAGCGTATCGAAACCCCGACGCTGGCTGTCGGTGGTTGGCGTGATCCGTACACACAGGATACACTGGAGTACTTCGAGGCCATCGATGCACCGAAGCGACTTCTACTCGGCCCATGGCGTCATCAGATGCCTCATCGCGGCCGTGAGAGTGCTATCAACTTCCGTCGGCAGGCACTTGACTGGTTCGACCGCTTCCTGCGTGATGAAGAAAACGGAGTGATGGACGAACCGACCATTTCTTACTGGACCGAGCTCGACAGTGGCGGGTCTTCGACTGGTCAATGGCGCGGACGGAAGACGTGGCCGACAGTATCTACTGAAGATGCAACGGATCCGCCAACCGACGGCGAGACGATTTATCACGAGACAGATGATCCTGTGACATTCGAACTCACATCAACGGGACTCTCATCGCCGAGTGAATTCAAGACCGGTGAAGTTGATGCCGAGTACACGTTTGATCCTACTGTCGGACCTTCCTCGATCGATCCTTACGGAGTATCGTTCGAACCGCCAGCAACGAACGATGACGACGTACGGTCGTTAACTTTCGAGACAGATCCCCTTGATAGTCCGATCGAGTTCACCGGTACTGGGGAAGTGACGCTCCGACTCGAATCCAGCGTTCCCGACCCAACTATTGTCGTTCGACTCATCGATGTGTCTCCGAATTCTCGTGGCACACTCGTTTCCCATGGTGCAATTCGGGGCAAATACCGAAAAGGCCTCGACACCCCTAATGAAATGGAACCCGGAATTGAATACGATTTAACCATTCCGTTCGAACCCAAGTCTCATGTCTTCGAGGAAGGGCATTCGATCCGTGTTGCCGTCGGCTCGTCTTACTTCCCCGTCGCTCTTCCGACTCCACAACAGGGGTCGTTTATTGTTCGTTCCACATCTGCTGATCCTTCTACTGTGAGGTTCCCTGGCTGTCAAATGAATAGTGTAGATTTCGACGACTCGGTAGATATGGCACCACCCGATGAGAGAGTACCGACAAGCGCCGAACATGCGAATGGCAGTTCCTCGTGGACCACTAGTCGTGAGCGGGTCTCTAATTGTGTTCAGACGTCCAAACGCCACTCGTTGGACGTTGATCTCCCACACGGTCGACTTTTCCGAGAAGCAACTTTTGAGGCATCGGTTATGGCAGACGATCCATCAACCGCAGCTGCTCAGAACAAAATGACAATAGAAATTGCGGCTGATTTCGGTGAGTTCGAGATTGTTGCCAGTAACTACATTTCTAACGATCTCTGTCAGCTTGAGACCCGGGTTGAACTCGAGGGCAACACGATGTTCGAGGAGACGTGGCGTCAGTGACATCCTCCCCGTGCTAAAGCACGGAGCTTTCCACGCCCGATTACGCTGGTCTGGGAACTTACGTTTACGACCCGACACGCCGACGGGAGTGCCACGCCACCATTACTTCTATCCCGTAAAAGACTCAAAGGTACCTGATTGTTTAACGTCGGTTGGGTGTCTGAAGACTTACTTATTTGATGCGGCAAACACCAAGTCAACTGCCAGTTTTCGGACAGTCAAATTCGATGGGAAACCATTGAATTGACAAATTCAGATACGCAGTGAGGGCACGCAACTCTTTCGATTTTAGCGTTTAGTACCAAAGATAGCGGTGTATCCTCCTCCCCCTAAATGGCGAGGTTTTAGCGCCTGCAATCCCCATAACGACCCTGTAAACAACGCTTGATGGTACGTTTCCGGTGATGACACGCTTCCAATGTTTCCGGTCGGCGGAAGCGCACCCTCGGTGTAGTTGTAGAAGATGAACGCAGTGGCACCGGATTCGGCGTAGTGGTACTTCTCCGACCGGTGGATCCCCCGTCCGTGGTCGTCGGGTGTGAGACTGGACGCTAGTACGATATTGTTCGTGAGATCCACGTCCTCAAAATCCTCGGGAAAACTGCACCCCATATCAAATATTTTACCTGTTTCCTCGCCCGGTGGCGTTCCTGGCAATTCGACAAGTTCGTGCGACTGAGCGAATGTCTGTTCCTTGTCGCCGTGCATAACGGTGAGGCTCGCGTCACCCCGCCACCATACAGGAATGGGGGAATGCGTTCAACGAGACATTCTCAAGTCCGACCACTTTGAACGTCTCGGCCACGCGTACCGCACCTAATCGTTTGCCCTCGTGTCCTGGCATCCGATCGTTCAAATCCTCTAACTCGGCCAGGAGTTCCCACCCAATAGTATTTCGGTAGCCCTCCCCATGACTTCATCCGGTAGTATTGCCATCGGAGTGGGGTGTGATATCGTTACATACTACCCTTCTTGTTTCTTGCGGAAAATGGATACGATCTACAGAAAATTTGGAGAATATTTCTGTAAATATAACAATTACTGTTAATATGTCCACATATGCTCCCCTCCGTTGTCCAAATAGTAAAGCTTTTAGAAAGATATTTAAGGATAGAATATAGAATATCTAATCCATGCCAGAGAATAGCACCCACGAGGGTCGTCGGAAATTTCTAAAAGCAGTGACTGCAGGTGGTGTCGCAGGTATGACGACCTTAGCAGGCTGTTCTAGTAACAACCAAGGCAATAACGAGAATGGGTCCGACGACTCCGGGAATAAGAATGCGAGTGCAGGCAAAGGCCTCTCGGCCTACACCTATGTCAACAACTCTCAAAGCTACAACCCACCACGACATGACGCGATAAATCTCATCGCGAAACAGTTCACCGATCTTGGACTAAAAATGAACGTCGACGTGCTCGAATGGGGTACCTTATACAGCCGCGTATCCGAGGAGTACGATTATAGTTTCGCAACATGGCACACTTTTTTCGTCTCAGAACCAGTAACGGAGTTGAACAACCTTTTCAACTCTAATAATACCGGCCCAGGGCAGGGTAACTACTCCGGCTACAAGAACCCTGATCTCGACAAGAAAATGAAGAACTACCTGGCCGAACCGAACTCCGACAAGCGAGTCGACCTGGCCCACCAGATACAGAAGACACTGATGGATGAAGTGCCGACGATGCCAATCACGCAAATGCCGCAGGCGGCCATCTATAACAAAAACCAGGTGGGCAACTGGCAAGCAGACCTCGCGAACGGGTTCAACTCCTACTGGACGATGATAAATCTGGAGATGAAGGGCGGTGAGGACACCCTCAAGGGCTACTGGCCCGAGACGCTCTCGACGATGAACGTGCTCGGTCACAACGACGAGAGCAAGCACGTCTACCAGTTCAATATGATGTACGACTTCCTGGTTCAGCTCAACAACAAAGCCGAACCAGACCCCAAGGTCAGCCTCGCTACGGACTGGAACCGGGTCAATGACACCACGATGGAATACACCATCCGCACTGACCACTCGTGGCACGATGGCAAGGACCTCACCGCCAAGGACGTCGCGTTCACGTACAACTACATCGTCGAGAACGAGGTACCGTTGTACTCGACGCAGGTAGAGTATCTCAAGAATGCCAAAGCTGTCGATGAGTCAACGGTTCGGATCAATATGTCCCAACCGCTGGGACCGTTCAACCTCGCAGTTGCGAACCTCATCCCCATTATCCCCGAGCACAAATGGGCCGACAGGAAAAACCCGAGTAAGGCCAACATCCAGAAACCAGTCGGTAGCGGTCCGATGATGTTCGACTACTGGGAAAAGGGCAGCGAGTTCGGGATGAAAAAGTTCAACAAACACTTCGCTCCTGTCTCCTTCAATAAACGGTTCTGGCGCGTTATCCCCGAAGCGTCGACAGTATGGCAGAATCTCAAGAACGGCGACCTCAACTACGAGCCGTTCGGCCGTATCGACCGAAGTCTCGACCAGAACCAGAATCACAAGAACATCGGCACGACGTTCCAAACCGCGCCAACGTTCTGGATGTTCACGCCGAACGAGCGTAAACAGGGTCTCGACGACGTGCAGTTGCGGAAGGCGCTCGTCGAGGCCATCCCTCGGACCCCCATCGTCAAACAGATTCTGTTCGATTTCCCGGACTCTGGCAGCAATGTCGTCTCGTCGGCGTTCGGTGAACTCCACACCGATGACGTGACCAAGTACAAAGAGAGCAAAGAAGCTGCCCGAAAACGACTCAAGGAGGCCGGTTACACGTGGGATAACAACGATATGCTTCAAGCGTCGAGCGACAACTGAGCCGGACAAGCCAACTTCGGTGCAGAATTTCACGAAAATAAGCTGTAAGAAATACAATACAATAATATGGGAAAAGCGAGCTTTGTTATCAGACGCACACTCCAACTTGTCGTGACACTCTGGGCAGTCGGAACAGTACTATTCGGCCTATTTCGGCTCATGCCAGGGGATCCGACGTCGTACGTGGTTTCCGCGCAAATGACACAGGAAGCGCGTCAAAAGATTATTGCAAGCTACGGCCTCGATCAACCGCTGCACATTCAGTACATCAAGTTCCTTGAGAACTTGCTGATGCTGGATTTCGGCCAATCGTTTCACTCGAACCAACCAGTTACGGACGTCATTGCGACCTACCTGCCAAACACGCTCTTGCTCATGCTGACGGCGTTCATCTCGGCGTATGTTATCGGTATCACGCTTGGTGTATTATCGGGCTGGTACCGTGGCTCTCGGTTCGAGAAAAATGCAGTCATCGTCGCGCTGACCGCTCGGAGCGTTCCCACATTCTACGTCGGACTTATCGTCCTGTGGATTTTCGGTGCGAACCTTGGCGTCATCCCGATGAGCGGTATGACCAGTCTCGGAACCCAAAGCACAGGATTCTGGGAGATGGTGTTCTCCCTAGACTTCCTGCATCACCTCCTCGCTCCAGCACTGGTGCTGGGCTTCTACTTCATGGGCTATCCACTGCTCATCATGCGGTCCAGCATGCTCGAAGTACTCTCGGAGGACTTCATCGACGTCTGCCGTGCGAAAGGACTGAAAGAGCGGACGATAATGTTCAAACATGCCGCACGGAACGCGCTATTACCCATCGTCACGGCGGCGGCCATCGCCCTTGGCTACGCCGTCGGCGGGAGCGTCCTCATCGAGACAGTGTTCGCGTGGCCCGGTCTCGGTCGGGAGATGGTGCGAGCAGTGCTCCGGCGGGACTTTCCCGTCGCGCAGGGAACGTTCATGGTTCTCGCTACAACCATCATCACCCTGAACTTCATCGCCGATTTGGCGTACGGATATCTCGACCCGCGGGTAACTTACGATTAGGACAATGGCACAAGAACAACAGACAAGTCGGTCGATCTTCGCTGACCTCGACGACAGCTCGTCAGATGAGGAAGTCAACAAGTGGCAACGGACAGCCCGTCTCTGGCGTGAGACGCTTCGCGACCACTGGGGAAAATTGACCAGCGAACTCTCGGTCAAGCTCTCGCTGATAACCGTGGCAGCGTTCGTACTCATTGCAATTTTTGCGCCGTACATTGCGACCCATCAGCCGCTTAAACGCCAGTATCAGAGTGACGCCGGGATAATCATCGAGAAGTGGGCGAAACCATCGCTTCTCGGCGCCGACAACTCCTACATCCTCGGGACGACCGCAGAAGGGTTCGACATCTTCAGCCAACTCATTTACGGTACGCGTGCGGCGCTGATGGTCGGGCTCATCGCAGCGGTGTTCACCGCCGGCATTGGGACACTCGTTGGCCTTATCGCAGGGTATTATGGCGGAAAAGTCGACGACGCGCTAATGCGGCTGGTCGACTTTCTGTACGGAATGCCGTTGTTGCCAACCGTTATCGTCCTCGTCGCGGTGCTAGGCCCGAATCTTTGGAACATCATTCTCGCGCTGATAATCCTTCAGTGGCGTTCGACTGCTCGCGTCATCCGGTCGCAAGCCCTCTCACTCCGCGAGCGGCCGTTCGTGAAGGCCGCGGAGGTCGCCGGTGCGGGCGACTGGTACATCATCAGTCGGCATCTTGCCCCCAATGTCCTGCCACTAACATTCCTGTACGGGTCGTTCGGCATCGCATGGGCCATCCTGGCCGAGGCGGGTGTCTCGTTCATCGGCCTCGGCGATCCGAACACCGTCTCGTGGGGTACGATGCTCCAGGCATCCCGAGCGTACTCGGCACTTCAGTTCGGTGCGTGGTGGTGGTTCGTACCGCCGGGCATCTGCATCGGGCTACTCGTGATTAGCGGCTTCCTCATCGGCCGCGGCTACGAAGAAATAACTAACCCCAAGCTACAATGAGTCTACTCAAAGTCAAAGACCTCGAAGTTTACTACGAAACCGAAGACGGTCCCGCACAGGCGGTCGACGGCGTATCATTTGAACTCGAAGAGGGCGAAAACCTCGGCATCGTCGGCGAGTCGGGTTGCGGTAAGACCACACTCGCGAAGGCAATAATCGGCATCCTCCCCGACGCTGGATACGTCAACCACGGTAGCATTGATTTCAAGGGTGACGATATCACCGAAATGACTGGCCCCGAACGGCGTCGCTTAAAATGGGAGGAGATATCGATGATCGCTCAGTCGGCGATGAATTCGTTGGACCCAGTGTACACCATCCGTGAGCAGATCGTCGAGGCCGTTGAGACTCATCGACCAGGCACGGGCCGCGTTGAGGCCGACAAGCTGGTGACCGAGATGTTCGAACTCGTCGGATTGGACCCGGATCGAGCCGACGATTATCCCCATCAGTTCTCCGGCGGAATGCGGCAGCGCGCCATGATCGCGATGGCGCTCGTGCTCGAACCGTCGCTGATGTTGGCCGATGAGCCGACCACAGCGCTCGATGTCATCATGCAGGATCAGATCCTCAAACGCATCAGCTCGATTCAACAGGAGATCAACTCCTCAATGCTGGTCATCACCCACGACGTGAGTGTCGTTGCTGAGACATGCGATCGTGTCCTCGTGATGTATGCCGGGAAAGTAGCGGAAGAGGGACCGGTCGAAGAGATATTTGAACAACCGTACCACCCCTACACGATCGGCTTGAAACGGGCGTTCCCGAACATCCGTATGAGCGACCAAGACTTGCTATCCATAGCGGGGTATCCGCCCGAACTGGTAAATCCACCTCAGGGCTGTCGATTCGCCGAGCGATGTCCGATGGCGACCGACCGGTGCCGCGAGGAGGAACCCGAAGCACAGCACATCAACGGCCTGCGGTCATACTGCCACTACGCCGACGAGATCGATTCGGAACTGCGGCCGTACGCCGACGACGCAAGAACGTGGAACCAGACTGCTGCAGCCCAAGACGTCGGAGGTGACTAAGATGAGCGACGTACTCTTAGAAGTCGACGATCTCAAGAAACACTTCAAGGTCGATCAGGGATGGATAGCAAGTCTGATGCAGTCGGTCTCCGGTGGAGAACCGGAGTACGTCCACGCCGTCGACGGCGTCAGCTTCGACCTTCACGCGGGCGAAACTCTCGGACTGGCAGGAGAGTCCGGCTGCGGCAAGACCACAACGGGAATGTCGCTGGTAAAGCTTCATGACCCGACCGACGGCGACATCGTCTACAACGACAAGGAGCTTTCGAAGGCCAGCGACGCCGAACTCCAAGAGTTCCGGCAGAACGCGCAGATGATATTTCAGGATCCGTTCGAGAGCCTGAATCCACGGATGACGGTGTACGACATCGTGGCCGAACCGCTTCGAATCCACGACATTCGCAACGAGACTGCACGGGTTCAGCGCGCCCTGGAGTTCGCAGAACTCCTTCCGGCCGAGCAGTACTTCGATCAGTACCCCCACGAGTTGTCCGGGGGTCAACGCCAACGCGTCGCCATCGCGCGTGCACTCGTGCTTGATCCCGATTTTATCGTCGCAGACGAACCGGTGTCGATGCTAGACGTTAGTCTTCGAGCCGGAGTTCTGTCGCTGCTGGATCGGATGACCGACGAGTTCGGACTTTCGGTCGTCTACATCAGTCACGACCTCTCGTTGCTCCGGCATATGTGTGATCGCCTCGCCATCATGTACATGGGAAAAATCGTCGAGAAGGGGCCGACGGACCAGGTAATCGAGAATCCTCAACATCCCTATACACAGGCGCTCATTAATGCGGTTCCCGTTCCCGACCCGGACGTGGGACGTGAGCGAGTCGAACTACAGGGCGAAGTAGGTGATGTTATCGACATTCCGACTGGCTGTCGGTTTAAGGATCGCTGTCCAAAGTACATCGGCGACGTCTGCGACAAAGTCGTCCCGCCGTTGGAACAGAAGTCGGACGTCGACGGAGAGCAAGCCATCGCCTGCCATCTCTACGAAAGCGCCGAGGGGTACGACCCCTACGAGGAGTTGGCAGGCGAACATCGAGAGGGCGAAGTCACCGCGAACGACGACACCGAGTCGGCACCGGCGGACGACTGACCGATTCCTCTCGCATCGCTCGCAGGTCGCCGCCCAAACTTACTGGTCGCCTATACAGGATTACAGCGAGAGTGCCCGGTGGCTTGACTGCGGGGGTGACTCGCGTACGCGTTATCGTCTGTTCTCTCAAGATGTCCCCTGCGGACTGTGAACTACCCCGTCCTACGCGCTTCGCGCGTTGAGGAAGGGCCTTAGCGCCTGCAATTCAGGTAATGGGCGACAGTGAGGTGTGTGAACCGCCCGACCCCTCCCTTCGTATCCGCTCGGACGCCCGCGGTGGAAGACGTGCGGGTGCAGGGCGTGTGCATCCGAATTTGGGGAACCGGCAAACGCCGCGGGGTTTGACCCCGCGGTTGTTCACGACAGCGGTTAGTCTCAGCGCTCCTGTAGCAGCGGTTCGTCGTCTGGTACGGCCATATCGAGGAGTGGATCGTTTTCGTAGACTGCCACGCCCTCGTAACGGCTGAGGACGTACCCCGAGTGTTCTGCGTTCACTCGTGTCTTCGTCTCTCCGTGGGGAGTGACAATATCCGCGACTGTCTGTCCCGATTGGACTGACTCCCCCTCTCGTACCCTGTATTGAACGATTCCAGCGGTGTCCGTGTGCGGGTGGACAAGCCGTTTGAGATTGTTCTCGGCAGGCAGCTCGAACTCCATCGGGAACGACGCCGATTCGGCGACCATCCCGGAGGCGTGGAGCACGTTGTACAAGCCGACGATGGCCGCTTCACAGACGTCCTGTTCCACGACAAATCGACCGCCAAGTTCCGGAGTGAATGCCGGAATCCCGTCTGCGGCGGCTGCCCCGGTCAACGTGTGCTCGAGCGACCGTCGCTCGGTCGCCTCATGACTGAATTGGTTGACCACAGGGAGGCCGAACGCGTCGGCGAGTTCGGTGATACAGTCGCGTAACTCGACGGCTTCGGCTTTCTCTCGATTCTCCCCGTAGTTCACTCGCGGTCGAATCGTGTACGGGTACGTCGCGATCCAAGACGTATGAAGTGAGATGACCATATCTGCGCTCACGTTGATCTTCTCGTACAGCCGCTTGCAGATCAACTGCTGAACGCTCGGTGGCGTCTCGGCGTCTTTGCGCTCGAAGCCGAAGTATCGGTTCGGGTCGTCGCCGTGATAGTACGAGGTTCGAGCATTCGTCCGGAGTCCAGACGGGTTCATCACCGGAACACAGACGACGGTTCCCTTGAGCGGTTCGTCCCGAATTCGGGCTACAAACTCGTGTATTGCTTCCATTCCAGTCGGTTCATCGCCGTGGATCGTTCCGGTCACCCATACTGTCGGCCCAGATTCTTTCCCTTCGACGACGACGACGGGAATATGTTCGGGCTGCCCCGTCGGCAAATCAGTGACAGACAGGTAGCCCGTAGAAACCTCACCGGGCGTTGACTCTGCAGTTCCGAGTTTCATGGGTATTTCTGGTGACGATCTGTGTAAGTCGATGTCTCCGGCACGTGTTGCGGTTCAATATGCGGACTGGGTAATCGGCTCGATGCGATGGGAGCAATCCATCTTTCGTGATCGATTCGCTGTCGCGTAGCGAAACGAGCTCTCCGCCGTTCTACAGTATCCCTGTGAAACATAGCTAATCGTGAGTTGGTCATTTTCGTTAGTCAGTCGGTTAGTTGACGCCTCTCTCGTTGGTTATCGGAGACGCTGGCAATCCTGATAGTCGAGAATTCCGTAGAGGTGGATCGTAAATCCATCGGGAATTCTGTTGCCGACACGTTCGTCGTGTGGAAGCGTTTCCTGGGGAAGCTCTGTTCGCTACGTATCGTCACCGACAGTGGGTCTGCAGCCTCCTTCTGACTCCTCTCCGTGGCTTACTTCCGAGTGCGAAGTCTAGTCCGGAGGCGAACGCCGGGCGCAGTCACCGTATACGGAATCTGTGATTTGTGTTTCTCGTCGACACCTGTGACGGTGCCGCGAACATCTCCGATGGCGGTCACCTTGTGGAGTGTCAAGGGGTCGTACGCTAGCGACAGACTTTCGGTGCGACCGGCGCGTTCGCCGTTCCGAAGTCGGTAGCCCTCTGCGACAGGGAACTCGGCGCAGCCTCGGTCGGGTCGGTCACCGACCTTCCGGTTGATATCTCTCGCGTAGAGGGCACTAGCGGGCATGACGCCCGACCGCTGGACGCGTTCAAACTCGTCGCGAAGCCACGGTTCGTCGAATCTCTGGATGAGTACGTCGGCCCCGTCGCGGAGGGCCGTCCGGCTGGTGTCGCCGGGTGCGACCTCTAAATGGCGGGCGTGGATTCGCGGTGCCTGCCCGAAGCCGAGACTGCGGACAGCGTTCCCGGTGGGGGACACGCCTGCTTCGGCTCCGGTGGCGGTGTTGTGGAGGTGTCGCGTCACGGTTCCGCTCTCGACCAGTTGCACCGGTGTCGTCGGTCGGAGTTCGGCGTCGTAGCCGGCGGCGGCCCATGACCCGGCGTGAACGGTATCCTCTATACATAGCGACTTTGGACCGAGTTCGTCACCGATGTCGTACGGGCTTAACCCCATCTCAACCATGTCGGCTTCAAGGTACCGCGAGACGAACGCGAACAACTGCCCAGCCGCCTGCGGACTCAGAACGACGGTCGTCTCGCCGGTTGGCGCGTTGGCCCTCGCCGCTCGCGTCAATGTCCGTGCGTCAGCGGCTGCGGACTCGAATATGTCTGGGAGTTCGTCGAGAAATGTCGCGCCCCGAGTGGACCCGGTGTGGCGTCGAATCGTCGGTCCGTCTCGGATCGCGAGGGTGAATGCCGCGCTCGCGCGATCCAGCGTCGTTCGAACGGTGCTTCCAGTCGTCGTCGCCGCCGTCTCCTCGATGTGGGCGTCGGTGTAGTTGACCCACTGTCGTTCGAGATCAATATCCGCCGCCGCCGTGAGACTCGCTTCAATGGTCGAACGCTTCGTTTCTAGCGATACCTTGTCGATTCGATCCGTTGCCCACCCACCGTGGACAGCTCTGTGGGTGGTGAACTGGTCGAATCGGGCAGCATCAGCCTGTGCCAGAAATTCGCCGCCGCGGACCGCTCTGTCCGCTATGTCGGCTAACACCTCCTCGTTTAAAGTCGTCGTGTACCGATAGTCGGCAGCGCCGTCGGTGAAGACGCGACACCAGACGCCCGTCTCGTCGAACGCAAGTTCGTCTCGTGGACCGTCTTCGGTCACGACGAGGTCTGTTTTTGCCTGCGAGACAGCTCCCACCTCAGCGTACGCGACGTCGTCATCGTCCTCGAAGCGGTCGAGCAACCATTCCATCGCTGCTATCGGCTCGTCGCTCTCGGTCATGCGAAGAGATATCAATCCACAGGGTATGAAACCACCGGAAGACGACCGGGTTCACCGTTGTTTGAACGCGCCAACGCATTGGAAATCGACTATCGTCGATTCTTGCGCTGCTGTGCTTCCGCTTCCGCCTCGTACGACTCGGCGACATTGGTATCCTGCAGTTTCCGTCGATACTCCCATCCGCCAGCCAATAAGATGAGGAGTCCAAATACCCCGCCGCGCAACGGGGCCCCCGCGAATGAGAAGTAGGCGAATGCGACGACGGCGAACGCCACGGAGAGCCCGAGGCTGACCGTCGCCCATCCGTTCCGTCGCGGTCGAAAGTTTGGCATGCTTTCACATATCAGGAGCGACCGTATCAACCTTCGGGAAGTCAGTCTTAAACGATGGAGATACTATTGACACGGCGTTTGGTCAACGACCACTTAAACCGATAATACCGATACATTGATAATTTGTTCCGATTGACGATCATGCCAATTTCTGGAGCGATTTTCCTGATTGCTCGACAAGATAAGTGGATACGCTCGCCACGGTATTCGAATTTCGAGCACCTGTAGCTCCTAAGCGGCCAACTATGCACCAACCACACACCCATCGAGAGAAGAATATCTGAGAGCCACTGAACTCCAGCGAGGGCGCTAAGTATTGGCACCTCGATCAAGAGATCCACTCCAAGTTAGTGTAATTTACGAAACACGACCATTCCTACCGTCGACACTTAACTCACTTGCACCCCTATCGCCGAGCCGATGCCATCATACAAACCCGTCGAATCCCCAGACAAGACGACAATCTTCTCTTATCATGACCTGACCCCTCCCACCACACGGGAGATCTATAAGGCACGACAAATCGTCAGGCAGTATCTCCCGCAAACTCCGTTAGTGCGGAGTGAGAGTCTCTCAGCTGAACTTGACGCTAATGTGTTGATCAAGCGTGAGGATGTGCTTCCAACACGATCGTTCAAAATTCGGGGGTTCTATAACCTCCTCGCCGAGCTTGAGCCAGAGTTTCGTGAGAAAGGATTAATCACGGCGAGTATGGGCAATCACGGCCAAGGGATGGCGACAGCTGCACGCGAATTCAATATTCCAGCAATTATCGTCGTTCCTGGGACACTCGAGAATCAGACGAAAATCAACAGTATGAAGCGGCTTGGTGCGACCGTCATCAAGCACGGCCAGGATTTCGATGAAGCCCGCGAATACGCTGAACAACAGGCAGCCGAGGAAGGATATCGATATGTGCATGGTGGGAATGAGCCCCATCTGATTGCCGGACGTGCCAGTGCTGGTCTCGAAGTTATTGAGGACTGTCCGGAAGTGGATGTTGTAATTAACCCTGTCGGCGGGGGGAGCAGTGCTTCAGCCTACGCACTCACGATTGGCAAACTTCTCGGCGGTGATGTCATTGGCGTTCAGGCAACCGGGGCTGATGCCGTCTATCAAGCGTGGAGTGAGGGGACGATTGAACTCCAAGAGCAAGCGGATACGTTTGCTGAGGGAATCAATACACGAACCCCATTTGCACTTCCGCTTCAGATTATGCAAGACCACCTAACAAAAATGATGCTTGTCGAAGACGACGACATACGGGCTGCCATTCAGAAACTTCTTACCGAGGATGCAGTGTTAGCCGAGGGGGCAGCCGCCGTCGGTGTTGCAGCTGCAGTTCAATTGGGCGACAAACTTGCAGGGAAGACCGTTGTTTTGCCAATCACAGGAAGCAACCTCTCGGCGGAAAAACTCCAAGACATACTTGTTAACTCGTGAGGGATTACAGTCCGGAATTTGTGTTCCACGGTATCCGAAATTCAAGTGGTAAACCCATCTTCAACGGAAGGGGAAAAAGAATAAGATAGGAATACAGTAGCGTTCATGTATTCTCACCGTGTAATTGATCTTCTAACTCGGCAATCAAATAAGTAGTAAAATATCCGCCATGCTACCACCGATGATTAAACGTGGAAAGAAACGTGTGGAAGACGTATAGACAAAGTGCCGAATTGATAGGAGTGGGCTAAGTCAAACCACACAAAGAGGGATACATCCACAGAGTCAAGAACCGCTGTGTTCACAGTGGTGCACGTTCTCCTGAAACAGAAAGCTTCGGACTTAGTGGAGGCGCGATGCGCTACAGTAGCCGGGGAGTTCACGCGCGGGGTATTGTCCTCCTTACCCTATCTTCATAAACCTTCTTCAGAACAATCGAGTGGATCACGATGAGCAACAGTGCAAATAGCGTCGGTTAGCACCTCGACTGCGATCGGTAGTGACGCTTCGTCGATATCAAACGTCGCTGTATGATGACCAGTTGGGTGATTAGTACCGACGATGACGTACGTTGCTAGTCCACCCTGTTCCTGAACTGCGTCCATAAGGTAGGTTGCATCCTCGCTTGCTCCGAACCGAATCTTATCGATAACGTGGGTAACAGCATAGTGGTTTTGTGCAGTCTCACTAACGATAGCAGCCAACTCGGGATCGCTGTCAGCACGCGGTGCTTGACCATCAACAGTCACATCGGCATCGCATTCATGCATGGCTGCAGCGGCGTGAACCGCATTCTCAAACCTCGTTTTTGTATACTCCATTATGCGAGTAGTCTCACCACGTACCTCTGCTTCTGCCTGGATTTGCTCGGCAATTACGTTCGGTGCGGTCCCTCCCTCCACGCGACCAATATTGACTCGGGTTGTCCCATCGGCATGTCGAGGAATGGCGTAAGTGTTCTGGATCGCGGTCCCAAGAGCCTGCATTGTGTTTTGGCCATCGTTCGGTGCGAGGCCAGCATGGGCAGATTTCCCCTGAAACGTGACGCTGAGGTTGCTAACTGCAAGTGGTTTGACCATCCCAGCAACTACCTTTCCAGTCGGATGATCAAGACCGATGTGGATCGCGAACAGATAATCAACGTCGGATATATGCTCACTTTTCGCCATTGGTCGGCCACCTCCTGCTTTCTCCTCTGCTGGTTGGAAGAATACCTTGAACGTGCCAGAGAAGTCACTCTCTGTAATAGCCTCAAGTATACCAAGTCCAATGGTCATATGAGCGTCATGCCCACAAGCGTGCATTACACCATCATGTTGAGAGCGAAATCCTTTGGCTGTCGGATGATGAATTTCGTCAGTCGACTCTTCACGAAGGAGACCGTCGATATCGACGCGCAGAGCGACAGTTGGCCCATCACCACGATCAAGGATCGCAACTGCACCGGTGCAATTCTTGAGCCGATTGAGAAACTCAGTAGGGGCACCGTCTTCACGGGCCTGTTCTCGCCAGCGGTTCATTTCAGTAGCGGAGGGGACGGCCAGTCGCTCAGTAAGGTTCATCGCTTCCTTCCCAAGGTGGAGTTGGTCAACACCGATGTATTCAATTTCTTCTGCAAGCCGAGAGGTAGTGTAAAACTCACGCCATGCAGGTTCAGGATATCGATGAAACTCACGTCGAAGGTCGGACAAACGATCATGAATAGGAGTGGTGACCGGCATGAAATCAACCTTGGTTGTACTGGTTATAAATTTACCCTCTACATACTCTGCTATCCTTGAAGAGACCAGCAAGAAGTGAAACCAAAGTTACTCTGATTACTCACACAGGTACTCTCTAAGAGATACCAGCGGTAGTATCATAGAAATCAAATTCGGTGAGGCGTTAGGAAGTTCTCCACTAAGAGGAGTTTCAGGAGATTATAGACTAAGGTAATTAAACAAGTAGTTGTGGGTCGATAGAATAAACGAGGTTACTGATGACACGCCACCTCACCAAGACGGAGCGAATTTCAACGTCTACTATCGACGGCGGGTCGGGAGCGCGTCGAACTGGAGGGCGAGGTCGGGGACGCAATTGACGTTCCGAGCGGCTGTCGGTTCAAGAATCGCTGTGAGGAGTACATTGGAGGCGTCTGTGACAAGGTTTCGCCGCCACTCGAAGGAAAATCTATCACCGAGGTCGAACGAGAAGTAGCCTGTCACCTCTACGAAAGTGCACAGGGCTACGACCCCTTTGCGGAGATGGACGGCGCGCCCGCCGAGGAGGGCGGAGAACACGCGACGTCCTCCGCGGACGCCGACTGAGCGTTCACATCATTTTTTCGGCGCTGAAACCGAAATCGGCTGAAGGATACAGTAGAATCCACCTCGTGTCGGATAGGGTCGGCCCGATTCCGACTGATGCAGCATGTTCGACACTAATGGCGCGTCTGCTATTCCCGACGGCGGGGAACCGGACGACACGGAAACCGATAGCTCCGAGACCGACCGCTATCACTTCCGTCTCGGCGGCTTGTCGCTCGACCTTTCGGATGTCGAGGCCGACATCGACGGACTCACGCTCGGCTTGGATGCGATAGAACTCGACGTGCCCCGATCCGAAAAATCGAAATCGGTACAAAGCCGTCAACCCAGTAGTTACGGAGCGCGGGTGGGTGCGTTCGTCAGTCGGATGATCGGTGGTCTGATCGGACGCGCTACCGGTTACGGGCTTCGACTGTTGTGGGACGGAATTCGCTCCCGTGTCGTGAGATCGAAACGAGGTGATGAATCGAGCGAAGAGGGTGAGTCGAACGAGGAGAGCGATTCGAGTGTTTCAGGGGAAAGACGGTCTGACCCAGAGGAAGAACTGATAGAACGACAGAAACGAGCAACCGAGGGTGAATCCGATTGAACGACTCCCGTTACGTCTATTATCCCCGACGCTTTCGCTGGCTTTCTTCCGCCTCGGCTTCCAACTGCTCGGCGCGGATTTCGTCGCTTCGTTTTCGTCGCCACTCCCAGATGCCCGCGACGATAATCAGTACGCCACCGGCGACGCCGCGGAACGGTTGCCCCGCGAGCGAAAGCGCGACGAAAACCACGACCGCAAACAGGAGCGAGACGCCGAGCGTTATCTTCGCCCATCCACGCTGTGGCCCTCGAAGTCGCATACTCCGTGGTTGGGGAGCAGATAGGTGAACGTTGTGGAGTCGATTGCTGGTCGGTGGCTGTAAGTCACCGCGGACGGCGAATCTCGTCACGCGTCGGGAATTCCCGACCCAGTGCCGACAACAACACCTCCGCCGTCTCCTCTGCATCCGCCATCGAGAGCGTTTCGACCGGCGAGTGTGAGTACCGGCAGGGAACCGCTATCGCCCCGGCGTGGCGACCACCGCGCACCTGTTGGAGTTCGGTCGCGTCGGTCGAACCGGTCAGCATCAGGTCGTGTTGAATTTCGATGTCCGCCTCGTTTGCGGCCTCTTGCAGCCACGTTCTGGTCTGTCGATCCACGATGACGCCGCCGAAGAGGTACTCCGACGTGCCGTCGCCGAATTCGACGACGGGGCCGCCGTCCAGCGTCGCCGTTACGCCGTCGGTTCTTCCGGCGGGGTAATCGTCCACCGGAAAGATTTCGAGCGCGATGCCGACATCGGGGTCGAGATTGTAGCCTGCCGCGCGGGCACCACGAAGGCCGACTTCTTCCTGTACCGTGGCAACGTAGTGTACCGTCGCGTCGACGTCCTCCTCGCGTGCGATTGCGAGTAGGATTGCCAATGCGATTCGGTCGTCGAGTGCCCGCCCCGCGATTCGGTCGTTTCCGAGTCGGGTAACGCCATAGTCCCACGTCGCATAATCGCCGGGTTCGACGCCGAGGTCTGCTACGTCCTGCGGCGAGATAGCACCGATGTCGATGCGGAGGTTTTCCGGAAGAGAATCCTTTTGGTCCTCGTTCATATAGTGACGACAGCGCGGGCCGATGACGCCGGGAACGCCGTCCGGCCCAACGCGAACTCGCTGCCCCGACAGATTTCCTTTGTAGTGGCCACCGAGCATTCGGAACGTGAGAAACCCGTTTTCGTCCACTCGGTCGATGAGAAAACCCAACTCGTCGGTGTGGGCCGCGAGCATGATTTCGAAATCACTGCCTTCGCTTCCTTCGCTCGTCGCCGTGACGTTGCCCATCGCGTCGAACGAGACGTGGTCTACGTGTGGCTTTATCAGGTTCGCAAACCGGTCGGCGACGGCGTACTCGTTTCCGGGCGCACCGGGTGTTTCGACCAGCGTTTCGAGGTCTTCGAACGAAATATGCATACGTGAATCGCGGCCGAACGAGGGTTAATCGTTCGGGTCGATGCAACTCGGACTGCTGTGGCTCGAAGACGTTCGGTATCGTATACAAACGGCATGAAATGAGGAAGAATCGCAGTTACTCGTCCGTGTCGAATCCGAGTTCCGAGAGCGTCTCGTTCGAGACACCACTGTCGAGCATTCGCCGGTAGAAATCTCGTCGTTCAGTATCCGAAAGGTCGATAGATGTCCCATTGCCGGTGCCGTCAGTACGACCGGTTCCGCGTGCCGTCTCGTACGCGTCGCGGATGAGTTCGGCTTCCAGTTTCGGAACAGATTGGGGAATCCCAGGTAATTTTTTGATTCCAGACATCGTTTCCCGCCACTCACAGGAGGGTGTTAAAGTTATTCCAAGCCAACAGATTTGTCTTTTCCCTGTTGTACAGTTCTCTTTCGTGATATGTACGTGGGTGTAAGGCTAGACGTTCTCCCTACGTCAAATTAGTTCACACCAAGTTTAGTGTAGCGACGGATGATTTCGAACCTAGATAGTGGCTATCTGGGCGTCAATACGTCACCTTCGGTTTATCGCTTGGATGAATTCGAATGGGTCGGTACGCTGCTCGTGTAAATCGTTTTCTGTAGTCAAATCTATCCGACATTATCGGCTGGACGACAGTTACCGCCAGTCTTCCAATACCAGTGCGTCCGGGAGGTCTGCGGCAAGCCAGGCGTTATCCCGAGTGATGTCAGCGATGACCGCTCGGTTTGGGCATCGCTCATCCGGTGTCTCGTCTATTGCAAAGACGATTTCCGGTGTCTCGTCGTTTCGTTCGTCAAGTGCTGAGTTCGTCATGGTTGTGGGTGTTCGACTGTGTTCGGACAGGGAGTTTCAGAGATGACTTCGAACAGCAGAATAAAATCGGTTGTGACCGATCGTTCGAATCATCAGTCGAAATCGTCGGGGTCGAATCTGTATTCGCTGTTGTGGGGTGCAGGAATCGGCTGGAGTGCCGAGATTTCGGGTAGAAACATCTTGATAACGACGAGAATGCCGACGAACGTGGGAAGTATGGAAAAAAACGGGACGGTCGCTCCGAGCCAGCGGATGGTTTCCCAGAATTGTGACAGTGTGAGTGTTATTCCCATACTCTGCTCATGTGAAAGCTGACACTGGTAACATATAACAATGTCGGTTGCAATTTTGATAAAATACTGATTTGTGATATATTGTACGACTCAGCGTCTGTCCTCCCTGATACTAGTTTACGTCTCCTGGTCGTTAAATCGAGGCATTCCGGTGAGTATTCCTTGGAGATTATCCATTGGCTCACCTACTTTGATTCCATTATTTGTAATACTGAACTCCCGAAGGTAGCGTTCGTAGTCACTGGTGCGCTTTTTCAGCACGCCGACCGCCTTGCGCAGTTCACCTTCCAGTTCGAGGTGTTGTAAGAGGAAGATGTTGTCCGCGAGGTAGCTGATACCCTCTCCGGTCGCTTTGACCTACCCTGTCATCGAATCGTGTTCGGTGATGAGAATGACGGTCACGCCCATATTTTTGAGATAGCGACAGAGCGATTGCATCGTCTCGACGAGGTTCAGTCGGTCGTCACGGAGCGAGACGATGTACCCCTCGATACCGTCTATCATCACGATGTCCGTATCGTGTAGTTTTTGAGAACACGACTGGAGGGGTCGGTGGTAGTTCGGGGATGACAATCACACATAATGATAAACCACCCAACTGATTGTTGTTCTTCCCCCTCGATTCTCGACTCCGTGGAAATAGTGGCCGTATTTATACACCCTGTCGTTGTTCGTTGGGAACCGTACGACCGACTCCGGCCGTCAGTCGCGTGGTTCGAATACCGGGGCGGGCATCCCGTCGAGTTTGACCGTCCCGGCGAACTCGACTGCGTCGCCGATTTCGACACCGCCCTCGATTCGACCCAGCAGCTGGCCATCACCCAAATCGACGATGCCGACTTGGTACGGCCCTTCGACTCCCGCGGGCGGAACGGTGATGGTGGTTTCACTGTGAACCTCACCCGACTGCGGCAGGTGGTGGGGGGCTAAGTCCCGGCCACCGCAGTCGCCACAGGCGCGTTTGGGGGTTGCGGTGATGTGACCGCACGAACGACATTCGAGTCCGACGAGTTCGCCCGATTCGAGGTGGTTTCGCCACTCGTCATAGGTTAGGCTGTCGTCCGTTTCGACGCCATCGCTCGGACTCATGCTCGTTCCTCCATGACGGTGACGACCGTCGTTCCGGCGTCGCCGCCGAGGTTGTGTGCGATTCCCGTCGTCGCCCCTTCGACTAGACGTCTACCGGCAGTGCCGCGGAGTTGTTCGGTCAACTCCACGATTTGCGCGGTTCCCGTCGCGCCGATTGGATGGCCTTTCGCTTTGAGGCCACCGCTCGGGTTCACTGGTATCTCTCCGTCGGTGTAGGTTTTCCCCTCGACCGCCGCCTGCGCACCCGTGCCGTCCTCGAACAGGCCGAGCGCCTCGATGGCCAGTATCTCCGCCCCGGTGAAACAGTCGTGGACTTCGGCGAAATCGACATCCGAAGCGGTAATTCCCGCTTGGTTGTATGCTTCGCGTGCGGCGTCGCGGGCGGACTGCGTCGCCGAAAGCGAAGCCTTGTCGGCCAACGGAATCGCGTCGGTGCGGTGGCCGACGCCGGTGACGGAGACGGCGTCGCCGGAGAAGTTCTCAGCGAGGTCGTCGGAGACGACGATGACTGCGGACGCACCGTCGGAGAAGGGGCAGCAGTCCATGAGATGAAACGGGTCCGCGACGATAGGGCTGTCCAGAACCGCTTCGACGTTCGTGTCGCGGCCGAAATGCGCATGGGGGTTGAACTGACCGTGATGGTGGTTTTTCACCGCGACCTCGGCGAGTTGCGCCTCGGTCGTCCCGTACTCGTGCATATGCCGTTTTGTGAGCAGTGCGAACACGCCGGGGAACGTCAGTCCGGCGGGTTGCTCGTACTGACGATGGGCCGCGCTCGCAAAGATTTTCGTCATCTCGCCCGTTCCGAGTCCGGTTTCGGGCGTACAGCGTTCCGCACCGCCGACCAAGGCGACATCGTGGATTCCGGATTCGACGGCCTGAACCGCATGCTTGAACGCGTTCGACGAGGTCGCACACGCGTCCTCGAACCGCTGGCACGGAATTCCGTGGATGCCGATGTGGGTCGCCAGTTTCGGCGCGAGATGCGTGTCGTCCTCGGCTTGTCCGCCCAGCGCGTTGCCGAAGTAGAACGCGTCGATTTCGTCGAGCGAGACGCCAGCGTCGTCAATCGCGAGGAATGCGGCATCCCCGAACAGTTCTTCTATCGGTTGGTCGTGCGGGCCGAAATCGGTCATTCCCGCCCCGACGACGACAGCTCGTGACACGACAACTCGTTTCACGAGCGAGACCAATAAACTACTGTCTGCTGTGAACTCCGTCCCAGTGTCATCTTCCACCGCAAACGGGTCATCGTTTGCCTCGTGAGGCGGAAATCAGGTGTCGGCTGAAACTGGTCGTATATAGCGTAGCCTCTGCTTGCTGGCCGATGGGGATGCCTGTTCGAATCGCTATCTCGCCGGAGATCTTTCGATAGCGGTTCTCGGCGAACGACACAGTTGTAGAGTGTTCACACTGTTTTTCATACAATTGCTACACGTGTTGGAATACTCAGTGGCTGCTTCCAAGCGGTATTCGAATCATTACTAAATGGCTGTCGCCTGTCGTGATAGGACATGGCTTCACCGGGTACGGTACGGCTATTGACCGCCCTCTGGGAGGGGTCGTTGGACGAGATTCGGCCGACGCTCGACGTTGATACGGGAGAAGTGACCTATCCAGATGCGACACAGCAGTTGGACGAGCGCGACGGTGAGACGTTCGACGTGCTGGAAACGCTGGCGGAACGAGACCTCCTCTATCGTGAATTTCAGGAAAAGCAGTACATCTGTCCGCGATGTGAAGCAAAAGGGATGCAGTACACCACCGCCTGCCCGACGTGCGAATCGCCGCAGACGATTCGTACTGACCGCTTTCGACATCCCGACTGTGGATACGAAGGACTGCGCGAGCAGTTCGTCGCCGAGGACGATGTCATGTGTCCCGACTGTGAGGCGCATCTGGAATCGTTGAAACATCTCGAATCGGACGCCGCACACATCTGTGAGGACTGCGAAAACGTGTTCGAAACGCCGGAACACCGACTCCGGTGTCGCGAATGTCTCTACGTCGCGCCACCACTGCAAACTATCGAGCGGATCCTCTATCGGTACTACATCAGCGACCAGGGTGTCCAGTGGGTCGAAGAGCAACTCACTGCGCGCCAGTTGGTGGTGGAGTTACTGGAAGCGAGGAAGTTCGAAACGACGATCGATACGACGGTGACGAACGAATCGGAGGAGGAGATTCCGGTTCATGTGTTTGCACACGACGACCTGCTGGACGACCGCATTATCGCCGCTGTTCACGAACGCCCCGACGAAAACGACGTTCGGGAACTGCAATCGGTGGCGTCCGATGCGGATGCGCGCGCGACGCTCGTCACGACCTCCGGCGAAATCGTCGGAAATGCTATCGCAGATGTGATTGCAGCCAATGGGATGTCCGTCCTTCGTCTCACGAAAAACGATACGCTCCGTCGTGAGTACAAAATCGTCGAGGAGACCGATGCACCGAACTCGTTCGTCGGGCGCATCGCCGATATTTTCAAACCGCAGAACGGGTAGGTGTTCCAACCAGAACGTGTTTGAATTTTCTGTGACATGTTTGGTCGTGCACCGACGGATTAGTGTTCGGTCAACCCCTACCAGTATTGCCGTGAATACGACTTGTCTTCGAGGCAACAGCGGTTTGCATCACTATGTTCGACAAACTCAACCCATTCAGCCGACGTGACAACGACGACCATCCGGAGTTTGGCCGTGACCACCGGATTGAAATCCGCTGTCCGGAGACGATGGAACTGATAGCGACGGAGGCGACGGATCCGGACGAGTGGGACTCGGACGTTGACGATGGCGAAGGAATCGCGACCTACGACTGCTCGGAATGTGGCAGTCAACACCGGTATCTCTGGGGTCCGCCCGTCCCTCTCAGCGTGGACGAGGGGGAATCGGAACCATCCCTATTCGGCGACGAGTGACCGTCGGTCGATACTCGGCGTACCGAGGGCTTATACCCGCTCGCTCCCGAGATGACGTATGAACGGTGGGGTGGAATAATGCGGCGGTCGATACCCGGACGTGGACGCCTTTTCCGACTTCTAATACTCCTCATGGTTTTCTCGCTCGGGCGACGACTGCTCGGCGGAAACGAGTTCGGAACCTTGGTCGGCGGAATCGGCGTAGACGGCACGATACTGGCCGGAGTTGCGGTCGGCCTGCTCGTCATCGGCGGTGTGCTCGCGTTTCGCGCCGGCGTGTTGACGCGGGAAAGCTCGTCGTCTGCGACAACCGTCGAAGCGCCCGATGGGGGCTACGTTTGCCGATACTGTGGGACGAACCTGGAACGGTTCAGAAACCGCTGTCCGTACTGTGAGACGCGCAATCCGGTGACGAATCCGGACGAGTAGCGACGTTCTATTTGAGGATTCCCATCCACCCTCATTTTTAATAGTTATATTGTTCGGGTTGCTATCTCATACCATGGTGTCCGAGACCGTCTTTCGAGTACTCGTCGCCGGAGTGCTCACCGTCGCGCCGACGTTGTTGTTCCTCGGATTGTGGCGAGGGCTGATGGCCCTTCGTGACGACGATTTGGTCAATCGAACGATGAACGGCGAGTTCGGCCCGGTGTCCGATTCGCTGATTCACCCCGACTTCTTCGGCTTCTCGGGGGGAGGCCGTAACATTCCCGCGTCGAACCGTGTTTTCGAGTCCGTTCGGTGTCGTGCCTGCGAGACGGAAAATCCCAGCTACGCCGACTACTGCGGGAACTGTTTGGAGAAAATCGGGTGATTCCGCGGTCGTTCAGTCCGACGTTCGCTCAATATCGACCTTGTAGGCGTGCCCGTCGAAGCATCACCGCGTGTCGCTCTCACAACCGGCCGCTTGCTCGGTGATGCGTTCGCTGAATCGGCGAACACGCGTTCCGAACCTACTCGATTCGTCGTTCTCGATTGTGGCCGTCTACGATACGAAATTCGCCGGTTCCCTCCCGCTGGGACACCTCGTGTTGGGGGAACGGTATCTTGATTCCTTCCCGGTCGTAGGTGGTTTTCACTGCCGCGATGACAGCCGTAATGGCGCGCCACTGCCGTCGACTGCTTGGTCGGTCGATCCAGAATCGGAGTTCGAGGAGGACGGCAGAATCGCCGAATCCCGTCAACACGGCACGGGGTCGGGGAACTTCCAAAACATCGTCTACGTTCGCCATCGTTCGCTCCGCAACCGATATCGCCCGGTAGGGGTCGGCCGAGTAATCGATGCCGACTTCCACTTCGAGTCGGAGTCGGCCCTTCCGTCCGTAGTTTGTGATGATGTTCGACCCAACCACGTCGTTCGGAATGATCACATATTTGCCCGAAAACGTCTCAATTCGCGTCGTAAACAACGTGATGTCGGTGACGATTCCCTCGTCGCCCAGGTCGCCCTCTAATGGAATTCGTATCCAATCGCCGATTTCGAACGGCCGCGAGAACATGAGCGTGAATCCCGCAATCAACGCGCTCAGGGTTTCGTTCGCAGCCAATCCGATGATGATGCCGAGGAATCCGGCCCCGATGAGGAACGCACGAACGTCCACCTGCCAGACGCCGAGCAGCAACAATCCGGCGAAGAGATAGACGCTGAGCTCCGTGATTCGGGCGATTACCTCCCCCTGATGGCTTGTGATTTGACCGCTTCCAGCGGCGAAACGGTCGACGACACGAACGAGCATCCCCGCACCGATATAGGCCGCCGCGAGGACACCGAAGGTTATCGCCAGTCTGACTCCCGCCGACGTGAGTTGCGAATAGACATCGACCTGCGGGGCGGGAGCGGTGCCGTCCGTCCAGAGCGCAAGCGTGTACTGTCCGATGAGAATCGCGGCGAGTCCGCTCGTGGTGAGGAGGAGGACATCCACGATACGTGGATTGACCTGTCGTTTCAATCTCGGCGCGGTCTTCCACAACACCCACGTGATGAATACGAGGACGACGAGCAAAAACGTCGAAAGCAGTACCCGGGCATCAGGAATTGGGAGTTGCTGGATGAACGGTAGCGAGTTCGGCATGGGAATCGGCTCCGGCGGTGATGTGGCACGCTCTCTGTCGGTACAGCGCCCCACGACACCCACCTAGTCTGTATGAATCGCGGGATGCTTTAGCATGGTGGGCAAAGCGACAAAATCGAGACACCATCCGAGGCTTCGAACGCCGAACGAGACGCTCGAAGGCGGATTCAGTCCCTCGTCCGAACCGTCCAGTCGTCGGCCTCACGCAGATAGCTCGGAATCGCCGTCGGCTTGATTTTTTCGTGAATGTAAATCGTCTCCTTTTCGACCGAACCACGGCCGAGGTCGACGAACATACGTTCCAACCCGTTGCGCCAACCCTCATCGACCAGTTGTCGCCAACAGGCTTCGAAAGCGTCCTGTTCGGTGGCTGTCGGGCCGCCACTTTTGCGGGCGAGTTCGAGACAGCAGTCGGGACAGTTGCGAACCGCCACCGGTTTACGGAGGGCGTGAACGTGCCCGTCGAAGGTGACGACCGGCGTTTTCGGTTCCATCGCGCCGTGACGTTCACAGACGGCGTCTTCGGGGTCGGTGCCGATGTAGATGGGGCGTCGGTTCGGTGACATGGTCGGAAATGGTGACTAACCAACAACTGATTCGGCTATGAAACTACCGGTGACCGAACCGTCGCGACGACTCGCCGTCCGTGACCGGAACCCTGCATTTGAAAGCTTCGAACCTAAATACGTAATTTTGCGGCAAATAGCTATTTCACTTACGTCATGAAATGAACCTCTGCATGAGCAACACCGACCTCAAGCAGGCGGTGCTCGACTCGACCCCAAACGACTGGGACACGAATGGTGTGCCCGATTCGTTCACGTATCCCGACCATGGCATCAGGGTGGAGAGAATCGGCGACTGGTCACCGGCATCCGCCCCATGGGAAGAATGGTCTGCGGACGATACCCCCCAGCAGGCGACATACCGCTTGTTCCACGACGACGTCCCGTTCGACCAACTGGATTTCCTCGCTCTCGGCGACGGAACCCTCCTTCCGATGCCCGATTACACGCCGCCGTCGGGGAAATCGGACGTGAGCGTCAGCGAGTTCGTCCTCTCGCTGAATCGGTACGAGCAGGCACTCGGCAAAATCGTGTCAACGAGCGATTTCGATGCGACGCGGGAAAAGGTGGGTGTGGAGATTCGCGACGAGACATTTCGGAAGTAGACGGGAATTTTTTCTTGTGGTGTGGTCGTCCACGCTCATCCGATATCGGCCACGTTCTCGATGCGGCGAAATCGGTCGAAGTACTGTACCGCTGGTTGATTCCGGGCGCTCGCCAACTCACTCGTCGTTCACTCTGTCGGTCGCTGTAACTTCTCCACGACATTTACGAACATCAATAATGTCAGAATAATTATCGGGTTTCGGAGTTTCGAAACGACGTATGCCACCCTCCCTCGTCTTTCGGCAACCCTACCAGTCCATCTTCTTCGCCACTATCGCCGTCTGGGTCGTTTCCAACTTCCTCATCGGTCTTCGGCACGACTCCGATTCCGACGGTACCCAAGACCGCGGGTCGAAACGCGTTCTCGGGGGCGCTATCCCAGCCGGTATCGTACTCGCAAGCCTCGCTACCGAAGTAGTTCCGGCGGCTCAACTGCCGTTTCCATCCTTCACTTTTTGGTTCGGAATCGCCACCATTCTGTTCGGTGTCGGGGTTCGACGCTACGCCGTGTGGACGCTTGGTCGCTACTTTTCGACGACGGTGACAGTCGATTCCACGGACGAAGTCATCGATACCGGGCCATATCGGTTGGTTCGTCACCCGTCGTACACCGGCAGATTGCTGTCGGTGGTCGGACTCGGGATGGCGACCGGAAACTGGCTCAGTTTCGCATTCGTGTCGCTGGCCGGAATCGTCGGCTATGGCTACCGGATTTCAATTGAGGAGCGTGCTCTTCGGGAGGAACTGGGAGACGAATATCATGAATACGCCGCGGACACCCCGTATCGTCTCGTCCCGAAAATCTGGTAATGAGGGTGGTGGTTCTTCGCCTATTCGCCGGTCTGGTCGCGCAGTTCGGTGCGGCGAATCTTCCCCGTTACCGTCTTCGGTAGTTCGTCCACGAACTCGACTTCACGGGGATACTCGTGCGCAGAGAGTTCCTCTTTGACGTGGGTTTTGATGTCTTCCGCGAGGTCGGAACTGGGGTCTGCGCCCTCGCTCAGGACGATGTAGGCTTTCACGATGTTGCCGCGTTCGGCGTGGGATTTCGGCACGACGGCGGACTCCGCGACAGCAGGATGTTCGCCGAGCGAGCTTTCGACCTCGAACGGGCCGATTCGGTAGCCAGCGCTGATGATAACGTCGTCGGCGCGCCCCTCGAACCAGAAGTAGCCGTCCTCGTCCAGATGACCCAAATCGCCGGAGAGATACCAGTCGTTCACGAAACAGCTCTCGGTTTTCTCCGGCTTTTGCCAGTACTCCGCGAAGAAGCAGGGGTAGTCGCCTCGCTGGGCGATTTCACCCGTTTCGCCGGGTTCTAATGGTTCGCCGGTTTCCGGGTCAACCACGGCGGCCTCGATTCCCGGCAATGGTTTGCCCATGCTTCCGGGCCGAATTTCCATCGTCGGGTAGTTGTTGATTATCATGTTCCCCGTCTCGGTCTGGCCATAGGTGTCGTGGATGGTGACGCCGAGGGTATCCTCGCCCCACTCGACCACGCCCGCCGAAAGCGGTTCCCCGATGGAGAGCGCGTGTCGAAGGTCGAGATTCGTATCCTCCAGCACTTGCTCGTTCTCGCGGAGCATCCGGTAGGCGGTCGGCACGCTGAACAGCGCCGAAATCGGGAACTCGTCGAGCAGGTTCGCCCACGTCGCCGGGTCGAATTCGCCTTCGTAGGTGAACAGACTTGCCCCCCAGAACCAGGCCCCCAGGGTGTTGATTGGCCCGGTCAACCACCCGAGGTCGCCGGTGGACCAGTACAGGTCACCGGGTTGTAAATCGACCGCGAATCGCTGGGTCGCGGCGACGCCAGCGACCCAGCGATGTTTGTGGAGGACGCCTTTCGCCAGTCCGGTCGTTCCGCTGGTGTAGTACAGGAGGGCATTGTCTTCGCCGCCGGTTTCGACTGTCTCGAACTCCGTTTCGGCGTCGGCCATCGCCGCGTGATAGCTGATGTCGCCGCGCTCGATGCCGGTTCCGTCGTCGCTGACCACGATGACGTGTTCGACCGAAGGCGCGTCATCGAGTGCCTTCTCGACCGTCCCTCGGTTTCTCGGCGTCGTGATGACGACTTTGGCATCGCAGTCGTCCAATCGGTAGGCGATACCGTCCGGGCCGAACCGTTCGTTTACGCCGCCCCAGACGCCGCCCGCCTTGAGCGTCCCGATGAGGGCGACGTAATGTTCCGGAATCCGCGGCATGTAGGAGAAAACGCGGTCGCCCGTATCCACGAGGTCGGAGAGGACGTTCGCGAACCGGTTCGACTGTTCGGCCAGCTCCCAGAACGTGAGCGTCTCACGTTCGCCGTTCGTTCCGGCGTAGTAGAGTGCGACCTTCCCGCGGTCGTCTGCGTGCCGGTCACAGACCTCGTGAGCGATGTTGAGTCGCTCCGGTGCGTCCCAGTCGGCCTCGCCGAAGATGTCGTCCCAGTCGAACGATTCCCGTTTCTCGTCGTAATCGTGCAGATTGTGCACAGACATCAAACGAACTATCGAGAACGGTCGGTAAAATCATTATCACAGGTGAGTTAGATGTCTCGTCCGCGTCGATGGTCGGTCTCGGAACGTCTCCGGTGTTCGACGGCGAACGCTCTATGTAATCAGATTCCAATGACCGTCCCGTGAGAGATCGTCGAGGTCGAACTCGGATTTCGGTACTTCGCGGTATCGCTCCCGTCCCACGGCGGTTCGGAGACGGACAAGATACGTGTCGCCATCGGGGTCGTAAACGGAGAGCGTCCGTCGTGACTGGGTGTCTGTCAGTTGTGAGGTGAGCGTCACCGTGTCGAGCTGTCGAAGACGGTCGCCCAAATTCCAACTCAGTCGGTACCCGGCGTCCAGTGGCGAACGGGAGCGGATCCGGGACGGCCGTGAGTCTTCACTGGTTTGTAACGAGTCGGTTTGACATTCCCCATGGCTACCCATGACACATCTAACATCGACCCGGTACTTAAACCATGTCGATTCCTCCTCGTGTTTCAGGGCTGTTATAAATGGGATAAAAACTCGCTCCGTCGAACATCGCCCCGGTGGTGCCGGATTCGATATCGCTGGACTGACTCGCTGGAACAGGTTATAGCCGCCCGCGTCGTACAAGTGGGTATGAAACGAACGAATCGCACTCATGATGTGGGTCGAGACGAGATGCGGTCGCTGATTCGTCGGCTCCGACGCGGCGATTCGGTTGCGGTCGGCACCGACACCGGTACGCTCAGAACGCCGCGTTTTTTCTCAGTGGATAGGGTCGCAGAGGAGCGCTCAGCGAGGGATAACGAGGTGTACTACCGCGTTCACTTGCGCGGACCGCGCGGTGGTCACTACGTGATGATGCCGGAGAAGCCGCAGGGAAAAGGTGCCCACGAACCGCCCGAGTTGTTCTACCAGCATCCGGACGACCACGACGGTTGGGGAGACCCCGAAGAGGAGACCGAGGGTAGCATCGTCTATCTCAGGGTCGAAGCGGGAACGCCTGCCGAATAAGTAGCTCGTCCGGGGAGACGTCGCTCGTTGCTCTCGTCTCGCGTCGTCACGTCGCTAGAAAAATAACCGCTGTCGCTGTGCAAACGATTCGAGACTAGCTTGTCGTCTCCGTCGTGGTGGTTGTGGTGGTCGTGGTAGTCGTCGTTCCGTCGCCCCCTGCGTCCACGGTGGTCACGAGGTCGAGCGACTGCGCTTCGTCCTGAGCCTCCACCAGACCGACGGCGAATGCCGACACGACGGTGCCACCGTCGAGGGTTGCGTCGAACATCGCAACAGCCTCGCTCTCTCCAGCAGGTCGAATTTCGATGGAGTACGACCCGGCGGGAACCTCGACGTAGTCGCTGGCGTTGCCGAATTCGAGACCCTCGACCAGTACCTCACCGTCCGCCGCGATATCGACCGCTGGCGCGTCGGGCGAGAGATGAACCGCTCGGAGGCGAACCTGGTCGCCGGATGGCGGTTCGTTTTCGTCCACGAACGAGAATGCCTCAGGACTGTCGGGTGTCCCTCCCGCCGCAATCGTATAGTCGGTGTTCGCTTCGAGCGTCGCCTGTTCTTCGATGAGCGCGCTCTCTCGTCCCTGTCCCGCGGGCGCGACCTGAAAGGTGTGCTGGCCCGGTTCGAGTTCGAGGTAGTCGCTCACGTCCTTGTACGCCACGTCTTGCAGAACGCGGTTTCCGTCTACGTACACGTCGACGTTCGGGGCGCCGGGCACGGCGTGAATGATTCGAGCGCGGGCGACGTTCCCGCCGCTCTCACCGTTCGTCGTAGTCGTCTCCTGTGCGCTCGAAACCCCACCGAGAACTGTCAGTCCACTCGCGCCGACGAGTCGAAGCACTCGCCGTCGTGTCTGGTTCATTTTCATTTCCCCCGACAACTCATTGGTCGGTTCGTAAAAAAGAATTTCCCCCAACAGGTTCGAGTCATTCGTCACACCGATTCGACGAACAGGTCAACGGTCGCGTTCGGGGTGCCGACTGTGAGTTCCACTCCGTCGAACGTGCCGCCTTTCGTTTTCGAGTAGGATACCGATTCGACACCGCCACCGACGCGTCCGAACGTCAGTTTGGGTCGTTGTGCGTAGGGTTTGTCGAACTGAACCCTCACGGTTCCGGTGTTGTCGGCGACGACGCCGCGATGCACGTCGAACGCGGGAATCTGGCCCCGTACGAACGAAGTGGCGCTTTCGATGCGCCACGGCGAGTTCCCATCTGCCCAGTTCTCGCCGTAGCAGTTGTCGCCACCGCTGTCGGCTTCGACGATTGCGAGGCCGCCATCGCTCCGGTGGATTCTGTTCCCGCAGACGATGTTTCCCTTCGTTTGTAGCAGGATTCCCTGATAGTAGCCGTCGCTCCGTCCGTACTCCCGAACGTGATTGTCGGTGATCTCGTGGTGCGTTCGACCGCGCCCTCTGGAGACGATGCCGGATCGTTCGACCCGTCGAACGAGATTGTGTTCGACTGCGACGAATCGGGCACCGTCGAGGAGGATTCCACTCCGTCCGGTTCCCGAGACGATGTTTCGGGCGACGACACCATCCCTCGCACCGTTGATTCGAATCCCGTCGGTTCCGGTGTCGTAGAGGCCGTTTCTGGCGACGACGAACTCCGAAATTCCCTCCTCGACGTTGACGCCCGCTCCACCGTAGTCGTAGAGGTCGTTGTCCACGATGGTGACGTTCGTCGCCCGGTCGATGTTGAGCGAGATTCCGGCGAAGTCGGCGGCACCATCCTTGACGCTCACGTTGCCATCGATTCGGACGTTTCTCGCCCTGCCGTTGAATCCGGCGTGACAGAACGATTTGTGCGTGCCGAAACCGATGTTGTTTGCGATGAGGATGTACCCGCCCGCCTGCAGGTCGTTGCCGCCGATTCCGGTGAGGCTTCCCTCGATGTTGTTTCCCAGCACGTTTCCCACGATAGCCACGTTCCGGGCTTGGTGGTGGTCGGAGCCACGCCACACGTCACAGGAAATCGAGCGGTCGAGCCCGTTCGTGACGACGTTTCCGGAGACGACGACCTGTTCGCCAGCGATTTGAATCCCTCTGTCCCCGATATCGTCGATCTGGTTGCCGACGATGCGGACGTTTCGCGATTCCTTTTCCGCACTGATACCGCTTCCACCGCTGTTGTGCTCGTGATACGGGTGTGTTCGAGTGAGATAGTTCCCGGAGAGGGTGACGTTCGTCGCGTCTCGGACGACGATGCCGTGGCACCGTTTCGAACTCGCTCGTTGACCGTCAGGATTCCCGTCATATCCCACCCCCTGAATCGTGACGTTCTCGCAGTGGTCGTTGTGGCCGATTCGAAACCCACCGACGTTCGCTCCGTCGGCGGGTTTGACGAGCGTCGGCACGTCCGGGCCGACGACGGTGACGCCGTCCACGTCGATGTCGAGCCAGCGAGTCGTTCGGTAGGGTGCGTTGTCGCCCGTAATGACGACGGTGTCGCCCGTCGAAAGGTCGGCGAACGCGGATTCGAGTGCCGACGCCGTTGAGACGACGGCGTCGGCGAAACGACGCCCCCCTTCGTTCCGCTCTCCACCTCGAAAAACGTCCCGTCCCGCGAACGCCAGCGCGAGTCCCGCGGTTCCCCGTAACACCCCTCGGCGTGGTATTTCTCCCATTCCCTCCGAATGACGACGGCAAACAAGCACTGTTTTGTGGCCGGACGGGTGCGCTCGAAATACCCACGGGAGCGAGGGTCGTGAGTTCGCCATCGGACGAGAATGCGAACGACGCCGCCTGGAAACGGCGGTACCTTGACGATAGCGGCGATTGAATTCGATACCAACGTTCCCCCTAAAATCATGGTCGAAGTCCACGAACACTACCGTCCGACGAACGATGGATACACTCCCGGCATTTACCGTGTCGTGGGTACAACCGATGAGATGGCGCTTCTGCGTGTTACCGACGCTGACGGGAGACGGGTCGCAACCGGCGAACTACTCCACGTTTCTCAAAATACGCTCGACACCGAGTTCGAATTCGCGACCAACCCCGATACGGGTTTCTCCCCGATACATGGCGTTCGAAACGCGCTAACCGGACTGTACTGGTCGGTACGGCGTTTTTTCTGATGTGGACGAGGCTGTCGGGCAGCCTCGTCCACTGTCCTGATTTCACCCGTTAATCTGCCGAAACGACTTATCCCGCCATCTCTGCGAGGTCATCCGGCACCGGAACGATACCGAGTTGCTGAAGCAGTCCCAGCATATCCCAGTTCGCCCACGTTTCCGTGATACGGCCGTCTTCGACGCGATGCATCGCGAGGCCGGTGATTTCGAACGTCTCACCTGTCGGTTCGTGACCCATGAACTCCCCGTCGTGGGTGCCACGTTCCGTCCCGCGGAAGACGACCAAATCGCCCTCTGCGATCATCTCCTCGATACTGATTTCGCCGTCCGGAAACGCCGACTGAAACATCCCTATCATCGCCGTGAACTCGTCCGGTCCCTGCACACCACTCGGTGCGTCGGGGTCGTATCGAACGTAGTCCGGCGCGAGCAGTTCGTCGGCAATCGACTCGTCACCTTCGTTGACGAACTCGTTTATCAATCTGCGAACGACAGCCTTGCTTTCGTCTGTTTGTCCCATTGTCCCCACACCCACATGGAGGGACGTCTTCCGGGTACAAAGTTATTGCTCGGATATCATGTTTCGCGCCGCGAGCCGCCGAACCGTCACCGAACGCTGTGCATCAGACGAAGGAGCTCCCGTCGGTACGCGTCGTCGTCACGGTTCAGAACCCCTAACAGCTCGTCCGTCGGTCGGATACCCGCCGCGAGAATGAGTGATCGACCGGAACGAGACACGTCGAAGTAGAGCACCGTCTGTACCCGGTTGTCCCGACCGATCCCCGGAAACCTTGAGATATTCGACGGCGGCGTCTCGGTGTATCGATCGATGCTATAATACCCCTCGTATTCGGCAGTCGCTTGCTCCTGCGTCGTTTCTCGCTCGGCTGGCTCGCGCTCGCGCAATCTCGAAAATCCGCGTCTCCGCGCCGTGCGTTCGAACCGACGCTTGGCGAGTCCGGTGACCAACGAAGGTTGCGCGAACGCCGAGAGCGGCGAGTCGAACGTGATGCGGGTCGTGATGAACGCTCCAACGATACCCTCGAAATCGCGACGAAGGCGTTCGTCGAACGCTGCCGTGAGGCGGGTATCCTTGTAAATCAGCGTAGTTGTGTACGCGCCTCCGAGATCGATGCCTCGGCTACGGAGTGGCATTCGATCCGTCTCTCGCGCCTCGACTTCCCAGTACCGAACGAGGGATGCAGTGACCCGCGGATTCCTGTAGCGTTCGTCATCCTGCCGCGCGCTCACGATTTCGCCTCCCCCGACGACCGTCCCTCCCAGCAGTTCGATGAATGACCTTCTATCCACGATGGACGGTCGGTTCGTACGTGCATATCCCTCACGGCTCTGTACCGAATTTGAACGAGCGAATCGACGCCAGCAGACACCTCCTCTTTTGGGACAAAAACATCATAGTCGTGACCCCCGTAGCCGTGTAGTTGCAGGGGTGGGAACGAATGTCAATGGACGCGGTCGTTTATCAAGGACCGCACGACGTAGCAGTAGAATCGGTCGATGAACCAGGAATCGAACACCCGAACGATGTCGTTATCGACATCACCACGACGGCCATCTGCGGGTCGGATCTCCACATGTACGAGGGCCGAACCGACGCGGATCCGGGAATCGTGTTCGGGCACGAGAACATGGGAATTGTGGACGAAGTCGGCGACGGGGTGGAGACGCTCGAGGAAGGTGACAGAGTCGTCCTTCCGTTCAACGTCGCCTGTGGCTTCTGTAAGAACTGCGAGAACGGATACACAGGATTCTGTACCAACGTGAATCCCGGCTTTGCCGGTGGCGCGTACGGATACGTTGCGATGGGGCCGTACAAGGGCGGGCAAGCGGAGCGGCTTCGAGTCCCGTTCGCGGACTTCAACGCACTGAAACTGCCGGAAGGCACCGAGCACGAGGATTCGTTCATCCTGCTCGCGGACATCTTCCCGACGGGATGGCACGGGACGGAACTGGCCAACCTCCAACCCGGCGAATCGGTCGCCATCTTCGGGGCGGGACCGGTCGGACTGATGGCCGCCTACAGCGCGAAAATCAAGGGCGCCTCGGAAATCTACGTAGTCGATAGGGTCCCGAGTAGGTTGGAACTCGCGGAACAACACTGTGATGCGACGCCAATCAACTTCGAGGACAGCGACCCGGTCGAACAAATAAAGGACGCCCACGGCAGCGGTGTGGACAAAGGCGTAGACGCTGTCGGTTACCAAGCGATCGACCCGGAAACCGACACAGGCGACGACGCCTACGACCCGGCACGGGAGAACCCCGCGGTCGTGCTCAACCAACTGATTCAGGTCGTTCGCGCGACCGGGCAGTTGGGCGTCCCCGGCCTGTACGTGCCGTCCGACCCCGGCGCGCCGGACGAGATGGCCGCGCAGGGCCGACTCGGCATCGACTTCGGGAAGTTCTTCGAGAAAGGACTCAAGGTCGGCACCGGCCAGTGTAACGTCAAGGATTACAACCGCGAACTTCGTGACCTGATAATCGAGGGGCGTGCGGACCCGAGTTTCGTCGTGTCGCATCGCGTGAGCCTCGACAAAGCACCGGAGATGTACGAGCGGTTCGACAACCGTGAGAAAGGTGTGACGAAAGTTCTGCTCGAACCCTGAGCAGAAAATTTTCGATTTTTCGCAGTCAGTAGTTCAGCACACGCAGCGGCTACGCTTCCCGTTCATGGAAAGTCACTGGTTCGCTTCGAGATACTCTTCGAGCAGCGAGGGGAAATCCCGGCCCTTCAGATATCGGAGGCCGAAATCCTCCGCCCAGCCGATGATGCCGGTATCCTCGGTGACGACGCCTGCGTCGAGTTCCCGAGCAAGAATCAGCAGGTCGAAATCCTCGCGCGAGTCGAGAACGCCGCGCCGAAGGACGCGGCGATATTTGTCCCGAAGGTTGGAAATCAACGCATCGATTTCCGTCATATATTCGTGGTCTTCGACGGGTTGTTCTTCCAACGTCCGGGCCTCGCGAACCGCTTTTTCAGAGAGGCGAAGGCCGCGATTGACCCGGTCGCTCATCTCGTCGATAAACTGGTAGACGATTTCCGCCGGAATCATCACCTCGTACCGCGCGGGATTTTTCTTGATGACCCAAATGTTGAGTTTTGAATAGACCTCCTCGGAGACGTCACGTTCGTCCAACATCGTCGTGAGTTCGTCGTACACCGACGGTGGGAGATAACAGGAGATGTTCAGTTCGAGTTTCGCGTCGGCGATGAGGTCGAGCAGTCGGACGAGGGTTTCATCGAGGGATTCGTCTCCACGGCGAATCTCTTCCGTGATGAACACCGACGTGTCGAGCACGAATCGCTGTTTCAACGGAAAGTCAGCCATAGATGTGTATCGGTGCTCACCGATAATAGCTCTCTCCACCGGTGTGAACGCCCGAATTTCCACGACACTCGACACTGTCGTGCCGTCGTCATTCTTTTCCCGCAGACTCGCTAACAGCTAGCATGGTGTCCGTCGACCAACTCGGGATTTCACCCGATGCAGTCGAAGATTTCGTCGAGCATTTCCAGCAGTGGACGTACGAGGGACATGACTATCGGCTCCTTCCGAAGGCACGTTCCGGTATCGAACGTGGAACGGTACTCATCGGCGAGACGGTCGTCCGAGGGTTTCCGAGTATTCCACGCATTCTCGTCCTCGGAGAAGGTGTCCCGGCGTTCTTCGATGAACCGTTCGTCATCGAAGAGAAGCTAAACGGCTACAACGTTCGCGTCGTCCGTGTCGACGGGACGCTCTTTGCGTTCACCCGCGGTGGATTCATCTGCCCGTTTACGACCGCGAAAGTCGAAAGAAGCATCGCCCTTTCGCCGTTTTTCGACGACAACCCGACGGTCATGCTTTGCGGGGAGATGGTCGGGCCACGAAACCCGTACACGACGTACGACTATCCGGGTATCTCGGACGTGGCGTTTCGCGTGTTCGATATCCGCGACCGCGTGACTGGACGGCCGGTTTCCGTCGCCGACCGTCGTCGGTTGTGTTCGGAGTACGACATTCCACAAACCACCTTGTTCGGCCGGTACGACCCGACTGAGACGGAAGCCGTGTCGGCACTGCTGAATAACCTCGACGCCCGCGGTCGCGAGGGAGTCGTCATGAAATCGCTCGACGGGCGAAATCTGCTCAAATACACGACACCGGCGACGCATCGGGATAACCTCGCGTATGCGTTCTCCTTGCCCTTCGATACCGGTCGTGATTTCATGTTCCCCCGTCTCGTTCGCGATGCTTTCCAAGCGGTCGAATGGAACGAACCGACTGCGGCAATCGAGCGGCGAGCGCACGAACTCGGCGAAGCCATTCTGTTGCCGATGGTCGAGACGATTCAGCGAGTGAACACTGGGGAGTTCGCCGGTGAAGAGCACACGATTCGGGACGATGCGGACGTTATCGATGCGACACTTTCGCATCTGGATTCCCTCGGGATGACGCTCGATATCACGGACGACCGAACGGTCGACGGCGAGCGCCTCGTGACGTTTACAAAGCGGGCGACTTCGACGACCGACAAGATCACCCATTATCTCGATGGCGGCCGGGTGGTGGAGTAGCGAGAATCTGTCCGGCGACACAACGCTGATACCACTCTCGCACATCCGGTTTTGTATGGTACAATCTCGCACAGTCGAGTTGGAGGGACACATCATCGACTCCGGCATGATGCAACAATGTTTCGGCGTCGTGATGGATCTCGACGGGGAGTTCGAGGTCGAAGAGTTTCGGGTCGGCAAACACAAAGACGAGGAGTCGTATGCCCGAATGGCCGTCTCGGCGAACGACGAGGAGACGCTTCGGTCTATCCTGCACGAACTGCACCAAAACGGCGCACACGTCCCGAATCCGACGGACGCAGCGCTGGAACCGGCTCCGGAAGACCAAGTCGTTCCGCACGGCTTTTACTCCACGACGAACCACCCGACGCAGGTTCGGTACGAGGACGAGTGGATCTCCGTCGAAAACATCGAGATGGACTGTGCAATCGTCATCGACCCCGACGAGCGGCGGGCGACGACGAAGGTGCTCAACGCTATCGAGGAAGGTGACCTCGTCGTTACGGACGAGTCCGGCGTGCGAGTTGACCCGCCGGAACGTCCGCGCGGCGGGGGCGGCCCGTTCGGATTCATGCAGGGCGGCGTGTCGAGCGAACGGCCTTCGGAGTCGCTCATTCGGGAAATCGGCGAAACCATCGTGGAGACGAAAGAGGACGGCGGGACGGTGCTCGCCGTGGTCGGCCCGGCACTCATTCACTCGGGTGCTGGCGACGACTTGGCCCACCTCATCCGCGAGGGGTACATCGACATGCTCAGCGCGGGTAACGGATTCGCGGTGCACGATATCGAACGCGGTCGGTACGGTACCTCGCTGGGGATGGATATCGAAACGCTGGAACATCCCCGAAAGGGGCACAAACACCACATCTACACCATTAGCGAGGTCATCCGAGCGGGCGGTATCGCTGAGGCGGTCGAAGACGGACTCATCGAAGAGGGAGTGATGTACGAATGTGTGGAAAACGACGTTCCATACGTCCTCGCGGGGTCGATTCGTGATGACGGCCCACTGCCGGACACCATCACCGACGCCGTCGAGGCTCAGAATGCCATTCGGAAACAAGCCCATGAGGCAGACCTCGTATTGATGCTCTCGACACTTCTCCACTCCGTTGCGGTGGGTAACTGTCTGCCATCGACCACCCGCGTCGTCTGCGTGGATATCAATCCAGCGACGGTCACGCAGCTGCTCGACCGAGGAAGCGCACAGGCCATCGGGATGGTCACGGACGTGGGGACGTTCGTGCCGACCCTCGCCGAAACCGTTCTGGGGCGTGCGTCGTCCGACTGAATATCGGCTCGAAAATACCGCACCATTCGTATAATTTTATTGAAAATACCCGATGGCTTAGCGAAAGCCTATTTCTCGTCCTCCCCCTGTATTCCACAATCATGTCCGAGCCCTCTCCCCCGAACGACCCGACCGCCAGCTCACTCAGGAGCAGCGAGTCGGCCGAAGAGGCCGCTTTTTTCAAAAGCATCGTTCGGGATTCACTCGACGGATTCATCACGATGGACGAGACGGCGACCATCGTCTTTGCGAACGAAGCGGCAACTTCCCTTTTCGGCTATCACGAAAACGAGCTTCTCGGGCGCTCGATACGCATGCTGTTTCCGGAGCGGCATCGCGACGCGTATCTCTCCGATTTTTACCAGTATATCGATGATTCGGAACCGACTGTCGAAGACACGACCATCGAAGGAGTCGGTCTCCAGCAAACTGGTGACGAATTTCCACTCTCCGTTTCGCTTCGCGAGCACACCTATCGCGGACAGCGGTTGTTCACGGTGATACTCCGGGACGTTTCCGAACGGCAGCGACAGCGAAACGAACTCGATGCGGCGACGGAGAAGTATCGGACGCTCGTGGAAACCGCGCCGGACGCGATTTTCGTGGCCGATGCGGAAACCGGCATCCTACAGGAAACTAACCGAGCGGCGGCCGAGTTGCTCGGCCGGTCGATGGACGAGTTGGAAGGAATGCATCAAGCCGAGCTCCATCCCGCCGACGAATCCGGACGGTACGAACGGATGTTCCAAGGCCATCAGGAACGTGGCGGCCGCTTCGAGGAGAATCGCGATCTGACGGTCGTCACCGCGAACGGAACCCAGATACCTGTTGCAATCAGCTCGAAGGTAACCGAGTTGAACGACCAGAAGGTCATTCAAGGCATTTTTCGTGACATCAGTGACCGGAAACGCCGTGAAGATGCACTCAACGCGCTGCACGAGACGACACAACGAATGTTCGAGACTGCGTCCTCCGAAACGATTTGTACGCACGCGGTGACGACAGCGGCGGAGGTTCTCGAATTCCCGATTAGCGGAATCCATTTCAAAGCGGCGGATGCTGATGCGCTCGAACCCGTTGCAACGACTGACGACGTTGCCGCCGCACTCGGTTCGGTGCCGACGTTCACGCCGGAAGATCCGTTCGTCTGGGAGGTCTTCGAAACGGGCGAACCCCGCGTCGTCACCGACATGGATTCAACGGAGCAAGGAGCAACCCGGGACACACCGATTCGAAGCGCCATTATCGTCCCGCTCGGAGAACACGGCGTGTTTCTCACGTCTTCGGAGTCGGTTCGTGACTTCGACCGGATCGATTTCGAGTTGCTGCGGGTGTTGGCCGCCAACACGGAAGCCGCCCTGACGCGAGCCGAACGCGAACGTGCCATCGCTCGGCAACGTGACGAACTGACGACGTTGAACCGAATCAACACCATCGTCAGGGATATCAATCAAGCTTTAGTCGCCGCCCCGACGCGGGAGGAAATCGAGCGGACGGTGTGCGAGCGGTTCGCGGCGTCAAATGTCTATCACGGCGCGCTCGTCGGCACTCTGTCGTCGGCCGAGCAGGGGTTTGTCGTCCAAACCGCTGCCGGTATCGATGACGCGTATCTGGAAGCGATCGCCGACGAAAAAGCCGAAACGGAGCACGGTGCCGCAGCGACCGCGGTGCGAACCGGCACGCTGCGGGTCATCGAAGATATTTCAACCGACCCGGCATTTCCCTCGTCGATAAAGGCCGCAGCACTCGAGCGAAATTACGGTTCCGCTGCCTGCATTCCGTTCGGACACGGGGAAACGACGTATGGAGTGTTGGTCGTGTACGCACCCCAACCGACGGTCATCGGGGAGCGTGAACAGGCCGTATTCGGCGAACTGGGTGAGATGATCGGCCACGCGATAAACGCCGCCGAAAGCAAGAAACTCCTCTACAGCGACCACATCCTCGAACTCGAATTTTCACTCACCGGGACGGGTTCCTTTTTCGTCACCACGTCCGCGGAATTGGAGTGTTCGTTCACGCTGGATGGAGTGGTACCGGCACCGAACGACACCTACATTTTCTACGTGACGAGTTCCGGGGTTTCACCGGACGTCATCATCGAGCGAGCAGAGGCGTCGCCCAGTATCGAACATGTTCGACAGATACAGGGCAATGACAGCGATAGCACGTTCGAAATCACGATTAAGGGGACACAAACCACCGCGCAAGCACTCATCGAACACGGTGCGTACGTCCGCAGTGGGTCGATTACCCACGGCGAGGGGACGCTCATCGCCGAAGTCCCGGCGAACACCGAGATTCGCCCGTTCGTCGAAGCGGTTCATTCCGTCTACCCGAGCGCAACGCTCCTTGCGAAACGCAACCGAGAACACCCCTTGCACCCGGAACCCGACCTCCATCACGAGTTGGAGACGATGCTGACCGCACGGCAGTTCGAGATACTGCTGGCCGCATATCTGGCGGGCTATTTCGATTATCCGCGGTCGAGTACGGGAGCGGAACTCGCCGAGACGCTCGACATATCCTCGCCGACGTTCCATCAACACTTGCAGGCAGCACAGCAGAAGGTACTCACGCTTCTGTTCAGCAACCGCAGCGAGACGGACTGACCCCGTCCGCACGTAACCCAGACGAAGGCACCCTCAATAATGAGGCAAAGGATTGGTGGCCAGCGACTTGTTTCCTCAGGTAATGAGCGATTCCGAGAAACGATCCGACAACATCGAAACTGTGCGGTCTCATCCCGAGGAGTTATACGAGCGAAAACTGTCGCCCGAAACTATCGCACGGGTTCTTGAGAATCGGCAACGGAGAGCGATTTGCCGCGTTCTTTCGGGTGGTTCAAACATCACGACGCTGGATGAACTCGTCGACGCGCTCTCGGAGCGAGAATCGGACGCGGCGGACACCGAACTCGACCGCGAATCTATCGCGCTCCAACTTCACCACATCCATCTCCCGCTGTTGGAAGATATCGGCCTCATCGAATACGAACATCGGTGCGAGACCGTTCGCTATTGGGGGCATTCGGAGATAGAGTGTCGTCTCGAACGTCTCTCAATCCAGTAAAAACGCTCGGAAACGTGGAACATACCCGTTCTTGACGCAGATAGTTGGCCGTACATCGCGACCGAACTTCCACCGGATGGGAATTGAGTCGGCGCTACTCGTCCTTGTTCTGTATCTATATCTTCGATAATTCAATTACTTTTCGTCTAGCAGTTTTATTGTTCCCACGACGAATGTAACGTTTTATAATATTTAGGGCTGCCTAAAAATCGGAGGGTTTACAATGTTTTAGGCGAGCCTAAAACCTGTAATGCGTCGATATACGCCGCGGAACACACGAATAGATGCATCTCTACCGGTCGATTCGACTGGAGGGATGCGATGAGCGGCAGCGGAAACGCGCGCTTGCTGGCCCAGCAAGCGCGCCGCGAATCGAACGCGCGAACGTATCCCCGACATCTTCCGATCGCCATCCAACGAGCGAAGGGGGTCGAAGTCGAGGACGCGGACGGAAACGTTTACTATGACTGTCTGGCGGGTGCGGGGACGCTCGCCCTCGGCCACAACCATCCCGTCGTCGTGCAGGCCATCGAGGAACTGCTGGACTCGAACGGCCCACTACATACGCTCGACATCACGACGCCCACGAAGGAGCGGTTCGTGGATACGCTGTTCGACAGCCTCCCGGACGAGTTTTCGGACTCTGCACGGGTGCAGTTCTGTAGCCCCGCCGGAACCGACGCCATCGAAGCGGCGCTGAAACTGGTCAAAACCGCCACTGGAAACCGCTCTATCCTCGCGTTTCAGGGGGGGTATCACGGGATGACACATGGCGCGCTCTCCTTGATGGGCAACACCGACCCCAAGGAATCCATCCCGGGAACGATGCCCAACGTGCATCACTTTCCGTATCCCTCGGACTACCGCTGTCCGTTCGGCATCGGCGGCGAGTCCGGCCATCAAACCGCGAGTCGGTACGTCGAACACGTCCTTTCCGACCCGGAAAGTGGTATCGTTGACCCGGCGGGAATGGTGCTCGAACTCGTGCAGGGCGAGGGCGGCGCGATTCCCGCCCCCGACGACTGGACGCGGGCAATTCGCCGGATGACTCACGAACGCGACATCCCACTCGTCGTGGACGAAATTCAGACCGGACTGGGACGCACTGGTGAACTGTACGCCTTCGAACACGCCGATATCGTCCCCGATGTTGTGACGCTCTCGAAAGCGGTCGGTGGCGGGCTCCCGCTTTCGGTCGTCGTCTACAAGCAGGACTTGGACGTGTGGGAACCGGGTGCCCACGCCGGAACCTTCCGAGGCGACCAACTGGCGATGGCCGCGGGACAGGCAACCATCCAGTACGTTCTCGAAAACGACCTCGCATCCCACGCCGAGAGGATGGGCGACAGGTTCCGCAACCATCTCGAAGGAACGCAGGAAACGTTCGATTGCGTCGGCGACGTTCGCGGGCGCGGCCTGATGCTCGGGGCGGAAATCGTCGATACGACAGCGAAGCAGGACGACCTCGGAAACCATCCGACCCACTCCGACCTCGCATCCGAAATCCGCGATGAATGTTTCGAGCGCGGACTCATCGTGGAACTGGGCGGGCGCGACAGCAGTACGGTTCGATTCCTGCCGCCGCTCATCGTCACGAAGGACGACGTGGACGCCATCGCGGAACGTTTCTACGAAGCGGTCGGGACGGCGGTTCGCCGGGAGGTGACCGCCGCATGAACAAGCCACCGGAACATCGTCCGGAACCGACCGCGGAAGCAACCGGATCCGTTTCACAATCCACCGAATCGCTGTTTTTGGGCAGCGATGAGGGAACGGACGCCTACCGAACTGCGATGGAGCGAACGACGGACGCGGTTCTCGATGCGTTCGTGGAGAACGCAGACCCCTACTCGGGTGCGAATCCGGAATCGCTCCGCGAGGAGTTTTCGGAAATGGAAATAATTCCCGACGCGGGCGAAGGGTTGGAGGACGCGCTCGAATCGGTCGAACCCGTCCTTCGGAATTCGGTCGGCGTTTCGAACCCGCAATGTCTCGCGCATCTTCACTGCCCGCCGATGATTTCGGGTCTCGCCGCCGAGGCGATGCTGTCCGCGACGAACCAGTCCATGGATTCGTGGGACCAGAGCCCGGCGGCGACACTCCTCGAAAACCGGATGGTCGAGGAACTGTGTGGCCTGTTCGGCTACGACGAGGATGGTGACGGCGTGTTCACCTCCGGCGGCACACAGTCGAACTTCATGGGTCTGTTGTTGGCCCGCGAGTGGTTCGCCAAGGAGCGGTTCGGCACCGACGTGCAGCGATCCGGACTGCCACATCGGGCCAAAGCCATGCGAATTCTCTGTTCGGAGGAAGCGCATTTCACCGCAGAACAGGCTGCCGCCCACCTCGGATTGGGTGAAAATGCGGTCATCACCGTCGAGACGAACGACGACCGGGAGATGTGCCCCGACGCGCTCGACCGAACGTTGGCCGAACTCGACGAGCGCGAACTCCTTCCGTTCGCGCTCGTCGGAACGGCGGGGACGACCGACTTCGGAAGCATCGACCCGCTTTCCGAACTCGCAGACCGTGCCGACGAACACGACCTGTGGTTCCACGTCGATGCGGCCTACGGCGGCGCGCTCGCACTGTCCGACCGCCACCGGGGGCTGCTCTCGGGTATCGACCGGGCAGATTCGCTGTCGGTCGATTTCCACAAGTTGTTCTACCAACCGATCAGCTGTGGCGCGTTCCTCCTGCGCGATGGCTCGCAGTACGAGCACATCGCGCGAAACGCATCGTATCTCAATCCTGAGGGCGACTCCGCGCCGAACCTCGTCGCCAAATCGGTGCAGACGACGCGGCGGTTCGACGCGCTGAAACCATTCGTCTCGTTCCAGGCGCTCGGTCGGGACGGGTTCGGCGCGTTGGTCGATGGGACGATTGCTCTCGCCGACTACGTTGCGGCCCTCCTCTCGGAACACCCATCGTTCGAACTGCTCGCCGAACCGACGATAAATGCGGTCGTGTTCCGGTATCGCCCGGCGACTGAGATGGACGACGACCGACTGAGTTGGTTGAACGAGGCGATACGCGAATCGCTCCTGCGGGAAGGTGAGGCCGTCGTTGCGCGAACAGAAGTGGACGATATCACCGCGCTGAAGTTTACCCTGCTCAACCCACGCACGACGTTGACGGATGTCGCCGACATCCTCGACGCAATCGAACGACGCGGTGGTTCTCTCAGTGCGGTCTCACCGGAGGTGGCGCGATGACGCCACCAGAAACGACGACACAAACGGATTCCACCGTCGAACCGGCGGATTCGGCGGCTGCCGCCGAATCCGCGACAGCTCACGCCTTCCTCAACTGCTACCTGCGCGAAACCGGCGCATACGACGTGGTTCCGGATCAATCCGCCGAGGCTGGCGAGTCGGCCCTGTTCGAACTTCCGATTCTGGGAATCGGCGTTCGGGCACCCCTATCGTATCGCTCTCCGACTGGACGACATCTGTTCGACCTTCCGGTTCGGTTCCGGGCGGGGGAGGGGTGGAACGACCTCGATTACGCGACCCTGTCGAGTCTGGTCATCAAGGAACTGTCCCTCGCACGCGGGGGCGACCACGTCGGCGACGAACTGCTCTCCCACGTGCTGTCGAGCAAGGCCCGAATCGAGCGATTCGTCGCCGCGCGCGCGGACGATCACGACCGACTGTACGGTACTGACTTCGACTTCAGGGATGCGGAGCAGTCACTGATTTTCGGCCACCTGCTCCACCCGACGCCGAAAAGTCGGGTGGGTATCGCGGCGCGAAACGCACCAACCTACGCGCCGGAACTGCGCGGGGCGTTTTCGCTCCACTACTTCCGGGCAGATCCCGACATCGTGGCACAGGATTCGGCACACGACGAAGCTGCTGATGAGTGGGTGAAGGCCGAACTGCGGAACGATTCCGAAATTTCGGAATCGTTCCGCAGGGAACACGTGGAAAGCGACGACGTGCTGATTCCAGTCCATCCGTGGCAGGCGAAACACTTGCTCTCCCAACCGCACATCGAATCCCTGCTGGCGGATGGCAGTCTACAATACCTTGGAAGCCACGGCAAACCGTACTACCCGACGTCGTCGGTTCGAACCCTCTACAGTCCGAACTCGTCGTTCATGGTGAAGGGGTCGCTCGCGGTAAACATCACCAACTCGGAGCGGACGAACAAACGTCCCGAACTCGAACGCGGCGTGGCCATCACAGAACTGATGGACACGGAACTCGGTACCGAACTCGAAACCCGGTTCCCGAACTTCGCCGTGGTGCGCGACCCGGCCTATCTGACCGTCGATGTCGGAACGGAATCGGCACCCGAATCCGGGTTCGAGGTCGTCCTGCGCGAAAATCCGTTCCGCGGTGAGGACGCGGCGGGTGCCTCGCCGGTCGTCGGCCTCTGCCAAGACCACATGTTCGGTGGAAACTCGCGCCTCGCAAACGTCGTCTCGGAAATCGCGGAGCGGGAAGGCCGAACCACCGACGACGTGAGCGAAGACTGGTTCCGGCGATATCTCGCCATCTCGCTCCGGCCGGTGCTATGGCTCTACCTGAACTACGGCGTCGGCTTGGAGGCGCATCAGCAAAACAGCGTCCTGACGCTTCGTGATGGCTATCCCGCACAGTTCCACTACCGGGACAACCAGGGCTACTACTTCACGGAATCCGGACACGACGACGTCGATTCCCTGCTTCCAGGCGTCGCGGAACGCGCGGACACGCTCGTTTCGGACGAGCTGGCGGACGAGCGAATCCGGTACTACGTCGTCCTGAACAATATGCTCGGCGTCGTCAACGCGTTCGGTACCGCCGGACTCGTGGACGAATCCCGTCTCCTGTCGGCGCTTCGTGAAGAACTCGAATCGCTGACCGAACACGACCACGAGGCGTCGTCCTTGCTTTCGAGCCTGCTCACGCAGGAACGACTGGCGTGCAAGGCCAACCTGCTGACGCGGTTCCGCGGCATGGACGAACTGACCGGAACGCTCGAAAACCAGTCCGTCTACACCGAGGTTCCGAACCCACTCGTCACTGAACTGGAGGAAAATCGATGACTGGCCCCTCCAGAATCATCGCGTCGGAATACGACTTCCAGACGCACGATTCGACCATCGAGAAGACGATTTCGTTCCGGCAGGCCGCGATGGAGCGCGACCTCGGTCGCCTCCATCGCTGGCTGAACGAACCGCACGTCCTGCCCTACTGGCAGTGGAACGACCCACTCTCGGAGTTCCGCACGAAACTCGCGGAAAAGCTGGTCGACACCCATCAGACGCTCTACATCGGTCATCTCGACCACGTCCCCATGAGCTACTGGGAATCCTACTGGGCGGTGGACGACGACCTCGCAGAACACTACGACGCGGAGCCGACTGACCAAGGGATTCACCTGCTCATCGGCGTGCCCGAGTTCTTGGGTCACGGCTACGCGGAGCCACTGCTACGGGCGATGACTGCTTTCCAGTTCCGCCACGACGAAACCGACCGTGTCGTGACCGAACCCGACGTTCGCAACGAGAAGGTCATCCACGTCTTCGAGAAGTGTGGTTTCGAACCACAGCGCGAGGTTGCGCTGGAGGAAAAGGACGCCCTGCTGATGATTTGCGAGCGCGAGCGATTCGAGCAGGAAGTGATTCGATGACGACGGAAGAGGGACGGACGAACGACGACGCGACTGGTGACGTGTATGACGTGCTCGGAATCGGTCTCGGCCCGTTCAACCTTGGCCTCGCGGCCCTGCTCTCGGACACCGACTGCGAGTCGGTGTTTTTGGAACAAAAACCCGAGTTCGAATGGCACGGCGGGATGCTCATCGAGGATGCGACGCTCGAAGTGCCGTTCATGGCCGACCTCGTGACGCTCGCCGATCCAACGAACGAGTACAGCTACCTGAACTACCTCCGACAGCACGACCGTCTCTACGAGTTTTACTTCTACGAGACGTTTCAGGTGCCGCGCCGGGAGTACGACGAGTACTGTCGCTGGGCCGCCGAGGAGTTGGACAGCGCCCGATTCAGCCGCCGCGTGACGAACGTGACCTACGACGAGTCGGCGGGGGAGTTCCACGTCACTGCGCGCAATCCCGAAGACGGGAACGCGGGTGAGACGGTCGAGTACCGCGCGAGGGACATCGTCGTCGGCGTCGGAAGCGTTCCGTTCGTCCCCGAGTCGCTTCGCGGGCCTTCCGAGGAAGACGTGTTCCACTCGGCATCCTACCTAAATCGTCGGGAACGCTGTTTGGACACGGAGTCGGTTACGGTCGTCGGGTCTGGCCAGAGCGCGGCAGAGATATTCCTCGACCTGCTTCGCCACCAACCGGAAGCGGAGTTCCGACTCGATTGGCTCACGCGGTCTGACGGGTTCTTCCCGATGGAGTACTCGAAACTCGGACTCCAGCACTTCACGCCGGAGTACACCCAGTACTTCCACGACCTGTCCCAAGAAACGAAAGACGACCTCTTGCCGGAGCAGGGCCTGCTGTACAAGGGTATCGACGAAAACACCAGCGAGGAAATTTACGACCTGCTGTATGAGCGATCCGTTGGAGGCGACGACCCGAACGTCGGCATGCTCGCCATGACGGAAGTCGAGGATATCGAGCAGGTCGGCGATAGCTATCGCCTGACCTGCGAGCAGTGGCAGGAAGGGGAACGATTCGCCCACGACAGCGAGGTCGTGATTTTGGGAACGGGCTACCACCGTCCGACGCCGCCATTTCTCGCCGGAATCGAGGAGCGAATCGACCGTGACGCGAAGGGACGCCTCCGCGTCGAATCCGACTTCGAAGTCGGATTCGA
>NZ_JBLZNK010000002.1:0-632987 GCF_051194195.1 Haladaptatus marinus
ACTCGGTTAAGATCGGCTCTTCGGATTCGACGCCCCGAGGAGGATGTTCATCCAGAACGCCGGGATGCACGCTCACGGCGTCGGGACGCCCGACCTCGGTCTCGGCTGTTATCGAAACGCACAGATAATCGAATCGCTCGTCGGAGAGGAAGTCTATTCCGTCGATGAAGACACCGTCTTTCAGGATTTCTCGGTCGAGCGATTCGTCTCGAACGCACCGAACAGCGAACGACTGCGGAGCGAACACGCACCACTTCAGGAGGACTAACGATGCAGCAACTCACACCGGACACCGACGGACGAATCGAACACGAACAGCTTCAGGACGCCCTCTCGACGGATATTTGGGAGAAGGTCGGTCGAAACCTACTGGCGAAGATGCTGGCCGAATTCGGCTACGAGGAACTCGTGTCGCCCGGAGAAGTCGACGACGGAGTCTACCACCTCGGCCTGACAGCGGGCGTCGAATACCAATTCGAGGCCGAAGAACGGACGTTCGACTGGCTGCACGTCGAACCGGAATCGCTCGAGCGTCGAGGTGCTGGCGACTGGCAACCGGCGACAGACCCGGTTCAATTCCTGCTCGATGCGCAGGACACCATCAGCGTCTCGGACATGACGACGGGCCATTTGATTCGGGAGTATCGAAACACGATGCTCGCGGACGCACACATCGAAGCCGACGAAAGCGACATCGACCTCTCGAACCTCGACTACGCCGAACTCGAAGGCGAGATGACGGGCCACCCGTGGATTACCTACAACAAGGGTCGTCTGGGCTTCGGCTACGACGACTATCTCGATTACGCGCCCGAACGGAAACAGCCAGTGACCCTCTCGTGGGTCGCGGTTTCGCGCGACAGAGCGACGTTCGAGGCGGTATCCGGCCTCGACCACGACTCGCTGGTTGCGGGCGAACTCGGTGAGTTCCGCGAGAAATTCGACAACAAACTCGAATCGAAGGGCTACGACCCGGACGATTATTATTACCTCCCGATTCACGAGTGGCAGTGGGAGAACAGCATTGTCCAGCTGTTCGCGGACGAAATCGCCTCGGGGAACATCGTTCCTCTCGGCGATGGGCCGGACGAATACCTGCCACAGCAGTCGATTCGAACCTTCGTGAACGTGGACGAAGAGGAGCGCCACCACGTCAAACTCCCGCTTCGAATCCTCAACACGCTCGTCTACCGCGGTCTGCCCGGCGAGCGAACCGAGGCCGCACCGCTGGTCACCGAATACATCAAGGACATCTACGAGGACGACGAGTTCCTGCGCGAGGAGTGTGACCTGATTCTCCCCGGTGAAATCGCGGGGCTGAACTACGACCATCCGGACTTCTCACGGCTGGATGGCTCCGCCTACCAGTACGACGAACTGCTCGGCTGTGTCTGGCGCGAGAGCATCTACTCCTTCCTCGAAGACGACGAACAGGCCATCACTCTTTCGACGCTGATGCACGAGGAAAACGGTACACCGTTCCTCGAATCGCTGGTCGATGAATCCGGCTTGACGATGGAGGAATGGCTGGACGAATTGTTCGCAACTGTCCTCCCGCCACTTCTCCATTACCTCTATCGCTACGGGACGGTGTTCTCACCCCACGGCCAAAACACGATTCTCGTGTTGAAAGATGGCCGACCGCACCGCCTCGCCGTGAAGGATTTCGTGGACGACGTGAACGTCAGCGACCAGCCGCTTCCCGAACTCCAATCGCTGCCGGACGACCTCTCGGCGGTGCTTCGCTCCGAACCGCCGGAGGGCCTCTGTCAGTTCATCTTCTCGGGACTGTTCGTCTGTGTCTTCCGCTACGTTTCGGATTCGCTGGCAACCCATTCGGATTACTCGGAAGAGCAGTTCTGGACGGGCGTTCGGGACGCGATTCTCGACTATCAGTCGCAGTTCCCCGAACTCGAAGACAGATTCGAACTGTTCGACCTGCTTCGACCCGAATTCACGAAACTCTGCCTGAACCGAAACCGTCTGCTGGACTACGGCTACGAGGACGCGGACGGCCGACCGCACGCCTCCGAACACGGGACGGTTCCGAATCCACTTCACGACGTCGCTGAAAAATAGGGTCTTTCCGGTGGGTGCTTGCACTCACTGTTCCCGTATCACTTCTCGATACATTTCCAGTCCATGCACTTGCTCGTCCGGCATCACTTCGAGGACGACGATACCGTCATAGAAATCATCGATGATGGAAATCACTCGCTCCATCCGCATCGTTCCCGTGCCGAACGCCAGTCCGTCTTCGTATTTCGTTCCGTCACAGCAGTGAATCACCGGAATTCGGTCGGCGTACTCGTCCAACAGGCCTCTCAGGGCAGACAGGTAGTCCGGCTCTGCCATGTAGAGATGTGCGGTGTCGAGGACGAGCGGTCGGTTCCGGTCGAGGAGGACAGTTTCCAGAAAGTGAACGCTGTGTCCCGTGGAGTTCTCGAACCCGTGTGGGACGGTGAAATCGACGGCGGCGATGACGCTGCCGATGTTGCTAACCGGGATTTTGGAAGAATGAACGACGAGCGTTGCGTCGAGTCGGTGACACAAATCGTTCGTCCGTTGGATGTAGGCGGCGCTTTCGAGGCCAACGTGTGGCGTATGGGCGGACGCGATATCGACCGGTGCGTCGCGGCAGACTGAAACCGTTTCTTCGAACTCGTTCAAATCCTCGGTCGTGAGGTGCAGTTCGACTGCGTCGAATCCACGCTCGGCGGCCGCCTCTAACTCGTCGACGGAGGGTGGACATTTTCCAACGACGGTCATCGGTTCCGAGTATCGGCGCGCGACTGCAAATACGTACTGTGGTATGTGAATTAGACACAATCCCGTTCCACCAGTTTGTCTCCCACTTCTCAACCCAACCAGTCCGACCCGTGTCTTCTGCGCCACTACCCCCAGCTCCTTCGGCCGATAGGTTATCGTGTGTCCGAGTCGTCTCCGTTTTCCATCGGGGGCGTGTGAATGAGCAGTCGAAATACGACGGCCGATGACCGAACACCAGCGTGGGTTGATCGGGAACTGTATCCGTTTCAGTCGAACTACATGGCGTTCGGCCCGGGACGACTCCACTACATCGACGAAGGGGAGGGACATCCCATCGTCATGCTCCACGGAAACCCGACGTGGTCGTTCCTGTACCGTGACCTCGTCCGCGGGCTTTCCGACGAGTATCGGTGTATCGTGCCCGACTATTTCGGATTCGGCCTCTCGGACAAGCCACGTGGATGGTCGTATCGCCCGGAAGACCACGCTCGCATCTTCGAGGCGTTCGTCGAGGAGTTACGACTCCAAAATTTCACGCTCATCGTACAGGACTGGGGCGGTCCGATAGGACTCTCGTATGCGCTCTCGCATCCGGAAAAAGTCTCGTCGCTCGTTATCATGAATACGTTCATGTGGCCGGCGGAAAATCGGCGGATGCGAGCGTTCAGCACGATTCTCGGAAGTCCCTTCGGACGGTATCTTATCCGGAAGTACAACCTGTTCGCCGACCAGGTTGTGAAACGTTCCTTTGCCGAGCGCTCGCGACTGACGCCGAGAATCCATCGTCACTATCTGGAACCACTGGCGACGCCGGACGACCGTGAAGCGAGTTGGGTCTTCCCCCGCGAAATCACCGGCTCGGAGGAGTGGCTCCGAAGCCTCTGGAACCGTCGCGCGAATCTCGGGGAGATTCCCGCGCTGTTGCTCTGGCCGATGGGGGATGTCGGGTTTGGGATTCAGGAATTGCGACGATGGCAAGCACTGTTTCCGGACGCTCGAACCGTCGAATTCGAGGATTCGGGTCACTACATTCAAGAGGAGAAAGGCCCCGAACTGGTGCCGGAAATTCAGACGTTTCTGGCCGAAGAGGGAGATTGACTCTGCGCCGAACCGATGCGTACCGATGTGTTCGAACTGACCTGGTGACGACCAACAGTGCGTAATCGAACACCAGTGTCGGCGTAACATTTATTAAGAAGTTTGACAACTATTTGATAATGAATCTCGAATAACCGGGAAAATCGGTCAGTAGACCGCTTTTTCTTCGCGGCGTGCTGGGATGGGAGGCGTTCGACCGAACGCCTTCTCTGGGTGCTACCTGTCACGTCCGCCACCCGGTGTATTCGAGATACCCTTCTCCTCGGGAACGGTCGTTTTCGACCAGCTATCGCGTCTCACGGACGGGTCGGGAGTCGTTTGCCAATCCCGGGATACGACCTGACGATATCGCAGGTCGTCGTGTGAGCGCTCTCTTTCGGAGCGCTCCGACGTCGGGTACTCGAAACCAGTTGTGGAGGGACGTCGGGCGAAATAGTAGATGGAATATGATTGAAAAAAACGTGAAACGAAATCTATCGACGTATTACAGTTCGCTGTCCTTGCTAGAAGACCGGACAGTCCTCCTGCTCTGTGTATCGAACGTCCTCGACCGAATGTCGGAGTCGATTCTCGTCCCGCTCCTCCCGATCTACGCCGTCCGATTAGGGCTGAATCCGTTATTGCTGGGCGTCATGTTCGCACTGCTGACGGCGACGCGTGCCGTCGCTTCGGCACCCTGCGGCTATCTCGCCGACCGATACGGAAAACGGCCATTCATCGCGTGTGGAATGATAATCGGCGCGTTGAGCATCATCACACTGGGCTTCGTTACCGACCCGGTGCTGATACTGGCACTCCGGGCGCTCGACGGTGTGGCAGCGGGAATGCGGAACGCACCGACTACCACCTATTTGGGCGATATTTCGGACGACGAAACCCGTCCACAGGTGTTGTCCGTTTACCAAAGCACCGGTACGCTGGACGCGACAATCGGCCCCGCGTTCGGCGGAATCATCGCCGCAGTCGGGTCGTTCTCGGTGCCGTTCGTCCTGCTCGGCGGATGCACACTCCTCGGCGGCAGCCTTCTCGCGGCGTTCCTCCCCAGCATCGAATCCGAGAGCGAGAACCGACGTCTTCGCCCGAAGATATCGCTCGGCGCGGTTCGAGGACAAAGCAGTCCGTTGTTTATCGCGCTCACGCTCAGCGCGTTGCTCAGCGGTCTCGGACTCGGCGCGACGAGTCCGATAATCGCACCGCTCTTACAGGAAACGATCGGCGCAGGGTCGGCGTACATGGGGATGTTTTGGAGTCTCTTCAGCATCTCCCTCACGGTCGTCATGCCCGTCGGCGGGTCGCTCGTCAACTCGTTCGGAAAACGACGAGGCGTGTTGGTGGGTAAAACCATCTGGACGGCGGTTATCGTCGTCGTCGGGTCGGTTCACATCTGGTTCGTGCCGCCGTTGCTATACATGCTGGGTGCCGTCGGGAGTGCGTTCTCCGGCCCGGCGTTGGGGACGATTCGATACGAAACCGCACCGGATGGAAACGATGGGACGGTTCTGGGTGTATACTCCACGTTTTCGTCCGTCGGTCACGCTATCGGTCCCCTCGCCAGCGGGGCTATCGCTTCGGCGATGAGCTATCAGGCTGCGTATCTGAGCGTGGCCGTCGTCTGGGGACTCGACGTGCTCGTGTTGGCATCTGCATTCGTAGTCGGGGAAACGACGACATCGGTGAAGAATTCACCTGCCGAGTGAGAACTCCGGATGTGTCGTCTGACGACCACCCCATCGCTACCGAAGTGCAGTATCTGTAAATATAATGTATTTTACCGATTTTTAATTACTGTCTGAAAAACACAGTATTGGGCCCATAATCTGTTGAATCAGTCCAGAAATCTATTGATAAAATTATGGTAATAAAAGCAAAGATTTAAAAATATTCTATCACCCTGCTCAGGGGTGTTCGGGGTTTCTCGAACCACGAGAAATAATGAAAGACACACTCGAAACGCGCCTCGATGACAGAGGTCAAGTCGGTATTGGGACACTTATCGTGTTCATCGCGATGGTGCTGGTCGCCGCGATTGCGGCGGGCGTACTTATCAACACGGCGGGGTTCCTCCAGTCGAAATCCGAACAGACAGGACAGGACAGCAGTGCACAGGTCTCGAATTGCGTCCAGGTCGTCAGCACGTACGGAAACGTCTCTGACAACCAGAACGTCAATTTCGTCAATTTCACCGTCATGCGTGGTGCGGGATCGGACGACATCAATCTCTCCGAAGCGACGATTCAGTGGACCGGACCGGACAACGCGACCACCCTCGTCGGTAACAACTCCTCGATGGACGGTAACACCGTCATCATCGCGCCCGAAGACGACGAATTCGCTATCAGCCCCATCAAGGACACGGACGAATCCCGTCCCGTCCTCAACTCGCAGGACGACCGACTTCGTCTGACAGTTCCGGCTTATCTCATCAGCGACGACGGAAAGGGTCTGATGGAAGGAGAAACGGCGGAAGTGACGATAACCACGCAGTACGGTTCAACGGCGGTCTACCAAGTCTCCATTCCGCAGTCGCTCGCACAGAAGAGCGCGGTAACGGTCTAACGACCGACGCACAGGCTTTTTCTTTCCCGCCCCGACAATCACTCCGTCTCTACGGTTCGCGTCACGACGAGGACGGGGACGTCTACGACGCTGAGTACGTTGTCCGTAACGCTTCCGAGCAGTTGTCCACTGAGATTTGCTTCGCCCCGGGATGCCATCACCACGAGGTCGATATCTTCGTCGTGAATGTAATTTCTGATACCGGCCGTCAGTGGATCCCGAACGACCGCCGTTTCGAGGTCGATATCCGAATCCGTCTCGCGGACGCGGTCGGCAATTCGCTCGACAGCGGCCGTTCCCCGTTCTTCCAGTCGGTCGATGAACGTCTTCGAGACGCCCCCCGCGCTGAACAATCCGCCTTCCTGCTGTACGTCCACGACGTTGAGGACGTGTAGCGTCGAATCGTACCGTTCAGCGACACTCACGCCGTACGATGTCGCGTTTTCTGCGTTTTTGCTCCCGTCCGTCGGGAGGAGAATTTCTTCGTAGGCTGTCCCTGTCTCGGCCGAGATGTCCCCGCCGGGGACAGTAAACACGGGGACGCTGACCGTTCTGAGCACGCGGTCGGTAACGCTTCCGAGTAGTTGTCCTCCCAGTCCCGACCGCCCGCGACGGCCCATGACGATGAGGTCCGCGCCGATCGTCGTCACTTGCTCGCCGATGGTTTCGTGTGGCTTTCCTTCGACCATCGAGCTATCGAACCGGACGCCGATTTCGTCGGCCATCGTTTCGATTTCGGCGAGGAGTTCCATCCCCCGTTCTCTTCGCTCGGCCTGTGCATCCGCATCGAGTCGGCGAAATCGGCTTCGTTCGAGTACGTACAGCACGGTTATTGTCGCGCCGTACATGTTCCCGAGTTCGAGTCCGTACTTCGCGGCCCGCTTCGCACAGTTGCTTCCGTCGATGGGGACGAGGATTCGGTCGAACATGGTTCTACACGACCATACGCGGGAGACGAGCATAAACCGTCCCTCGCGGGCCACGGTCTGCACTTTCGTTCGTCGATTCCATCCCGGTCGTTTGTATACGCCGTCGAAACTCCCAGCCGACGGAACCGTTACGTTGTTGATCGTTGTTCATGGAAGCCATGAGCTCTCCGGTGCGACATCCACTCACCGCCGTCGTCGGAGCGGTTTTCCTCACCGTCGCGTGGGTAGCCGTCTGGGTGACGAACGCCCACCACACGCTTGGAACGCTCGTCGTCGTCGCCGTGAGCGGACTCGCCATCCTCGGCGCGTCGTTCCTGCTCGCGTGGGGCGCAGAAACCGCCGAAAAGGATGTTCCGCGAGCGTTCGCGTTGGCCGTTCTCGCGGTACTCGCCGTCGCTCCCGAGTATGCGGTGGACGCCTACTTCGCGTGGACCGCCGGGGCGAACGCCGGAACGGAGGCCGGACGGGAGGCTGCGAATCTCGCGGTCGCGAACATGACGGGAGCGAACCGCATCCTGATCGGTTTGGGCTGGTCGGGTATCGCTCTCTTTTCGATTCACCAACATCGAAAGCGAAAGGACGGGCAGTACATCGAGCGGGACGGCTTCCTCGATGACGCGATTTCGCTCGACCGGGACATTGCAACGGAGATTCTGTTTCTGTTCGCCGCGACCGTCTACGCGTTTTTCATTCCGCTGGGTGGTGGTATCAACGCCATCGATTCGTTCGTGCTGGTCAGTCTCTACGTTGTCTACATCGCCATCATCATCCGGGGCGAGGTGAGCGCCGAAGAACAGGTCGGCGTCCCGGCCTACTTTCAGCGTCAACCGCGGTCGGTTCGAATCCCGGTGGTGTTCGTCCTGTTTTCTTACTCCGGATTCCTCATCTTCACTGCGGTCGAACCGTTCGCACACGGCCTCGAAAATCTCGGCCTCCAATTCGACATTCCACCGTTTTTCATGCTCCAATGGATCGCACCCTTGGCGAGCGAGAGTCCGGAACTCATCGTGACGGCGTATCTGGTGAACAAAGCGCGCGCGACGGCAGCGTTCAACGCCCTGATATCCTCGAAACTTAACCAGTGGACGCTCCTTATCGGCACGCTCGTGGTCGTCTACAGCCTCGCGCTCGGGCAGTACGGCACGCTTCCGTTCGACCGGAAACAGATGGCCGAAATCTGGCTCACCGCCGCACAGAGTTTCTTCGCCATCGCGGTGCTCGTCAACTTCACCATCAGCATCCGTGAGGCCGTGACGCTTCTCACGCTATTTCTTTCGCAAGTGGTGTTGGAGTTCGTGTTTCTTCAGACGCTCCCGCCTGCCCAGGCGGCGACATACTCCTACTGGTTGCTCATCGCATACTCGGTTCTGTACATCGTTTTGGGCGCGCTCTTGCTGTGGAAACGCCATACTGCGCTTCGGGAAATACTCCACCTGACTGCCGCGAAGATTCGACGCGCACGCATCCGTCGGGCCGAGGAGTCACAGGACTGACCCCTCGCGAGATGACTGCGGTTTCATCCACCATCACCCTATTCAATACCGAGCGTTCGAGCGACGATTAGTCGTCGTGGCTAGTGACCGAGTAAAACAGCCTGCCGAGCAGACTGCCGACTGCGACTGCCACGCCGAACCCGTTCTGTCCTTTGGTCGATGTCGTTGTTGGCGACTCGCCAGCAACGACGTTGGTTGTCGAACGCCGTGTCGGAGGTGATCGACCGGTGGTCGATGCCGCCTGCGTGGTCGCGCGTGCGGTTCTCGAAGCGGTGCGATTTCGCGTCGTCCCGGCCGGAGTCGTCTCACTCGGTGCAGAGTCGTTGTCGTCGCACGTTCCGCCTCGAATGACGACCGGCTGATCCCGTCGGAGGGAAACCCACCGAAAGCCGGCCGAGTCCGGGGAGAGTGCGCGCCACGCTTCGACCTCACCCGGATAATGGTCGCCGTGCAATCGCGCGTCCTCGTTGAATGCGGGGTCGATTCGGACGACATCGTCACGGGTGATTCCGCGGAAGGCACCGCCATCAGCCCCACCTCCGCTATCAGGCTCGGTGGCCCACGTCCAATCTACGACCCACTCGCTGCCTTCCTGCGTAAACCGGTCGTAGTTTGTCGGTGCGTCGTACTGGTCGTCCGTGACTGCCCACTCTCCATCGGACGGCAGACCCGAAATGGAGAACGTGACCGCTCCACCGCTCTCCCCTCCCCGCATTCCGTGCATGAAAACGAGACTCGTTCCGCGTGAACCGTCGTAGCAATAGAGAACGCTCTCGCTGTTGCGCTGGAGTTCCTGTGCCGAACCGTACGAACTGTACCACCCGCTCGGGGAGGTATCAGACGACCGGTAATCGTAAAACTCCTCGACCGTCTCGTTCCCGTCCGACGTGACCATCCCGAGGGGAAGACAGGTGTCCCCTTGTTCGAGAACGTATGCCGATGGCCGAACTGTCGCGTCCGAAAGCCGGTCTTCCGCACGATTCGACGCGGTTACTACGCTCGTCGCACCACCGACAGACCCGACGACACTGGCAGTTGCGTGGAGAAACGACCGTCGATATATCGACGGTCGTTTCTCCAGTCCAGACGACTCGTCGTCCCCAGTCATCACTCCGAAACCAACCTGACCGCAGTTGGCAGCCGTCGATACACGCCGGTCACCGCTTTCATCCTCGACGTTTTTTGCTGTGCCGTGTAGTACGTTGCCGGTTCGGGCCCGAATTTGGATTTGTACCGACAGAGACGGGGGAGGTTCGCCCCGACTAGGTCGTAGCGAGACCGACCCCGTGCTCGTGCGTCCTGCATAATGTGCCAGTCCAGCAGATCGTTGATCGGGAAATCGACGTCCCGTTTCGTTCCTCCCTGCCATCGATAGATGGTGTCGCCGTATTCGAGCGTCACGATACCGCCGACGATTTCTCCCTCGCACTCACAGACGTATGGTCTGACACACCCCTCGGGGAGCAATTCGGCCAGTTCGGTCACGAACGCAGGGTCGATTCGGTACTCCTTTCCTTGGTCCTCGTGGCGCTGTTGTACCTGACTAATGATGGCTTCGAGGCCGTCGGTGCCACCGTCTCGAATCGTGCAGTCCTCGTCGTCTCGATTTCGGATGTTGCTCCGAGCGTCACGGCTGAACTGCATGAGCAGGTCGTCGTCGGTGAGATCTACGAGGTACGTGTATGACGGCGACACGTCGAACCCATCCCACGAGAAGGGCCGAAGGTCGGTGTAGCGGTCTACCGTTCGAATGTCGATGTAGTCCGGGGCGATCCGTTCCGCTATCCAGTCGAGGCACTGGTCGATGAACCGTCGGTGTCGGCGCTCCGCTTTCCGTTGTTTGAGCTTTCCGAAGTTCAGCAGAACCGGACCGAGGTAGTACACTTCGAGATGCGGTGGCGGTGAGTACACCGTCCGAAACGGCCCGGTCGTCGTCTCGAAGAGCGGGAAGATACCGACCGGCTCCTGTCCTTTGTAGCCGACGAGGAATCGTCCATCGGCGTCGGCGGTTCGGGCGAGTAATGACAGCGCCTCGTACCGATGAAACGGCGTCGTATGTTCCGCTCGGTCTACGTGTTGATTCCACTCGTTTTCGTTTTCCACTTCGGTGATTTCTATCGTCATCGTTCACTCCAAATAACCAAGTGCAGTCAGTCGATTTGCGATCGATTCGTCGTCCGTCTCTCGGGTGGACTGTCGCCGTCGGGTTGAGTACTGTCGCACGTCTGTCGGTTCGACGCACGACAGAACGGAGCCGTCCATCTCGGCGCTCGTGGGGACGCCGAACAGTGCAAGAATCGTCGGTGTCACGTCGAAGAGATGGGCGTCGGAAAGCGTCCCTCGAACGTCGTTCCTTGCCGCGGCGTCTTCAGCCACGTCGTCCCCGGTCACGGCGACCACGCCGTCACGCTTGTGGTTCCACGGTTGACCCGGTGCTGCGAACTGGTGTCCGGCGAGTTCGGCCGAGAGGAAGTGGTCGAAATCGGCTGGCACCGTGACGATATCGACGGCACGGTCGGCGTTCGGCCCGTCGAAGTACTGCTCTCGACGACCGACCGCTTCGAATAGCGGCTCTCCATCGGGCGTTTCGACATCGCGAAGGAGCTCGACGAGTTCCGTTCGAAGTTCCTCGTATCGTTCAGGCGGAACGACACCGTTCGGTTCTCTCCCGTCGAGATTGATGCGAACGCCACACTCGATTCGAGCGCGCATGTACGCCTTCGAGGCGGCGAAATCGACCTGCCTGTTGCTCGCCCGGACGACTTCGTCGGGGACGAATCGAGTCGCCACTTCGCGGAGCCCGATCGATTCCAGGAGGTTTCCTGCCCGCTGGGTGGTGAAACCGCAGCGAGCGGCGATGGCGGTTGCCGCTTCCAGCAATCCGGCTCCGGACGTTGCTTCGTCGCCATCCCGGAGATGATTGTCGCGAACCGGGATCCACGATGGCATTCCTGCCCCACCTTGGGTGACCGTCATGTACCCGTGTTCGGCGAGGAATTCGTTGAGATAGAAGCTGTACCCTTCGTACTTACCGATTCCGTGGTCGCTGACGACGAGGACGGTGTCCGGGTCACAGTCGGCGAGGATTCGACCGACTTGCTCGTCTACCGCCTCGTACACTGCCTGTACGGTTTCTCGCTCGCCCGGATGTTCGTGAAAAACCGTGTCGGTCTGTTGGAACTGCACGAAGCCGAAATCCGGGTCGAACCGGTCGGTCAGATATCGGAACGCGTCCCCTCGCATCTCGATGACCGATCGGTACGCGGCCGCCGCTTCGGAAGGGGGTAGGTCGTCGCTGTCCGGGTAGACGCGGTACTCGCCGATTTCGTCGCGGAGGTCGCTCAAAAGTCCCGATGGATGACAGTCCGGGGATTCAGGTGCCATGTAGCCGGGCACGAGCGCGCCGTCAAACTCGCGCGGCGGATGGGTGACGGGAACGTTACAAACGACACTCGTGTACCCGTGCTGGGAGAGGAGTTCCCAGACGGTCGCCGTCCGGACGTGCGAGCCGTTGACCACGTCCCAATCGTAGCCATCGTAATCGAGAAAACTGAACACGCCGTGTTTTCCCGGGTTGACGCCGGTGCACAACGATGGCCACGCGCTCGGCGTCCACGGTGGAATCTGGGATTCCAGCGACCCGGCGACCCCACTGTCGAACAGCCGTTCCAGATTCGGGAGCGACCTCTCCTCGAAGAGCGATTCCAGCACCGAGCGACAGGCACCGTCGAGGCCGAGCAAGAGGACGCGAACACCGTCCGAGTCACTCATCGAGCATCACCGCCGTCTTCGGTCGTGGCCATCGGTGAGCGTCGTTGTAGCTGGCCGTGATCGACGATTTCGGCCGACGTGTTTTCGTCCCCTGATCCGCTGGTGAGTTCCTCCGTGACCGGCAGCTCCAGCATCGTGAGGAGCGTGTAGAGTTCGACAGTGTTGTCCATCCCGGCGACGTGGTTGCGGTAACTCTGTTGAACGCGATCCCGGTCGAGAAACGGGAGGTCGTCGATTGTTTCTCGGTTTTCGTCGAGAGCATCCCCAACCATCCCGTGGTGTCGAATATGCTTCTCGTCGTTCGACCACGGACCCTGCGTCATCCACGGTTCGGGCGGTTGCTCGCCCTCCAAGAACTTCCACCGGAGTGCGTTCAGCTGTTTTCCGACGTACTCAACCGGGAACGAATATTTCACCGGAACGCCCGATTCCGAGTGTGGGATGGCGGCGAGTTCCGAATCGAGCTGCTCGACGGCGCGGTTAACGATGTTTCGTCGAACCCGATATCGAACCGGCATCGTGAGATGGAGGTCGATGAGGCGGTTGTCGAGGAACGGTGTTCGGTATGGCCGAAGCTGTCGGAGGCTGTTCGTGAAGATGAGTTCCGTATCGTTCGAAAGCGGGTAGTAATCGCTACAAAGGGCGAGTTCCCGAATTGACCCGTATCGAACCCCGTGATGGTCGATACAGTCGCCATCCCACCCGATGTTGTTCCGAAGCACCCGTTCGACATCGACATCGCCGTCGAGATACGTCGGCGTCTCACCTCCGAGTTGGTCAATGAACTCGTCTATCGATTCCGGCATGGTTTCGACCGGGAGCGTCACCGTTCCGAGACCACCAAGCGACACCCGCGGCGACGAGAACCCGTGTGATTTGAACAGCGTATCGGAGTACAGCCCGGACACGAGCACGTCCACTGAATCCGTTATCTCGTCGGCAAATCCGGTCGGATATGCCTGTGTGAACCAGCCGTCGAAGTTCGAGAGCGGCGGGTTTTGGTCGAGCGCTCGTCGCCGATATTCCCGGTCGCGGTGGAGGAAGACGAACTCGCTCCTGTCGGTCGTGGCGACCCGTTTCGCGGTTTTTACCTCACGATTTCGCCAATCGTTCATATGATAACAGACGGCCGGCCGTTCCATCGCAGCCAGTATCAGGCGTGAATCGCTCCCGCCGCTCAGCAACAATCCGTAGTTGCGGTCGTCACGTACCCACTCGTCGAAGATGCGCCGAAGGATGTCGGAGAATCGATCGACGAAATAGCGAAACGGCTTGTTTACCGGTGTGTACTCCGGCCGCCAGTAACAACGTGACTGCTGTGTCATCGTGTCGAGGTCGAGGGTCGTCACGCTCGCTGGTGGACGCTTCTCGATTCCTTCGAGCGGTGTCGTCACCCCGAACGACCGTTTGTACGTGAGATATTCTGCGATGTACTCCCGGTCGAACGACGTTTCGACGTCGGGATAGCGTGGCAGTGCCTGAATATCGGTCGAACACACGACGGTGCCACTCGCAGTTCGCGTGTGAAAGAGCGGATACGAACCGAGTCGGTCGGTCACGAAGAAGACGGTTCGCGCGTCGCGGTCGTAGATGACGCCAGCGAACTGCCCATTTACGTGTTCGACGAAATCGATTCCGTGCGACTCGTACAACCGTGCGCAGTACGACGGACTGTCCACTTCCGATGGACGCGGCGTGTACGAACCGTTCGATTCGATTCCGTGTACTTCGCCCTGAATCCAGACCAGCGCGGCACCGTCGGTCGTCGCCACCGGTTGGTCGTCCGCGAGCGAGGCGTGGAAAGCGCTCGAAACCGTAACTCGGTCGTCGGTGAACGTCGCGGTTCGGTCGTCGTCCGCCCATTGCATCGTCGGAACCGCCGCGGAGTTGTGGATTCGTTCTCCAAAGACACCGAACAGTCCTACCATATTCGTCTCCACGGTCGTGTGCTTCGGTCACCCTCCGTCCCCGTAGTGTCGCGATATATCTCGCTAAGCACTCCATGAATCGCTGAAGGAACCGATTCACCGCGTCGGATGTGACGGCGTAACTCTAGTTGTCTCGCTTTTGTCCCCATCGATTTTCACGATTCATTAAGTCGATTCCTTGTGGTATTGTTATAAGCGGCCTGTAAGCCGATTATGAACTCCTACTCGGGAGTAATGAGTCCCTTTCGACGCGAAAGAGACTGATTTTCGTCTCCACGAGACGGTCATCGCTCGTGGCTCACACTTAAGGAAACGCACGCCGTCCATGTCATTCTATGTCACAGTCAACTTCGGCGAGCATCCTCGTCGTCGGTGCGACGGGAACGCAGGGCGGTGCCGTCGTCGATTACCTGCTTGATTCCGACGAGAATTTCGACGTACACGGGTTGACGCGGAATTCGGGAAGCGACGCCGCCCAACGGTTGGCCGACCGTGGGGTCACGATACACGAGGGGGATTTGGACGAGAAAGACACGTTTCGGCCGGTTCTGGAGGACGTTGATGCCGTCTTCGGCGTGACCAACTTTTGGGAGGCAGGTTACGACGACGAAGTGAGGGAGGGGACGAATCTCGCGGAAGTCGTCGCAGATGCTGGCGTCGAACACTTCGTGTTCAGTTCCGTCGGCGGTGCAGACCGCAACACCGGTATCGCGCATTTCGACTCCAAGCACGAAATCGAAAAACGCATTCGCGAACTCGACCTGCCCGCGACCATCGTTCGTCCGGTGTTCTTCATGCAGAATTTCGAGGGGATGCGCGAACCCATCGAAAACGGCACGTTGACGATGGCGCTGGACGAGAGCGTTTCGTTACAGATGATAGACGCGGCGAACATCGGCGCGTTCGTCACGCGAGCGTTCGAGAACCCCGACCAGTACGAGGGCGAAACGTTCGAACTCGCGAGCGACGAACACACGCTGGAGAGCGCGGCGAACGTTTTCTCCGATGTGCTCGGCCGCGAGGTCGAAGCTCAGCACCTTTCCATCGAAGACCTTCGTGAGCAGATGGGCGACGAGTACGCCGTCATGTTTGAGTGGTTCAACGAACACGGCTACGAGGCCGACATCGAGGAACTCTGGTCGAATCACGACGTCGATTTCACGCGACTCGACGCGTACCTCCGCGAGCACGACTGGAGATAGCCAGCGACGACTCGAACGAGATGGATTATTCGGCGTCGCTGGTTCGGCAACCGCCAAGCGACAACTGCTAACCGTCCACGCGACCCAGATCGCGTGGGGGTTCCATGGTAGATCAAATCACCGCGAACGAGTTGGCAGACCGATTGGATGCAGGTGAATCGATGACGCTCATCGACACCCGTCCCGAAGATAGCTTCGAGGCGTGGCACCTGCACGGCGCGGAGAACGTTCCATTCGACCCGCGTGAGGGCGTCGGGGACGAACACCGCGACCGAGTACGCGAAATCGCCGACGAAGAACCGCTCGTCACCATTTGTGGGAAAGGCCTGACATCGACGCCGTTCGCCTTCGAACTCGAAGCACAGGGGTACGACGACGTGACCGTCGTCAAAGGCGGGATGGAAGACTGGAGCAAAGTGTACGATGTCGTCCCGATAGCGACGAACGACAAGGAACTCGTTATCCGACAAATTCAGCGGCGAGGAAAAGGCTGTCTGGGATACGTCGTTGGTTCCGCCGAGTCCCGCGAGGCCGTGGTCGTGGACGCGACGCGTCAAATCGACGTGTTCGAGGTTGTCGCCGAAGAAGCCGGATTGCTCATCTCGTGCGTGTTCGATACCCACATCCACGCCGATCACATTTCGGGTGGCTCCCGACTCGCCGAAATCCTGGACGTCCCGTACTACCTCGGCGAAGCAGCCAGCAAGCGCGATGTCGAGTACGACTACGAACCGCTCGAAGATGGGATCGTCATCGAACTCGATGGCGTGGAGATAACGGCACTTCACTCGCCCGGCCATACGACCGAAATGATGAACTACCGCATCGACGGCGAGTACCTCCTCACGGGCGATACGCTGTTCGTCGATTCGGTGGGTCGTACCGAACTCCCATTCGGCGAGCGCGATGCGTCTACGGGGGCAGCGTTGTTGTACGACACGCTCCACGGAACAATTCTCGACCTACCGGATGACACCCGAATTCTACCGGGACACGTTTCGGTCACGAGCGACGGTCGGTACGAGGGCGGCGAGTCGGGCGAGCCGGTTCAGGCTCGCCTTGACGACCTCCACGACGACCTCGACCTCCTTCAATTGGACGAAGAGCCGTTCGTCACTCGACTGACCGAGAACGTTCCGGAGAAACCGCCGAACTACGAGACGGTCATCGCCATCAACACGGGGTCGGAATCACCCGAAAGCGAGGAGGCCGCGACGGAACTCGAAGTCGGGCCGAACAACTGTGCGGCGTGAGAGAAGGTAGTCTGTGAGTCGATAGTTCCGACTCATGCGAACCCATACAACCGACGATGAGTAGCCGAAACGAAAGCGAATTTCAACACTAATCCCGCCGTTCGGTCGAGGGCGTTCCCGTCCGTTCTTCGGACGACTCGTCGCGTTCCCGTTCTCGGAAATACTCGCGCAGACGAGACCCGAAGAGCCACTCCGACCACGACAGTTCGAATCGGCGTCGGTCGTGTTCCGGAAAGCGCCGATTCTCGGTCATGCTGAAGTTCACGAGTGCGACGAACACGATACCACCGAGGGTGTTTCCGAGGACGACTGGAACGAAAAAATCTGCGAATGCGGCTTCGATGCTCGCGCTCCCGATAAAAACCAAAAAGAGCACTTCGCACGCCCCGACCACGCAGTGAAAGAGGTCTGCGACGGGGATGATAATCATGATCGAGTACACGATGAGGAGTCGCGAAAAATCGTCTCGCGCGCGGCGTAAACCAACCATACCATCGTCGCGACGAGGCCGCCAGCGAAGATGCCTTTGTAGAAGAGCGCGGATCACGACGTGTGCATCGCGTGTTCGCCGAATCGGTAGGCCGTTTCGGCCACTGCGGGTTCGAAAATACCCGTTCTCGGCTCGAATCCCGGGAAACGGATGCGTGGTATGTTGTTCCATCATCGAACCGCAACCAACTGGAGTTCGGGCCGGGGTCGCCCGGTGAACCACGGTCAGTTCGTGCCTACATCTCGAAGATGTTCGCGACGTTTCGCGAAACAGCAGCCCGGTCGGCGTCGGAGTTGGAAGACGACCTTGCCGACGGTAGTTGGCGCGACTGGTGGCAACTTACACTCTATTGGGCAACCGGAATGCGGGCGTGGACGCGTTCGCAGACGCTTCAGACGCCCGCACCGGCAACCGACCCCGTACCACATTATCGGCGCGTGGGCGTGGCCCGGTACGACCAATTCCCGGAGTACGTGACCGACCGGGCCGTTCGTGTCTCACAGTTACGGTCGCGACCAGCGTCGGCGGTCATGCGGGGAACTGACCCACCGGAGAATCCCACGTCAGCACCGGCATCGTCTGCCGACCACTCCGCTCCAGCAGTAGCTCCCGTTGTCCGCACTAACCAATGATACTCCCAACGAATCAGTTACCGACCAGTCCGATTACTGCTGACCGCCTGGCCGACTTCACGAAGTTGCCACACGTCCGTGAGATTCGTGTTGCCGACAATTGCCGACTTGACGAAGCATGTCGTACTGACGACGGCACATTCGATACCTTCCGAACGTTCGATGCGTTTGTCCTCATCACAGAGATGGGGGTCAAGGCCTACTGGTACGGTCGATGGAGGCGGAGTTGGCAACGGGTGTATCCGTTGGTTTCCCATTCTGATGCAGAGAGTACCAGTGACGCGGAGGTCGTCACGGTCGCGTGGGAAGCAATTGAAAACCATCGACAATCCGCTGCTGCCGTCGAAGAACATCAGCTTGCGTCGATGTGTACCGAGAAGCAGTTCGACGGGTTTCGTCCGGCAAGCGACCTCCGATAGCTCCTCCGGGTGGTGTGTCGGTCTGCGACATCCATTCCAGAATTGGACGTTCGCGCACCCAAAATGACTACGATGCGGTAGGAGTCTGGGACCTGCCATTTAATCTCGGTTAAGATTTGCCGTGTCTGTCTACCCAAATTCCGGTCTCCTGGGGTCAGAGAACGGTGAAGCAGACGAAACTGGCTAAGCGTTGATTACCCTTGGAGTGCCGGTTCATCGGTTGGTTCTTGGCCCGCCCATTGCGTAAAGAGGTGCTGCGTTTCGGGTGGGAGGTCGCGGATATCATCCTGGTGAGTTGGTGTGGGCTCCGTCTCTTTTTCCGTCGTAGGTTCGTATCCGACCCACTCAAGGAAGTCGCAGTGGACATCCCATGCTGCCTTATATCTTCCGTCGTCTTGTAACTGCGAAACGGTATGTTCGTACATTGTCAGCGTTTGAAGTTCGATATCGTCCGTTAGATGGTCAGCGATTTCTTCCCCGATGCGTGCGATATCTTTCGATACTTGTGCGGGACTAACGTCGTACACTTCTGCAAGACGAGCTTGGTGGATGTTTTTTCGGGAACCTGCTGCGATGATTCGGTCGAGTAAATCTGCTCTGCGTTCGACGTACGTGTAATCGGCTGGGTCTTTGTCCCGTGGCACGTTCGTATCAAGATAATTCGTGCTCATTGCCGCTCTCGTAGGGATAGACGGGTGGTAGACTCTTAAATTCATGGCGCAGAGTGCTGGTGCAACTCCCGACGGTAGTGAGTTGGTGGCAGTAACGCTGGGAACGACCGCTACCGACGGTCAGTATGACGAGTATTTGTCTACGGTAGGCGCAGGTGGGTCGCGAAGCGTACGCCGATTCAGAGCCGAAGCGCACCGCCCGAACGCCGTTTGCATAGCATCGCGCCCTGCGTGTCCTTGGTAGTCACTGTCCCGGAGTTACTAAGACCGTTCGGCTACCGATTAACAGGACATGGCGGTCGTAACAGAACTCAGCATAAGTCCACGTGCCTTCCCAATGGGAGAGCTCCTTACCGTTGGGACGACCACTCACATCGAATTCGAACGGGTCGTCCCGGTCGGTGGGAACGTCGTCCCGCTGTTCTGGGTGTGGGGTGAGGACTTCGATGACGAGGAGTTCGAACGGCGCGTGCGAGAGAATCGGCACGTCACCGACCTCTCGGAACTTGACCGCATCGAGGACCGCATCCTCTATCTGCTGAACTGGGACGTTCCCGACGAAGCCTTCCTCGAAGGGCTCCAAGAGACGAACGGAATCATCCGCAATGCAGAAGGATACGACGGCGAGGACTGGTCATTCGAGCTGCTCTTTCCCTCGTATGATGACCTCTCTGCGTTCCACAACTACTCTCTGAACAACGACGTCGACTACACGCTCGGGCGTGTGTTTACGCTCCGGGAGGCGGGACAGACGCAATCAGCAGTGTCGCTCACCGACGAACAACGCGAGGCACTGCTGCTCGCGCTCCAGCGAGGCTATTTTGAGTCACCCAGTCCCGTGACGCTCACCGAGTTAGCGGAGGAACTGGACATCAGTCAACAGGCGCTCTCCGAACGGATTCGACGCGGGAACAAAACCCTGCTCAAACAGACGTTGCTCGACGTGGAGGAGACCCCCGACCGAGATTAGCTTGTAGCCCCCATCCCCACTTATAAATAGCCAGTAATAACAACCCATCCACTAATTCGGATGACGCTATTGTCCATAGACGATGGACCAACCCACTGGCGCGAAACGCTGCTCGGTAGCTATTGATGACGTTATAAAAATTGTCGCTGACCCACAGCGCCGTCACATTCTTTCCTACCTGTCGTCCAACTCCGAGATCCACTGTTCCGTTACCGAGCTCGTCGACCATCTCCAGACACAGGCCACTGAGACCGACCAGTCACAACGCCAACTGCGGCAGCGACTGCATCACGTGCATCTCCCGAAACTGCAAGACGTTGGCCTCCTCGCCTATGATGCGGAGGCACAGATGGTGCAATATACCGAGCGCCCACGGTTGGAGTCACTCCTCTCTCACGTGGCATCGCTCACCGAGAGTGTCCCAAGCGAGTCGGCCGCAGACCACGACGAGTAGGTGGTTTGCTCCAAATGCCTATGGTCGTCCCGTCTCATTACCCACCACGAGGGAGTATCCGAACAATCCCGTGGCGTGTGTGCAGCCTTCTGCGTGACCCCGTAAAGAGCGGTGATTGGCTCTTTGTAGTTTTGTTGAATTTCAACGCTCAAAGCGGAACACAGCCGTTTTCGTTCGATATAGCGCTGATAGGCATGGACGAAAAACGTTCCACTCAGTGTGAGTACACCACCAAGTAAAATGCTGGCAAGGTCAGAAGCCATCTATTTGTTGTACTTCTTGATTCTTGAGTATAATAAGTTATTGAGTCCAATAAACATACCAGAAAGCCACTTACATTCTAAACGTGCTCACTATCGAAATGTAGGAATCGTAGAAGTGGGCGTTAAACCCCTTTGTTAAAGTACTCTGTCAGAGGTTTAGCTTGAAGATGCGTTCGCGGTCGATGCCTTCTTCGATGCGCCAATAGGTCGAAAAGTAGTGGCGACCGAAGTGGCTGGTCACATCGTCGTATACCTCCAGATTGGCATAGTCCGGGTGGAATTCCTTCTTCCAGTCCTCGTTCACCGTCTTCGACTTGAGCTTCGTGTTACTCGTCTCCGAGAGGAACAACCACGGCTCTCCGTTATCTGGTCGGGGAAATAGGCTGTCAATTATCACTCTTCGAAGTTCGTCGTCCAACGGGAGGGTGCGGCCATTTTCCGAATTGTTTCCCTTCCGTTCGTATTTCGATGGGATGTAGATGCCGTTCTCCCGGTTCCTAAGCTTATCGTGGGTTCCCAATTCGTCGTAATGGCTGTGTAGTTCTGCGTTCTGAATGTCAAAGTCCGCCAATTTGATATTCGTCACTTCGCCTGCTCGAAGGCCGAGTTTCAACTGGTGACAGATTATTGCCAGCCGACGAGAATGGGCTACGTCTGCCACTTTCTCGCGGAGGTCTGGAAGGAAGATACGGGGATAATTCCGCTCTTTCTTTTCATCCTTATCGTAGTGCATCCTTGCTTGTGCAGCTTTGAATGGGTTGTAGTCCTGCTCATGGGGGTATAGGTCCGAAAGCTGCCAGTGTTCATAGGTTTGGTTGAGTTTCCGGCACTTTTCTTTCGCGATTCGAACCGCGTTCCCTCGTCCTCCATCGATTTCGTCGGTAACCAAGTGGTTGAGAAACGCAGTAACGTGTTTTTCGGCAGGATACGCTGGGTGACGGTTTCGTTTGTGCATGAAGTTCCGCCACTGGTCGAACACGCTCCGATACATCTGGCGCGTTGACTTTTCATACCCTCTGGCGTTAGCTACGTCGTCCAGAAATCACTCGAAGAAATCTGCATCGGAGTCCCCATATTCCGATTCAAGCTGTGCAAGTGGGTCGCGGCTACGGTTGTATTCTTCTGTGAATTGCTTTTTCTGTTCCTCGATACTGTTCGAGTTTTTCGGTTTACTCATCCGTGTTCCTCTGGTTGTGGTGTCGTTCGACTTTCTTTGCCCAAATCTGTGCGGCTGCCTCCCCATTGGCCGCCGCCATCAAAACGGGCGTATAACGATGACAGGCACGATAGATTCCGGTTTTGCTACGATGGTGGATTCAAAGTTTGCCACTCCTGTTTTCCGCGAAGCAGGCGCTGTTGGTTATTTCGTTGAGAACACTTCAAACGGTTATTGCACGACGATGTTTGTTGTTGATATTTCTCTACACACTTTTCGCTAACTATGACAGATATGTTACAATTTTTATTATTCTCCGTCCTCGCGTACCGGGTTTCGATGTACCAAAACATCCTGATACCGACGGATGGGAGCGAATCGGCAACGAAAGCGGTGGCGGAGGCCATCGGATTGGCGAATGCGTTCGACGCGACGCTCCACACCATCTACGTGGTCGATTACGGCGAGATAGGGATAGAAACGTACGACGGTGCGGTGCAAAACAACCTCGAAGCGTTCGGCGACAGAGCGGTCGCAAACGTGCTCGAACGAACGGCGGACGCGGGGGTTGACGCGACCGGAGAGGTCGTTATCGACGGGCATCCCTATCGCGGAATCCTCGATTACGTGGACGACCACGACATCGACCTCATCGTGATGGGAACCCACGGCCGACGGGGGCTCGATCGGTATCTCCTCGGGAGCGTCACCGAGCGCGTCGTACGGTCGGCCAGCGTTCCGGTGCTGACGATTCGTGACCACGAGAACTGACTGCTGTCTGCGGGGGGGCGAATCTACACCCGCCGAATCGTTTCGGAAACGACACCAACACCAATCGGAAGCGATTCTTCCTCGATGTCGAACCGGGCGGTGTGGTGGCTGTAGGGGTTGTTTGCTCCGATACCGACGTAGGTTGCCTGCCCGCCGTTCTCCTGCACGCGCCGAATGAGATAGGAGACGTCTTCGCTGCCGCCCATCATCCGCCACGTCTGTGACAGGGTTGCCGTGATGTATCTTGGCGAAATCGTCGAAGTCGCGGACACAGACGAGCTGTTCGCCAGTCCACAGCATCCCTACACGCAAGCACTGCTGGAAACGATTCCCGAACCTGACCCAGTGCTCGCCCGTCAGCGCGAAGTGTTGTAGGGTGAAGTGCCGTCACCCATCGACCCACCGAAGGGGTGTTCGTTCCACCCTCGGTGTCCGAACGCGACCGAAGAGTGCCGGTCGGTTGACCCCCCGCTCGAACAGGTCGAAGGCGCGACGGAGGGGCATCAAACCGCTTGTGTCCACGTCACGGAGTTCGAACCGGAGACCGGTATCGCCACGGAGGAGGTCGCCGTTGACGAACGCTACAGCATCGACTCGTTCGCTCACGCGAATCGAGTCGATGGGAACGCGGACGACTGATCATGTCGCTCGCACTGAAACCGCTCTTGCGGCTCGGGCTGACGTTCGCCATCGTCTGGTTCTATCTGGGACTGACGGGGGCATGGTTCGACGGCTGGGTACGCGTGCTCGTGACCATCGTACTCGGCATCCCCACGTGGCTCGTCGTCAGTCGCGCGCTGTTCCCGGTGGACGATTCGGAACCACTGGTCGAGGAAAAGTGGGATAGGTGAGGGCATTACTGACGGGGGCAGAAAGCAAACGAATGGGGGTGGAGTCGAACCACCGGGGCCACCGAGGTGGCCGCCATCGACTAGGTAATACCACGGCGCGTCGATGATGCTCTTACCAGCGAGCGACCCATTCACGGCCGTAAACCGGGTGGAGTGACGGTTTCGTCACCCCGACCGGCAATACAGACGCTTAGAAACCTCCGTCGGGCAGGGTCGTACCTGCCTGATTCCGGAGGGTATGACGGATAGACAACCTGTGTTCTATCAGTGTTGCGAACTCGTTCACGTCCGAATGGACGGGACGAGGTTCGCATTTGATTCGATGGGTGCAAGCACCATTGTTATGCGCTGCATGAACGTGCTTGGAGCAGAAAAACGGGTGACCACGTTCGAGAGTCGCAATCTCGGAACAGAGCTTGCAGGTTCTCGTTCTCGGCCTCGGAATCCGCGTACTGGACGTTCTGGTTCGACTGTTCGCTATCTTGCTCGGCTTCCGCTTCGCCGCCGAACGCGAACGCAACGGCCGCGCCTTTGCTGTTGGAGTTGCCCTGTGCGACGCACTGGTCTTGGTTGACGTCGGAGGCATCGATGTTCACTCAAATATGTCGCCAGTTTTGTATTTCAACTATTCTTACCTTTTGCATAATCTGGAGTTCGCTAACCGGTATGGGCCATACACCGTAAACGGTGGTACACATCAGTCATCCGGTTTAAATTGATTTCCTCTACTATGCGTAGCAGGTCTCGCCTTCGTCTACCAACCGGTTCGTACTGGTCGCCGTGAGAGCGACTGTGAGTTTCGGTTTCTGCCGGATGTGTCGAAACAGGGAGTCCATTCCTCACTGATAGAACACACGTCGAATCCGATACGACGGGAGTGCTGGGCACAACAGGTCACCGTTTCGAACTGATTCCCGCAATATATCGGCCTTGTTTTATGAACACGACCGAAGAACATCGGTCGCCGCTTACGCTCGGGAGTCACGAATTGGCCCGACGAGTCGCTCCCTGATTTTCGTGTACGCCCATATCGTGAGAACGAGGTACGGGATGGCCAGCCAATCGCGCGGCGTGTCGAGCAGGTGGTTGCCGACGCCTTCCCCGGCCGGAAGCGCGAATGTGGGATGAATGTCACCGAGTAGTGGAGCAACGACGACAAAGTACGAGAGGCCGGACAGCAAAAAGACGACGACACCTTCGATTCGTTGCCCAGCGGTGAGTGCATCATTTCGTTCCATTCGACGTTGGAGTAGTTCGATGTGGACTGTATTTAGTGTTCATTGCCGTGCTGTGTCTCTGCTTCGTTGCTACTCCGCCGAAGCCGTCTCCGACTCTCTCCTTCCCTGCTCGATACGGTCGCCAAGTCGGTAGACGGCGCGGAACGCGACCAGCGCGATGCCGACTTCGAGCAGGCCGGTGACCGCGAACGCGGTCGTGAACCCGAGTCGGTCGGCGAGGCCGCCGCCGACGAGAAAGCCGGTGAGGAATCCGAGGCTCCCGAACGCGTTGAACCCGGCCATGGCGACGCCGCGGTCGTGGTCGGGAGCCACGTCGGTCACGAGTGCCATCGTCGCCGGGGAAACGAGCGCACCGCAGACGCCGACCGCGACCATCGCTCCCGCGGCGATGGAAATCGACGGCGCGAGGCCGACGGCGATGACGGTGATACCGTAGCAGATGGAGCCGATGATAACTGGAATGAACCGACCGATTCGGTCCGACAGTCGCCCCATCGGATACTGGAGGAGGGCGAACGGCGCGAAAAACAGCGCGAGCATCAATCCCGTCGCGCCCGCATCCAAGCCGAACTCAGTCTGGAAATACAGGGTGCCGACCAGGGCGAAGAATCCCGCCGTGAGCCGGTCGATGAATCCGAACGCGTACGGAATCGATAGCTCCGGCCTGTCGCGGAGGCGCGCCATGGCGGTTGCGACGGTCGCTCGCGAGGAGGACGGGACGTGTTCGGGTATCGTCACCGCGAGCAGTCCAGTGCCGAACATGAGTGCGCTCGCCGCGACGAGCGGCGTCGTCGGGTGTATTTCGGCGAGTTGTCCGCCTATCGGTGCCCCCATCGCGGTTCCGAGGCCGATGGCGATACCCGCCGCACCCATGTTTCTGCCGTGGCCACCTCGAAGGTCCATCAGCATCGTCATCGAAAGGGAAAACGCGGCGATGGTCGCAGCACCTTGGACGACTCGGAGCGCTAACACCGCGCCGAACGAGAGGTCGAGGGACGGAGCAACGGCGAGCGCGGCGTACCCAATCGCGCCGCCGAATGCACCAGCGACGACGAACGGAACGCGCTTGCCGAGACGGTCGCTCAAATATCCCCATAGGCCCGCACAGATGACGAACGCGGCGAATTCCGCGACCAGAAACCACGTTCCACCGTTGAGTTGGTCGGTCGCGCCGAAATGGACGACGAGGTCTGGGACACCGGGATAGAGCAGCACCTGTGCGAGCAGCACCGTCCATATCACCGCGGCGAGGCGGACGCGCTCGCCGCGGACGCCGTCCATCGACTGACCCATCGTCGGTGGTTGGTGTTGCGGCCGGAAAATGTTATCTAACCGAATTGCTGAAACAGCCGGTTCGCTCGACTCGTCATTCGCGTTGGAGGGATACGTCGGACTTCATTTCGATATCATCGGTGTATTTCGATGATATTACGAGATACACCTGCGGAACATTTCTCAGAATATTTATATAATATCTGCTTAAATAAATGCAAGTTAGTTTCTACTATTTAATTACTGTCTATGACAGACAAAAACAGCAGCCATGAGCCGGAAGAAAAGTCGAGCGACGGATTGACGATGAATCGGCGGCAGGCGTTACAACTCGCAGGAATCGGGGTTGGGAGTCTGGCGGTTCCGGGAGCGAGTTCCATCGACGTTCGCGCGGCCGAAAACTGCGCGAACGGGCCGTTCGAACGAACCTATTCGGGAGCGACGGTCAACATCGCGCGACTGGATGGTAATCGAGGGCGAAAGCGCGGTACGAGCAAGCAAAGCGGTTCGGCGTCTCCGGCGAGCGAGCAGGAAATACAATCGTTGCGGGCGGCTGCCGAAGCGGGACAGCACGGACGGCCGTCGCGAAACGAGGAACGAGCGGTCGATGACGAAAACGGCGACGTGTCGATTCGTACCGAATACGACGGCGTCGGTGCGGAAGGAACTCGGGGCGGTGTCCCCTCTGACTCACAGATTGCAACGGGGAGGAGCAAGAACGTCCACGCCCTCAACCGGCAGGTCGCCATCTTCAACAAACGGTCGGGACACCAGCAGCGCAAGGTTCAACTGGAAGACCTCTTCGAGCCGGTTATCGACGAACCTGACGGTGGATTCGCCTACGGCGATCCCTTCGTCTTCGACCCGCGAGCGCGGTACGACCGCAACGCGGATCGGTTCGTCATCGCCGCGGTACAGTACGAACCTGGCATCACTGAAGACGGCGAAATCGTCGATAGGGAAGACCAGGAAGAAGGCAAAGAACCGGGTGAGGGCGAGGAGGGGGAGGAAGATGAAGAGGGCGACGCGGAACCCCTCCAACGACCCCCGAGAGGCTGGTGGTGTATCGCCGTCTCCGACAACAGCAATCCGAACGGGAAATGGCACGTCTACCGTATCCCGCCCCTGAACAACGAGGGGCTCGTCGATTACCCGACGCTCGGTCTCGATCGGGACGCCATCTACCTCACTCAGAACTTCTTCGGCGAGGAGTTGGAGGTGACGATGGTGACCCTCGACAAGGAAGCGATGTACGAAGGACGAGACGTGACAGCAAACCACTTCACTGCCCTCGACAACCCCGAGGTCGAAAAGACCGACTTCACGGTACAACCCGCGCTACAGCCATTTTCGGGCGGCAGCGACGTAACCTTCTATCTCGTCGATAGCGTCTTCCCGTCGCCGACCGCGAGCGCATTCACCCTCTGGGAGGTGACCGACCCGGTGGACGACCCCTCGCTCGACTGCTTCACCGTCGATGTTGAGGAGTTCGCCTACCCACCTGCGGCCAGACAGCCGAACTCGGACAAGCGTATCGACACCCTCGGCACGCGACTCATGAATGCCGATTACAACGACGGGTCGTTGTGGACCGCCCACACGGTTCAGTACGACTGGAACGGCGACGGAAGTGCCGTCGCCGCCATCAAATGGTACGAAATCGACACCGACTCCCGCGAAGTCGTTCAAAGCGGTGTCTACGGCGAACCGGATACGTCCTATTTCATCCCAACGGTTGGCTCGGACGGCAATTCGACGGTCATCACACACAACGTGAGCGGGCCAAATACGTTCCCACAGATGGACGTGGCTGGCCGAAGCGACGACTGGGATGACGAAGGAGAGGACGGAGACGATGGTGAAAGCGGATGGCGGTCGGTCGTCGTTCAGGATGGCGAATCGCGCTACGATTACGGCGAGGGCGAGGAAGTGATGCGCTGGGGAGACTACAACGGCGTTAGTCTCGACCCCGACGAGGAGACGTTCTGGACCGTGAGCCAGTACTCGCCGGATATCGATATCGACCCGGATGTGGAGGAGCGCGACCCGTATCACACGCGAATCGCCAAAATTTCGCTAGACGACTGATCGGGTATCCGATTCGAAGCCGCTTCATTTTCTCACACGCCCGGTCGTTCTTCGAGCGCGAGTTTGACGCCGAAGCCAACGAGGACGCTGGCACTCACGTATCGGAGCGCGTCTCGAATGCGCTTCCGTTCGGTTATCGCCCGCCGTGCTCGACTGGAAAAGACGGCGAGAATCGATTGGTAGCAGAAGCCGAGCGTCCCGAACAGGACGCCGAGCGTGAATATTTGGACGGCGAAACTGCCGCTCGGTTGGACGAACTGCGGGAGAAACGCGAGGAAGAACACGGCTACTTTCGGGTTGAGGACGTTGATGGTGAACGCCTGCCGGTACGACTCGCCGTGCGTTTGGCTGGTAGTTTCCGGCGTTATTTCGAACTCCTCGCGGTTTCGGAAGGTTCGGATGCCGAGGTAGACGAGGTAGGCTGCACCGACGGTTTTGACGGCCGTGAACGCGAGCGCGGACGCTTTCAGGACGGCTGACAGACCGAGCACGGCGGCGGTGGTGTGCACGAGACACCCGGTAGACGTTCCGGCGGCGGCAGCCACGCCCGCAGTTCGGCCGTCGCTGACGCTTCGTTTCAACGTGTAGAGGCTGTCCGGCCCAGGCGCGACGTTCAGCGCGAGCGCGGCCGGAACGAAGGCGAGCAGAACGCTCGGGTTGATCATACGGGACGAACGTCCACGCTCGATATAAACGCTGGTGGAGTGACTCAGTCACGACTCGTTTGACGGATTGACCTCGGCTCACTCGCGACGCGGTCTACGAACGCGTTTCGGATTCGTCGGTCGGTTCGCTCTCCGAATCCGTCGATTCCGGTTCGTCGGAACGACCGAACAGTCCGAGATGGACGTAGGCCCACGCTTCCGCCCGCTTTTTTCGTGCCATTTTCAACTTCATTGCTTTGCCATCACGCCGGTTCGCCCACCGACACTTTATTTAGGCCAACCTAAAACATCTACAGATAAATAGATTTGGTCGTGTGAACGGATTTTCATTCCGAAATGAACCACAAAAGACACCACGGAGCACGGGTTGGTATAACGAGAAGACTCCCTCATGTCACGTGCCGATTCCGACGACCAACTAGGGTTCGACCAAAACGTCGATTACCTCGGCCGCGCGCTCAGAGCCATCGTCCCGCAGTGGGTGGCCCGGCGAAGCATCACTGCCACCGTCACGACCGACCGTTCGAGATACGAAATCGGTGACGAGATACGGATAACCGTGACGTTCGAGAATCGACTCCCGGTTCCGATGGTCGTCGAGACACCGCGCCAGCGATTGTGGGGATGGGACGTGGACGGCGAACTCGAAGCCAGCGACGAAGTGTATTACGTTCGCGACACACCGAACGCGTTTTACTTTCGAGCACGGGAGAAAAAACGGGCGCGTGTGACCTGGGATGGCCGATTCGAGCGACGCGATGAATCGGCTCGCATCCCCGCCGACCCGGGAGAGTACACGGTCGGCGCATATCTCGCAACCGAGAACGGAGCGCCACGCGACGAGACGACTATCGTGCTCGAATAGCGAGGATCGAATGTAGCCCGATTACCGTTCCTGTCGACCTTCGATTACGTCGTCGCGATGTCGATGACACGCCGAATCGTGAGGTTCGGTGCCGAACTCCGCGGGTACCTCGTAGTCGGGAATCTGTTTCGCACAGATGCTTCGTTCGGCGAACGATTCGGTTAGTCGTGTTTTCGCGCCGTCCCAATCGTCGTTCAGGATTTGGTCAATCGTCTCCCCGACGATTTCCCCGGCCTCGCCACCCGGCACGGAACCGTCGAAGAACTCGACGACGATGTCGGATTCGCCCGTCGGTTCGAACGACCGACGCTGTACCGCCCGAAGGAATCGGCGGATATCCGCCCACTCGTCCGGCGAAATCTCGTACTCCGGTGGTGCGATGAGTTTCGGACATCGCGTTCGGAACCGACAGCCACTCGGCGGGTTGATGGGGCTCGGAACGTCGCCTTCGAGGACGCCGCGGGTTCCCGTTTCGCGGGGGTCTGGAACCGGAATCGATTTTAGGAGTGCTTCTGTGTACGGATGCTGTGGATTCTCGTACAGCTCTTCCTTGTCGGCGAGTTCGACCATCTGCCCGAGATACATCACCGCCACGCGGTCGGAGATGTGACGAATAACTGAGAGGTCATGGGCGATGAAGAGGTAGGTCAATCCGAACTCGTCCTGGAGCGACCGCATCGTGTTCAACACTTGCGCCTGAATCGACACGTCGAGCGACGAGACGGGTTCGTCACAGACGATGAAATCCGGATTCACGCTCAGGGCGCGGGCCAGGTTCACGCGCTGGCGCTGCCCGCCCGAGAAGGCGTGTGGATGACGGTTGTAGTGCTGTGGGTCGAGACCGACTTTTTCGAGTAGTTCACGCGCTCGTTCCTCGCGTCCCTCAGCGTCGTACATTCCATGGGCTTTCATCGGTTCCTCCACGATAGGACCGATTTTCATCCGCGGGTCGAGCGAGGATTGGGGGTCTTGGAAGATCAACTGCATATCCTTGCGCTGACTTCGCACCTCCTTGTCGCTCATCTCGGTCAGGTCTCGGCCTTTGAAATAGACGGTGCCGTCCGTCGGTTTGAGCAGTCGGAGGATGGTTCGCGCCAGCGTGCTCTTGCCACAGCCCGACTCGCCGACCAACCCCAACGTTTCGCCCTTGTGAATCGTAAACGACACGTCCTCGACCGCGCGAACCGACTCCGACTCGCCGAACAGTCCCGAGAGGAAGCCGCCGCTGTCGGAGAAATGTTTCGTGAGCCCTTCCACTTCGAGGAGCGGTTCGCCCATCGCCGTATCGTCATCATCGAACCGTGAGGCGGACATCGAATCGGACATCTCAGTCACCCCCCCTCCGATGGGTCGCTAACGACATCGCCGGTGATTCCCGCTTTCGCCTGAACCTCGATGGGGTCGCTGAACCAGTATCCGGCGTCGAACTCGTCGTGTTTGATGCAGGCCGACCGGTGCGAGTTCGTTTCGGGGTCGTCCCTGTCGCTGACTTCCCGACACTTGGGATGTACTTCGACGCAGGCTTGGCGGGCGTCCGGACACCGCGTATGGAACCGACAACCACGAGGTGGGTCGATGGCTTCCGGCATCACGCCTTTGACGGGGGTCAGTTCGTGAACCGTCTGGTCGGGTCGTGGCATCGAGTTTAGGAGGGCCTCCGTGTAGGGATGTTTCGTGTCGTAAAACAGGTCGTCCACCGTCGCCTGTTCGACGATTTCGCCTAGATACATCACGTTGACGCGGTCACAGAGTTCGGCGACGACGCCCATGTCGTGGGTGACCCAGATGAAACTCGTGTCGTATTTGTCCTGCAACTCGTTCACCAGTTCGAGGATTTGACCCTCGACGGTCACGTCGAGGGCCGTCGTCGGTTCGTCCGCGATGATGAGACTCGGTTCGCAGGCAAGCGCCATGGCGATGAGCACGCGCTGGCGCATCCCGCCGGAAAACTGATGCGGGTAGTTGTCGTAGCGGGCTTCCGGTTCCGGAATCCCGACTTCGCGGAGCATATGCATCGCCTCCTCTTTCGCGGCGTTTTTCGAAAGGTTGCGATTGATTTCGATGAACTCCCTAAGTTGGTTGCCGACCGTGAACACCGGATTCAGGCTCTCCATCGGGTCTTGGAAGATGATGGCGATTTCCTTCCCACGAATCCGGCGTCTCATGTCCTCATTCGACAGCATCTCGTCGCGCGGTTCCAGTTCGCCGTCGGAGTCTTCTTCGAGACCGAACAGCAGTTCGTCCTTGAATCGAACCTCGCCGCCGACGATTTCGCCAGGTTGGTCGATAAGCCGGAGGATGCTCTGGGCGGCGACGCTCTTTCCGGCCCCGCTTTCACCAACGAGGCCGACGATTTCGCCCTCAGTCACGTCGAACGAGATGCCATCGACCGCACGGACGACGCCTTCTTCGGTGAAAAACTGTGTCTTCAGATCGTCTATTTGGAGTATCGTCTCTGTCATTGTTGGTTAGTTCTTGATTCGTGGGTCGAGCGCGTCGCGCAGGCCGTCACCGAGCAGGTTGAACCCCATCACGGTGATGAGGATGGCGATGCCAGGCCATAGGCTGAACCACGGGTCGGGAAGCATGTAACCCCGCGACTGGTTCAGCATCTGTCCCCACGATGGCGTCGGCGGTTGGGCACCGAAGCCGAGGAACGAGAGTCCGGCCACGATGAGGATGCTGATACCGACTTGCAGGGTCGCCTGCACGAGGACGGGCGCGAAACTGTTCGGGATAACGTGCCGAAGGATGATGTTACGGTCACGAACCCCGGCGGCCCGCGCCGCCTCGATGTATTCTTCCTCGCGCACGCTCACCACCCGCGACCGAATCAAGCGGGCAAACACCGGAATCGTGGTGATACCAACGCCGATCATGGCGAAGGTCAAATCCCGCCCGAACGCGGCCATGAACGCGATGACCAGCACAAGGAACGGAATCGCGTACAGCGTCTCGACGAGGCGCATCAGCGCATCGTCTATCCATCCGCCGTGGTAGCCCGCGACGGCACCGACGAGCGTTCCGCAGACGAGTCCAAAGCCGGTCGAAACGATGCCGACCTGCATGGCGATTCGAGTGCCGTACACGAGTCGGACGAGAATGTCGCGTCCGCGGTGGTCGGTTCCGAGCGGGTATTTCAGCATCCCGCTTCCGAACGTGTTTTCCATCCCGACCGGCGGGAGGAGGATTTTCGCGTTCGCGGGGTCGTTCACCGGATTGTACCAGAACCGACTGGCGATGGCGTAATCGAGCAGTTTCGCGTCGATGTACGCGTAGATTGCGATAGCGAGGATGAATCCGATGGTGTAGAGGCCGATTCTTGCGGTCGTGTCCTGGCGTATCTGATGAACCGTGTATCGCCACCCGACACGGGATTCGACCTTTGCTTCGGATTTGTACCCCTCGTTCGACTGCGATTCATGGAATCTGTCGGATGATGTTTCACCTGTTCCCATCGTTAGTCTACCTCGTCGTAGGTTACGCGGGGGTCGATGTACGCATACGAGAGGTCAGTGAGGATGACGCCGACGACGAACGTCAGGCCGAAAAAGACCGTCGTCCCCATGACCAGCGGATAATCCTGATTGTTGATCGCCGTAATGATGAGCCGTCCCATCCCGTTGATGTTGAACACCGTCTCGGTCAGCACCGCCCCGCCGAGTGCCGATGTAAGTTGGAGTCCGACGACGGTGATGACGGGCAGTTGTGCGTTGCGGAAAGCGTGTTTCCGCAAAATCTTCCGTTCGGAGACGCCGTAGGCTCGCGCCAGCTTCACGTACTCTTGCTGGAGGACTTCCAGCATCGACGACCGTTCGATTCGAGTAATCGCGGCCATCTGGAGCGTTCCGAGCGAGAGCGTCGGCAGGAGCAGGTGCATCCCTGTCTGCCAGAACACATCGAGTTGGGACGACGCCCCTTCGACCGAACTCGGGGATGCCCACGGCAGAATCAGTCCCGTCGCCGGGAACCAATTCAGATGGTACGCGAAGATGATGATGAGCATCAGCCCGATCCAGAACGATGGCGTACTGACCCCAAAGAGCGCGATAACGCGCGAAACGTGGTCGGTCGGTTGATTCCGCCGTCTGGCGGAGATGATTCCCAGCGGGATGGCCGTCACCAGCGCGAACGTGAAACTGGAGAGCATGAGCAGGAGCGTCACCGGCAGTCGCTCCATGATCTTCGTCATGACGGGCACCCCATAGTAGATGCTTTGCCCAAGGTCACCCTGCGCCACCGCGGCGAGATAGTTCACGTACCGTACCGGGAGCGGTTGGTTGAGTCCGTACTGTGCCCGGATTTCTTGAACCATCTCTGCACTCGGGGACGGCCCGAGCATGATTTGGACGGGATCGCCCGGAATCGCGTTCGTCAACAGGAAGGTAATCGTGACGATACCGACTAGAACCGGGATGGCTTGTAGTGACCGTCGAATCGTGTAACGGAGGATTCCCATGTATGTCGTTGAATCGTATCGAAACGGGGTCGGGTGGTTAGTTCGACCCGATGGATGCGTTCGTGTAGTTGGTCGCGACAACGAAGCTGGAGACGGGGTGTGCATCGAACCCGTGGACGTCGTTTTTCATCCCGAAGCTGTTTTTCAGGTTGTAGGCCGGAAGATGCGCCCGGTCGTTCAGCATTTTCGTGATGGCGTTCTTGTACAGCTTCTTGCGCTTCTGTCGGTTAGCGGACCGTCGTGCCTGATTGATCTGCTTGTTGATGCCGTTGTAGAACGTGCCGTCCGTCGTGCCGTGTGCTTCCTTCGTGAAGAAGTAGTACGTGAAGGCGTCGGGGTCGGGCGTTCCCGACCAGCCCAAGGTGTACATGTTGTAATCCTTCGGGTTGCCCGAGACGTACTTGTTGAGGAACGCACCCCAGTCCAGTCGCTGGACGTTGGCGTTGTACCCGGCCTCTTTCAGGCCGTTCGCGACCGTAACACCCAACTGTTCACGCTTGTCGTCCGGCGGGACGATGATGTTCGCGTTCCAGTTGTCCGGGACGGAGTCCGCCTCGTCGAGAATCGTTTTCGCCTGGTCGATGTTTTTGTCGTGCGGGATGTTCTTCCACTGCTCTAATGGCATTCCCCATTTTTTGGCGATCTGTTCCGGCAGCGGACTGTACTGACGAACGCCGCTCGGTTCCACGAAGTTCGACACCGCTTGATCCATATCGAAGCAGTAGTCGATGGCTTCCCGAACCTTCGGGTCGGTCGTCGGGCCGTTTTTGCAATTAAACGCGAGGTAGTAGTAGCCCATCCCGACTTTCGCGTTGATTTTGGCATCCCCCATGCTTTTCACCTGTTGCCAGAGTTTGGGCGGGATCTCCTCGATGACGTTGCTCTCGCCGGTTTGGAGGCTCGTCAACCGGGTCGTCGGCTCCTCGATGGGCTTGAACTCGATTTCCGCGAGGTTCGGTATGGGTTCGCCCCAGTAGTCGTCCCACCGGGTGACCGTGGCCATTTTCCCTTCCTGCCAGCTATCGAATTTGAACGAACCGGAACCGACCGGATTCTTTTTGTTGAACTTCTGTTTGTTCTTCTCCCGAACGCTTTTCGGGACGATAGACCACGTCAAGGTGTTCATGAACGGACCGTACGGATACTTCAGGTCAAACTTGACCTTCCGTTTGCCCATTTTCGAGATGGATTGTATCATGTTCACCTCCGCGGCGTTCTCCGTCTCTTCTTTGACCGGCGCTTCGAACGAATATTTCACGTCCTCGGGCGTAACGGGGTCGCCGTTCTGGAATTTGAGGCCCTTCTGCATCTCGACGATGTACGTCTTCCCGTTGTTCTTGACCTCCGGCTTGCCGGCGGCCATCTTCGGGACGACGTTGATGCCGCTGTCGTACGTATACAGCCCCTCGAACACGCGGCCCGCCACCTGTTGGGATGGTACGTCGTTCAGAACGATTGGGTCGAACTCGAGCGGACTCTTCACCTGAGCGAGCGTGAGTTTGCCGCCGGAGTTCGACTGTTGGCTCCCCGTACAACCGGCGAGTGCCGCGATACCAGCTCCGCCGAGGCCTTGGAGGAGCCGTCGGCGCTTTATCGCATCTGGAATTGTGTCGTGTTCAGTCATTATGGTTCGTATTTTGGCCGCTCGTTCGAAATCGATGAATCGTATCGAGCAACTGTGGCGTCTTTTGACCGAACCAACCATTGTTATTGGGTGTCTGAAGATTTCTGCGTTGATCGGTAGTCTGCCCTTACTGTAACCGACTAACAATAGTTATGTTTGGATATGGCCGTGTCCTATTTCGGGGATTTTAGGCCCCCTAGTGTCTTTTGAACCTGTTTTGACGACTCCGATAATCAGTGGTTCATGTAATGATATCTATTCTACTGCGAAGAAATACGATTGCTTTCAGCGTCGAAACTTGATCGGACACGATTGGTGGATCAGTATATGAAGTAGTCGCGGAAAATGATTATCTCACCGGCCGAACCGCCGACATGACGGCCGCGAGGTTTATTGTGGATTCAGTTGACATTCCATTGCTCGTGGCTGTTCGATCGAACACGTGGTCTGTGAGTGCTCTGCGAGGTTACGGTGTTTCGGTGAGCGATGGCAACTGATGGACTGCTCGTTTCGGCGTCGATAATCCTGCTCGGTGCCCTGTCGAAGCTACTCGCCGACCGGTATAGGATTCCGAACGTCGTCTTTCTGCTCGGGTTCGGCATCCTGTTCGGGCCGGAAGTAATCGGCCTCCTCGACCCGTCGCTGTATGACGGAGCGCTCTCGACCATCGTTTCGCTCGCGGTCGCAATCATCGTCTTCGAAGGCGCGTTCAGCCTCTCGTTCACCACGATTCGCACGGCATCGAACGCGACACTTAGACTCGTCACCATCGGCTCCGCGATCACGTTCCTCGGGTTGGGGGTGACGATTCACTCACTCCTCGGCTTGCAGTGGAGTCTTTCCCTTCTCATCTCCGCGCTGCTCGTAGCGACCGGGCCGACGGTGGTAACGCCGATTTTGGAACAGACGAACGTCCGTGAGCGCTTGAAAACGACGCTCGAAACCGAAGGTATCGTCAACGACCCCGTCGCCTCTGTGCTGGGTGCGGTCATCTTCAGCGCGGCGGCGCTCGGCGAAGAACCGTTCACTCGCGGCGGACCGGTAGAGGAAGAGGTCATCATCGAATTCGTCACCACGCTCAGCGTCGGCGTCCTCATCGGTATCCTCGCCGCAGTCGGGCTCGCGTACGTGCTTCGAAATCTCAGCCGAAAGCCACAGGATTCGCGGCTCGCCGTGCTTGCGACGGCACTCATCTCGTTCGCCGTCGCCGACCTGTTCGCCTCTGAGGCGGGCGTCGTTTCGGTCGCAGTTGCCGGACTGCTGTTGGGCAATGCGGATATCCCGTACGATCAAGAAATCGCGGGGTTCAGTGGAGATATCACGGCCATCGTCCTGAGCGTCGTCTACCTCATTCTCGCCTCACTGCTTCGGTTCGAGGAACTCGTCGAATTTGGGTTGGCTGGCCTCGCTGTCGTACTGATCGCGATACTGGTTGTGAGACCACTTTCCGTTCTCCTTTCGACCGTCAACTCCGATTTCACGCGCAACGAGCGACTGTTCATCTCGGCCGTCGGCCCTCGCGGAATCATTCCCGCATCGACTGCAACCCTCTTTTCGATCCAACTCTCGACGGCGAACGTACAAAACGCTGAAAGCGTCGTGAGCGTCGTCTTTCTTATCATCCTCGTCACCGTCGTCTTCCAAGCGGGCGGCGCACCGTTCATCGCAAAACGACTCGACATCGTACCCATGACGATACTCATCATCGGCGGCAATCAAGTTGGACGAACCCTCGCGGAGCGACTCGATGACCGCGGTGAGAATCCGATCATCATCGAACGCGACGCGGACATCGTGAACGACCTCCGAGCGCAAGGCCACTCGGTCATTCACGGCAACGGCGCGAGCGCCTCCGTTCTCGAAGATTCGGGGGCGGACGACGCGAAGATGGTCGTCGCAGCGACGAGCGAAGACGACCAGAACATCCTCGCCTGTCAAACCGCGCGGACGAAGTTTGGTATCGAAAACCTGCTCGCACGGGTGAACGACCAAGAAAACGCGGACGCCTTCGAAGACCTCGGGGTGCGAACCACGACGCCGACGCTCGCCACCGTCGATACGATGGACGACATCATCCTTCGACCGAGCCTGTTCGAGTGGCTGTCCGGCGTCGGAGACGAGAACGAGATTACGGAGGTGACCGTGGGTTCGGCCGTCGATGGAACGCAACTCGGCGATATTTCGTTTCCCGACGAAAGCATGGTCGTACTCATTCAGCGAAACGGGGAGTACGTTATCCCGAAACCCGACGTGGTTCTCCGGAAGGATGATGTAGTTACCTTCCTCGGGAAAACCGGCGCTGTCAAGGACGCGGCGTCGGTACTGGAGTGATGAGTATCGAAAACAGTCGTCGTGTGGTTCGAACCGGTTGTCGTATATAAAATTTCATTTGGAGTGTGTTTCGGGAAAGATTCTTAATAAGTGGAGTTGAGTCCCCGAATATATCATCGAAAACTTCCCCCGGTTCCGATTCAGCCCTCCGCACGCCCGACCGGTTCGAAATCCTCTCCGGGATTTCCCGTCGTCCTCACGCCTCGGCGGGTGGATAATTATCGATATATAGTGGGATTATTCGAATAGTATCAGTTTGTATGGGGCTGTTCCGTTTACCAATGAGATATATCAATATTATAAGTAGTTTTTAGCGAAAGACGGCCACTCCCACGTGAATGACGCGAGACTTCGAACAGTCGAACGATGGGGCATCACGGCGCAAATTTATCACGTTGACCGGTGCTGCAGGTGCGGCAGCACTCGCAGGATGTAGCGGAACGAAATCGGAGGAGGGGACGACTACCTCCGGGACGGGAACGATGGGTTCCGGTGGGAACACCAACGACAACAGCAACAATAACAGCGGTTCGATGCAGGCACTCACCGCCGACGGTTCCTCGACGGTGTTCCCAATCACCAACTCCGGGGCAAGCTACTGGAACTCGAACCCGGAGACCGGCGACGAGGACTACTGGCCGAAGAAGTGGGCCAAAAAGGAGTACAACACCGACAAACGACTCGCCGACTACTTCGCTGGAAAGTACGGCTACGAGGCGACCGGCAAACGAAGTACGCCGCCGTTCCTCGTGAACGTCGCACTCAGCCACTCAGGAACCGGTGTTGAAGGAGTCATGAAGGGGCGCGTCGATATCGGCGACTCCAGTGCGTCGGCTGAGGCCGAACTCGCTGGCAAGGACGTTTCGGACTCCAAGATGAAGAAGTTCGTCGACCACGTCGTCGGCGTGGACGGCCAGCCCATCGTCGTCAGCAAGGAAATCAAAGATGCAGGGGTCAAACAAATTACCCTCGACCAGCTCAAGAAAATCTACAAAGGCAACATCACGAACTGGAGTGAGGTCGGCGGTCCCGACAAAGAAATTCTTGCGCTCGGTCGTGCCCAGGGATCCGGTACCGACACCTCGTTCCGAAAGAACGTATACGGCAATCCCGAGGCACCTATCAAGCCCGACCAGCGCTACGGGAAAAACCAACAACTTCAGCAAGCGGTCGCACAGGCCGACAACGCCATCGCGTACATCGCGCTCGCGTTCGTCCAGCCCGACGGACAGGTGCCGCCGCTCGCGCTGAAAATTAAGGATACGGTGTACAAGTACGGCAAGAACCTCGGCGCAAAGGACTACCCGCTCTCCCGTGACCTCCACGCGTACACGTGGGAAGACACCTCGAAACAGGAAGCGGCGTTCATCAACTTCATCCTCAGTGACTTCGGACAGAAGAACTTCGTCGAGGCGAACAACTACTTCAAACTCCCGAAAGACCGTCTCAAAAAGCAGCGCGAGAAGGTCAAGCCGGGTGAGTACAACTGATCGAGACAGCCGCGACGTGCGAACAGCCACCGTAACCACCTTCGATTACATTGTTCACAATGCTAGACGTACTTTCAACACGCGCAACTAACTACCGCTCACAGCACGACGACGGGGCGTTGGTACTATGGGGAGTCGGCTCGCTCGTCCTGTTCGCGGCGTTCCTCATGTTCCTGAACCGTTCGCGCTGGACGGCCGTGCCGGTACTCCTCTTCGTCACGCTCGCCGCCATCGGCTGGTACGCGCACCAACCGGAGACCGCACGCGGGCTCACGTTCCTGGCGACCATTCTGACCGTCGCGATACTCGGCCTCATCATCACGTTCATTTTCATTGAGGCGTGGCCGGTGATGCAGAAGATGGGGCTCGACCTCGTCCTGAAGACGGACGCGCCGCTGTGGGGGGGCGGAACGTACTCCCTGACGCCGATGATCTTCGGGACGGTCGTCACGACGACGATCGCGACCATCATCGCGGCTCCGCTGGGCATCGCTGGGGCGCTGTTCCTGAGCGAAATCGCGCCGGGGTCGGTTCGTGAGGTCGTCAAGCCCAGTATCGAGATAATGGCGGGTATCCCCTCGATTACGTACGGGTTCATCGGATTCGTCATCATCAACGGCTACTTCTATCAGGAGCTTTCGACACCGACGATTGGCAACCTCTTCACCGTCGGCTTGGTGATCGGCATCATGGCATTGCCGACCATCGTCACCGTCGCGGAGGACGCCCTCTCGGCGGTGCCCGAGTCGATGAAAAGCGGGTCGTTGGCTGTCGGGTCGACCGACTGGCAAACGATGAAAAGCGTCACCATCCCGGCGGCGTTCTCGGGCGTTTCTGCCGCGGTTATCCTCGGCGTCGGCCGTGCGATGGGCGAGACGATGGCCGCGACAGTAATGATAACACACAACAAAAGCGGGTTTCCGAGTCCGCTCTACGACGTGTTCAGTTCGAAGGGTGAGACGCTAACGACGGTCATCGCGTTCGAAGCGGGGAACGCCCAGGGGATACATCTAAGTGCCCTCTTCGCCGGCGGCGTCATCCTGTTTTTGACGGTCTTCGTAATGAGCGTCGGTGCACAGTACATCGAGAAGCGGATGGAACAGAAGTTGGGAGGGAAACGATGAACAACGTCCAACGAACCGCGCTCGTTTCGGACAACACGACCGCCGCAGACGGCGTCGCGTCCGGCATCATCGCCGTCGGGTTCCTCGTCTTCGTGACGAGCTGGATGACGCTGTTCCAATGGGTCGGCGAGGGGATTCGCCTGCTCGGTGTTTCATTGTTCCAGCTGTTGGGCCTCGGTCTGCTCCTGATGGGATTCGGTATCGCAGGCATCGGCCTCGCGTCCAGATACGGCGCTATCGACACCGAACCGGCCGAATCAGCCGGATTGCTCGTCGGAGTGACGTTCGGTCTTATCGGGCTCACAACCGGTGGACTCGTCGGGTCGCACGTGCTCGGATTGGGAACCGCCGGCGGCGTGGTCACAGGACTGGTGCTCGGCCTCGGAACGGCGGCGGTGGCGGTCGTCTCTCGCGAGGATATCGGCTCGACGCTTCCGTCGGGCGTGTTCTTGGCGCTCGTTGGTGTCGTATTCGTCGCTGGGATTATCGATGCCGGGTGGTCGTGGTCGCCGAAGAACCTATCGGTGACTCTGATTGGCCCGGTCATCGTTCCGACGCTCGCCATCCTCGGTTCGCTCGTCGGTGTGTGGAGTGCGGCGAAACCGCGTTCCGGGTTCGGTGCCCGAGGCCGCCAGAGCGCGGCGTTTCTCCTCATCGGCGTGAGTGTTTTCGGCATGCTCGCCGTGCTCGGCCTGCTCGTGGCGTTCATCGTCATCAACGGTCTCGATACCGTGTTGACCGACGTGACAGTCGGACTCGGCACCCACTACATCAAGGAGCTTGGCGTCTCGGTTCCGATGATAGACGTAGTAATCCCGTTCGTGATGAACGTCAGCCAGAGCCTGTTCGTGGACGTTCCTGGGGTGTTGCCGGCTATTGTCGGCACCCTCTGGCTCGTCGTCGGTGCTGTGGTGTTCGCGGTGCCACTCGGCGTCGGGGCAGCGGTGTTCCTCACCGAGTACGCCGACGAAGGTAGGTTCACGCAGGTCGTCGAAATCGCGACGAACGGCCTCTGGAGCACCCCGAGCATCGTGTTCGGTCTTTTTGGCCTTGCGTTCCTGCTCCCCCGCGTGAGCAGCGGGCGGAAGTCTCTGCTCGGTGGGCAACTGGTACTCGGGTTCATGCTCCTTCCGCTGGTGGTCATCACCAGCCGAGAGGCGATCAAGGCGGTTCCCGACGAGTATCGGGATGCGAGCGCCGCTCTCGGTGTCTCCAAGTGGCAGACGATACGGAGCGTCGTCCTCCCGGCGGCGATGCCCGGCATCATCACCGGCATCATCCTCGGTGTAGGTCGCATCGCCGGGGAGACGGCACCCCTCTTGCTGACCTACGGAGGAGCACCGTTCGCCAACTCGACGCCGGACGTGCTCGGCTCGTTCGAGTTATCGGCGACACCGCCGTTCGTAACGAACGAAGTGTTGATGACGAGAGGGAGCGCGCTTCCGTACCAACTATACACGTCGATTACCAGCGGGCGACTTCCCGGACAGGGAGCGCCCTTCTCCGTGACAGAGTTCGGTTGGGGGACGGCCCTCGTTCTCTTGCTGGTCGTCTTGGGGTTGTACGCGATCGGTATTGGTAGTCGGCTCTACTTCCGGAGGAAGTTACACCATGAGTAACGTCAAGTTCAATCAATCGGGCGAAGCACAGTCTACGAGCACGACGACCACGGGCGAAACCGAAGAGGAAATACAAGACGATTGGACGGACTACCAGTTCAAGGGTGAGGCGAAGCTGTCGGTTTCGGATCTCGACGTCCACTACGGTGCCGACCACGCACTGAAGGGCGTCTCGATGGAAATTCCCGAAGAGAGCGTGACCGCTCTCATCGGCCCATCCGGCTGTGGAAAGTCCACGTTCCTCCGATGTCTCAATCGGATGAACGACCGAATTAGTGCCGCTGAAGTCGATGGTTCCGTCGAACTCGACGGTGAAGAGATCTACCAGGACAGGGTTAATCTCGTCGAGCTCAGAAAGCGCGTCGGGATGGTGTTTCAGTCACCCAACCCGTTCCCGAAATCCGTCAAGGATAATATCTCCTACGGACCGCGCAAGCACGGTGACATCAAAACTGGCCTCGTCGCACAAATGCTCGGCAGGGCCAACAAGGACGAAGAAGACGAACTCGTGGAGCGAGCATTGCGGAACGCCGCGCTGTGGGACGAAGTAAAAGATCGGCTCGACGACAACGCGCTCGGTCTCTCCGGCGGCCAGCAACAGCGGCTTTGCATCGCTCGCTGTCTCGCGGTCGATTCCGAAGTCATCCTGATGGACGAACCGGCGAGCGCTCTTGACCCCATCGCGACGGCGAAGATTGAAGATCTCGTCACAGACCTCGCCGAGAAGTACACCGTCGTCGTCGTCACGCACAACATGCAACAGGCCGCCCGAATTTCCGACCAGACGGCGGTCTTCCTGACCGGCGGCGAGCTAGTCGAGTACGACAAGACGGAGAAAATCTTCGAGAATCCGGAGAGCCAACGCGTCGAAGACTACGTCAGCGGGAAGTTCGGATGACACTGGTGCCAGGTATGGAAACGAGAAAAGTCCAATACACCGGAAGTTCGAGGACGATTTCCCTACCGAAGGAGTGGGCGGAAGAACACGGTGTCGAGGCCGGAATGCAGTTGGCGCTCTATCCGGCCGAGAGCGGGGAGTTGATAATCGGTGCCGAGCAGACTGAGGACGACGACCCACCGCGAGTCGGCGTCGAGGAGTATTCGGAGATGGACGTCCGGGAGACGGTCAAAGCGCTGTACGCCATCGGTAACGAGATGTTCGTCCTCGCGGCCGATAGTGGGTTCGAACGAGCGCAACGTCGTGCCGTCGCGACCGCCGCGACGGATTTGGTTGGGCTGGAAGTTCATAGCGAATCCGAGACGGAACTCGTTCTCACCACCGTTTTCGACACGGCAACAGTCTCTATCGAACGGACGGTGCTCCAGTTGCAGTACACCGCCCTTTCGATGCATCAGGACGCCGTTCAGGGACTCATCGACGGAAACGAGGATATCGCGGCTCGGGTGCTCAGACGACGAAAAGATGCCGAACGGCGGTTCAGAGTCGCCGAAAGCAGTTTTCAGCGGACGCTCACGGACGTCGAAGAACTCGACCGCCTGGGACACACCCGTCCGACCATGTTCGACCAGTACACGACAGCACAGCGCCTCGCCGACATCGCTGAGCAGGCGTGGAAGATGGCAGACTTGGTGGACACATGTGAGGAGACCGAGCGTCAACCGTGGCCCGATGAGTTCGAACGACTTGCCCGTGCGTCACGGCAGCTTACCGAACGGGCCGTCGATTACGTTCTGGAGGCAGGCAGACCACCTCACGAGACGGTTCGAAACTGTCGGTCACTCGTTAACGACGTCATCGAGTTGCGCCGACATGTGTGCCGCGAGAACGGAGAATCGTACGTGCAAACGGTCGCGGTGGATTCTCTCGAACGCACGGTGAGATGTTCGGAAGCGATCGCCGAGCGCGCGGTACAGGCCGCCCTCCGGGCGTAGCGATGACCTCACCGACGGTTCAGAAACGCGAAATTCTTGGAAAGTGACACTGGTGCGTCGCGGACGAGCGAAACCGCGGTGTATCCGTTAGCGTTCGTTGTCGTAGGCCGAGCGAAGCGACCACTCGCCATTATCGAAAAACGGCGACCCTGGATAGCCCGCACCGCGCCAGAGCGCGTCGATTGGGTCGGCGAGTTCGGCCCGAACGTCGGCGTCGAAGTTCGACAGGCTGACGGGAAACGGCGCAAGCGTGCTTTCGCCGATTCGGCCCCCGTCGTCCGACCGGACGGATTCGTCCGCGTTGAGTAGTTTCCCACCCACACCGTACATCGTGAGTGCGACGTGAATCGGGGACATCTGTTGATGGTACGCGAGAACGCGGAGATACCGCCGAACACAACTTGTCATTTCGATTTCAAGTGTTCGCCCGTCGAGTGATTCGTCATCGCTCCACGGTTCGCCGAACGGGAGCGCGGAGACGGATTCCACGACGCCGTTCGAAAAGAGATGCGCGTAGCCGACACAGTCGCCGTCGTGCTCACCACCCGATTCGCGCTCGACGCATGCGCCGAACCCGTCCGCCGTCCACATTCCACGTGCCCCCTCCCGATTACCGAGTACCGGTAGCTGGGTCGGCCGTGCGGGGTTGGCTTCCGGAAGTATCGAGTGTTCCGCCAGGTCGATTGCATACCCGTCGTCGTAGACGGCATCCGGAACGATGTGGACGACGATGCCCCGCTGTGCGCCGAAATCGAAGTAGCCATCGCCACCGATGATGGTTTCCAGACGATGCTCGTGGAGCGCCGTCGCCTGTTCGTTCGACCCACCAGCGTACTTCGCCGCCATGACCGCGTCTCGATAGCTCATCCAGTGTCGGATAGTGTTCCGCGAATATGGTTAAGTGAACTGGCACGTGGAATCGGGGTAAACCAATCAGCTCGTTTGAACTTGTTCGTCCATCGAGCGTCCGTGGAAGCGGTTCACGGCCGGTCGAGTTCGGTTCGGGAAATCGGATTTCGAATCCGGTATCCTCGCCAGTACGCCTCCACGGTACCCCACGACGTTAGCACCCCGAGCAGCACGACCAGCGCGAACACGTCGTCCACGTCCGCCCAGCCGGGGAGTGCGTACAGCACCGCATTGAGAACCATTTCCGGAATCGCTTCTTCGACGGCGTCGATGGCCTGTCCACCCAGATCGAGGAGAGTGACTCCGCTGCCCGTGCTCTTTTGGTCTCCGGGTTTCGCGTCGTCGTCCGTCCCTGAAATCGCTTCCCGCCCCCCGAGACCGGCACGCTGGGCGCTTTCGCCGCCCGCGCTCTCGTCGCCAGTTCCGAGTCGTTCGGCGTCGTAGGGGAAGTGGAGTTCGACGCTCCACACTACCTCGCCGCTCTTGTCTACTTCGACGATACGATTGCCGTGCGTGTCGGTGATGAGGGTGTGGCCGTTCGGTAGGCGGTCGGCGTCGCGGGGCCACTGGAGTCGCGTATCTTGCCAGACCCAACTTTTCTCCCACACCCCGTTCACGCGCTGGTATTCGATGACTCGGTCGTTATGCGAGTCGGCGATAATGACCGCCGGGCCGCCCTGCGATTCGGGAATGTAGTCGGGGTTGTGCTGGCCGAACAGCCACGTGTGATTGCCTTCTTCGCCAATCGTCCAGTCTTCGACGACGCCGGTCGTTCGATTGAGGAAGACGACTTGGTCTTGGTTGCGGATGCTCGCCATGATTCGCCCGTCGTCGAGGATTTCCACGTCGTTGACGTGGGTGAAGTCGTAGGGATACGTGCCGCCGCTTTTGTGCGAGTAGTGGGACAGGGCGAGCCATTCCCACGTAACGATGCCGCTCGACGTGTTGACGACGAAGACGCGGTCGCGTTCGATGTCGGCGACGGCGAAATGTGTTCGGTTGATTCGGTCAACGTCGTGCCATCGGTTCGTGTACGGGAGCGTATACCCTTTGTACGTCGGGACGATTCGACTGTAGAGTCGCGTCGTGCGGTCTGTCGAGAGGTTGAGGCGCTCGATGACCATTCGGCGGCACGCCGTCGCGCCGTCACACTGCTTCGCGCTCAGATCTTCGGTTCCGACGTACGTCACCGTGTGCGTTCCCGCCGGACTCGGGTCTACATCCGAGTAGTAATCGAGCGTGTCGTTGTAGTATCGAACTGCCCCTTCGGAATCGAAGGCGACGAGTTTCGCGCCGACTGATGGACTTTTGTGGTCAGTGGCGACCGTCAGTTCGTCCGCCGGAATGTCCTGAATGCCGCGTGGGCCGTCTTCCATTCCCGCACGAACTTTGTTCGATCCGGTTACGCTGGTCGCGAACCCGGAGACGAGTACCACCGAGGAGCAAACCAGGAGGAGGGCAAAGAGGAGACGAACGTGCGTGCGGGAGGGCATACGTTATGATTTTTGCACGTCTATCATAAATCCAATTGATTTGGTTTCTCCGCCGCTCGAAAAAGTATTGGATCCGGTTTCTCACGGTACGAGGGTCACAACTCCTCAAATTCGTCGATTCGACCGTGGACGTACGCACACCATTCGTCCAACGTCCGGTGCATCAGCTCCTTCGCCTCCGAAAGCGGCGTCGGTTCGTGTCGATAGACGTGCCCCCCACCGTCGAGTAGATGTCGCCGTCTGCTGGCCAATCCCTTTTCGCGCAGGGTTGCCAGCGACCGGGAGACGTTGCTTCGGTCGCGGTCGGTTTTCGATGCGAGTTCCTCCGTCGTACTGTTCGGCTGTTCCAACAACACGCGATAGGTGTGACTTTCGTGTGGCTGGATGGAGAACACACAGGTCAACACGTTTTCGAAATTCGGCTCGTCGCCGAGCATCAGGTTCCGAAACCGTTCCGGGTCGGGATCGGTCATGTGTGAATTGTTCGCACGATTCCTGATAAAATCCCCAGTTACTTCGAACTCACCGCGGTCGTTAGGCACGACGGTTGTGCACGCCGCTCGCACGTGCGTTCGGCCCGCATGCACGCCAAATCGCCTTATCGGGTGTTGGAGTAGGGAAACCTGCAATGGCGACAGAGACCACCACCGAATCCGTAACTGACGTATCGAACTATCGGGAAAACGCATGGCAGTCCGGCGTCCTCTCGGGACTCATCGCGGGTGCCGTCATGGGCGTCATGTTGACGATGCAGATGCGACCCGTCATCGAACATGCGATTCCCGCCTTGTGGGGTCTCGACGGCGGGGCCGCCGGATGGACGATTCACATGATAAACTCCGCCATCTTCGGCGTCCTGTTCGCCGCGATGGTCTCGCTTACCGGACTCCGCAGTTCGGCCGACTCGGTCGGAAAATCGACGGCAATCGGTATCGGCTACGGCGTCCTCGTCTGGGTCGTCGCCGCAGTCATCGTAATGCCGATTTGGTTGCAGGCAGTCGGATTCCCGATGGCACCGAGCGTTCCAAACATTAGCATGCAGAGCCTGATGGGTCACGTCGTCTTCGGACTGGTGCTGGGGGCGTTGTATCCAGTCATCCGGAACCGGTAACGTTCGGTAGCCGAACTTCGTTTTCGTCCGTTTCGATTCAGCTTTTACCTAAATTCAGGCGCTAATGGCCCGTCCTCAAGGAGTAACACAGGAAGCGAAGCGACCGAGTAGCGCAGTAGGGCGGGGATACAGTGCCGTCATCGTCTCACATACACTCCGCGACGACCAGCCCACAGGCCCACCGCAGCGTGTATATGTCTGTACAATGTATCTACATCGTACATGGGACAGTTCACAATCAACGGCCACGAAGTCATGGACGGCGACGTGAAAGCCACCGGCAACGGCGCTCACGTCTATGTCCCGAAACGCTGGCGTGGCGCGGACGTGAAAGTCGTCCGCACTTCTGACCCCGACGACGAATAGATGAACTACAACTACAGGTATCGACTGAAACCGTCCGACGACATCCGCGAGCAATTAGCGTGGACGGTCGATACCTGTAGACAAGTCTACAACCACTTCCTTCACCGACTCAACCGGCACGACGATACCTCGGCGTACTCCGAACAGAAGCAGCTCCCAGACCTCAAGAAGTGGTGGAACGAGCTGAAACAGGTTCACTCAAAGGTACTCCAGAAGGTCGTGAAACGGCTGTACGACAACTTCTCTCGATTGGCCGACGCCAAGAACTCCGGTCGAAGGATCGGCCAACTCAAGTGGAAGGGCGAACACGAGTACCGCAGTTTCACCTACAGTCAATCTGGCTTCAAGCTTAAGAACACAAGCGGCCAGACGCGACTGTGGCTTTCGAAAATCGGTGAAATTCCCATCACTTTCTACCGCGACTTGCCTGACAACGCCGACATCAAGACTGTCACGGTCAAGCGCGAACCCACCGGCAAGTGGTACGCCATCCTCGGCGTCGAGACGCCCGACAACCCACCCGAGAAACCGGAAACGCCTAAGCGGTGCGTCGGTATCGACGTGGGGATTCTCACGTACGCCCACGACACCGACGGGACCGCCGTGGGGTCGCTCGACCTCTCGGACGAACGCGAGCGACTGGAACGCGCCCAACGCGACCTCTCGCGGAAGGAACACGGGTCGAACAACTGGGAGGAACAGCGCCGTATCGTGGCCGAACGCCACGCCGACCTCAAGCACAAGCGCCGGGATTTTCTCCACAAGTTGTCGAACCACTATGCCCGAGAATACGACCTCGTGGCCGTAGAGGACTTGGACGCCGCCGGGCTGGTTGAACTCCCCGGTAACTCCCGGACCCGAGCAGGCGCGGCGTGGGGAACGTTCCTGCGGATGCTTAAGTACAAGTGCGAGCGCGAAGGAACGCACTTCGTGGCGGTCGAACCAGCAGGGACGACCAAGGAGTGCGCGGCGTGCGGTATCTCAACGGACAAGCCGCTCTGGGTCCGTGAACACTCGTGTCCGGCGTGCGGGTTCACCGCCGACCGTGACTGGAACGCGGCGTGGAACATTCTTTCTCGCGGTATCAAGCGGTTAGGAGAGGGACGCTCCGAATCAACGCCTGTGGAGACTGCGCTCCCTACGGGGATCACTACGGTTCCTGCAAAGCGCGTCGTCGAAGCAGGAAGCCCCACCCTCAAGCGCGAGCCGTCAGGCGAGCGGTAGGGTGCGGTAGTTCACAAGTCACCCATACGTCCGGCGCAGGTGGACGAGCAATTCGTCCACAGTAACCGGGTCGTACGTCCAGAACCCGTAGAACTGGTTCGGGTCGCGCTCTTCAGCCAGTAAAGCACATTTTTGCACGTCGTCGCCACCACCGTCGTAGACGAGAAACCAGACGGTACCGATTTCGTCCATCGTCTCGGCGTGATAGGTAACATTTTGAACCTCCGGCGGTTGCCAATCTTCCTCCCCGTAGATGTGAATTGTCAGGTTCGTATCCTCAGCGAGTCGGCGATAAACGGGCAGTTGTGCGCGAAACACCGAAAACGATTGAAAGCCGACGTGCAGTTCACCCTGTCCGACCCGCCACGCGCGATCCTCGATCTCTCGGCTCGTGCCCAGCATTTGCCTGCGGTCGAAAGACGAAAACAGCGTTCGATCGAGGAGGGCCAACAGGTCACGGAAGTTCGAGGAATCGAACTCGGGATTCCACGGAACGTGAACGGGGGGCGTGAGAAATTCCTCGAATGCAGTGAGTCCGATCGCACCGCGGAATCCACGACGGTCTCGAATGACGAGAAATCCGTTCTTTCCCACGCTTCGAAGTCGCTTGTACTGAACCGCGACGTTCTTCGTTTCGAACCGCTCTGCGAGGTCTGAATTCGGTTCAGCGGTGTACACTGTAAGCGTCTTTTGCTCGCGTTCGACCGCGGCGATTTTCTCGTGGAGAGACATCAGTTTCGTCTCCTGTGGGACTGTTTGCACGGTCCGACGCTCGTGTTACGATTCGACGTTCGGTTCCTGATTGTTCTGGCGATCGTTCCGCTGTGCCCAGTCGATGAGTTGAGCGACGGGTGGTGACAACTCCGCGAGGACGAGGATGCCTTTTCCGTCATCGTAGCGGACGAGACCCGCATCTTTGAGTACGGGAATGTGTATTTCGCGGAGTTCCACGGCCAACTGCTCACGTTCGCTGACCGTGGCCATTCGATATTCTTCGGAATGCATCCACCCAGTGAGAATATCGGCCAGTTCGTCCACGGGGACGCGCCCCCACTCTTCGAGCACGTACAGCGTGTACCGTCGTCGTGTGTCCGCCAGCGCCCGATAGATTCGGTCGTCTATCGAAGTGTCTAACAGGAGTTTATACAGGCTGTCCCACGTGTCTTCCCCCATGATACCCTACGTCGAGGTTTGGCTATGTACGTCAGTAAACTTTGTGTCTCATGTTGGCATGGGGCATTCGGGCTGATACTCAGTCCAATTTGACAGCGAGATAGCGACTCACCGCGAAGAGCAGGCCGCTCCCGACGAACGCGAGCAGCGAGACGGTGGCCACGCTGAACCCGGTGCCCGATGGGTCGAACGGTCCTTGTTTTCCGGCCGTCGAGTACTGTTGGATGGTTTCGACGCCAGAGTATCCGAGCAGGAAGAAGACGAGCGTTATCCCGAGGAGCAGGGCACCACCGACGAACCCGTAGAACGACGCCATTTCCTCAACGCTGAGGAGGCGTCGCATCCGGCGCTCGCTGAGTTTCGACTCGCCACGGAGTATCGCGCCAGCAACCGCAACGTGTCCGACTGCCGTCCCGAGTTCGAGGAGGAGGACGACCGCGCCCGGCATCAGCACCGTCGGCGAGGATGTGAGCGGGTCTCCGCCCGGAAACAGCGCGGCGACTTCCGATGGATACGCGAGCGTGAGTGGTGCCACGAGCGCCAGCGCGAGCAGGAGGACGCTCTGCCACGCCAGTTTCGTCGGAATGGATTGGTCAAAGATACTGTGCCGACGGACGCGCAGTCGCTCGTACTTCGAGCCGTTGAGAATTGCGTCCGCGATGTCGTCGTCGATGTAGTCTGTCTGTCCCGTCACGATACGCACCTTGCTGAGCAGGTGTTTTCCAATCGGTATTCGCTTCGTGGTTATACCATTATCGGAACGTCAATCGGCCATTTTTCGGACTGTTTGATGGACGGAGCAATGGTTTGCAGTCGGGAACTACAGTCGGAAGTCAGGCGACTCAGGCCGGTTCGAGACAGTAAAGCGTCGTATGATCTCGTTTCGTTCCCTCACAGGCCGCGAACAGCGCACCGTCACCCACGGCGAGTCCTTCGACCGCCGCCGCCGGGGTCGGATGTGACCAGCGTTTCGCATCGAGACGGAACGAACCGACGCCGGAACCGCCGTCGAGCGCGAATGCGTGGACGGCGGTGCCGCTGCTGATGTAGAGGGTATCACCCGCGGCGACCGGGGCCGTCGAATCGAACCGCTTTCTGACTTGCCACTTGATCTCTTTATCGTAATCTCGAATCGCCGACAATCGGTCGTAGCCCGCGCTGAAGAGCGTGTATTCGGCGTAGACGGGTGCCGAGTTGGCCGCCTTTTCATCGACCGTCCATCGCGTCGTTCCCGCGTGAGCACCGGTCTGCAAACACGTGAGCGGGTCGGCGAACGTGTGGACGATGACGCCTTCCGAGGTCGGAACCATCGCCTCCACCGCGGAACCGACCTTGCTCCGCCACGCTTCGCCCAAGGGGTCACGAACGTCGCCGTGGTCGATGAAGCCGTACACTTCTCCACCCTGCGTTCCGACGTAGAGCGAGGACATCCTGTAGGCGAACGCCGAAACATCCCCGAACAAGTCGGTTTGCCACAGCACTTCGCCCGTTTTCAGATCGAGACGGAGAACCATCCCGTTCTCGGTGCCAGCGTAGAGATGCGGGCTGTGAACGTGTTCGCCAGCGACGAGGTGAAGCGGGGCGTGGACGTGGCCATAGTCCGCGAGCGTCCACACTTTCTTCCCCGTTTTCGCGTCGAGAGCAACGACGCTGTCCTCGTCAATCATCGTGAAGCAGACGAGGCCGTCGTGAACGACCGGCGACGACGGCCACGGCCCCTGTCCGGGTTCGAACCGCCACTTTTCCTTCCCGGAGGTCGAATCGAGCGCGATCAGCGCGTCCGCCGTCGGTAGGAAAACCGTCCCATCGACGATTGCCGGGCTTCCGGACGCCATACCATCCGAGAACGTCCACCGCTCTCGGACGCCCTTTCTCGGAGCCTTCGCATCGGGGTTGTAGCCGGTGTTCTCGGTGTCGAATCTGGACATCGACCAGTCGCTGTTGCCGTCGGTGCCGGGAGAAGTCTCGACTGTTTCGCCGAGACAACCGGCGAGCGCAACCGAACCCACACCGCCGATTCCGGCGAGAAAATGTCGTCTGGAGGGCATTTTGAACGGATTAGCTCAGTGACGGCATAAGCTTTCTGAACGCTTCGACAAGTTGGAAAATTCGATCGGAAGCACCGGCGTTCATTATCGTCGCCATCCACCATGCGAGCGAATGGCTCACTACGACACCATCGTCGTCGGCGTCGGCGGGATGGGCAGCGCGACGGCCTCGCATCTCGCCGAGCGGGGGCAGGATGTGCTCGGACTCGAACGCTACGACGTGCCGCACGCACAAGGGTCGTCACACGGCGTGACGCGCATCATCCGGAAAGCGTACTACGAACATCCCGATTACGTTCCCCTCCTCGAACGCACCTACGACCTATGGCACGAACTCGACGAGGTGCATCCGACCCAACTCCTGCATACGACCGGCTGTGTCGTTACAGGCCCCGAAGGAAGCGAGAAAGTCGCTGGCGCGCGCGAATCCTGCGAGCAACACGGTATCGACTACGAACTGCTCTCGGCCGCGGAAATCAATGACCGCTATCCCGGCTACGAACTGCCCGACGATTTCGTGGCCGTCGTCGAACCTGAGGGTGGATTTCTCCACGTCGAACAGTGTGTGGTCGCGCACGTTCAATCGGCCCTTCGGAACGGCGCGACGATTCGCGCTCGGGAGGCAGTGCTTGATTGGGAACCCACGTCAGACGGCGGTGTCCGAGTCGAGACCGACAAGGCAAGCTATACCGCCGACACGATGGTCGTCACGGCGGGTGCGTGGGCCGCGAACTTGCTCCCGATGCTCGATACGCAGGCGGTTCCCGAACGACAAGTACTCGGCTGGTTCCAGCCGAAATTGCCCGAGCGCTATCAGCCTGATAAATTCCCAGTCTTCATGGTGGAGTGCGAGGAGGGCTACTTCTACGGCTTTCCTGAGTACGGCGTGCCGGGATACAAGGTTGGCAAGTACAACCATTTCCACGAGCAGGTGAACCCGGACGAGATGGCGGAGCCGAATCGGGCCGACGAACGCGTCCTCCGCGACTTTACCGAGCGCTACTTCCCGGACGCGGCGGGACCGACGATGCGGTTGGAGACGTGTCTGTTCACGAACTCTCCCGACGAGCATTTCATCGTCGATACGCTTTCCGACCACCCACAGGTCGTCGTCGGTGCGGGCTTTTCGGGCCACGGGTTCAAGTTGTCGAGCGTCATCGGCGAGATTCTGGCGGAACTGGCCATCGACGGCGAGAGCCGACACGACATCGACCTGTTCTCGGTGAACCGGTTTTGAGGAGTGAGCCGACTCACTCGAACCGATTCACACTGAAGTGGTCGATATCGGCTGTTTTCCCCTGAATTCCGTCGGCGACCACCTTTCCGCTGTACGGGCCGAGTTGCAGTCCTGTCGCCCCGTGTCCGGTCGCAAGGTGAACCCCTTCGACGGTCGGAATCGGTCCCAACACCGGCAGTTGGTCTGCCGAGCGCGGACGGAGTCCGATTCGAATCTCCGCTACCTCGGCGTCCCGGAGGCCGGGTGCGACGCGAAGTGCTTCGTCGAGCACTTCGTGAACGCCCTCCACCGTCGTTCGCGGTTCGAATCCGGAGCCGACTTCCCGGGTCGCTCCGACCGCGATTCGGTTGTCCGGCCACGGAACCACGTAGTGCCCCCGGAAAGCACCGAGAATGGGCCATGACGCCGTATCGGTATCGTGACAATCGAGATGGATGATTTGCCCACGCTGCGGTTCGACCGGAATCGAGACGCCGAGCGACGCTTCGAACGCCTGCGACCACGCCCCTCCGGCGACGACCACCGTATCGGCGTCGTAGCTGTCGCCGTTCGCGGTTTCGACACCGGTGACGACTCCTGCTTCGTGGGCGATATCCGTCACGTCTCGTTCGACGGTTTCGAGTCCGTGACCTTTCCCCGCACGAAGCAAGGCAGCCGTAAACGTCCGAGCGACCACCCGTGCCGCATCGCTGTAGGCACGACACCGTTTCGTCCGTGCGAGTGCCGGGAATTTTTCCCGTGCCTCGTCCGAAGACAGTTCCGTCGTCGTTCCCGGCTTCGGTCGGTCGTATTTCTTCTTCCGTTTCTCGATTCGTTCGGTGGCGGCGTCGAACTCGGAAATCTCGTCGTCGTCCAGGGCTACCGAGAGGAGTTTACAGTTCGAGTAGCCAGTGTCGCCGTCCTGTTCGTCTTTCAACCGTTCGTCGAGGGTTGGATAGTAGGCCGCTGCGTCGAGGGCCAACTCGAACCACTCGCTCGATGCGGTTCGACTGCTCGTCGCTGGCGAGATGATTCCAGCGCCCGCGTCGGTCGCACGTCCTTCGTCGTGACGGTCGATGAGCAGCGTTTCCACGCCATCCCGAGCGAGATGGTACGCGACGGACGCGCCGACGATGCCGCCGCCGACGATGATAGTGTCGTACATGGCCGTATTCGAACGGCAACTATCTCGGTCGTATCGGTTCCGACAATCCGGGCGGGGTTCTCGATCGTTACTACCTCACTCCCCCCGCGCTCGCAGGTATCGCTGAATGCCAGGAACCTCCATGCCGATTGCTCCCTCGATGAACTCGATGAACGCTCCGTCTTCGGGTTGTAGGCTCCCAGTGAGGGCCACGGCGACCAATCCCAGTATCCCAGACAGCACGAGGAACACGGGAAGCGTCACGGCGGTCAGTGTCAACCAGTTCGAGGCGAGAATGCCGACGGGAAAGAGGACGAGTGGCAGGACGAGGTACGTTCGAGTCGTGTACGTCGAAAGCGGGTTGATACCGGATTTCAACTGGAGGACGACGTTAAATGCGACGTTGCGGAGGACGTAGGCACCGGCGGACGCGATCGCGGCACCGACGAATCCGTAGCCCGGAATCAGGAGGACGTTCAGGCCGAAGTTGAGCGCGAGCGTAACCACGTCCACCCAGAGGATGGATTTCGTGTACCCGAGCGCGGCGAGCGTCGTCCGATTTCGACCGGCCGCGGCGCTGGTAAAAAAGCCAACCGAGAGAATAGCGAGCGCGATGCCACCGCCAACGTACTGCTGGCCGAAGAAAATCGAGAGCACGTCGCCCGGAAAGACGGTGAAGACCAGAAACGCGGGGAACGTGAACACATAAATCCATTTGGTCGTAATGCGGTAGATTTCGGTGATTTCATCGTGTTCGCCGTCCGCGTCGAGTCGCGACGTGAGCGGGAGGTAAAGGTAGCCGAACGAGGAGATGACCATCAATAGACTGTTGGCGAGGGGGTAAGCCGCGTTGTAGACGCCGACTTCGGCCGAGGTTCGCATGTCGGCGAGCATGAGCGTGTCCATCCGCGTGAGCAGTATCGACAGCACCATCGTGACGATGAGCGGGGCCGAATACGTGAGCAGTTCCCGGGCGTGGGTTCGTATCGGTCCGACGAGTCGGACGAGTCGATTGGAGAGCAGGTAGACGACGACCAGCGTTCCGAGCGTCGCGACGAAGTAGGCGTAGCCGACTGAGAGCAGGTCGAAGCCGGTTCCGAGCAACCCAACCAAGAGCACGATTCGGAGGCCAGGATGGAGAAAGTCCTTGGTGTACAGTTTGTACCGCGTGTTTTCCAATCCACGAAGCGCGCTGACACCGACGGTCAATCCGACGCTAACGGGTATCGTCAGGACGAACAGTCGCACCAGTTCGGCAGACGTCTCCGTCTCGAAAAGCGCGTCCGTAATCAACTCAAGGTTCAGCAACAGCACGAGGGAGATGACGAGACTGACCGCGAGCGAGACGACCAACCCCAGAATCCAGACGCCGCGGACATCTCGGTCGTCCTCGAATCGGGAGACGAATCGCGGAATTCCGTCGTTCAACCCGACGAGCGATATCGTGGTACCGACGGTCATGATGGCGAACGCGATGGTCACCTCCCCATACAGCTCCGGTGAAAACCGCTGGGCGATGATCATCCTCTCGACTAACCGACCGACGGAGGCGACGGCGACACCGAGGACGATGAGCACCGAACTCGACAGCAGATCCGAGAGATGGCTATTATTCTCTGACATGCGAAGGGAAATACCCGTGCGGAGACACCGAAGGGAACCGTTCGGTCGGTCGCACCTGGTGCTCGCGTCTTGATTGCGTTCTCGAAATCACGGTGGAACAATCAACACGTCAAACGGGCTTTGTTATGAGCGGCGTACCGTAGCGTAATCGACGTCGAACGGTTCGATTACCGTCGTCGTCATATTCCATTTCCAACTTATTTTTCGGAACCATCCGTTATTAATGCCTGTCCGAACAGTACAACGAGGGGTGGGACACAGTTTCACACAATCCTCTTACGGTTTTGAGAGAACGGAACGAATACCGCAAGAATATTAACAGGCGGGTTTGCATTGAAACCTGCATGGCACGCGACAGCAGTACAACGAAACGCGATAGACAAATCTGTAGCAGTCTCATCGACCGCCGCTCGTATCTGGAACTGACGGGGGCAACCGCGCTCACGATTGCGGGTGCGGGAATGGCCGCAGGTAGCGCATCTGCGGCGGAGTACGAAACCATCAAAATCCCGGCTGGCACGCAAAAGCAGTTCCAAGTCGGAAGCGGCGAAACGTTCGAGAACAAGCTCATCGATATTAGCGCAGCGGAGGCGGATGCCCGAATCGTCGCGAGCGGTTCCGACTGGACGATTCGCAACATCGGTTTCAAAGGTGCTGCCGACATGAGCGGTCCGCACTCGCCCGGCGAGAATCTGGGTGGGTATCCGAACCTCATCGCTGCTTCGGGGACCGGCACCATCGAACACGTCTATCTCGGCGACGGCGTTTCCGGTGACATGGTTCGAAAGGGCGCAATCGGGGTCTCCAGTTCCCACTCGGGCCACATCGACCTGAACGAAGTCACGATGAACGGCTGGACTGGCAACGCGATTTACGCGGGCGGCGCGGCAAAATCCAGCGGTGGCGGAGGGTCGCTCACCTTCGACCGCTGTCTCCTGAAGAACAACAACATCAGTCACCTTCGCATCGCGACCGACGGCACCACGGTGAAAAACACGGTTATCTACAACACCGAGGACGTTCCGCTCCATCCCATCAACGGCGGCGTCGTGAACTCCCGCGGTGTCTACGACGGCTACGGAACGGAGAGCAACGTCATCGAGTTCGAGAACTGCCACATCGACTGTACGGACGCGAACACGAACGGCGGCGCATCCGCCCTGGCTGCGACGAAGACGACGTTCCGCGTCACAAACTCGCAGGTCAAGGGCCAACTCATCGGCAACGTCGAAACGACGAACGTCGGCGAGAATCCGTCACACGAACCGCCGAAAGGTGCACCCACGACCGCAGAGCAGGCCGCGAGCGGGTCGGGGTCGACCGGCGGCAAATCCGGAAATTCCGGTAGTTCGGGCGACTCCGCAACGGGTGGCAACTCCGGAAGCAACGACAGCTCCGGTTCGAGCGGTTCGGGTAACTCCACCGACTCCGGAACCACCTCGAACAACGCAAGTGGCAATTCCTCGAAGACGGCACCCTCCGCCGACGACGCCGTGAACGAACAGCGGATTGCCGCGTCTCCCGGCTCCGCCGATGAATTCTGTGTCACCTACGAAGGGCGCAAATACTGCTTCGACTTCAGCAACCTCTCGACGCTGGTGAAGCGTTACTTCTGAGTTCCGGTCAGTGCAGCAGTGACCGATTCGGTATCATTCCTTTTTTGTTGTCCAGATACCGTGTACCCTCCGGTAGGGACTGCATACGGACTCGATACGGTGTTACTGCTGGCTCATAACAAAATGAAATCAACGCCTCGAATTCGAGAATGAGCGACGGAAATCAGGTGTATCGACCTGTCGAGGAGACACAAAAAACGAGAAACATCCACGATGAACTGGCTGGTCGGGGAGAACCCCAGTCGGAGCAGTTGACCGTCGGAATGTACTACAGAAAAGCCGGAACGAGAGACGCAGGCGGCGTCGTGATGTACGTCCAGGAGTTGGTGGACGCCCTGGCAAACCACAACCCGGCGTATCTCTACACCGAATCCGGCGAGTTGACCCCGAAAATGCAGGACACGGCGGCCGACATCGTCCAGATGGACGCCGAATCGGAACCGCTCGGAAGGCTCCGTCGGAGCCTTCCGAACGAAAGTTCCACATTGTTGTCGATATTCGACGAAAAATTGTGTCCCCTCCTCGGCGCGGTTCGTGACGGCACGGTTCGCCACATGAACGAGGACCTCGATATCCTGGTGACACACGACTTTCTGGACGACCTCGTCCTCTCGAATCTGCTCGATATTCCCGTGGTGCGTATCTTTCACGGCTTCGAACGGGCAGGAATCGGAATGCAAGTGCGCGAACTGCTCTCGACCGGTCACTCGGTCGTGAACTCGGAGCAGACGAGACGAGAATTTATCGACCACCTCGGATATGAACCCGACGGCGTCGTCTACCCGGGTGTCGATATCGACCGATTCCATCCGAACGCGACACCGGCGTTCGAGCGCGACGAGTGGACGATGCTGTTCGTCGGTCGGTTCGTGGAGGCGAAGGGAATCTTCGACCTCGTGGATGCCGTCGCCGAACTCCCAGCGGACACGCATCTCCATCTCGTCGGGCGTGGTGATACCGACACGCTGAACGAACGAATCGAAGCCCGAGGTGTTGATTCCAAAATCACTATCGAGGGAGCAGTTCCGCACGATGAACTGCCGGGCTACTACGCCGCCGCGGACGTGTTCTGTCTGCCTTCGTGGTACGAAAGCTTCGGGATGGTCAACGTGGAGGCGATGGCCTGTGGCACCCCAGTCGTGACGACGAGTTTGGAGGGTATCACGAAGTACGCCGTCGACGGCGAGACGGCCATGCTCGTCCCGCCGAAATCACCGGACGAATTTGCGCAGACGATAGAAACCCTCCGTTCGTCACCCGAACTCGGGGAACGACTCGCAGCGAACGGAAGAGCGATTGCGGAACGCTACTCGTGGGCGATGGCGGCGAACGAACTGATGGACACCTGTTCGGAAATCGTCGTGGATTCCTGATTCTCACTCCCGCGCCGAACACGGAACCGCTCGCGTCGCGGTTGCCTTGAACGACACCACGACTTCCGTATCGAGTTCCAGTTCTAATCGCTCGACGCTCGTCGTCGTCACCAGTGCGAGGAACGACGCCGACCCATCGACTGCCACCGTGACGCGAGCGATGCGTTCACCTCGTTCGACCTGCCGAACCGTTCCTTCGAACTGGTTTCGCGCACTCGTTTCGTTACCCTGCGGGGCCGAGTTCGGACTGTAGAGCGTTATCACGTCCGAGCGAACGGTCACTTCGACGCGCTCGCTGTCGGGTGGGACGAGCGCCCGAACGACGCCCGCGTCGGTTTCTACGAATCCGAACTCACCGTCTCGTTCGAGAACGGTTCCATCGAGCACCGTCTCGTCCACCTCGGCCAGACCGGACGACTCCGCGGTGAGTCGGCGGAACTGCTGGAGCAGTCCCCGTGCGCCGTCAGTCAAGGTGCTCCCCCCGCCCCGTGACCCACCTCGCTCCCGGTGCACCAGCGACCCGAATTCGGCTTCCAGTTCCACGATTCGCCGCTGTGCGTGAGCGTAGGAGCGCCCGAGGGAGTCCGCGGCCGCGTTCAGTGACCCCTCGTCGTTGATTGCTCGGAGCAAGCGCGCATCCCGCGCATCGAAAGCGACTTCTCCCGCGACGAGTTGTGTGTCGAATGCGGGCCGAGGTGTGTCGTCCGTCATCGTCGTCCCTCGCTTTCGTCCGTCAGTACATCAGTTCTCCGGCGACGAACTTCCGCGTTCGGTCGTCGTCGGGCGTCTCGAACACCTGTTCGGGCGGGCCGGATTCGATTATCGTACCGTCGAGCAAGACGCCGACCCTGTCCGAAATCCGCTCCGCCTGATGCATGTCGTGGGTGGCCACGACGACGCCGAGTCCACGACCCCTCGCGTCGGCGATCGCATCCTCGATAACCGCCGTGTTTCGCGGGTCGAGGTTCGACGACGGTTCGTCCAGTAGGAGTATCTCGGGATCGGTTGCGAGCGCTCGCGCGAAGGCCACACGTTGCGCTTCGCCGCCCGAAAGCGACAGAGCGTTCTGGTCGCGTTTGTCCGTCAGACCGACGGTTTCGAGCGCGGCGGTCACACCCGAATCGGTTCGGGCAGTCGTCGTTCCGCGGCCGAAGATTCGCGCGACAGTCGCGCGAATCCGTTCCGACCACGATTGTCGAACTCGACGGCCGTAGGTCACGTTCTGTTCCACCGGCGCGTTGAACAGCGACGGTTCCTGAAACGCCATGCTGACCCGCCGCCGAACGTCCAGTCGGTTGTCCTCCGACAGTTGCCACACATCCCGGTCTTGCCACCTGACGCGACCGAAATCCGGCGAATGAAACATCCCGAGGAGGCGCAAAAGCGTCGTTTTTCCGGTTCCCGATGGACCAACTATCGTGACGACTTCGCCCGGTTCGACCGAGAGCGACACGTCCGAAAGAACACCGTCGCCGTCGAAGCCGTGCGAGACGCGGTTTGCCGTCAACGTCATCGTTGAACCTCACCCTGACCCCTGCTCCGACTGCGAACCCACGACCCGAGGACGTTCACGCAAAGGACGAGGACGAGCAACATCGCGCCCAAAACGAGTCCCGTCTCGTAGTGTCCCTGCCGCGCTTCGACCGTGATTGCCGTCGTGAGCGTTCTGGTGTACGATGTTTTTCCTCCCGTTGGGTCGTTCAAGACGATGTTGCCGCCGACGATGAGAATCGATCCGACTTCGCTGACTGCCCGTCCGAAACCAGCGAGTACCGCGGTGATGATGCCGTATCGCGCTTCCTTGATGACGAGGAGGCCGACATCCGTATCCGTCCCACCGAGCGTGAATGCCGCGTCACGAACGTCCTGTCCGACCGATTCGATGGCCGAGAGGCTGATGCTCATGATGACGGGCGTCGCCAGCACGAACTGCGAGGCGATCATTGCGGTCGGTGTAAAAACGAGTCCCAACTCGCCCAGCGGCCCTTGATTCGAGAGCGTCAACAGGACGAGCAGGCCGACGACGACGCTCGGAAAGCCCATCCCGGTGTTGATAACCGCGGTGACGGCGCGTTTGCCCGGAAACTCAGCAAAGCCGACGGCGAGCGCGATTGGCAGACTGACCAGCGTCGAAAGCGCGACTGCGGTCGTGCTCACGTACAGCGAAACGATTGCGATGCTCACGAAGTACTGCCAGTCCGCGCCGGGGATGAGTTGTGCGAGCATGACGACCGATATGGTGTGATTTCATTGCCTGCGGATGTTCGTTCAGTAGTCCGCGGGGACTTCCTGCTCGACCCACGAGAGGAACTCCTTGTCCTCACGCGAGAGGGCTTTCGCCTGTTGTGCGGAGTAGCCCTGCGGGACGTACTGACCGAAGTTCGGCTTCTTCGACAGCGCGTTCGGGAAGAACAGTTGCGACCCGTTTGCAGTGTAGTTGTCGATGAGTTTCTGTGCCTTCGGGCTGGTCAGATAGCCGGCGTATGCCATCGCGGCTCGGTAGTTGACGTTGTCGTGTTTCGCAGGGTTGACCGGAATCACGCCGTACGGGTTTTTCAGAATGACTGGACCGTCCTTGAGCGGCCCCTGCACGTGAATCGTGAGGTCGATTTCGCTCTTCATCGAGAGGAACGTTCCGCGGTCGGCCAGCGTGTAGGCGTCCGATTGGTTCGACTGCGTGAGCGTATCGCCCATCCCCTTTCCGATTTCTCGATACCATTTGCCGCTCGGTTTCACACCGGACTGCTCCCAGATTGCGAGTTCTTTCTTGTTCGTGCCGGAATCGTCGCCGCGCGAGAGGAACGTCGCCTTCTGCTTGGCGATGGTCGAGAACGCCTTCGTCGCGCTCGACATCCCGTTGATACCCGCCGGATCCTTTTTCGGGCCGACGATGACGAAGTCGTTGAACATTACGTCTCGACGATTGACGCCGTGCCCTGCCTTGAGGAACTCGTCTTCCGCCCCGCGGGCGTGGACGAGAATCACGTCGGCGTCCCCGTCTTCCGCGGTTCGGATACTCGCGCCGGTTCCCTTCGAGAGCGTCTTGATGGTGACGCCGAACACCTCCTCGAACGGCGGATTGAGTTCGTCCAGCAGCCCCGTGTCGTACGTGCTGGTCGTCGTCGCGAGGACGAGTTCGCCGTCGCCTATTTTCCCGTTTCCGGACGAGCCCTGGTTTTGATTCTGGTTCTCTTTCTGTGCCCCGAACGACCCGGTACAGCCGGCGAGTCCAGCGAGGGCGCCCACACCCATCGCGTGGACGAATTTGCGTCGTTGTATCGGCATGGGAACAACGTTGTGTGAACGTTTCATAAGGATTTCGCCATGCACGTACCTACTGGTGGTTACCGGAAACGAATCGGAGCGAACGACTCAACCGTAGAAAAAAGAACGAACAGAGTTCGAATTCGAACGAAATGCGCCTTCCTTACTCTTCTTCTTGCGTTCCGGCGACGTAGCCCGTAACGTTTCCAACGTTCATCGCGACGGCCAGAACCACCGCGATGAGGAAGACGATGAACGACGAGATGGCGTTCATTTTCGGTGCGGTGCCGTACTTTATCATCGAATACATCGCCGTCGTGAGCACGTCCGTCGTCCCTTGGACGAAGTGTGCGCGGATGAAGTCCTCGAACGAGCGAATCCACGCGAACAGGAATCCCGCGCCGATTGCCGGCGCGACGATGGGGAAGGTCACGTCGCGGAACGTCGTGAGTGGGTCGGCACCCAAGTCGCGCGCCGCCTCCTCCAACGACCTGTCGAAGGTGTAGAGACGGGCCGTCACCATCAGCACGACGAACGGGAAGCCGTAGATGCTGTGGGTGAGTATCAGCGTCAGCGGCCCGGTGGAGATGCCCACTATCGTCTGAAAGTAGATGATGAGCGCGATTCCCAACACGACTCCCGGAATGACCATCGGGAGGATGCCGAACGTTCGATAGGCTTCCTTGTACGGGAAGTCGTAGCGAGCGAGCGCGAAACTCGCAAGCACGCCGAGCACCGTCGCGATGGTTGCCGAGTACGTCGCGACTTGGACGCTGTTGAGGAGTGCCGTCATCAGCCCGCCGTCCGCGAACGTCGCGGAGTAGTGAGCGAGCGTGAATCCCTGGAACGGGAAGAAGGTGCTGGAGTTGACGGCGAACGAGAGGAATATCATGGCGACCAGCGGAATCCACAGGAACACCAACAGGAGGACGACGACAGCGTACAGTCCTCGCTGGAGGAGTCGTTGCTTCCGTGGGTGGTCGAGCAGCGTCGACCCGGTCACTTCGTCGCCTCGCTCTGCCGTGGTTCCGGTTTCGGTCGCCATATCAGACACCTCCGAGTTCTTCGATGCTGACGTAGCGGAACGCCAGTGCGAACGCCAAGACGATGGAGACGACGATGAACATCGACGCCGCGCTCCCGTAGTCGATGGCGTACTGCCCCGTGATTCGCCCTTCGATAAGCTGTCCAATCATCAATACTTTCCCCTGCCCGAGGAAGCGTGGCGTGACGAACGCTCCCATCGCGGGAACGAACACGAACAGTCCGCCGCTGATGATTCCCGGAAGCGTCAGGGGTAAGATGATGTCTTTGAGCGTTCCGACCCGACTCGCACCCAAATCCCGGGCCGCCTCGACGAGGCTGAAGTCGATTCCCTCCATACTCGCGTACAGCGACAACAGCATGTACGGGAAGTAGGCATGTGTGAGACCGATTACGATGGCTGGAATTCCGTAATCGAACAGCGACACCGGCCCGCCGACGAGACCGGTTTTCATCAATGTCCGATTGATGATGCCGCTCGGCCCGAACATGAGGTACCACGAGTAGGCGCGGACGAGGTACATCGTGAAGAACGGGAGCAACACGAGGAAGATGACGATTTTGAACGTCTGTCCGTCCCTGCGTGCGAGGAAGTACGCGAGCGGGAACGCCATCAGCAGGCAGAGGATGGTCGTCACCGCGGCGACGGCGTACGAGAGGACGAGCGCGTCGAAAAACGGCGACTTCCAGAACGGCCCCGGCCCGCTGAACAGGCCCGAATAGTTGTTCATCGTCGGTTCCCAGACGATGCTGTACGTCTCGCTGTTGACACTCATGAAGCTGATGATGACCATGAACGTCAACGGTGCCATCAACAACAACAACAGCCACGTGAGGCTCGGTCCGAGTGTGAGCCCGAGTTTTGCTTTCCGTGCGACAAACGCTTTCATGAGCGCTTGCCGCTTGGAATCTGACGTGTCGGTGGACATTGTTCAGGCCGTTTTGACTTCGTCCCACGCGTTCTGCCACGCGTCCTCGTTCTCGACGGCTTTGAACGGGATGAAGCTCTCCAGCCGTGATGGCTTGATGGAGCCGAACATGTCGTTTTGCTCCTTCGAGAGGTGTTGTTGTGTCTTCGGGTTACAGCTCGGCGAATAGCCCACTTTCGCCAGTTTCGCGCCGAGTTTCGGCGCGATGAACTCATTGATGACCTTCCAAGAGAGGTCTTTGTTCTTCGATTTCTTCGACACCACGGCGGATTCGAACCAAGCGAGCGACCCCTCTTTCGGTGCCGCCATCTTCGGCCAGTCGGTGCCATTCGACCACATCTCGACGATTTCGTTCCGGCCGGATTGGCCGACGACGAAGTTGCCCTGCTTGAACGACTTGATGTACGATGGGTCGGCCGCGATGTAGCCGTGCAGTTTCGATTTCTGTTTTTTGAGGGTCTCTTTCACCTTCTTGATCTGCTTCTCGGAAAGGGAGACCTTGTTCCCTTCGAACGCCTTGTTGTAGCCGAGGTAGAGCGCCGTCGCGCTCATCGCCTTGAAGTGGTTGTCGTACATAACGACCTTCCCATTCAGGTTCGTTCCCTTGTACTTGTCACTGAACAGCACGTCGTAGCTCTGTTCGTGACTCTCCGGAATCTCTCGGGAATCGTAGGAGTAGCCGTACCAACCGAACCGGATGGGGACGCCGTACGTATCGCCATCTTTCGTGAACTGATTCTTGCTGAACTGTTGGAACTTGTCGTAGATGTTTTTCTGATTGTTGACGATGTCGCTCGGAACCGTGTCGAGCAGCCCGGCGTCCATCATCTTCGGCACGTAGTTGTTGTTGGGGACGGCGATATCGAACTGTTTGTCCTTGCCGGATTTCCACCCGGTGAACATGTCCGACGAGGACGTAGATTTGGTGAACTTGACGGTTACGTCCAGTCGGCTCTCGATTTGCTTCTTCAGATCCGCGTACTCCTCCCAGGTGAGAATCTGAATGGTTTTGTTGCCGCCGCCTCCGCTGCCTCCGAGCAGACATCCCGAGAGGCCCGTCATACCGGTCGCTCCCGCGATACCCGTTGCTTTTAAAAATGACCGACGCTTCGTGTGACTACTACCTTTCGTCGTGTCAGCACTACCCTTGTCTTTGTTAGCCATACTCATAACGAATGAGTAGTTCGTATATAATTAAATCTTCGGTAGAAAACGGTAACCAATTCGTAGATAAATCGATTGTCTATATCTGTTATTTAATTCCTGTTCCCAGTACGTTTATACTGCATTATGACAAACGCTGTCATATGGCAGGTGATGACGATGTGCTCATTGACCTTCGAGGCGTCAGCAAGGAGTACGATGAGGTGACGGCGGTCGACGAAATCGATTTCTCGATTCGAAGAGGCGAGTTCTTCTCGCTCGTCGGGCCATCGGGATGTGGCAAGACGACGACGCTTCGGATGATAAGTGGATTCGAGACGCCGACCACGGGAACGGTCTCGCTCAACGGAACGGATATGACCGGCGTTCCGCCGAACGAGCGAGATACGAATCTCGTCTTCCAGCATCTCTCCCTCTTTCCCCACATGACCGTCGGAGAGAACGTAGAATACGGCCTCAAGAAGTCCGGCGTCGAAAAATCAACGCGAAAGGAGAAGGCAAAGGAGTATCTCGAACTCGTCGATTTGGGTGGGTTCGAAGGCCGCAACCCGAACGAACTTTCGGGTGGTCAGCAACAGCGTGTCGCCCTCGCACGGGCGCTCGTCAACGAACCGAGCGTGCTCCTGTTCGACGAACCGCTGTCGAGTCTCGACCGCAAACTCCGCAAACAGATGCAGGTCGAACTCCGAAAAATTCACGAGAAAACCGAGGGGTCGTTTTTCTACGTCACACACGACCAAGAAGTCGCGATGACGCTTTCCGACCGAATGGCCGTGATGAACGACGGGCACATCGAACAGGTCGGAACGCCGGAGGAAATCTATCGTAACCCCGCGAGCGCCTTCGTCGCCGATTTCATCGGCGACACCAATCTGTTCGATGGGATGGCACGAACCGAGAACGGAACCACGACGGTCAAAATCGACGACGGCCACGTTTCGTTTACCGCCGATGAGCGCGTGCGCGACGGCAACGTAACCGTCTCGATTCGCCCGGAGGATTTCTCATTGGCGAGCAACGGGAGCGGAGTGGGAGGCGTCGTCATCGAACGCTATTTCCAGGGCGACCAGACGAATTACATCGTTGAACCGGATTCCGAATCGCTTTCCGACGTTCGGGTCGTCATGCAGGGGCGCGACACGCCGATTTCACGCGGTGACCGTGCGTCGTTCGAGGTTCAGGACGGAGCGCCGGTCGTCTTCGAGGGGTAGGCGACCGTCCGACGTACTCCACACAGTGGGGGAGTAGCTACTTGCTTCTCCCAGTCGAATGGTATCATATGCCACGCACTGTTAGCAGACCGGTCAAATTCGTTGTCGGTGCCGCTGCCGCCCTCGGACTCGCGTGGGTTGGGTGGGGCCTCTACAGCAAGCGAACGACCGAACGGATTCCATACACCACAGCTTTGACACTCGATGGCGTCGAAATTCGGCGCTACCCGGACGCGGTAGTCGCACGCACGACCGCCGACAGCGAAGGAGAAGCGTTCCGCAGACTGTTCGAGTACATCGACGGCGGAAATCAGTCGCGGGAGAACATTTCGATGACTGCGCCGGTCACCACCGAACCAGAGAAGATAGCCATGACTGCACCGGTCGCATCGGAGAAATCGGCAACGGGCGTCGAGATGGCGTTCTTCCTACCGGGTGAGTACACCGCTGAGGGTGCACCGAAACCGGCAACCGACGGCGTGACCATCGAACACGTCGGCGCGCGAACGCTGGCAGTCCAGCCGTTTTCGTGGTTTGCGACCGAGGGCCGAATCGAGCGATACCGGCGACGACTGTTCGACGCTCTCTCTGCCCACGAGATAACGCCGACGGGCGAACCGTTCCTGCTTCGCTACGATGACCCGCGGACGCCGCCGTTCATGCGCACGAATGAAGTGGCGGTCGAGTTGGCTACCTGAACGCAGTCATCGGAAATAATTCGACCGAGACGGCCTTCCGTTGGTGGCCCGGGATATGAATTCACCCAATTTACACTTGTGCTAGTCTGTCATCACGCTCGGCGACTCCCTCGCACTGACCCGCAATCCATCAACTAAGTGTCTTTTAAATAGAACCATCTCGATGCAGATGCCATGGTCGATTACGATTGTATCGTCGTCGGCGGTGGGCCAGCGGGTCTCCAGTTTGCGAGAGAAATCGTCTCCCTTTCCGATTTCTCCGTCGCCGTTTTGGAACGAAACGACGATATCCGAGACAACGACAAATCGACTGGCGGAACCTTCGAGGAAGTCATCAACCGGTACGACATTTCGGAGGAAGTCGTCATGGACGAAAACGACACCATCACGTTCGAGGGGCCGAACGAGCGCAGTCGTCTCGATATAGGGGGACATATCCTCGATTTCCCTCGTTTTCTGGAGTTCTTGGGGAACGATGCGATGTCCGGCGGAGCCGATATTTACACCGGAACGACCGTCACCGAACCGATAGTCGAACGCGGCGGGGTTCGCGGGGTTCGGTACATTGACTCGGACGGCGGGGAAGAACTCCGCGGAAAGATAACCGTCGATGCCACGGGACCGAATGCCGTCATCACCTCCGATTTGGGCTTTTTCGACACGGACGCCGCACAGCGGGGAATCGGCCTCGAATACGAAATCGAAGGCGAGTACGAAACGGGTAACACGATGCTGTTCAAGTTCGACCACGGACTCGCACCGGGCGGATACGCATGGACGTTTCCGGGAGGCGAAACCGTGTACAAGGCGGGCGTCTGCTGGGTGGACGATTTCCACGCCCCCCGCGGAAACGGGGATTCGATTCACAAGTACGTCGAGCGATGGGTACACGACGACCCGCGCTGGAACGTCGACGAAATCAGGGCGAAACACGCGGGCAAGGGCGTCTGGAACAACTCGATAAATCAGCGAACCACTGACGGATTTGTCGCCGTAGGGGATGCGGTATCGAGCATCAACCCCCTGCTCGGCGAGGGTATCCGACCGGGGATGGCATCGGCCAGGATGGCCGCCACCGTCGCCCGGAACGCACTCTCTGCGGACGATGTGTCCGAAAACCGCCTTCGTGCGTACGAACGTCGATGGAACGAAACGAAGGGGCAGAAATGGCGACTGCAACGAGTTCTGAGCGACCTGCTCTATGATTTCAGTGAGGACCAACAGGATTCGTTCGTGAAACGGGTTGGTCGCCTCTCCGCGACCAAGGCGAAGCAACTGAAGGAGTACGACCTCGGCCTGTTCGATTTAGCGAAACTGTACCCGTTCAGGGTCACGGATTTGGCAAAGGTGCCCGAACTGGTTCGGGAGTTGTAAGAGGGGGGAACGTCGGCATTACGTCGTATCGAGCGCGCGTTCGACGAACCGCTCGCGGATTTCCGGGTCGGGCATCGGACATTCCGTTTTCTTCCCAAACACCCGGTAGCGATGCGTCGCGACGAAGTTGTACACCGGGTCGCGCAGTCGCTCGGGAAGGTAGACGAGCGGATAGAGGAGCGGCCACGGCCCGTCCAGACGGCGACAGACACGCAGCGCGGCGGTCGAGCGAGTGTAGTAGTCGTCGCCTTCCACGAGGACGAACGAGTCGAAATCGTCGGTCGGAAGGTCGAATCGAGAGAGGATTTCTTGCCCGATTTCGGATTGGAGGGGGGCGAACCGGAACGTTCCCGATTCGTCGAATCGGACGGTAAAACGGACGATGGCGTTGCAGAGGTTGCAGACGCCGTCGAAGAGGAGGACGGGAGCGTCCAAGCGGTCGGCGACTTCGGCGGGGTCGGATTCATCGACCGTCATGTAGTTCGACCTACGAACTCGTGTGGGATAAGCACGAGGTGTCTGAAATACGGTGTATTTTCCCCGCAACTCGAGGTTCTCGACATCTCTCAAAATCAACTGTTTCAATATTACCAATCATGACAATCTGTTTTGGCTATAGAATCGCAGAACTATTAGCCACGAATTCGGCGCGGCGAGCAAGTGCCTGTTCTGAGTATAGTGCGCAACCGCAGTCGGTGTTCCCACAGTTCGTTTTCACCACGACGATTCGAACGGAGAGAACGGTGGTTTCCATGCGACCCGGCGACGGACGGTTCGATGGGGCACCGTTGACCATGAGTGGCGACACGATTTTGCGATTTCGGCGAGTAGGGAGAGTATGGTTCTCCGTCGGAGTCTCGGTTTCTATTCCCTGACCACGTCATCTCCGAACGACGAACGAGGTGAGCGATGGTCGACTTAGCGCTCTCGCTTTTCCGACTCCTCGTCGCGTTCTTCTTGGTGTTCATGAACGGTCTGTTCGTGGCAACGGAGTTCGCGCTCGTCAAAATTCGCCGAACGCGAGTGAACGAACTCGTCGAGGCGGGAAAGCCCGGCGCGAACTTCGTGAAGGAAGCCGTGGAAAATCTGGACGACTACTTGGCGGTCTGCCAACTTGGCATTACGCTCTCCTCGCTGGGGCTGGGGTGGATCGGCGAACCTGCGATTGCGGCCCTCATCGAACCCGTTCTGGGGTCGTTCGTTCCCGAAGGGACGATTCACTTCGTCGCCTTCGCACTCGGTTTCGGCTTCATCACGTTTCTCCACGTCGTGTTCGGCGAACTCGCGCCGAAGACCTTCGCCATTCAGGAGGCGGAACGGATTTCACTGCTCGTCGCCCCGCCGATGAAACTGTTCTACTACCTCTTCCTGCCGGGAATCGTCGTGTTCAACGGTACGGCGAACTTCTTCACGCGGCTTGCGGGCGTCTCGCCCGCCTCCGAGTCCGAAGAGGCGCACACGGAGGACGAACTCATGATGGTGCTTGCTCAGTCCGAAGAACAGGGTCACATCGACCTCGACGAGGTGGAGATGATCGAAGGCATCTTCGAACTCGGCGACACAATCGCCCGGGAAATCATGGTTCCGCGGCCCGACACTGCAACCGTCCCAGCCGGAATGGCCCTCGATGAACTCCGGTCGGTTACGGCCGCGGGGAATTTCACGCGGTATCTGATATTGGACGAGGAAAGCGACGACCAACCCATCGGTTTCGTCCACGTCAAGGACGTACTGCGGGCCGTCGAAGACGATAGTTCCGAGGGAGCGGAGCCGACCGCTCGTGACCTCGCGCGGGAAGTCCTGTTCGTCCCCGAAGACAGGCGCATCGACGACATCCTGACCGAGTTCCGACGACGCGAGAGTCAGATTGCCGTCGTCATCGACGAATGGGGCGAGTTCGAGGGAATCGTCACCATCGAGGATATTCTGGAGGAAATCGTCGGCGAGATTCGGGACGAGTTCGACACTGACGAGTTGGAACCGTCGATAACCGAACTCGATGCGGGCACCTACGCCGTCGATGGGCACGTTCCTATCGAGGAGGTAAACGAGGCCGTCGGTGCCGATTTCGAGAGCGCGGACTTCGAGACGATCGGTGGATTGGTGCTGAGCGAACTGGGCCGTGCCCCGGAAACCGATGACAGCGTCGAACTGGATGGCTATTCTCTCCGCGTGGATAGCGTCGAAAACACTCGGATTTCAAGGCTCACGATACAGGTTTCCGGCCATCGAGAGCGCGAGTCTACCCCCGAGCGCTCTGGTGACCGATAGCAACTCCGCTGTGCGACGTTCGTCTCGAAAAAAAGAAACAGGCGGACTCGGCGGTCTTCCCGCCGAGTCCGCCGTCGTCCATGCAACTGTTCGAAATCTATGCAGCGTCGATATCCGGCCTAGACGACCACCTCGAACTGCCTGTTTTCGGTCACCGTGTCCGGCACTTCACCGGGGCCGTCCTGATGTGAGGCGGATTGGATTCCTGCCGCGAGAACGGTCACCGAACCGGATTTGGTTTCCTGAAGTCTGGAAACCGCGAACTCGTACTCGTCGGGATTCACAGCCTCCTCGATGGAGTAGGTGAACTCGAGGGTCGTTTGTTCGCCGCCAGCGAGCGTCACCTGTTGTGAACTCTGTGGCTTATACTTCACCATCATCTCCTGCGCGCCAAGCGCGCTGAAATCCTGGTCGCTGACGCTCGAAGTCGACAAAATCGTCTGCGTCGCCGCTTCATCACCGGTGTTGGTCACCGTTGCGGAGACGGTAATCTCCTCGCCTTGTTCCGCCTCGGCAGGGCCGTTTACGTTCGACACTTGGAAGTAGGCGGGGTCGCTCTCGACGATGGAGATGGTCGCTTCCTGTTGGTTGTCGTCGGTCGCGTCGTCGTATCCGTCGGCCGATATCGTAACCTCGTGTGTGCCGGATGGCACGTCCTCGATCGCGTACTCGCCGTTTTCGTCGGTCACGGCGGTGTAGTTCCCGCCGCCGATTTCAACGTCAACCGCGACGGTTGCACCTTCGACCGGTTCGCCGGTCTCGCTGTCCGTGATGGTGCTGGTGAGGTTTCCGCGGTCGATGGTGATGTCGAGCGGCGATTCGTTCCGGTCGTCTTCGCTCGAGACGGTGTGGAGCCAATCGGCCGAGGGGTCTCGTCCATCGTCGAGCGTGTAGGTGAATTCGACCGTCTCGCTTTCACCGGGGGCGAGCGTAACGTTCGTGGCCGTATCGTCCTGAGCGCTCACTGCGTCTTCAGCGCTGATCGACCCTCCGCTGGCGTACGTGACCGAGTTCGCCAGTATCTGGTTCACGGCATCGGTGAAGTAGGGGTTCTCGACGTAGGTTTCCCGAGCGAGCGAGGACGCGAGCACCGTCGAGTTCGCAGCATCGACGGCGACCGCCGAACCGCCCTGTTCGGTGTTCTGTGCAGCAACGGTTGCAATTTCCTGTCCGTCGTAGTCGCCGAACCAGCTTCGGTCGGCGTAGCTCGCGGTGTGGATATCGACCGTTTCACCGGGTTGTGCCACGCCGTCGAATATCGGGTGACTCTGCGTGACTTCGAAGTAGACGGGCGAGTCGCCGTCGTCTTCGTAGTCGGTGCTCGCAGGGTTACCGGTCGCGTCCGATAGTTCGGGGATGGCGTCGCTGTCCGAACCCCATCCGTCGAGCCAGACGACACCGGTCTGGGGGGCGTTCGTGGCTCCGACGAATGCCTGCACGTCGAGGTCGGACGGGTCGACGTCCTCCATAACGAACACGTCGTATTGCCCGACCGCGTCCATCGCGTTCTCGTCCTCGACTAGCGTCACGTTGTACTGTTCCGGCAGTTCGTCTTCGAGTGCGGAGACGACCTGTCCGCCGAAGTCCTCGTCGGAATCGACGACTGTGACCGTCTGTTCCGACTGAGTCACGTCGTATTCGACCGTCTGTTCGTCGGTCGCTTCACCGGTATTTTCGATTTCAGCGGTAACGTTGACCGTCTCACCGGCGCTGGCTTCCGCGGGTGCGTCGATGATGGTCACGTCGAAGAACCCTTCGAGCACCGTAACGTTCGTGGTCGCGGAATCGTTTTCGGTGAAGATGCCGTGTTCGTACGTGCCGTTATCGATGCCGCTCGTATCGACGGCGAACTCCACCGTGGTGGATTCGCCGACACCGAGCGTCACGTTTTTCGTCTGAGCTGGTGTGTCGAGGTCGTCAAAGCGGTATTCGACGGTTTGCGTGTCTTGCTGGTTCCCCGTGTTCGTGACGTTCGCACTCACGGTGAGAGTTTCACCCTGCTCGACTTCGTCCGAGGCTTGCAGGTTCGACACCTCGAAAAACGAACCGAGGACGGTCATCTGACCGCTCTCCGAGAACACACTGTAGTGAACCGTTCCGCCCGGCAGGTTCGACGTATCCACCTGGAACGTGACGGTCGTTTCGTGCGGTCGGTCGACCCACTGCCGCCGGGGATGACCATCCCGTGAATCAGGTCCGCTTCGGGTGCGACGCCGATTGCGGTACCGCTGCTGGCACCACCCATGGCAGTAGCGCTGGTGTGCGTGCAGTGGTAGTGACTATCTCGTGGCTCTGAACCGGGAACAGTGTTTCCGCTGTCGTCGAACTCCGCCCATCCGCCGGGGTAGGTCGGGTCGGACGAGTCTTCGGTGTACAGTTCGATGTCTGGGTGGGTGATATCGACGCCCGTGTCGAGGACGGCGATTTTTGCCCCGTCACCCCGAGTTCCGAGTTCGTCCCAGACTTGCGGGGCGCGAATCTGGTCTAACCCGTACGTCGTATCGTCCGGGGACACTTTCGAGTCCGCGCTCGATTTGGGTTTGGGGGTTTTGGGAACCGTGTATTCCCGACTTTTGACGACCGATTTCACGCCGTCGATGGTGGCCAATTCGTTGATTTCGACCGCGTTAATGTCGACCGTAACCGAGGCGGCGTTCACGATCCAGAACGTGTTCTCCACTTCGACACCGTTCCGAGAATCGAGCTGGGTCATAGCCCGCTTTCTCGCCTCGGTGGCGTGTTCCTTGAGATGTCGTATCGCCGCTTTTTCGTCCATCTCCGGATCGACCGACGTTTGGTCGAAAAGCAATAGTACCTGTACTTTCCCCTCCGCGCCTTCCAATGCAGGGTCGATTTGTACGTCGTTGGGGTCTTGTTTTGTCTCGCTGTCGATACTTCCAAATGGGGTTGCTTCCTGTGCTGTCGTGGCTCCTGTGAGCCCGATAGCGCCGGTTCCGATTACCGACAGTATCAGTAGCAGCGACAGAAAGATCGCGTCGATGTGGTTACTTCCCCTGCTCATTTTTTCGTCCCATTTATATTTCACACAATAACTATATATAAAATATAAATATCTATAATATATTAATTTAGAAAATATATAACTAATAATTATTACTTAGATTATTAAATAAAATATCGGAGAACTATTCCAGTATGCGAAGAATAATTACTATCTATTCAACAATTCCAAACGGGATGGGTTCTACGTCGGGTGGTCGGTGTACGGAACACCGACCGTCGGGACTCCTCACACGAGGCGATGCGTCTCGTTGTCGCGCGGCCCAGCGCGTTTCGCTTCGATTTACTCCGACTTACCGGTAATCTCTGCCAACGACGCTGCTGCGCAGTCGAACCCGATTAAACTACCTTAATCAGTATAATCACACACAACCGCGTCGATGGGTGGCGATTTTCTGTTAAAATCCTCTCTCGAAAATCATTCTTTTCTGAAACGACCTGTCTAACCACCACGCTTAAGTATGAGGTCGCGACTTCATCCGAGTACAATGTCTGAAAACGACAGCACCTCCGAGAGGGGGGGTCGAGTTCTTCGAGGGCACGTTAGCCCACACCAACGAGATTGAGACAGTTCGAGTTTTCGATACGACGCTCCGCGACGGCGAGCAGACGCCACGCACCTCGTTCACGCCGGACGAGAAGCGCGAAATCGCGACCGCGTTGGACGAGATGGGAACCCACGTCATCGAGGCGGGATTCCCGGCCAACGGGGACGCCGAATTCAAGGCTGTCCGCGACATCGCCGAATCGACGCGGGCGACGACCTGCGCGCTGGCCCGTGTCGTGGACGGCGACGTGGAAACCGCGCTGGATACCGGTGCAGGAATGGTTCACATCTTCGCTTCGACCAGCGACGTGCAAATCGAGGATTCGATGCACGCCACGCGCGAAGACGTGAAAGAACGCGCCGTGAAAGCCGTCGAACGTGTCGCCGAGGCGGGCGCGAGTCCGATGTTCTCGCCGATGGACGCGACGCGAACCGACCCGGAGTTCATGGCCGAAATCGTGGAGGCGGTCTCCGAGGCAGGTGTCGAATGGATTAACGTCCCTGACACCTGCGGCGTGGGGACGCCCGCTCGGTTTGCCGACCTCGTGAAACAGATCCGCGAGCACACGGACGCCCGAATCGACGTGCACACGCACGACGACTTTGGAATGGCCACGGCAAACGCCATGGCCGGGTTGGAAGCGGGTGCGGAACAAGTGCAGGTCAGCGTCAACGGCATTGGCGAACGTGCCGGAAACGCCGCCTTCGAGGAGGTCGTCATGGCCGCGGAGGGCGTCTACGGCGTCGATACCGGAATCGACACGACGCGCATCACGGAGGTTTCCGAGATGGTCGCCGAGTACAGCGAGGTTTCGGTTCCGGTGAACAAACCCGTCGTGGGCGCGAACGCCTTCGCCCACGAAAGCGGGATTCACGCAGCGGGCGTCATAGAGAACAGTGATACGTTCGAAACGGGCGTCATGAAGCCCGAGATGGTCGGCGCGAACCGGGAGTTCGTCCTCGGCAAGCACACCGGGACGCACGCGGTTCGGAAGCATCTCACGCAGGACGGATTCGCCCCGAGCGAAACGGAAGTCCGGCAAATCACGCGTCGAGTCAAAGACCAGGGTGCGGAGAAGTCCCGGGTCACTGTCAGCGATGTCCGTCGATTCGCCCGCGAACTGGGTGTCGATTCTCGCGAGGAGGCCAGAGCGTAACCATGCCTTCCCGCGTTCGTTTCACCATCGACCAGCGACGGTACAACGGAAAATCGTGCGTGGCACGGTTTCGGGGCAAAAGTTGCCCAACGCGTAAGGCCTATTTCCGTCGCCGTAGGAAGAGTGCAAACACAGATGCGACAGTCACACACAACCCTCGATTCACAGGAGTCGAGCGGTGCGGCTGTCGAGCGCGTACTCATTATTGTAGGGGTCTAGCTACCCCTACACCCTTTTCACCCCCGACCCCTGAACCGCCATCCAACAGCACCGAGTCTACGCGCAAATCCATGTCAAAAACACGACCAACAGCCAAGCGGTATCGACCGCAGTTCGACCCGCACCGACGACCGATCGACGAACAGCACCTACAAACTGAATCCAACCGACCGAACACCAACACACGAACCGAGGTGACGGATTCATGAGCGAAAACGCGGTTCGCACTGTTTCCGAATCCGAGGAATCGAGTGAGAAACCGGCCCGTGACGATGAACCGACCCCCAAGGAGTCGGAGACGAGTCAGCAGTCGACCGAATCCGGCGGCCCACGAACGGGCGCGAGCGCCGTCGTCAGCGCGCTCGAATCTGCGGGTGTTGAGACCCTTTTCGGCGTCCAAGGTGGCGCAATCATGCCGGTGTACGACGCGATCGGCAAATCCGATTTGCGCCACGTCACGATGGCACACGAACAGGCAGCCGCCCACGCCGCCGACGCCTATGGCATCGTCGCCGGCACGCCGGGTGTCTGTCTCGCCACGTCCGGACCGGGCGCGACGAACCTCGTCACCGGACTGGCCGACGCGGACATGGACTCCGACCCGGTCGTCGCCCTGACGGGACAGGTTCCGACGAACTTCGTCGGCAACGACGCGTTTCAGGAGACGGACACCACGGGCGTCACAGCACCCGTCACGAAGGCGAACTACTTCGCGGGGGAGACCGAATCCGTCGGCGAAACGGTCGGCGAAGCGTTCGCGCTGGCCCGCGAGGGTCGGCCCGGGCCGACCCTCGTGGATTTGCCGAAGGACGTGACGCTGGCTGAAACCGATTCCGAGGACGCCACGTCCGAGACGCCGGAACACTACAATCCGCAGGAACAACCGGACGCCGACGCCGTCGCGGAGGCGGCCCGGACGCTGGAATCAGCTGATCGTCCGCTGATTTTGGCCGGTGGCGGCGTCATCAAAGGCGACGCAAGTGCGGAACTGCGCGCGTTCGCCACCGAGCACGACATCCCGGTCGCGACGTCGATGCCCGCCGTGGGCTCGTTTCCGGAAGACCACGAGCAGTCGGTCGGGATGGTTGGCATGCACGGAACCGGCCCCGCGAACATGGCCGTCACGCACTGCGACACCCTCCTGGCAGTCGGGTGTCGCTTCGACGACCGACTGACCGGTGGCGTCGAGTCGTTCGCTCCGGAAGCCACCGTCGTCCACATCGATATCGACCCGGCGGAGATTTCGAAGAACGTCTACGCCGAGGTTCCCGTCGTGGGCGATGCCGGAACCGCACTCGCCGAAATCGGCAAGCAGGTGGAATCGCTGCTGAACGCGGACGACTGGCGCGAGCAGGTCGCGGACTGGCAGGATGAGTACCCGATGACCTACCACGCGTCCGAAGACGGACCGGTCAAACCCCAGTTCGTCGTGGAAGCCTTCGATGCCGCGACTGCGGACGATACCATCGTCACGACCGGCGTCGGTCAGCATCAGATGTGGGCGGTTCAGTTCTGGACGTTCACCGAACCCCGGACGTGGGTTTCCTCGCACGGTCTCGGAACGATGGGCTACGGCCTGCCCGCCGCGATCGGTGCGCGAACGGCGGCCGACGATGACCAGCAGGTCGTCTGCTTCGAAGGCGACGGGTCGTTCCTGATGACGGTGCAGGAGCTGTCGGTTGCAGTCCGTGAAAACATGGATATCACCGTGGCCGTCCTGAACAACCGCTACATCGGCATGGTTCGACAGTGGCAGGACGCCTTCTTCGACGGCAATCGTGTCGCCTCGGAGTACGACTGGTGTCCCGACTTCGGCACCCTCGCCGAAGCCTTCGGCGCGAACGGGTTCACGGTTGACCACCCGGACGAAGTGGCCGACACGGTCGAGGCTGCGCTGGAGTACGACGGCCCGTCCGTCATCGACTTCCACATCGACCCGCGCGAAAACGTCTACCCGATGGTCGCAAGCGGCGGTGCCAACGGAAAATTCGCTCTGTCGGAGGAGCAACTATGAGCGGCGAGGATTCAGCGCCGTCGGCGGGAATGCCCGGCCCCGCGCCGGAGGAGCGGCCGCACCCCGACGGGCGGCGGAACGCGCAGGGCGTCCGAATCGACCCCGAGGCGGAGGCGGAAGCCGCGCGACGAACGGCGGTGATTTCCGCGCTGGTCGAGCACGAACCCGGCGTCCTCTCGCAGGTGTCGGGCCTGTTCTCCCGGCGACAGTTCAACATCGAGAGTCTGACCGTCGGCCGAACGACGGTCGATGGCCACGCCCGAATTACGCTCGTCGTGGAAGAAACCGACCACGGCATCGAACAGGCGCGAAAGCAGTTGGCGAAACTGCCGACCGTCATTCAGGTGGGCGAACTGGACGACAACGCGGTTCGTGCGGAACTCGTCCTCCTGAAAGTTCGCGGCGACGAACCCGACAAGGTTCATGCCATCACCGAGATGTACGAGGGCCAGACGCTGGACGCCGGACCACGAACTATCACGGTGCAGATTACCGGCGACCAGCGGAAGATAGACGACGCAATCGACGCCTTCCGACAGTTCGGTATCATCGAAATCGCGCGGACTGGACAGACCGCTTTGGCCCGCGGCGACACGCCGACGACACCCGGCGAGGAACCGGGACACTCCACGGAACCGACCGACAGCGGTTACGAGACGGAAGAGGAACGCGACGAAACGAATCGATCGACGACGGAGACCAACTGAGGATTCCGACAATGACAACGATATACTACGACGACGACGCAGACGACGCACAGCTAGCAGACAAAACGGTTGCCGTCCTGGGCTACGGCAGTCAAGGCCACGCCCACGCGCAGAACCTCGCGGAAAGCGGGGTGGACGTGGTCGTCGGCCTCCGCGAATCGTCGTCCTCGCGGAAGGCGGCGGAAGCCGACGGCCTGCGCGTAGCGACACCCAAGGAAGCGGCCAGCCAAGCGGACGTCGTCTCGGTACTCGTGCCGGACACCGTCCAACCGGCGGTGTACGCCGACATCGAATCCGAACTGGAATCGGGCGACACCCTCCAGTTCGCACACGGTTTCAACATCCACTACGGCCAAATCGAACCGCCGGAGGACGTGGATGTGACGATGGTTGCGCCGAAGTCGCCGGGCCATCTCGTTCGGCGGAACTACCAAGCGGACGAGGGGACACCGGGCTTGCTCGCGGTCTATCAGGACGCTAGCGGCGAGGCGAAAGCCGAGGGGCTGGCTTACGCGAAAGCTATCGGCTGTACCCGGGCGGGCGTCGTCGAGACGAGTTTCCAAGAGGAGACGGAAACTGACCTGTTCGGCGAGCAGGCCGTGCTCTGTGGCGGCGTCACGGAACTCATCAAGATGGGCTACGAGACGCTCGTGAACGCTGGCTACTCGCCGGAGATGGCCTACTTCGAGTGCCTGAACGAGGTGAAACTCATCGTCGACCTGCTGTACGAGGGCGGCCTCGGCGAAATGTGGGATTCGGTCTCCGACACCGCCGAATACGGCGGCCTGACTCGCGGCGAGGTCATCGTAGACGACCACGCCCGTGAACAGATGGAGAAGGTGTTGGAGGGCGTGCAGAACGGCGAGTTCGCCCGCGAGTGGATTCTGGAGAATCAGGCCGGACGCCCGGCCTACCGCCAGAAGCGACAGGCCGAGAAGAATCACGAAATCGAGGAGGTCGGTTCGGAACTGCGCGAGTTGTTCGCGTGGGCGGATGCGGAAGAAACGGACGAGAAGGAGAAACAGGAGGTGCCAGCGGATGACTAAGAATCCACCTAAAAACCGGGAGATGGCGAACGTGAGTCACGTCCATCCCTACGCCGACCAAGGAGCGATGACGCGCCTGTTCAACCGTGGCCCAACCGTGGCAGACGGCGGGGTTGCGGAGGACGCGACCGACGAAAACGAGCCCGACACGATGGCGGAGGTGTCGCACTCCCCTCCGGAAGGGGCAGGTGACTCCTCCGAGGTCTTCGAACGCGGTTACGAACATCGGGTAGGAAATAGATGAGCGAGGGAACGCTGTACGACGCGGTGTGGGACAGACACCGCGTCACCGACCTGCCGACCGGGCAAACCCAACTGTTCGTCGGCCTGCATCTCATCCACGAGGTGACGAGTCCGCAAGCGTTTGGGATGTTACAGGAGCGTGACATTGAAGTCGCCTATCCCGACCGAACACACGCGACGGTCGACCACATCGTCCCGACTGCCGACCAGTCGCGACCCTACAGCGACGACTCGGCCGAGGAGATGATGGCCGAGTTGGAAGAAAACGTCCGTGAAGCGGGTATCGACTTCTCGCATCCCGACTCCGGCGACCAGGGTATCGTCCATGTTATCGGGCCCGAACAAGGACTCACGCAACCCGGGATGACCATCGTCTGTGGCGACAGCCACACCGCCACGCACGGCGCGTTCGGCGCGCTGGCGTTCGGTATCGGAACCAGCCAGATTCGGGATGTGCTGGCGACCGGAACGATTGCGATGGAGAAACAGGACGTGCGCCAGATTCGAGTCACGGGTGAACTCGGGGCGGGCGTCTCCGCGAAGGACGTGATTTTGGAAATCATCCGCCGACTTGGAACCGACGGCGGCGTCGGCTACGTCTACGAGTACGCGGGCGAAGCCATCGAAAACATGGGCATGGAGGGCCGGATGAGCATTTGCAACATGTCCATCGAGGGCGGCGCTCGCGCTGGCTACGTTAATCCGGACGAGACGACGTACGAGTACCTGCGCGAGACGGACGCCTTCCGCGACGACTCCGACGAGTTCGACCGGCTGAAGCCCTACTGGGAGTCGATTCGGTCGGACGAGGACGCCACCTACGACAATGTGGTCGAAATCGACGGTGACGCCCTTGAACCGATGGTAACGTGGGGAACGACGCCCGGCCAAGGTGTCGGCATCACGGAACCGATTCCAGAACCCGACGAACTGCCGGCGGACAAACGCGAGACGGCCCGACAGGCACAGGAACACATGCGCGTCGAACCCGGCGAAACGATGGCTGGCTACGACGTAGACGTGGCGTTCCTCGGTTCCTGTACGAACGCCCGGTTGCCGGATTTGCGCCGAGCCGCGAACATCGTGGAGGGACGCGAAGTCCACGACGACGTTCGCGCGATGGTCGTCCCCGGTAGTCAGCGCGTGAAAGCCGCCGCGGAGCGCGAAGGATTGGACGAAATCTTCCGCGAGGCAGGCTTCGACTGGCGAAACGCCGGGTGTTCGATGTGCCTCGGGATGAACGACGACCAACTGGATGGGGACGAAGTTTGTGCGTCGTCCTCGAACCGCAACTTCGTCGGACGACAGGGCAGTCCGGACGGCAAAACCGTACTGATGAGTCCGGAAATGGTTGTTGCGGCAGCGATTCACGGTGAAGTGACCGACGTGCGAGAGATGCAGGAGGTGGCGAGTGCATGACTGACGAAATCGAATCAACGGCAGGAACTGGCGTGGCAGTTCGCGGCAACGACATCGACACCGACCAGATAATTCCGGCGCGGTTCATGAAGGTTGTCACCTTCGACGGACTGGGTCAGTTTTCCTTCTTCGACCAGCGATTTACGGACGATGACGAACAGAAAGACCATCCGTTCAACCACGACCAGCACCGAGACGCCTCGGTGCTGGTCGTCAACGCGAACTTCGGCTGTGGTTCCTCCCGCGAGCACGCGCCGCAGGCGCTCGCTCGCTGGGGAATCGACGCCATCGTCGGCGAGAGCTTCGCCGAAATTTTCGCAGGAAACTGTCTCGCGCTGGGGATACCGACCGTAACGGCAGATTCGGAGACGGTCGGAGAACTCCAGGACTACGTCGAAGCCAACCCCGACACCGAAGTCGAAGTAGACGTGGCGAACGAGACGATTCGCTACGCCGGTCAAGAGGTCGGGGTGAACGTGGACGATGCCCAGAAGAAGGCCCTCGTTGAGGGTATCTGGGACACCACTGCACTGATGAAGTCGAACGAAGAAGCGATTGCGAAGACGGCCGAAAACCTCCCCTACGTCAAACCATGACCGAGCAAATCGCAGTCATTCCCGGCGACGGAATCGGTCAGGAAGTCGTGCCCGCGACTCGGCAGGTTCTCGAAGCAGTCGAACCGGAATTCGAGTTCGTGGAGGCGGCGGCGGGCGATGCGGTGAAAGAAGAAACCGGAACCGCGCTTCCCAACGAAACGCGCGAACTCGTGGCCGAAGCAGATGCAACCCTGTTCGGCGCGGCGGGCGAGACGGCGGCGGACGTTATCCTTCCGCTCCGCCAAACGGTCGATTCGTTCGTCAACGTTCGACCCGCGCGGGCCTACCCGGGAACTGACGCCCTGCGCCCCGAAACGGACCTCGTCTTCCTCCGCGAGAATACCGAAGGCGTGTACGCTGGCCACGAGTCCAGACTGTCGGACGACGTAGCAACCCTGACGCGCGTCGTCACCGAATCCGCCTCGGAACAGCTCGCGGAGTTCGCCTGCGAGTACGTCGAGGACCGCGACGAAGATGGATTCACTGTCGCGCACAAGGCCAACGTGATGCGCGAGACCGACGGTCTTTTCCGCGACACGGTAGACCGCGTGGCCGACGTTCGCGGTGTCCCCCACGACGAAGCCCTGATGGACGCGTTGGCGACCCACCTCTGTCTGCGCCCGGAGGAGTACGGGGTCATCGTCTGTCCCAACCTCGCTGGCGACGTGCTCTCCGACCTCGCCGCCGGATTGGTCGGCGGTCTTGGTCTTCTCCCCTCGGCCAACATCGGCCCCGAAAACGCCCTGTTCGAACCGGTTCACGGCACCGCCCCGGACATCGCAGGCGAGGGCGTAGCGAACCCCTGCGCGACGATGTTCTCGGCGGCAATGTTGATCGAGTATTTGGGCTACGATGAGGACGGACAAGCAGTTCGCGGCGCTGTCGAGTCAGTGCTGGAAGACGGCCCACGGACGCCCGACTTGGGCGGCGATGCCGGAACTGGAGAGGTCACCGAGGCAGTCATCGACCGACTGTGATTTCTCTCGACAGTCTGCCATATCTGCCGTTTCGTGCTTTGCGATATATGTTTTCTGTCGTAAAATGGGACGAAATAGTTCGTTGATCTCCCCCTAACCGCCGACCGAAACGGCTACTCCTGACGTGAAAAATGCGTATTCTACGTCGAAGCTCAGTCAGTCAACCCATAGCCACGCCGGAACAGGTACGCATCGACCAGCATGAACACCAGCGTCAGGCCTGACAACACCGCAAGCGAGAGGTTCGGATTGACCTCCGAGGCACCGAGAAATCCGTATCGAATCCCGTTAACCATGTACACCATCGGGTTGAGTAGGGTGATGTCGCGGAAGATGCCATCCGGAAGGCTGTTGACGGTGTAAAAGACCCCGCCGAAGAAGACGAGCGGGCGGACGAGAAACTGGTTCATCATCGTCAAATTGTCCCAGTCGTCGGCCCAGAGGCCGCCGACCACGCCGACGCTCGAAAACAGGAGCGTGATGACCAGGGCGAAGGCGACGAGGTAGAGCGGTTGGGCGACGCCGACGCTGGTGAAGAACGCACCGATTCCGGCGATGAGCGTTCCGACGAGCAGTCCGCGGACTGCACCGGAGACGATGTACGCCGCGACCATCCGTGAGTAGGACATCGGCGAGGTCAGCGTCTCTTCGATGTAGCGGTTCCAGCGCCCGTGGAAGATGGAAAACGAGGAGTTCTCGAATGCGTTGGAAATCGCGCCGAGAACCACGAGACCGGGGAGGATGAACGTGATGTACTCCACGGTCAATCCATCGAATTTCATCGTCCCGACGCGCTCGCCGAGGACGACGCCGAAGACGGCGAAATACAGCACGTTCGTGACGAACGGCGGGACGAAGGTGTTCCTCGGCCGACGAAGGAATCGGAGGATTTCACGGCGCGTGAGTGTCACGAATCCGGTCAGGCCATGACCGCTCATCGTTCCCCTCCGTCAGTGACCGCCGAAACCGTTTCTCGTTCGTCCTCTTCGGTACCTGTCCCACCCTCTTGAGTCCGCGTCATCGACACGAACACCTCCTCGAGGGAGGTTCGGGAGATGTCGAAATACTCGATATCGAATCCTTTTCGGTCGAGTTCGCGGACGAGTTCCGGGGCGAGCAGTCCGGCCTCTCGTGCCGTGATGACGAGGGCGTCGCCATCCAGTTCCACGTCCTGAATCTTGTCGCGTCCCGCCGATAGGTGCGGCGCGGATTCGGGCGGATTGCGGAGCGTAATCGTGATTTTGTCGGGTCCTTGGTTCATCAACTCGTCGGGACTCGCCACCTCGACGATTTCGCCCGAATCGAGAATCGCGACTTCATCACAGAGTCGTTCCGCCTCCTCGATATAGTGCGTCGTGAGCAAAATGGTGGTTCCCGACTCGTTGAGTTCGATAATCGTGTCCCAAAGTTCATGCCGGATTTGTACGTCCACGCCAGCGGTGGGTTCGTCAAGAATGAGCAAATCCGGCTCGGTGATGAGCGCCCGTGCCAGCATGAATCGGCGTTTCATCCCGCCGGAGAGCCAGTCGAATCGCGTGTCGCGCTTGTCGTAGATTCCGACCCGTTTCAGCACCTCGTCCGCCTTCTTTTTCGCCTCGGATTTCGGAATCCCGTGATAGCCCGCCTTGTGCTCGAGCACTTCCCGAATCGGGAAGAATCGGTCAACGTTGAACTCCTGTGGCGCGAGACCGATTCGGTCGCGGGCCTCACGGTAGTCGTCTTCTACGTCCGCGCCGAACACTTCCGCGGTGCCACCCGAATTTTTCACCAGTCCGACGAGGATGTTGATGAACGTCGTCTTGCCCGCGCCGTTCGGGCCGAGCAGGCCGAAAAACGAACCCTCCGGAACGTCGATCGATACGCCCTTCAGTGCCCGTACGTCGCCGTACTGCTTCTCTAAATCCCTGATACGTATCGCAGAATCCATTGAGCGTTTCGTAACAACCGGGCGGGGTTAAGCCTGCTGAACCGGGTCAGAGGTTCGCAAGCACGTCGTCGGCGTCGTCGAGATACGACGCCAGATGCTCCGCTCCGTGGGCAAACGAGAGGTGGTGGCGTTTGTACGGGTTCGGCGTGAAGAAGTGGCCGCGTTCGCGCATCCCGGCCGCGAATTCGCGGAACAGTTCCTCGTCCAGGCCGAGGATGTCCTCGTAGTTTTCGGGTTCCTGGCTGACGCCGAACTGGAGGCTGAAGATGCTCCGGTGGCCGACGACGCGGCCCTCGATGCCGTGGTCGGCCAGCAGGTCACGGAGTCCGTCGCGGTATTCGTCGCCGAGGCCAGTGACGTAGCCCTGTACATCTTCCTCCACGATAGTGTCGATGGTTTCGCGTGCCGCGGCGAGTCCGGGCAGGTTTCCGGAGTACGTGCCGCTGATGACGACACCGCTCTTGTTGTCCCCGCCCGCCTGTGAGAGCAGGTCTTCGCGCCCACCCACTGCCGCGACCGGGTAGCCGTTGCCGAGTGCCTTCGCCACGCAGGTCAAATCGGGCGTCACGCCGAACTCGCCCTGCGCGCCGTGTGGCGAGTGACGGAACCCCGTAATCACCTCGTCGAAGATGAGCGGTACGTCGGCCTCAGCGGTCAGTTCACGGACCGTATCCAAGAATCCCTGTTGGGGCAGAAGACAGCCAACCGAGTGTGGAACCGGTTCGAAGATAACACCCGCGAGGTCGTCGCCGTGTTCGCGGAAAACCTCCGCAACGGCCTCCGAATCGTTGAACGGAACGACGAGCGTGTTTTCGACCGCGGACGAGAGCATACCCTCCGACTCGGGGTACTGCTCGCCGAGCTGGTCTTCCGGCGGATAGACGCTGATATCCACGTAGTCGTGCCAACCATGGTAGCAGCCCTCGAACTTCAAGATTTTCTCGTTGCCCGTGGCTGCCCGGGCGAGTCGAATCGCGTGGTACGTCGCCTCGCTTCCGCTGTTGCAGAAGTTGACCTGCTCGATGCTCGGGAGGTTTTCGACCAGTCGTTCAGCCACTTCGACTTCGAGTGGGGCCGTCCCCGCGCCGTAGAGGACGCCACCGTCGATGGCTCTCCGGGCCGCGTCGTCCACCGCTTCGTGGGCGTGCCCGAGAATGATGGGGCCGAAGCCGAGATGGTAGTCGGTGTATTCGTCGCCATCGACCGTCGTAAGCGTCGCGCCCTCCGCGCGCTCGAAGGCGACTTCGCCCGTGTCGTACGCCTGTGCCCGGAGTCCGGTTTGGGCACCACCCGGAATCACGTCCCGGGCGCGTTCCACGATTCGGTGGCTTTCCGTCGCGTCACTCGTCGAATTCGAATTCATTGCTGAAAGGAAATCTGGGTTCGTCGTTCGTCAGTCGTCAGTCGTCGAGGTACTCGTCACACTGCCGGATTCGACACCATCGTCGGCCCACACGCCGGTCGAGAAGTCGATGGCGTCGTTCCATTTCGCGACGAGAGTCGTCACGGCGAGGTCACCGGTAACGTTGTTCATCGTGCGCATCCGGTCGAGAAGCGGGTCGATACCGAGGACGAGGGCAATCGCCTGAACCGGGAGGCCGACCTGCGTGAACACGACGGTCATCATGACGATGCTCGCGCCCGGGACGCCCGCAGTACCGACGCTCGCGATGAGCGCCGTCACGAGGACGCTCAACTGCTCCGCCATCGTCAGCGATTTCCCGACGACGTTCGCGGTAAAGATGGCGGCAATTCCGAGGTACATCGCCGTCCCGTCCATGTTGATGGTCGCGCCAAGGGGGAGCGAGAAGCTGTACACCTCCTGATCGATGCCGAGGTTCTCGTCCGCGTTGGACATCGTCACGGGGAGCGTCCCGCTAGACGAACGAATGCTCAGTGCCGTCATCATGGCGTCTTTGCTCCCGCGGACGAACGACATTGGGGATTGACCGACCAGTCCGCTGATGATGAAGAGGAGATAGACGACCGAAATCTGAATACCGATGGCGATGGCAAGCGTCGCGAACAGTTTGAACAGCGAGAAAATGGCCTCGACACCGGTGTTGGCGAACAGCGCAGCCATCAGGGCAAAGACGCCGATGACGCCGTACTCCATAACGCCCCAGACGACTTTGAACATCACTTCTGCGCCCGCTTCGACGATGTCGAAGATCGTCTCGACGCCGTTGTAGACGCTCGACCCTTCTTCGGCTTCGTCACGAACCACCGTCAGGCCAACGCCGAACGCCAGCGCGAAGAAGATGACGCTGAGGATTTTCCCCTCCGCCATCGCACCGAACGGGTTCTCCGGGACGATGTTGAGGAAGACCTGTCCGAGACCCGGCGACTGCTTCGTCTCGACGGTGCCTGTTGCATTTTCGAGCAGAAGGCCGACACCGGGGTCGATGACGTTGCTCACGACCAGACCGAGTCCGATCGCGATCATCGTCGTGAAGAGGTACAGGAGGATGACTTGACCGCCGACCTTCCCGAGGTTCTTCGGCGAGAGGTTCCGCGCGGCCATGATTAGCGTGAAGACCACGATGGGGACGATAACCATCTTCAGCAGTCGGACGAACAAGTCGCCGAGGGGCTGGAGATTCGTCGCCGGCTCGCCAACCACGAGTCCCACGATAGAGCCGAGAACGAATGCAGCCGCGATACGGTAGATGATGGGTACCGACCGATAGCGCTGCCACGTTTGTGTTACACTACTCGTCATACAATACCAATGTACATCGACAACCATTCAAAAACACTTTCGATTTTTCGCAGTATCTTGTGGTAAACAACAGCATCTTCGGTTAAATTTGTAAATTTATGTATTCAGGATGATGTTGGCTGATCCGACCACTGATGGACAACTCCCTTCAACCTGTTCAGTCGAATCGAGTGTTCATTTCACGGACTTTCGAGTCGAAAGTCTATTGTGATAAATTGACACAGCGGAGTTCGACCCCGATTATTTATAAGGTGCGTCGAGATCACTTTCTCGGGCGCGTTTCGATTACGAGCAGTATCGACGAGTTCAACACCGCAAACCAACTCCTTCGCTGGGAAAATCTGAACCAAAAGCCGTCGTCACCCCTGGTTGGGGTTCCTCGGCCCGACTGCTTCGCAGTCGGAAATCGTCCTGTTACTCCCGCTTTGCACTCGGGTTCGTCACCGCGCCGTTTGCCGCCGACCCGAACGATGCGCCGTATTTGGCAAGGACACCGGAGGAGTAGGGCGCTTCGCCGGGTTCCCAGTCGTTCAGTCGCGCCGCGACTTCCTCGTCCGAGAGCGAGACTTCGAGCCGTCTATTCGGAATATCCACCGTCACTTCGTCGCCGTCTTCGAGAACCGCGATTGGGCCGCCGTCGCGGGCTTCCGGTGCGACGTGACCGACCATCGGACCGCGCGTTGCACCCGAAAACCGTCCGTCCGTGAGAAGCGCCACGTCGTCTTCATGACCTTGGCCGACGACCGCCGCGGTGACGCCGAGCATTTCACGCATGCCGGGGCCGCCGCGCGGTCCTTCGTTGCGAATCGCGAGTACGTCGCCGGATTCGATGTGACCCTCCTGCACGTATTTCATCGCATCTTCCTCGTTCTCGAAAACGCGGGCCGGGCCGGTGTGGTGGAATTTGTCGTCGCCGGTCACCTTCAGCACCGCACCGTCCGGCGCGAGATTGCCGGTCAGAATCTTGATTGCGCCTTCCTCGTGGAACGGGTCATCTGCCGGGCGGATGAAGTCGGCGTTCTCGTCCACCTCTCCCGTCACACCCAGATGGTCGAGTTCTTCCTCAACGGTTCGGCCCGTCACGGTCATCGCATCGCCGTGGACGTGCCCTGAATCGAGCAATCGGCGAAGAACGGTCGGCACGCCGCCGATTTCGTGCAGGTCTTGCATCACCCGCGACCCGCCGGGTTGGAGGTTGACGATTTTCGGCGTCCGACGGGAAATCTCGTCGAAGTCCTCGATTTCGAGGTCGATTCCGGCCTCCGCGGCGAGTGCGAGGAGATGAAGCACTGCGTTCGTGGAACCGCCCATGGCGACCTGCACCGCGATGGCGTTCTCGAACGATTTCCGGGAGAGGATATCCGAGGGTCTGCGGTCGTTTTCGACCGCTTCGAGGACGAGTTCCCCCGCCCGTTCCGCGACTTCGTATCGCTCGTCCGACTCGGCGGGCGGACTGGCGGAACCGAGCGGAGCCAGTCCGAGGGCTTCGCTGATGGATGCCATCGTGTTGGCGGTGAACATCCCGCCGCACGACCCCGCACCGGGGCAGGCGTCGTGTTCGAGTTCGACTAATTCCTCTTCGGTCATGTCACCGTGGGCCACCGCGCCGACGCCCTCGAAGACGTTCTGGACTGTCACTTCGCGTCCCTCGTGTTCGCCGGGAAGAATCGACCCGCCGTAGAGGAAGACGGTCGGCAGGTCAGTGCGGATGGCCGCCATCATCATGCCAGGGAGGTTCTTGTCACACCCTGCGACCGTCACGAGGGCGTCCATGCGCTCGCCGAACGCGACGAGTTCGACGCTGTCGGCGATGACCTCGCGCGAGATGAGGCTGGCTTTCATCCCCTCGGTGCCCATCGAAATCGCGTCGGAGATTGTGATGGTGCCGAACTCGATCGGCATCCCGCCCGCCGAATCGACGCTCTCGATGGCGGCGTCGGCTACGTCGTCCAGATGGACGTTACACGGTGTGATGTCCGCGGCGGGGTTCGCCACTCCGACCATCGGGGAAGAGAGGTCATCGTCGTCGAATCCCATCGCCCGGAACATCGCCCGGTGCGGCGCGCGTTCCGGCCCTTCGGTGACTTCACGGCTTCGTAACCCGTCGTCTTTCTCGCCACTGTTGCTCATGACTGTGGGTAAGGGTGGCGCGGGGGGTTAAAGACTCGCCAAGCGACAGACCTTGCTGTCGAATCGCTATTCCATTTTGGACAGAATTTCGTCCGTCAGTTTCCGCGCCTGCTTGACGTGTTCGTTCGCCTCGTCGCTCCCCGTCCCATCAACGTGCGAGAGCAGTTCAGCCGCCTGCGAGACGCGCTTTTTCACGACTGATTCTGGTGCCCCTCTTGCATCCCCAACGACTGCTTCCGCCTCCCCGAGATACTGGCTCGGTCTGGTCGCCACTGGCAAGGAGGCAGTCGCTTCGAGATGGCCGTACAGGTCGCCGACGAGTTGTTGAGTATCGGTGATACTGGGGATTCGTGAGCGACTCCCTTCGGCCTGTCGCTCCCCTTGTTCCGCGCGTTCCCGTTCGCTAATCTTCCTCGCCAGTTTCGATGGGCGCGCGAACCAGATTCCCCCACTCGGTCCATGACCCGTCGTAGTTTCGCACGTCGTCGAAACCGAGCAGTTCGTGCAGGGCGAACCACTCGATTGACGACCGTTCTCCAACCCGGCAGTAGGCGATGACCGACTCCTCGCCGTCAACGTCGTGGTCGGCGTAGAGGTCACGCAGTTCGTCGGCGGATTTGAATCGGCCGTCGTCTGCAAGAACTTGCGCGACCGGAATGTTGCTCGCGCCGGGGATGTGGCCTGCGCGCTGTGCCGTCTCTTGCAACCCTTCGGGGGCGATGATTTCACCGGTGAACTCTTCGGGCGAGCGAACGTCAACGAGGGGAAGTCCGGACTCGATGGCTTTGTCTACCTCGTCTTTGTACGCCCGAATTCCCTCGAACGGGCCGCGGGCGTGGTATTCCACTGCCGGATGGTCGGGTTCCTCATTGGTAAGTTCGTGGCTGTTTTCGACCCAGTAATCCTTCCCGCCGTTTAACACGCGAGCGTCCTCGTGACCGTAGTATTTGAACTCCCAGTAAGCGAACAGCGCAAACCAGTTCGGAATCCAGCCGTCGCCGTAGAAGACGACGGTGGAATCCTCGCTGATTCCGGCCTCGCCGACCACCTGCTCGAAGTCCTCTTTTTTGAGGATATCGCGCTCCGTCGCGTCGGAGAGGTCTTCGTCCCACTGCATGCCGATAGCGCCGGGGATGTGTCCCTCGTCGTAGCGTGACGGAAAATCGCTGTCGGGCGATTCGGGACTGTTCACTTCCACGAGTCGATAGTCTGAGTCGTCGCTTTCGAACTCCTCGATGTGGTCTTCTACCCATTCCGCCGAGACGAGTACGTCGCTTGCGTAGTCTGGCATCGAAGGGTGGACGACGGGGAAAACCAAAACGTTCGCGGCCAGTTCGCCCCGCCGGTAGGACTACTTTCTCGACCCACGTCGGGTGGAACATGGTGTTCCAGCGGACACGCGAAACGGTGGCGGTTTTCCGCGAATCGCGAGCGGCAGTTCGCGAAGGTGGAACCGCGATTCGGGAGGCACGGATCGAACTCGAACGGAGATACGAACGAAATTTGCGACGAATAGAGAGCGTCGAGCGCTCCGTGGAACTGCTTCGAACCGACGGGCGGGAGACCGACCTTCGGCGTCTATTCGCAACACTCGACCTCGGCGACGACCCATAACAGCAGTAGAACGAAACGGAATCTAGCTAGTTTGATGGCGATATTGGAGAATTATTTTCCAAATAGTGAAAATGCAGTCCTATAACAGAAATTAATGGAAAGGGATGGAGAACATCATCGGTATGTTTATTAAGATTACCTTGTATCACTTATCCACAGGAGATACTGTTAATGTCTGAGGATACACCCAAGCATGGTATGGGAGACCCCGAGTGCGGAACGGGCGACGTCGAAAATGGAACGTTCACAGTCGCGAACGATGAGATTTCGGAGGTTCCCCGACGATGAGTGGTTCCAATCACGACTGGTGGCCGAACAAGTTGAACTTGGACATCCTTGACCAGAACGCTCGCCAAGTCGATCCGATGGGTGAGGATTTCGACTACGCCGAGGAGTTCGAGACACTCGACCTCGACGCGGTAAAGGCGGACATCGAAGAGGTCATGACGACATCACAGGAGTGGTGGCCCGCTGACTACGGCCACTACGGGCCGCTCTTCATTCGAATGGCGTGGCACAGCGCCGGTACCTACCGCACCACGGACGGCCGCGGCGGCGCATCCGGCGGTACCCAACGCTTTGCCCCCCTCAACAGTTGGCCCGACAATGCGAACCTCGACAAGGCCCGCCGACTACTCTGGCCGGTCAAACAGAAGTACGGCCGCAAACTCTCGTGGGCCGACCTGCTAGTCCTAACCGGAAACGTCGCCCTCGAGTCGATGGGATTCGAGACGTTCGGCTTCGCCGGCGGGCGCGAAGACGCCTTCGAGCCCGACGAGGCCGTCTACTGGGGGCCCGAGGACGAGATGGAGGCCACCGAGCGATTCGACGACGGAGAACTCGAGGAGCCGCTCGGTGCCACCGTGATGGGCCTCATCTACGTTAACCCGGAGGGTCCAGACGGTGAGCCGGACACCGAGGGGTCGGCGGAGAACATTCGCGAGGCGTTCGGCCGGATGGCGATGAACGACGAGGAAACCGTCGCGCTCATCGCCGGCGGACACACGTTCGGAAAGGTTCACGGTGCCGACTCCGGTGACAACCTCGGCCCTGAGCCCGAAGCCGCATCTATCGAGAAACAGGGCCTCGGCTGGGAGAACGAGCACGGCTCCGGCAAGGGCTCCGACACAATTACCAGTGGAATTGAGGGCCCCTGGACCCAAGCGCCGGTCAAGTGGGATATGGGCTACCTCGACAACCTGCTAGACTACGAGTGGGAACCGGAGAAAGGTCCCGGCGGCGCGTGGCAGTGGCGGCCGGTGGGCGAGGAGTTGGAGGACACCGTTCCGGACGCCCACGATTCGTCGAAGAAGCAGACCCCGATGATGCTTACGACGGACGTCGCCCTGAAGCGTGATCCGGAGTACCGGGAGATAATCGAGCGCTTCCAGGAGAACCCGGTCGAGTTCCAGGACGCCTTCGCGAAGGCATGGTACAAGCTGATCCACCGTGACATGGGCCCGCCGGTTCGATTCCTCGGCCCGGAGGTTCCCGACGAGGAGATGCTGTGGCAAGACCCCATCCCCGACGTCGACCACGAACTGGTCGGGGAGGAAGCGGTCGCCGAACTCAAAGAGCGGATTCTCGACTCGGAACTGTCCATCTCCCAACTGGCCAAGACCGCCTGGGCGTCGGCATCGACGTACCGAGATAGCGACAAGCGCGGTGGGGCGAACGGGGCCCGCATTCGCCTCGAACCGCAGAAGAGCTGGGAGGTAAACGAGCCAGAACAGCTGGAGACGGTGCTGGAAACCCTCGAAGGGATTCAGGAGGAGTTCAACAGTTCGCAATCCGACGGAACGAAGGTCTCGCTCGCTGACCTGATCGTACTGGGCGGCAACGCTGCCGTCGAGCAGGCGGCGGCGGATGCCGGGTACGACGTGGACGTGCCGTTCGAACCGGGCCGTACCGACGCCTCGCAGGAACAAACCGACGTCGAGTCCTTCGAGGCGCTCGAACCGGAAGCCGACGGGTTCCGTAACTACCTCGGAGACGAGGCCGACCAGTCGGCGGAGGAGTTGCTGGTGGACAGGGCGGATCTGATGAACCTGACGGCTGCTGAGATGACGGTGCTGGTCGGCGGCATGCGCGCCCTGAATGCGAACTACCAGGGTTCCGATCTCGGCGTCTTCACCGACCAGCCGGAGACGCTGACCAACGATTTCTTCGTGAATCTGCTCGATATGGACTACGAGTGGGAAGCGTCCTCAGAATCCGAAGACATCATGGGACAGGAAGCGTCCTCGGAAGCCCGAGAGATTTACGAGCTGCGCAACCGTGAAACGGGCGAAATCGAGTGGACGGGTTCCCGCGTGGATCTCGTCTTCGGTTCGAACTCCCGACTTCGAGCCATCGCGGACGTCTACGGCTCCGACGACGCAGAGGAGAAATTCGTCAACGACTTCGTCGGTGTGTGGGATAAAATGATGAGTCTCGACCGCTTCGACCTCGAATAATCTCGGCAGAGACCCTTCGGCTCGGTGGCCGTGTACGACGTCTCGATGGAGTGTCGTCACGGTTCCCAATTCGGTCTCGCAACTGAGTCCCGCTTTTTCGAGCCGTCCAGTTCTATTTCGCTGGCTTGAAAAGACTAATATGTTGACGTTTGCGAATATGACTCGATGACAGACGGATTTTCGCTGGAAGCCCTCGCGCGACTTCCGGAGTTTCACCATCCCGCCGCCTCCCCCGACGGCGAGCGAGTCGCGGTCTACTACGACACCACCGGCAGAAACGAACTCCACGTTATCGACGTGGCGACCGGTGAGACGACACAGATCAGCGACGAAAACGTCCCGCGAGACGCCCGCTGACCATTCATGTGGACTGCCGACGGTGACAGTCTCTACTTCCACCGCGACGACGCGGGCGACGAGCAGAACGACATCTGGGAAATCGACCTCGATGGTAACGTCTCTCCCGTTGTCGAGGATTCGGGGCAGTGTTTCCTCAACGACGTTCACGACGACGAACTCCTGTACGCGAGTAGTGCTGGCGGGCAGTTGAACCTTTATTGCTACGACTGCGAGGCGGGACCCAACGAGCAGTTGACCGAGTACGAGCGCGCGGTCTGGAACGGCGGATTCGCTCCCGACGGCGACCGACTCGCGTACACGACGAACGAGTCCGACGACCTGAACAACGACGACGTGTATGTGGCCGACGCGGATGGGTCGAACCCACGAAACCTCGAACTCGGCACCGACGGCAGCGAAACCCGATTCGCCGACTGGTCGCCGGATGGAACCCGACTGCTCGTCTCGGACAATACCGAGGACAAAATTCGGTGCGGCATCTACGACCTCGAAACAGGGGACATCGAGTGGTTCGGATTCGGCGACTACGTCGAAGACCCAGTCGGCTTTCTTCCGGACGAAAACGGCTTCCTCGTGCTCCGACCCCGTGACGCCGCAGTCGTCCCGCTCGTGTACGACATGGAGAGCGGAGACGCCACCGAACTCGACTTGCCGATGGGCGTCGCGTCGTTCCCGGAGTACGGGGACGCCGCCCTGCTCGGTGACGGGCGAGTACTCGTGAAACAGACGACGCCGACGCAGCGTCCCGCCCTGCTCGTGTACGACCTCGAATCCGGCGAGACCGAAACGCTCCTCGAACCCGAGTACGGCGACATCGACCCCGACTCGTTCGCGGACGCGGAGTACGTCAGCTTCGAATCGCACGATGGACTTGAAATCGGCGGCCTGCTGTACGACTCGGGAGAACGACCCTCTCCGGCGGTCGTGGACATTCACGGCGGCCCAACGTTGAACGACCGTCGAGAGTTCGACCAGCGCGCGCAGTTCTTCGCCAGTCGCGGCTACACCGTCCTGCAAATCAACTATCGCGGCTCGATTGGTCGCGGGCGCGAGTTCAAAAACAGCCTCATCGGCGACTGGGGCGGTGCCGAGCAGGACGATATTGCCGAGGGTGTTCGATGGCTCCAGCAGAAGGACGAGATAGATGAGGAGCGCGTCGTCGCCTACGGCGGTTCCTACGGCGGGTACAGCGCCTACTGGCAGATGGTGCAGTATCCGGAACTGTACACCGCAGGCATCGCGTCGGTCGGCGTCACCGACCTCCACGACATCTACGAAAACACGATGCCACACTACCAAACCGGCCTCATGGAGAAGTTCATGGGCGACCCGGAGGAAAACCACAACCTCTACCGGGAGCGAAGTCCCATCGAATACACGGACAACCTGAGCGAGCCGCTACTGATGATTCACGGCGTCAATGACGCCCGCGTGCCCGTCTCGCAGGCCAGACTGTTCCACGACGCCCTCGATGCCGACGGCTTCGAAGAGGGCGAAGACTACGAGTACGAAGAATTCGGCGAAGAGGGTCACGGAAGCACCGACATCGAACAGACGATTCGCTCGTTCGAACTCGTCGACGACTTCTTCGACCGACGAGTTTCGACGGAGTGAATTAGGGAACCACCGCCAATCCGCGTGCTGTCTGGCGTTCGAACTCCGGCGGCCATTCCAAATCGAGCGGCTCCCACGTTGTTCCCGCATCCTCGGTTCGGAAGATACCGCGATTGGTCACGGCGTACAGTTTTCCGTTCAATTCATCGACTGCGAACACCGCCCGAGTGACGCTTGCACCGGTCTCCAAGCTGTCGAGACGTTTCCACGGTTTGCCGTTCCGTTTGCGATACACGTACGATTCGGCGGCGTCGGCGTTGTGTGCCGTTCGTGGGCCGGTAGCGCTGGAAACGAGGACGGTGTCCGGGTCGTCGGGAACGACTGCGACGCTCCAGCAGTAGCGATGGTCGAGGCCATCCTGCGGGTATGCCCACGTCTCGCCGCCATCCACGGACTCGGCGTAGCCGTCTCCGGCGGCAGACCAAACGCGGTTCGGGGCTTCGGGGTGCGTCGTTAACGAGTGGTTGTCCAGCCGGGCGTCCGGAACGCGGTCTTCCCACGTTTCACCTGCATCGTGAGTTTGGACGAGTGCGCCAGCCTCGATGCCGACATAGAGATGTTCCGGGTCATGCGGGTCGGGTTCTATCCAGCGGACGTGGTGGGTGTGTGGACGTGGCGGGAACGACCAGTGCGGTTCGGACGGGAGATCCGTCAGCCCCTCGCGTTGCTCCCACGACTCCCCGGCGTCTTCGCTTCGATAGACTGCACTTGGTTCCGTCCCGACCCAGACCGTCTTCGGGTCAGTCGGGTCGATGGCGAGCGACATCACCGACTCTCGAATCGTCCCGCGTCCGACCGCGTGGAACGTCTCGCCACCGTCGTCGCTCCGAAACAGTCCGGCGTCGAACGTTCCGCAGAAGACGTGGTCGGGCGTCGCAGCGACGCACTCCAGGTCGTGACTGTCGAGACGTATTTCCGTCGTCCCCGCCTCGTCGGCGACGAGCAATCCACCTCGCATCGCGGCGTACAGTTCCATACCAATAGCGATGCGCTGTAGATGCCTGAATCTATGGCCCGTTGTTTCATCAGCCCTCCCTGTGAACAATTGTGGGAACGTTTACACCAGTTCCGACCATCCCATAGATGCATGGTCGCAATCGCCGAATTCGTTATTCCAGCCGAAGATTTCGATGTCGGTCGTGTCTTCGCGGATCTACCGGGTGTCTCGGTCGAATTCGAGCGAATCATCCCAATGCCGGATGTCGTCGTTCCGTTCGTCTGGATTCGTGGTACGAGTGCCGAATCGGTCGAGCGAGCGGCGAGCACCCACGAGGCGATTAGCGCAATTCGGAAGATAGATGAAGTCGGGAACGACCGAATGCTGTTTCGTATCGAATGGAGTCGATCGGTCGAAAACACGTTTGCAACGCTCGTGGAGATGAATCTCACCGTTCTGTCCGCCCACGGGTCGGACACGGAGTGGAAGTTCGAGTTCCGAACGGAAACGAACGACGACGTTCGCGAATTCCTCGAATACTGTCGAGAGCGGGATGTCCGGACGAAACTCGTCCGAATTCATGGAGTCGATGCTCCGTCCTTTGCCGACAACTTCGGACTATCCGAAGCCCAGTACGAAGCGCTCGTCCTCGCCTACCAGTTCGGCTATTTCAACGACCCGCGCGAGTCATCGCTCGAAGATATCGCTCCAGTTCTGGACATCTCGCGGCAGGCGCTTGCAAAACGAATTCGACGGGGACTGTACTCCCTCCTCGGGAAAACTATCGTGCGGGAGTAACCCGGTGGAGACTGGTGTCGTTTCATTGCATAGTAAACACACACGGGAAAGCCTCCACTGCGCGAACGGAGAGTATGTAAATGACCGAAACAGATGTCTCCAAGTCGTCCAGTAGCCCGCAAACAGGGAGTCTTCTCGTCATCGAGGCGATTGCGGAGATGGTCAATGTCGAACCATACGAACTCCATCCCCCACTGTACGACGTTATCGACCCGGAAATCCTCGACCGACTCGTTCGTCTCGACGGTGACCCCGACAACACGGTCGCGTCCCTCTCGTTTACCTACTCCGGCGTCGAGGTCGTCGTTCAGTCCGATGGCTACATTTCGGTCGATTCGTAACTGGTAGGCACGTACCGCTGCCGACCCCATTATTGAAAAATATCTAACTTTAATTGCTGTCAGCAAACTGCTTTCTGGGTATCGTTCGGATGCGAAAACGAAATGTCGCGTCCTCCGGCGGTCGTACTGAAATACTACTGCTATCAGGCAACCCTCTCGCTGGGGTTCATATCGCCGATTTTCACCCTGTTCTTGCTCTACCGAAATCTGGATTACACACAAATCGCCCTGCTCAGCACCCTGTATGCCAGTCTGACTGTCGTAAGCGAGGTTCCGACCGGATATATCGGCGACCGAATCGGTCGCCGTGACAGCCTCATCGTTAGCACCGTCTGCATGACCGCCTCGATTCTGGGGTTCGTAGTCGCTCGCTCGTTTCTCGCGCTCGCGGTGCTGTACGTCCTCTGGACGTTCGCGCTCGTCTTTCGCTCCGGCAGTGACGATGCGTGGCTCTACGAGACGTTGCAAACGGAACTCGACACCGACCGGTTCGCACACGTCGGGGGTCGTGGAACGGCGGTCAATCAGGGTGTGACCGTTGTGGCAGCGCTCATCGGCGGGGTACTGTACGAACTTGACCCGACCCTTCCGTTTCTCGTCTCCGGTCTGCTGAACGGCGCTGGCGTGTTCGTCCTGTTCACGCTCCCACGGAATCCGGAATACTCCGACCCTGATCGTGACGTGCTCTCCCCGATCGATGCGATTCGATTCGTTCGGAACCATCTCTCGGCATCGCCACTTCGGTCGTTCGTCGCGTACGTTGCGCTGTTTTTCGCCCTCACCGCCGCCGTCGAAAGTTACGTCCACCCGATTGCGACCGAAATGCTCGGAATCCCGGTCGAATGGATTGGCCCGCTGTACGCCGGATTTTCGCTCCTCTCCGCCGGAGTGAGCTATCACGCCGGAACGGTTGAGGACGCGTTCGGTGTCCGGGCGACGACAACGGTCGTTCCCCTCATATTCGCCGTCTCGCTCGTCATTCCGGTGTTCGCTCCACTCTTCGCGCTCCCGATGTTCTTCGTTCGAACCGGGTCACGGACGTTACTCCGGCCGTTGGTCAACCAGTACATCAACGACCATTCGGCGTCGATTGGCCGAGCGACGGTTCTCAGCGCCGCGTCGATGGTGTACGCGCTGGTCAAACTGCCGTTCACGATTGCGTGGCCTTATCGCCGACGCGTACTCGCCGCTCGTTGCGGTTGCTTCGCTGGGTGGGGTTGCACTCGTCGGACTCACTGCACTCGCCGGATTCACGGCGGCTTCTGCGTGGGATTTCTCCACGCCTTCGTAGAATGCGTTTTCACGAGAAAACGGACGGAACTTGGTTTCCGATTAGAGACTCGCCGGGTCACGACTGACGAGTTCGAGGCGAATCGACTGGAGGACGGTGATTAGTCCCATCAGGGACACGAGGAGCGTCCCCGGTGTTCGCGGGTTCGACCAATCCGGGGTTTGTGTATCATCGAAGTAGTAGTACTTTTCACCCTTTTTTACGACTGTAGGTGGAGCTTGTACTTTCGATTCGAACGTGTACTCCTGTCCTTCAATCATATTCTGCACGGTCTTTTGGTCGCTCGGCGACAGTTCGTCGAAGACCCACCATTGTCGCCCGTCCGGGGAATCCTTGGACTGACCGACCGATTCGTAGCGGTAGTCGTAGTCCGCGAAGACAAAGAAGGGATAGACCCAGGCGACCATGATGAGTAGACCGACGAAAAAGAGGGCAAAATGATTTCGTGAGACCATATCTGGCGGTTTGCTGAGACCGCGCCATAAGTTTTGTCTTACTGTTGCCGTACTTTTCCTTCGTTTCGTGCGATATATCCCGCAACGCGATTTCGAACGTCTTTCGACGTAATGTTCGTCAGTTTCGAGACGCTCTCTTTGTTCTGGTCAAAGTCGTCGGTGAACGCCTCGGGATAGCGTTCCAACAACATGTCTCCCACCTTCTTCACGTAGGCTGGTCGAACTGGCATCGAGAGGAGCCTCAACGCCACAAAACAAAACGGTTCGGGGGAACCGCGCTTCGGTTAGCTACTGTTTCACTTTCTCGCTGAACTGCTCTCGTACTTTCTCGATTTTCGGCCCGGCGTTTATCGTGCAGTAGGCGTCGTTGGGGTTCTTTTCGAAGTAGTCCTGATGATACTCCTCGGCTTCGTAAAACGTCTCCAGCGGTTCGACTTCCGTGACGATCGGGTCGTCGTATGCCTCCGCCGCTTCGAGTTGGTCAATGAACGTTTCGACGATTTCCTTCTGTTCGTCGTCGTGGTAGTAGACCGCGGAGCGATACTGCGACCCAACGTCGGGACCCTGCCTGTTGAGCGTCGTCGGGTTGTGGATGGTGAAAAATACCTCCAGCAAGTCGTCGTAACTCACCGTCTCCGGGTCGTATTCGACCTGTATCACTTCCGTGTGGCCGGTTTCGCCGGAGCACACTGCCTCGTAGGTCGGGTTTTCGACCGAGCCACCGGCGTAGCCCGACGTAACCGATTCGACGCCGTCCAGTTCCTTGAACGCGGCCTCAGTACACCAGAAACAACCGCCACCGAGCGTCGCTTTCTCCGTCATGCATACTCATTGGCGTCGGAGATGTTAAGACTCACCGATGGCGGTCAGTTCTGTGACCTCTCACTACCGACAAAAACCGTACTGTGATCTCCGTTTGCGGTTTGAACGAAATGAACGGTGTCGAGTGTTATGATTACAACAAGTCGGAGGCGGTAATGACGTTCATGTTTTTCTTTTTGACATATTTCAACAGCGATTCGAAATCGCTTTCGCTGATGTCGTTTCCGACCTCGTGGAAGAGGGGTACCACGAGTTGACCGTAGTCGGCGGCATAGTCGATGAATTGTTTCGTCTCCTCGACGTTTTTGCCGTTTACCCGCGAGACGATGGCGTCCTCTCGTTCGAGCGGTATCGCGTTCGGACTGCCACCGAAACTGAACACCGTGTCGTAGTATTTTCGTGCGAGGTCGAAGGTCTCCGAGCCGACGACGTTTTTCGGGACGAGTAGGTGTCGTGCTCCGTCATCGAATCCATTGTCTTCGAGATAGTTTTGCGTTTTCTTCATCAGACGCTCCTGCTCGTCCGGCGAATAGTCGGAGAAGTAGTGGGCTTGGACGTTGGGATGGGCGGAAATGTCCCACCCGTCTCCGGCCATCGTCGCCAGTTGGTCTTCGCTCAGGCGGTCGTCGCGTCCGATGCTCTTCGGAATGACGCCCTCGACGCCAGCGAATCCGTACTCCTGCATCAGTTCGTAGGCACGGTAGTGGCTGATGTGGCTGTCGTCGAAGGTGAACATCACGGAGCCGGTGTTCGGTTGAGCAGCGGTTTTGAGGTCGTCAACGAGGAATTCGACCGGTTCCTTAGCGTTGACGTCTACCGGTCGGGCGACGATGTGGAGTTTCTTCACGTTCGAGAGGTCAACGTCATTAGCGACGCTCGTGACGCCGAAGTTGACCCGAACCCAGCGATTTTTCGGGCCGAGGAAGGTTCGCTTGAACGATATCGTATGGTCGCTGTCGGGTGCGTAGAGATCGATAGCAATTTTGAAAAAATCGTGGCTGGTGACTTTGACAGCCATCGAAAGGTTCGTCCCGCGCAGGTCTGCATCGGAGACGGATCGAATGAGGTGTCCCTCTTTCGTCTTTTGACTACCTACAACGTGAGCACACTGAGAACCTTGGTATGCGTCGGTCGACTTCGATAGTGACCCTTGTCGTTCGACTGCCTGCCAATAACTGAGGTCTTCGAAATCGTCAGCAACCGCTACTGGGGCACTCGATTTCCCTTTTTGTCGCGTTTTCCGTTCGGTATCGCTTTCCGGAAACAGTGCTTTCTCGGCCAGCGAGGAACATCCCGAAAGACCGAGCGCACCGACGGTGGCGACGAACGTTCGTCGCGTCTGTCGTCTCATCTCTATTGCTCTCGAAGAACGACTGGTATATTCTTATGAATAGTTTAATCTGAGACTCATTTGTTGCAATTGAATACGGATTCATTCGCTAGAATTTGCGGTGTGATACCAGTGCTTGCTTTTTCAAGCGAAACATTTATATACCTTTCGTACTAACCTGTAGTTAGTGAGTTCGCCCTCGGTTCCCATTTTTACCGGGGTCGATTCCCGCTTCATTCCCATCATGAGTACGAATATCAAAAATACCGACCAGCCCGTCGTAGCGAACACCGAGCGAGAACGCGAGGGTGAAGACGAACGCGAAAACACGGACGAGGCGGTTCGAGAAAACGTCTGTCCAGAATGTAGTGGCAACCTCGTCAGTGACGAGGAACACGCCGAAACCGTTTGTGCCGACTGCGGCCTCGTCGTCGAGACGGACGCGATAGACCGCGGCCCCGAGTGGCGAGCGTTCGACGCCAACGAACGAGATTCGAAATCACGCGTCGGCATGCCGACGACGAAGATGATGCACGACAAAGGCCTGTCGAGCAACATCGGTTGGCAGGACAGGGACGCCTTCGGGAGAACGCTGAGCCCCAACCAACGCGAGAAGATGCAGCGCCTGCGCACGTGGGACGAACGGTTCCGCACGCGAAACAGCAAAGAGCGTAATCTCAAGCAAGCGCTCGGCGAAATCGACCGGATGGCGAGCGCCCTCGGCCTCCCGGAGAACGTTCGGGAGATGGCCAGTGTCATCTACCGACGCGCGCTGAACGAAGACCTCCTGCCGGGTCGCTCCATCGAGGGCGTCGCAACTGCGAGCGTCTACGCCGCGGCGCGACAGGCGGGCGTCCCCCGAACCATGGACGAGGTGGCCACCGTCAGTCGAATCGACGAGATGGAGTTCAAACGCACCTACCGCTACATCATCCGCGAACTCAGTCTTGAAGTCAAACCGGCAGACCCGGAACAGTATCTGAACCGGTTCGAGAGTCAGTTCGACCTCGAAGCGGCGACGAACCGGCGCGCTCACGACCTCCTCAAGCTGGCGAAGGAGGCGGGCATCATCAGCGGTAAATCGCCTGTCGGCCTCGCCGCCGCGGCCCTGTACGCTGCCGCCCTCCTCGAGGGTGAAACGTTGACGCAGGACGCCGTGAGTGAAGTCGCTGACGTAAGTACGGTCACGATTCGCAACCGCTATCACGACCTGTTGGCCGTCGCGGGCGAAACTGACGTCCTTCCGACGAGCGTCGCCGCCGATGAAGCGTCGGCCTAATCGTGGATTGCAGGCCGAACGTCTCGTGAGTTGGAGCGACCGTCCTCGATGCCGGGCCGGATATCGCTCAAATCATCCCTCGTCGGGGCGTTCACTATCGTCACAGTTCGGCCGTCACGAACGATACGGAAGGCGTCGGCGAACTCTCCATTTTCGATGACCCACGTACCGGGAGCGACTCGTGTCGCGTTCTGGCCCCGGAGGAGGTCGCGATAGGCGCGCTGAAACTCGGTTGCGTCCTCGTTCGTCCGCCAGTTCGTTTCCCAGACGTAGCCGCGCTTGTCGCCCTTGTGGTACGGCCAGAGTCGGTCGTTCGCCCACCCCTCCGACGGGACGCTGGTGTAGTTGAACATGTCGAACTCGCCCGATTCCGGGTCTTCGAACGTCCGCCATCGAATTATCGGATTGTCGTAGACGCGACCCTGATACCAGAACATGGTGTAAATCCCGGTTTCGCCAACCGTTTCCGACCCATTCTCACCCTTTTTGCCGTAGAGTTTCCAGCCGTTTCGCGCTTGTTCCCCAAGTTGGAGCGTCGTTGGCTCCTCGTTCGCCTTGTTGGGGTCGATAACCTGCGCGGAAGATTTCGGTGGGTTACGGTACTTCCGTTCGACCGCTTCCCATCCCTCCGATTCGACGTTCGACGCGACGTAGGCGGGACCGTCGGCGTAGGGTTGAATCAGGCTAACTTGCATGCCAAGATTGAAATTCGGAAGTGACCCGCCACCGTACGGTGTTTTTGCTCGTGGTGGGCCGGGCATCTCGACACAGCTCCACTCGTTACCACACCGATTTTTGTATCGCTCCTCGACGTAGGACGCTTCTCCCTCGGTCAAGCCATCCCGCGCTCGCTGGCCGTCCATCGTTTTGGCTTCGAACTGTGAGGAGGCCAGACCGACGTGTTGGTCTTGCAGGGCGTGTGTGAGTTCGTGAATCAGCGTCGCGTTGTCGACGACGAGGTTCTCGTCGGAGATGACGAAAATCTCGTCTCTATCAGGGAGGTAGAATCCGGCGACGCGTCGCTGGAAGAGACGCGTCTGTTGGCGAGCGGCGTCCGGTTTTTCACCTGTCACGAACATCGCCTCCCAGATTTGATTCTCCCACGCGCGCTGGGATGGTGTGTACTGGCTCCGGGCTTGTGCGCGAACGAGCCGTTTGTACTGCGCTCGCGGCAATGATTCGACCTGCACCGGTCGTTTGAACTCCTGTTTCCGGATGAACTCGACGCGGGCCATCGCTCGGCCAACGTAGGCTTTCAACTCGGCGTCCGTCAAACCATCACTCTGATTTACCGCGATGCTCTCGTTGTGCCAGTGGCCGTTCTCCCAACCGATTACGTCCGACTGCGGATCAGCTTGCTGTCGGACGTTCGGGGAGGTATCCACGTTGCTACCGGTCAGCTTACCGACTGCTTCGACGCCTGCATCGCTCACATCGTCAGTTACGCCACCAGTCACCGCGAACACTGGTGCAGCACATACGAGCAGAACGACGAAAATCGTCCACAAACCTCGCATAGTTGTGACACGGACGCGCGGGTCATAACGGTTTGCCGTTCGTTACCACACGACAACGGTCGAATTTGGTCGCATTCTATCGAAGATTTCCCGCGACTGTCGGGGAGTGCGGTTGAGAGCGAATGTTTTCCGATATCGACCGGTGTGGCGAATAGAAACCAATTTCCAACAAATATGTCGTTCAGAAAGAAGACAGAAAGCCTAAGTTTTCAATCCCGCTACTCGGTACCGTGGATCTCGACACTGCTCGCCCCCTCGCAATCGCCCTCCTCTGTGTGCTCGCTATTGCCCTCGCCGCCGCGACGCTGAACTCCGCCGTAACGACCGACGGCGGGGGTGGAACCGGGTTTGGCATGGGTTCCGGCGGCGCTGGTATCGGCGAAACCGACCAGTCATCGAGAAACGGGTCGGTCGCTCTCGGCCCGCCCGTCCCGATACAACTGCCCTGTTATCCCGTCCTCGCGACGACACCCGCGATTCTCGCGATTATCGGCGGATTTCTCCTCCTCGTGGCGCTCGCGTACTGGCGAATCGGGCTGCTCGGTTCATTTGCCATCATCGGCCCGGTCGGCGTTCCGATACTGCTGTTGCACGCGATTCTCACCGCGTGTGTCGTCCCATCAGGGAACCAATCGAGTACCATTCTCCCCGGCAACAACCAGAGTAACTTTTCGCTCCCACCCGGTGGGTTCGGTGGCCCGGGCGACGGTGCAACGAGCGTGACGGCACCATCTGTCGTGTTGTTCGTCGTCCTTGGTATCGCTCTCGTCGGCGCACTCGCACTCCTCGTGAAGAGTTCCAGCGGGGACGACCCCGAGACAACGACAGTCGAGGAACCGTTCGAGGACGAGGATATCGCCGCCGTCGGACGCGCGGCGGGGGAAGCGGCGGATCGAATCGAATCGGACGCGAGCGTCGAAAACGAGGTGTACCGAGCCTGGCGAGAGATGACCCAGCATTTGGATGTTTCCGCTCCCGAATCGAGCACGCCGGGTGAGTTCGCCGTGGCCGCAGTAGACGCGGGAATCGCCTGCGACGACGTAACCGAATTGACGAACATCTTCGAGGAAGTGCGGTACGGTGGCGAGGACGCGACCGGTGAACGCGAACAACGGGCCGTAGACGCGCTCCGTCGAATCGAGCAAACCTACGCGGAGGATGACGAATGAAGGACAGGCCGCTGGTGACCGTCGTCGGAATTCTCGCAGTGGGATGGGGACTCGCGATCGTGTTCGCCCCCGAACTCGCAACCGTCTTCTCGACCGGGGCGATCTTCGTGAAGCTCATCGGGGTGCTGACGCTCGTCCAGGGATTGCGCGTCGTGCAGAGCAGACGACAGCGCGACCTTCTCCAGGCGGAAACCGGCGACCCGGAAACGAACGTGACGCTTCCGACGCCGGGAGCCGAGTTCGACGAGCGCCTCCGCATCGTTCACACGGGACGGCGAAAGGATCGGTTTCGAGCGCGAAAGCAGCTCAGAGGAACCCTCGAATCGTCGCTCATCGAAGCAATCGTCCAACGAGACGGCTGTTCGAAAGACGAGGCACGAACCCGGTTGGAAACCGGCAGTTGGACGGACGATGCGGAGGCTGCGGCGTTCCTCGGCGGGCCATCCGCGCCACGTCGGTCGTGGCGTGAGTGGTTCCGTCGGTCGCTCGGCGGCCAGACGACGTTTCAACTGCGGGCACGCCGTGCTGCAAACGCCGTCGCCGACTACGTGGAGGACAACCGATGACAGTTCGAGAGACGAATCGGTGGTACGGCGTAAGCGCGATCGCGCTTCTCGCCGCCGCGGTCGGAACCATCGTCGGCAGTCCGGTAACGCTCCTCGCAGGTGTTATCGGCGTCGCGTTCGCGGCGTACGCGCGAACTGCGACGCCTCCGGCGACGGAGTTCGAATTGACGCGGGTCGTCAGCGACCCCGGCCCACAACCCGGTGACAACGTGTTGGTCGAGGTGACGGTCGAAAATACGGGAGCGAAAACCGCCCCCGACCTGCGAGTCGTCGATGGCGTGCCCGAAAGTCTTCGTGTCGTTTCGGGGTCGCCTCGTCTCGGGACGGCGCTCCGCCCCGGGAAGAAAGCCGTGTTTGCCTACACGGTCGAAGCGGTTCGGGGCGAACACACCTTCGACCCGGCGCAAGTGTTGGCCCGCGATTTCAGCGGGGCGGTCGAACACGAGTTCGAACTCGCGGACGAGACGACGATTACCTGCATGCCGCAGCTCGAAACCACGGCGGAAGACGTTCCACTTCGCGAGCAGACGATTCGACACACTGGCCTGCTCGCAACCCGCGAGGGTGGTTCCGGCATCGAATTCTTCGCTACCCGCGAGTACAGATCCGGTGACCCGCTTTCGCGTATCGACTGGAATCGAAAAGCAAGAACCGGCGAACTGACGACGGTCGAGTTCCGGGAAGAACAAACCGCGACTGTCGTGCTGGTCGTGGACGTTCGCTCGAACGCCTACCTGTCTCACGACGCGGACGACCCCGGTGCGGTTGAACACGCGGTTCGTGCTACCGGCGATGCGTTCAGTGCGCTCCTCGACAACGGCGACCGAGTCGGAATCGCGGCGTTCGGGCCCGACGAACTATGGCTTTCGCCCGGCACCGGTGCGTACCACCGCGCGGAGGCGCGAGAACTGCTTTCAAATGCGAATGCGTTCTCACAGAACCCACCCGAGGGTACCTTCTATTCGACGCTGAAACTGCGGTGGCTCAGACGACGATTGCCAGCGGACGCACAGGTGGTATTTTTCTCCCCACTCTGTGATCCCTTTGCACCGGAGGTGGCGCGGCGGCTCGACGCGAGCGGGCATGCCGTGACCGTCATCAGTCCCGACTCGACCAACGACACGACAACCGGACAGCGACTCGCGTGGGCGGAACGCCAGCAACGAATGCAGTCGCTTCGGTCGGCCGGTATCCGCGTCGTCGATTGGAACACCGACGATTCGCTCGGCGTGACGCTGGTACGGGCGAACCGGAGGTGGCGTCGATGAGCGAGATGGAGACGAGCGTGGAGCGGGCGACGAAAACGAACGAGAACGAGACGAGAAAACCGGGGCCAACCGTGACGAAGACGAGCAAGCAAGAAACGGATGAACATGCCGAGATGGATTCCACGGACGAAACGACGCGACCGACGAGCGAAATCGACCGGTCGCCTGCACGAACGAGCCAGTTGCTCGCAACCATTGCCGCGTCCGTCGCTCTCGGGTCGAGTGCCTTTTTAGGAAGTGTCGGGGTGACTGGCGGCGTCCTTGGCCTCGTGCTGGTCGCACTCGGTGTCGTCCGCGGGTCGCGTAAAATCGTTACGACCGGGAGTTTCGCCCTCCTCGTCGGTGTGCTTGCTGGTGGGTTGGGAACGGCTCCGCCCGAACTCCTGATTCCCGGCACGATAGCGACCGTGCTGGCGTGGGACTTCGGCGAACAGGCCATCAACGTCGGCGAGCAGTTGGGCCGGGAGGCGGACACCCAAACCCTCGAACTGATGCACGCCGCGGCGAGCACCGTGGTCGCCATCTCGGCGGGCGGCGTCGGCTACGGAATTTACTTGCTCGGCAGCGGCGGGCAACCGATGACCGCGCTGGTGTTCCTGTTGATTGCGGCGCTGGCGCTTACCTCGGCACTGCGGGCATAGCTGTTGTCTGTGAGATTGCAGAAAACATTTCACACCCGCCACCAACTCTGGATTCATGCCGGGGGCATCCATCCAGAGTGGTGAGCGAGTCACGCTTCGGACGGTCGAACGGGAGGATGTACCGTTCGTCCAGCGCTCGTTGACGAACCCCGAACTCCGGTATCCGATAGGCAACCCGGTCATGAGTCGGAAACGACTCGAAGAACACGTCGAAGACGAGGACTCCGACCATTTTCTTGTTTGTCTCGACGGGTCGGAGGCAGAATCAAACCAACCGGACGTGACCATCACCGATTTCGACTGGAAACGGCCCGAACTCGGCTATTGGCTCGTCCCGGAGGTACACGGCCAAGGGTATGGCACGGAGGCCGTTTCCATAGTTATCGACTACGCCTTTCGGACGTACGATACCCCAGCTATCGGTGCGGAAGCCTTCGATTTCAACGACGCTTCCCGTGGCTTACTGGAGTCGCTCGGGTTCGCCGAGGAGGGACGCCGCCGCAAATACATGTTCATCGACGGCGAACACCGCGATATGATTCAGTACGGACTCCTCCGCGAAGAATGGGTTGAGCGAGAATAAGGGAACGCACTGCGACCTGTTGCTCATTCGGACGCGCGGTTTCGTGTTATTCCACCGTCGGCACCGGCACGCTGTCCAACACCGACTCGATGATTTCGTCCTTTCGCACGTTGTTCACCTTGGCGTCCGGGGTGAGGACGACACGGTGAGCGAGGACTGGGTACGCAACTCGCTTCACGTCGTCGGGCGTGACGAACTCTCGGCCTTGCATGGCGGCGCGGGCGCGGGTGGCCTCGAACAGGCGCTGGGTACCACGGGGCGAGACGCCGACTTCGACCCGGCGGTCTTCGCGGGTTTCGCGGGCGATGGCGGCCATGTACTCAATGAGGTCTTCTTCCACGTGCACCGTCTCGGGGACGGACTGGAGGTCACTGACGAGTTGATTGTCGAGTACGGTTTCGACGCTCGGACTCTGGCTGTGGCGATTAGCACGCCTGCGCAGGAGTTCGATTTCGCCGTCCAACTCGGGGTAGCCAAGGCTCGTTTTGACGGCGAATCGATCGACTTGTGCCTCGGGAAGCGGGAAGGTACCTTCCTGCTCGACGGGGTTCTGCGTGGCGATGACGAAGAACGGTTTCGGGAGTTCGCGCGTGTCGCCATCGACGGTCACTTGTCGCTCCTCCATCGCTTCGAGGAGCGCTGCCTGCGTCTTCGGCGGTGCGCGGTTGATTTCGTCCGCGAGAACGACGTTGGCGAAGATGGGGCCTTCGTTGAACTCGAACTGGCGGTCTTGTTCGTTGAAGACGTGCGTCCCCGTCACGTCCGCCGGGAGGAGGTCGGGCGTGAACTGCACACGGCTAAAGGAGAGGCCGAGCGCGGAAGCAAAACTCCGGGCGGTGAGGGTCTTTCCGGTTCCGGGTACGTCCTCGAGGAGGACGTGACCCTGTGCCATCACGCCGAGGAGAACCGTTTCGAGGAACTCGCGGTCGGCGATGACGGCGGTTCCGATCGCGTCGAGGACGGAATCGCTTTTCGCGTTCGCATGTGTAACGTCCATGAAATATCACGCGACGGCCAGTGATTTTAATGTGATGGTCAGTAGGGTTTGGGTTCGATAAATCGAAACCCATAAAGGCAACAGCGCGGTACTGTGAGATGAGCCGAGATAGCCTAGCCCGGCCAAGGCGGCAGATTCGAAATCTGCTGTCCTCACGGACACGGGAGTTCAAATCTCCCTCTCGGCGTTTTTCCAAACTCAATACGATCAGTCGAGACTTTACGAACGAAGGTGAGCAAATGTTGAGACACGTCACTGTGTTTGGAAACGTGCTCGAGAAAATTTGAATGACGGAAGCGGCAGTCTTGCCGAAGGCAAGGAAGCGTCTTCAGGTGGTTCAAATCCCCATCCCGACGCGCCAAAATTTTGCGAGTGAATGCGAGGAAACGATTACCGTAACAAGCGCCCATCGACGCTCCTAATCTGTAGGATACTGGATAAATAACGACTCCAAACGCCGCAACCGTACCTCCTCCCCAACCTCCTCGCTCATTGCATTCGCTCGTCCCTCGCGCGTTTCTCGCACGACAGAGACGGAAAAACAACCCAGATTTTAGAACAACAACAAGAAGTTATGCACGCCGAGGAAGCCGTACCATGCGCCCGCAGCGAGATAAGTCGTGGTTCGGAATGCGGCGGGATAGCCGTCCGGTGTCCAGTCGTCGGGGAGGAATCGTTTGATGACGAGCCCGCTTTCCGCGAGAATCGCCACGCCGACGACGGCGAGGATGAGCGTAATGAGCGACCCGCCGACCCGTCCGAAGGATTCCATCAGCGTTCTGGTGAGCCAGACCGACTCGAAGACGTCATTTCGGAGGTGAAGAACCGTGACGGTGCTCACGGCGTCGAGCGTCTTCCCAGCGATGAGTACCGCCAACAGCCACGCTCGCTTCGGGGCGAGCGTGGACCACTGCTCGGCGGACTCGTAGCCTCCCACGGAACGGTTTGACATGGATTCACTAACGGCCGACCCCGACTTTGTTATGGCACGGTTAAGCGCGAAATAGGCATGCACTGTCGGCTGTATTGTGGGTTAACAGCTAGTTAGGACGGGTAGACGGTAATCGAAGAGGCTGGGGAAAGCTACTTGTCGGATTCAGATAAACTGTCACGAATGAGTGATTTCGTCGTTCCGCCAGCGCTCGAATCGGGTGACAACGTCGCCATCGTCGCCCCCGGAACCAGTCTCGCAGACCTGTTTCCGCACGTCTACGAACTGGGCCTCGAGCGTCTCGAATCGGAGTTCAGACTAAACCCCATCGAATATCCGACCGCGACGAAGTCCCCTGAATGGCTATACAACCATCCCGAAGCGCGGGCAAAGGACGTAATGGACGCGTTTTCTGACCCTGAAATTTCGGGAGTCATCACTGTCCTCGGTGGGGCCGACCAAGTTCGCATCCTTCCGCATCTCGATTCCAACGTTCTCCGTGAGAATCCGACACGATTTTTCGGAATCAGTGACAACACCAACCTCCTGACCGTGCTCTGGAACGAGGGCGTCGTCTCCTTCTACGGCGGCACCCTCTTCACCGATTTCGCCATGCAGGGGTCGATGCACGACTACACAGTCGAATATCTGGAGCGTGCGATGTTCGAGGATTCGTTCGGGGAGGTCCGCCCCGCCGAGCAGTTCACCGACGAGGATTTGGAGTGGGACGACCCGGACAATCTCGACAAACAGCGCGAGATGGAACCCAGCTCGGGATGGCAGTGGCGCGGCGGTGACCAACGAGTCACGGGCCGAACGTGGGGCGGCAGTCTGGAAGTCGTTGACCTCCAGTTGTCGGTCGGCCGCTACCTTCCTGAGCCCGAGAACCTCGACGGGGGAGTCCTACTCCTCGAAACCTCCGAGGAACTGCCGAGCGAGTCCGACGTACGATGGATACTGATGGGAATGGGCGAGCGTGGCTTGCTTTCACGGTTTTCAGCGGTGCTCGTCGGACGGGCAAAAGCGCGGTCGCGCGAAGTTCCACGACCGCCCGAGGAACGAGCGGCATACCGCGAGCGCCAGCGTGACGCGATTGCCGACCTCGTGTCGGAGTACAACCCCGACGCGCCGGTCGTCTTCGACCTCGATTTCGGCCACACTGCGCCCGTCGTCCCGATTCCGGTCGGGGGAACGGTGACGGTTGACCCCGCGAACGAGCGAATCGAGTTCGAATACTGATAACAAGATTCTAATAGCGGTTCGGGTCTCAGTTAATACATGACCGTCGTAAGCGTCTCCATGCCGGACGAACTCCTCAAGCGAATCGACCAGTTTGCCGATGAACACGGCTACACCGGCCGAAGCGAGGTCGTCCGCGAGGCTAGTCGAAACCTCCTCGGCGAATTCGAAGACCGCCGACTCGAAGACCGCAAACTCATGGGCGTCGTCACGGTGATGTTCGATTACGAGACGACGAGCGTCGAAGAGCGAATGATGCAACTGCGCCACGAACACGAAGGGCTCGTCGCGTCGAACTTTCACAACCACGTCGGCGACCACTACTGCATGGAACTGTTCGTCCTCGAAGGCGAACTCGAAGAGATTTCTACCTTCGTCGGGAAAATTCGGGCGACACAGGACACACTCACCGTCGATTACTCCGTGACACCTGTCGATGGGTTCACGCCATTCTCCGATTCGAGCTAATCGAGGGTCGAACGAGTTACTCCACCAAGCGAACCGAATCGCCGATTTTTACGTTCGATGCAGTTCCCGCCGGAAGTTTGAACAGGGTATCGGCTCGTGCTTTTGCCAACCCAGTCCACGCCGACAGTCGTTTCACTTGCTGGACTTCTCCGTTGCGTGTCCAAATCACGTCGAGCGGGAACGGGACGAACACCATGTGTACGTCCCGCGAGGCGACATCGTCGAACCGAAATGCGAGGACGTAATCCTCCGGAATCGACCGCCGGAACATCAGCCCACGGGCTTGTGAGAGAAACGATCGGCCGTTTCGACGTTTCGTGCCAGCGTTTGCGATGGTTCATCGGATTCGTGTACAACGCGCACGCTCCACTCTCCTCAGGAGGGAGACAAAACTTTTGTGCGAGGGAAGCGCCACGATTCAACCATGGAGAAAACCCCGTCGGGAACCGCCGTGGGCGTGGACGACCCCTACGACCACGCCGGACTCTGCGACCACCTGACCGACGAGGGACGGTGTCGATACGCCTTCGAGTATCCACAGCACGACCCCGAATTTGCAGCGGAGCGCCGGGAGGAGGAGTTCGTCTGCCCAGTAGCGAACCCGGACGGTGATTGGAACTGGGATGACTGCCCGCATTTCCGCTGCCGAAATCGAAAGCGCCAGTGTATCCGATGCGGCCTCGAAGAGCGCCGAATGGCCCATTCCGACGAGCGACCGTTGCTCGAAGAACACCACCTTTCGTACGCGAGTGACGGCGAAACTCTCAGCCACGAGATTACGGTCTATCTCTGTCGATGGTGCCACGCGAAGGTGCATAAATCGTGGGCACGAATCGACGACGACGTGAATCCCGACCCGGAAGCCCTCGCGGAGGCCGAAGGTCGCCGGAGCAAGGAACAGGTCGAAACCGCATTCGAGACCGCGGCAAATCGATACGACGACGATTCGACGGAGTAGCCGTTTCGCTCGACTACTGTGGCAGCTCGTTCACCCGCTCGTATCTGACTGTTTTCCACCCGTCTCGGACTGTCCTGACCCCTTCGATTTTTTCGCTTCTGCGCGGTTGACCGCCCGCTTCAACAGCGATGGCGTCAGGAGCACCGAAATGACGAAGACGACCAGATAGGCGACGAAAATCCGATTGCCGACGATTCCTTGGGAGACACCGAGCGCGACGATGGCGATACCGGACTCGGAACGCGGGAGCAATGCGAAGCCGAAAATCAGGGAGTGTTCTCGGGGGCCTCCAGCGAGGAGGTTTCCAACGTATCCCGCGATGAAGTTCGAGAGGAGGCCGAGGACGGCGAACACGATAATGAACGTATTGAGCGTCAAATCACCGAGGTTCATCCGCGCCCCGATTGCGACGAAGTAGAGCGGGATGAACACCCCGTAGGCAATGCCGTAGATGTTCGACTGGAGGCTTTTCCCTTCGAGTCGCTTGTTCGTCGAGACGATGAGTCCGACAGCGAGCGCACCGATGAAATACGAGAGGTTCACCGCGTCGGAGACGTAGCCGAACACGAAGAGCAGTCCGAGAATGCCGATGAAATCTGCCTTGTCGACTTCGGACTTCGCAAGGAGATCTGCGATCGGATCCAGCAGGAATTTGTAGAAGATACCCAATCCGACGAAAAAGAGTGCAGCCAGTCCGAGCGCTGAGATGGTCGCAGTCGCCCCGCCACTGACGAAGAACAACGGGAGAATCGAGATTCCGAGGAGGCCGATGATGTCGTCTACCGCCGATGCGCCGAGAATCCAACGACCGTACTGCGTGTTGAGTTTGTCGAGCGAAAGGAGAGTGCGAACGACGATGGAAACGGAGGTTACCGAAAGGATGAGGCCGAGATATAGGCTCGATTCGAGTCTAAATCCGAACCCGGTTCCGAGACCGTACCCGACGATGAATGGGATTATCACGCCAGAAAGTCCGATTATCAACACCGGTCGCAACGCTGCGAGCAGTTGGTCTAAACTGATCTGTTGGTATCCCGCGTCGAAGAACAACAGCAGTCCGCCGATGGTCGCGATGAGAATGAAGGGATTGTTCTGATTCGTGTTGCTGATGAGCATCAGAACGGAGGGTCCGAGCACGATTCCTGCTACGATTTCGCCGAGGAATCCCGGTTCACCGAGTCGTTCGAACCCCTCACTCAGAATCAGCGCGAGCAACAGGCTCGCCCCGATGACGAGGAACAGTTCGAGCGAGGACATCTACGACGCCCTCACAATGAATCTTCCGCCACGCTCGGATCTCATGTGACGGAAATGGTCGTCGACTGTCACCATAAGTATGCGGCGCGTATGCCCGTCAATGAGGCATTGATTTCGAGAACAACGAGAGGGTAGGGGGTTAGCAGAGGTCAGAGCAGGACGAACAGGTGTTGTTCTCCGAGGTACAATGGCCAGCGCAGGACGAGGAGGTGCAGTAACTGACGCCGACGCACCATCGCTGGCGCCGCCGTCCCACCAGGCGTCACAATCCGGTTGGCAGAAACATTGTGGCGTGATACCTGAAGCGATATCGGCCTCGGTGTTGCCCGCTTCAACCCCGAATGAACGGTTCGAATCGCCGTCGGGTCGAAGCGTTGCCGACGATTCGTCCAATTCAGGGAACAGAATGAATTTGAGTTTCGATGCTCGAAAGAACCGTTCTCCGAGTAACGTCGGTTGTGTCTTCTTTCATATTTGTTCCTCCAGTGGCATTGGGTGCCATGGTTTTGTCAAATTTTAATTTACTTAATAATATCTTAAATTTATTAGAATATGGATTCGGAGCAGGGGTGGCGTCTCCCGCCAGAGCGTACATAGTCCTTGACGATGTCCACCGACCATGGAAAGTCTCAATCCAGCGACTGGGGAGGTATTGGAAACGTTCGACGGAGACGACGAGGAGTCGGTGGATGGGAAACTCCAACGAGCACACGAAACCTACGAAGAATGGCACGAATGGACCATCGAGGAACGCCAGCAACTGCTCTCGAACGCGGCCGATGTCCTCCGTGATAACAAGCAGAAATACGCCGAATTGATGACGAAGGAGATGGGCAAACCCATCGACAGTGCAGTTTCGGAGGCCGAAAAATGCGCGTGGGTCTGTGACTACTACGCCAAACACGCCGGCGAGTTCCTTCAGGACGAACGTATCGGCACCGAACCCGGCGTGGATAGTTATGTCTCCTACGAACCGCTCGGCCCGGTGCTCGCGGTGATGCCGTGGAACTTCCCGTTCTGGCAGGTGTTTCGGTTCGCCGCACCGAACCTCACGGCGGGCAACGTCGGCCTGCTCAAGCACGCCTCGAACGTCCCGCAGTGCGCCCTCGCAATCCAAGAGGTGTTCGAGGAGGCGGGCTACCCGGAGGGGGCTTTCACCACCCTCCTCGTCGGCTCCGACAAGATGGAGTCGGTTATCGAAGACGACCGAATTTCGGCAGTCACGCTCACAGGGAGCGAACCCGCGGGACGTTCAGTGGCCGAAACCGCCGGGAAACATCTGAAAAAGACCGTTCTCGAACTCGGCGGAAGCGACCCCTTCGTCGTCCTCTCGGATGCCGATATCGAGGACGCCGCGACCACGGGCGCGCAGGCTCGCTGTATCAACTCCGGCCAGTCCTGCATCGCCGCAAAACGCTTCATTGTCGTGGAAGACGTACACGACGAATTCATCGAACAGTTTACCGAAGCGATGGAGTCGATGACCATCGGTGACCCGATGGAGGAGGATACCGACATCGGCCCGCAGGCCCGTGAGGATTTGATGAACGACCTTCACGAGCAGGTCGAAGCGAGCGTTGAGGCGGGCGCAACGCTCGAAATCGGGGGCGAACCCATGGACAGGGTGGGGCCGTACTACCCACCGACGATTCTGACCGACATACCGGACGGCAGTCCCGCCGCGAACGAAGAGTTGTTCGGCCCCGTCGCGTCGGTGTTCAAAGTCGCGGACACCGAGGAAGCCATTCGGCGCGCCAACGACACGACGTTCGGACTCGGTGCGAGCATCTGGACGCAGGACAAGCGCCAAGCGAAGCAGGTCGCCAGGGATGTCGAAGCCGGCTGCGTGTTCGTCAACGAACTCGTCAAATCCGACCCACGAGTGCCCTTCGGCGGCGTGAAAAATTCGGGCTACGGGCGCGAACTCTCGAAGCAAGGTATCCACGAGTTCGTCAACAAAAAGACGACGTGGCTGGCGGAGATGTCGAGCACCGACGAGATGATCGAGTAATCAGTCGGCGTCTGCCGGATCAACCACTTCACCACTTTCCACATCTACTCCGACCTGCTCACACAAATCCGACATCGGACAGGCTTCGGGGCCGTCCAAACACGCGGGTTTTCTCGCCGTGCAGAACTCTCGCCCGAACTGGATGCTCGCCGTATGTCCGAATCCACATTTGTTCGCCGGAATCTCGCGCTCCAGCACTTCCCGCACTTCCTCATGGTCGGCGTCCGCGGGCGCGATTCCGAGTCGGCGATAGATTCGGTGGACGTGCGTATCGACGGGGAAAACGCCTGCCTGCCCACCCGAAAACAGCAGGACGCAGTCCGCCGTTTTCGGGCCGACGCCGTTCATGTCGAGGAGGGCGCTTCGAACCTCGCTGGGTTCGCCCTCGGTAACGAATCGGTCGAAATCCGCCGCACTGCCGTATTTCTCGAGAACCTCTTCGCCCGCTTCGATGAGGACGTCGGCTTTCTGGTTGTACAGTCCGGCAGAGCGAATCGTGTCGGCGAGGTCGTCGTGTTCCGCGTGAGCAAGCGATTCGGCGAGGTCGTCGCCGCCGTATCGGTTCATCAGGTCGTCGTGAGCCGGTTGGCTGGCTACGTCGCTCGTGTTCTGGCTCAATACGGTTCGAACGAGGCAGGTGAAGGCGTCCTGCCCACCGTAGGTTTTCTGCCAGTATCGTTCGCCGAGTTGGTCAACGACCTCCTCGGCGCGCGTTTTGGCTTCGCTGGGGTCGAAGGTATCCGCGATACCGCCGCCTTCGGGGCCACCACTGATGTTTTCTATTGGCTCGCGGTTGTCGCCCATAAGATTGTGTTGGAACACGATTCTCAATTAGATTCTGGCGAACAGGATTCCCACCCGCTCTTAGCGCTCGGGAGTGATTGCGAGGTGCGAAGTACCTCGATGTGAACGGCGAAGCCGTGAACGACTCGTGCGAGGGACGAGGGAATGATTCGAGACGCGACCCAGTCGCGTCTCGATGCTTGCGGTTTATCCGCGAGCAAGTGACTGAGGAGGTTGGGGAGGACGTGGTGCGGTCTGATTGGAGTCGGCTACTGCTGGCAAAGTGGCGACAAAATGAGCAAATTCGAATGTAACCGTCCCCTCACACCTCTACTTGTACTGTCACCGTCACGTCCGCACCCTCGCCCAACGCCGAAACCAGTTCCCTGTCGAAACCTTCAGCGGCGAACTCACACCCCAGAACGAAGGTTCGCTCGTCGATGTAGTCGCTGGTTCGACCGACCATACTTCGGTCGCTGTCGAGTTCGAGGTCGGGGTGTCCGTGCCCGGAAACCGTCTCTTCGTGCCCGTCCGCTTCGATGGTCATCGTGATCGTGGCGTCTGCGTCTCGACACGCCTCGACAAATTCGGGGCCGAAGTCGGCGGGCGAACGGTCGGCCTCGATAGCGAGGATACAGTCACCGGCAGGTGTGAGAAAATCGTCCGTCGTGACCTCGAACGTACTCGCGTGCTCGGCGGTCACGTTCTCGTTCCCGCGCGCATGAACAACTTCTTTCATGCCTTTCGCTTTTCGCGGGGGCTACTTCAGGGCCGTTGTTTCGTGACGGTCACCGTCACCGTTCCACAGTCACATTCGTAGGCGTGCCGAACACCTGCACTGGTTTCCATCGTGAGCATCAACTGATGCTCGGCGAGGTCGCGGTCACATCCGGCCGCTTCACACGCGCAACGCAGGGTTTCTATCATACGTTCCTCTCCGTGTGCCACCCATGTTAAACCGACCCGTGTCCGGAGTGAAAGTGAAAGTATAGGCGAGAACCGATTCTTCGGTGGTTTCGGCAACTATCGAACTGAATTTTCGCAACAATTCCTGATAATCGCTCGCGTATGTCCGCTGTTATTTATATACATCTGTATCGGTGTGTGTCAACCGTTTCCACGGGGTTTGGGGCGTGTGCTAAGCGTTTACACATATTTTGAGGGCACAATCTTTAAATAGCTATACCGAATATCTGGTAGTACCTGAACGCTTCCGGCGTCACGGTAGCACCGCGCGTCAATCAATGATACGGGAATATTGTACTCGACTGGTTGGTTATCAACAAACAGTAGCGATGCTCTCGTGCCCCGGAGCGGAAGGAACCGAGGTTTAACTAAGAATGGTAAGCGTAACAGAAGAGGATCTTCAGAACAAGTCGAAAGGTGAACTTATTAAACTCGCAGGACAGCTCCGAGACCGGCGAAACGAGCTGAATCAGAAGGCGAGCAAGCGTGCGTCCAAGCGTGACGATCTCAACGCGAAGACGCGCGAGAAGGTGGACGAGGCGCAAGAACACCGCGAGAAGCGCGACGAGCTGAACGAACAGGTTCAGGAACACAAGAAGCTCCGCAACGAACTCAACGCGGAAGCGAACGAACTGTTCGAGCAGGTCGAAGACCGCAAGTCCGACCTCGAACTCGACGAGGGAAAGGATCTGGAGCAGCTCAAGAAAGAAATCGAAGAGCTTGAGTTCAAACAGCAGACCGAAGTGCTGTCCACCGAGGACGAGCGCGAACTCATCGAGAAAATCGAGGCAAAGCGCGACGAATACCAGAGTCGCAAGGACAAGCTCGAACAGAGCGACGACCTCGAGGAACTCGTCGAAGAAGCCGAGGAGGTTCGCGCCGAAGCGAGCACCCACCACGAGAAGGTGACGGAGCTCGCGGACAACGCCCAGCAGCACCACAACAAGATGATCGAGGCCTACCGAGAGGCCGACGACATCCGTGACGACGCCGACGAGATGCACGAAAGCTTCGTGGAGGCCCAGGAAGCCGCCGACCAGCACCACGAGGATTTCGTCCGCGTCCAGAAGCGTCTGCGCGAACTCGACAAGAAAGAAGAAAAGGAGCGCAAGTCCGAGAAGGCCAAGGAGCGAGAAGAAGCCAAGGCCGAGGCCGAGGAGATCTACCAGCAGTTCAAGGAAGGCGAGACCCTCGACACCGAGGACCTGATGAAGCTCCAGAAGACGGGTCTGCTCTAGATTCTGTTGATTCTCTCGTAGCGAACGTTTAACGCGGTCGAACACGCATTTTCTCCGTATGGCAAACGGAACTGACTCACAGGGACGGCGCCGTCTCGTCGTCCTCGTCGGGATAGTCCTAACATTGGCGGTCGCATGGTGGCTGTTTTTCGCCGTCCCGGATTCGCTCGAGGAACTGTTCGGCATCCTCCTCATCCTCATCTCGGGCGTCATCGGCGCGAGATTCGCTGGCCGATTCGCAGCACACCGATTTCCGGAGTACGATGTTGCGGAAGTCGCCGTCGACGGCCCAATCAGCAGGGACGGCCGCGGAAGGGTTCCCTCGGCGGGTGGAACGCCCGCTGACGACATCGTGGAGCAAATCGACCGGGCGGACGACGATTCGAACGCGAGCGCACTCTTGCTTCGACTGAACACGCCGGGCGGCGAAGTCGTCCCGAGCGAGGATATCCGCCTCGCCGCGGAGCGTTTCGATGGGCCGACCATCGCCTATGTGACCGATGTGTGTGCCAGCGGCGGCTACTGGATCGCCAGCGGGTGTGACGAACTGTTTGCCCGCGATGCAAGCCTCGTCGGAAGTATCGGCGTCATTGGGTCACGGGTGAACGCCGCGGAGTTGGCCGACAGGTTCGGCCTCTCCTACGAACGACTCGCGGCTGGCAAATACAAGGACGCGGGCATCCCGTTGAAGGAGATGGGGGAGGACGAACGCGAGTACCTCCAGGGTCTTATAGACGGGTTGTACGAGGATTTCGTCCAGCGAGTGACCGCGGGCAGGGACTTGGACTCTGAAACGGTGCGCGAGACGGAAGCCAGAGTCTACCTCGGCGACGAGGCTCACGAACTCGGTCTCGTGGACGAAATCGGTACGCACGAGGACGTGGAAGCGCGACTCGCGGAGCGATTGGGCGTCCCCGAGGTTTCGGTACAGGAGTTCGAACCGCGAAGGCCACTGCGGGAGCGATTCAGTGTCGGCGCGCAAAGCGTGGCGTACTCGTTCGGCGCTGGTGTTGCGAGCGTTCTCAGTGGGGACGAGGGCAAACGAGTCGAAGGATTCGAATTTCGAGTTCGCTAGCGACGACAGGGATGACTTGGAGAGACGAGTTACGTGATTGGATTTGGTCGTGTAGGGACACGGTCGATTTTGTTTCGATGACGACTGCTGATGCCGACTCCAATGAACCCGCCTCCGCAACCGCAGGGCGGGCAGGTTGAGGCCTGCCCGCCCAATCCAAATTTGGTAATCCGATTTTGCGTGGGAATGCGTCTTTTCTGGATGCAATGCAAACCTGTCCAATCACTTGGCGAGCGAGTGCGTCGCACTCGCTCGCCTGCGGTTGCGGTGGCGATTATTTGTAGTCGGCAGTAGCTAGCGACATCCCAAAACCTTCGTCCCAAATTCATCATCTCGAAACGGACATCATCAACTCGAACTGACATCGATGGCAACGGACACCGTGAACCCGCCAACACCCCGTGCTTTTACCTCCCAAACGACAACCACAAGCCATGGCCACAGAATCGGGAACCCACGCCTATCGAAACGAACACGGCGACGAGTTCGGGCGAACCTACTTCCGCCGACTCGGCGACTTTGCGGTGTCGAGCATCGGGGTAGGAACCTATCTCGGCGATCCGACCGACGAGGTAGACGAGGCATACCACGACGCGATTACGACGGCGTTGTCGGGCGGCAGCAACGTGATTGACACCGCCATCAACTACCGATGCCAGCGGAGCGAGTGCGTGGTCGGGCAGGCCGTCGAAGACGCCGAGGTTGACAGGGATTCCGTATTCATCGCCACGAAAGGCGGGTTCGTCCCGTTCGACCGGGAACGACCGGAGAATCCGGGCGCGTTCGTCAAAGCCGAGTATTTGGATTCGGGCCTCATCGATCGAGACGACCTCGTTCGCGGAAGTCACTGCATTGCACCCGAGTACATCGACGACCAACTGAATCGGTCGCTCGACAATCTCGGCCTGGATACCATCGACTGCTACTACGTGCACAATCCGGAAACGCAACTGCTCGAAAAATCCGAGGAGGAACTGTACGACCAACTCGAAGCGACCTTCACCCGACTCGAAGCACGTGCCGCCGAAGGAGATATCCGCCACTACGGTATCGCAACGTGGACCGGGTTACGGGTTACACGGGGGCACGACGACTACCTCTCGCTTCGAGAAATCGTTTCTCGCGCACGAAACGCCGCGAAAGCGGCGGAAAACGCGACAACGCACTTCCGCGTCGTGCAACTTCCCTTCAACGTCGTCATGGCCGATGCGTTCACCATCGAATCACAGGATGGGCCAGAGGGTGACCAGAGTGCGCTCTGGTTCGCCCACGAAGCAGGGTTGAACGTGATGACCAGCGCGAGTATCGCACAGGGCGACCTCGCTAAGGAACTGCCGGGCGACGTGGCCGAACGACTAGAGGGAGATACGACAGCACAACGTGCCATCAACTTCGCACGAAGTGCCCCCGGCGTGACCTGTTCGCTCGTCGGTGCGAGTACGTCGAGCCACGTTCGAGAGAATCTGGATGCAGGCCGCTACGATCCAATGGGTGCGAACGCGTTCGATGCTGTCTTCGAATGAGAATGTCAAATCGATATATGGTCTGGTGAGCTACTTTCTTGTTCACAATACTTCTCACTCGCTACCACATCCCAGACATGAACGAATCGAGAAGGTTTGGCCGGATCGTTATGCGTTTTGAGTGATTTCCGGCACGTAGAGCACGACAATCGCCCGTACGTGTCTTTCTCGACGTTCCTTTTCGTAGACCACTTCGGATTGATTACATCAAATTATCATTTTATTGTCATATGGCAAATGCTTATTAGCAGATCGGATTGATGCCGTAACTGAACGTGAGATGGTTTTTCAATTAAAGATTCTAATCCATATTGAAAATACTCGATTAATATATTTTTCAACTATACTGAGTTGTCCACTCTTATGGATAATGTGCCTGTAGAAACTCCTCGCCGCCGCTTCCTTTCTTTAGCTGGTGCCACTACCACTGCCCTCCTCGCCGGATGTACCAGCGACACCTCTCGTTCGACGACCGAAACGACCACGGGGACGACATCGGCTACGGGTGGAACGACGGCAGAGACGACCGGGACAACCGAAACGACCACCAATCCAAAACCGACGCTCCGAACAAAGTACAACAGCAGAGAGCGATACGGCTCCCCTGGAACGAGTTTCGACGCGTTCGAAAACCCGTCACACTGGAAGACACTGGAGGGCGAGAAAACGCCCGACAGGAAGACGAAACACACGGGGCCACAGTGCCTCCGGTTGGTCGGTACGGATGGTCACCACGTCATTCTTCAGCGCGAATTCACGGAGGCGATGGATTTTTCGAACCACGATATGTCGGCGATGGTTCGAACGACGACGCTCGACAAGATCGGATTCTACATCTACCTCCTCGATGCAGCAGGCAACTACGCTGTACTGGAGCTGCGTGACATTACCTATCGGAAACCGGATATCGGGTGGTTCCGCACGTGTCCAGGCGTCTTCAAGACCAGTGAAACGGAGCCGGATTTGACCAACATCACCCGAATCAAACTCCAGGTCACCAATGCGACGAGCGACGACGTGGAAGCGTGGGTGGACGACGTTCGATTCCATCCGAAGCCCGAAAAAGGATACATCGTTCTCAGTTGGGACGACGGCAAACGGAGTTACTACGAACATGCCGCGCCGGTTGACGACAAATACGATTTACCTGCCGTCCTGACCCAGCCACCGCAACCCGAAGCCGTAGAGCATGACATTTTCATGTCTATCGAGGAACTACAGGAACGACAGTCGAAGGGGGACGAAATCGCGGCACACGGGAGCGTCAAGAATCCGTTCGGTGAAATCTCCGCGTCGAAACTCGACGGCATCCTCCGACGTAACAAACAGTGGCTCCTGAACAACGAGTTCGGCGGAGCCGATTTTATCGTCTACCCCGGAAACAATTTCGACAAAACCGCACTCGAGGGTATCTCGAAATATCACTACATGGGCGGGATGAACCAGTCGGGTAACGTCAACACGACGGGCGTCCACGGTTTCGACCCGCTCGTTCTACCCCGAACCACCGGTCACGATTTAGAAATCTCGAAACGTGTGGTCGATAACGTCGCGAATCATCGCAACTGCGGTATTCTGAACTTCCACGACTTCACGAACGGCAATACGATGTCGGTCTCCGAGTACGAAAAACTCCTTGCACACATCGATAGCACGTCGGGTGTCGAAGTCATCACTTTCTCCGACCTCTGGCGGATGCGAACGGACACCACGGCCTGACGGACTCTCTTCCCCGTTTCGGAAGGTTTGACTGTCCCCTCCCGAAACCACATCACGTGTCCCGTGGTCGCCTCTTTGCGTCGCTCAGTTCGATGGTCTTTTTAGTTAATTTTGCACGTGTGGTGTTCGCACCCCTCCTCGAACCGCTCAAGGATGCCTTTCCGGTGGGTGACGCCACGGTTGGACTGATAGCCACGCTGGTCTGGCTTGGAAGTGCGCTACCGCGAATACCGACTGGCTACTTACTCACTCGCGTTCCGCGCCACCACGTCATCCTCGGAACCGGCGTCCTTCTGACGGGTGCCGCCGGGTTCACCGCACTCGCCGACTCGATACCGATGCTCGGGGTGGGTGGGTTCCTGATGGGTGTCTCGAGCGGTGCATACTTCATCGCGGCGAATCCGTTGGTGAGCGAGCTGTACCCCGAGCGCGTCGGACGAGCGATCGGGATTCACGGCACGGCGAGCCAACTTGCGGCCGTCGCCGCCCCCCTATTCGTCGGCGTCGCACTGGCACCGGTCGGTTGGCGGGGCGTTCTCGGCTTCGTCGGTGTTATTGCCGCGATTACTACGGTCGTCTTCTTCGTCATCGCTCGCCGTACCGAACTCCCCGATGCGGGGTCGGCAGACCGCGACCTTTTGGCAGCGTTCCGCCGCCAGTGGCCCCTCATTCTGAGTGGTGTCGCTATCGTCGGCGCAACTGGATTCGTTTGGAACGGCCTGTTCAACTTCTATCCGACGTACCTGCAAGCGAAGGGACTCGAACCAAGCACGGCGAGAAACATGCTCACCGTCATCTTCGCGGCAGGCGTTCCGGCGTTCTGGTTCACCGGGCGACTCGCGGACCGTCTGCCACACGTGCCCCTCATGCTCACCATTCTGGGAGCGTTTGCCGCCTGCTTGCTGGCGATGACCGCTGTGCAAGGGTTCGTCGCAATCCTCGTCGTGACCATCGTCCTCGGATACGTCATCCACTGCCTCTTTCCGGCACTCGACACCTACATGCTGGATTCGCTTCCCGACGAAAATCGAGCCAGTGCCTACGCGCTCTACAGCGGAATCATGATGGTCGTGCAGGCGGCCGGTAGTTCGGTCGTCGGCGCGCTGCGGGATGCAGGCTTCGTGTTCAACGACGTGTTCCGTGCCTTTGCTGTTGGCCTGTTCGTCATTCTCGCCGTGCTACTCGTTTTGCACCGGTCGGATCGACTGCCGACCGACGCGGTGACGAGTTGACCGACCACAACCCCTGCCGACTTCACGTCCTTTTTCATCCCGCTCCGCTAAGCTCACTCCAATGGAGTACGTGCAGGAGCAGGTGACGACGCTCCACGACTTGACGGGTCGGATTCCCGACGCCCCCACGGATCGCACTGCCGTGGTCATCCCGATGACCGCCCGCGAATATCGGTCACGGACAGCGAGTCGGATTCTCTCGACCCTCGAATCGGTCGGCCCGGGGAAGGTCGTCGTCCCGCTTCGCGCACCGCGCGACCGCGTCGGCGCAGTTCACGACTGGCTCGGGGAGTTCGACCTCCCGCTCACCCTGCTCTGGTGTAACAGCCCTCGCGTCACGAATTTGCTGGCGAAACACGGTTTGAACGGCGAGTCGGGCAAGGGGCGGGACGTTTGGCTCGCCCTCGGGGTCGCGGCGGCAGAGTCGGATTTCGTCGTCTGTCACGATGCGGACGCGAAGACGTACACCGACGAAATCGTTCCGCGATTGCTCTCTCCGCTCGATTCAGGATTCGAGTTCACGAAGGGCTACTACGCCCGTGTCGAGGACGAACGACTGTATGGGCGTCTCTTTCGACTTTTCTACGCGCCGCTCGTCCGGGCACTGCGGGAAGCCAGTGACGCACCGGTTCTCTCCTATCTCGGTGCCTTCAGATACGCGCTGGCGGGCGAGTTCGGCATGACCGCCGAACTCGCGTCGAATCTCCGTATCGAGCGCAACTGGGGGCTGGAAGTCGGCACTCTCGGCGAGGCGTTCAAACGGGTCGGTTTCGAGGGAACCGCACAGGTAGACCTGGGCCGGTACGAGCACGACCATCGTGGCGTCTCGGGGTCGGGCGGACTCTCCGCGATGAGCGAGGGAGTGGGACGCGCACTCTTTCGGGTCTGTGAATCGAACGGCGTCGTCCCGGCCTACGAAACCCTGCCGGCGCGCTATCGAGAAGCGGCAAACCGGTGTATTCGGCAGTACGCCGCCGATGCCGAGTTCAACGACCTTCGATACGACGCGGCGGCGGAGCGCCGACAGGTCGGGACGTATGCAGATGCGATTCGGTCGCCTGACGAAATGGGTTGGGAACTGCTCCCGGTGTGGACGGATGCACCAATCGACCCTGCTGTGGTTCGGAAGACAGCACGGCTATCCCTGCCCGAACGCCAACACTAATATCGGTGGGCCGACGCTTCCCGGTAATGAGCAAGACGAAGGACGAACTCGCCGGGGTGGTTGACCTCTTTGACGCGCTCTCCCGCGACGAACTGGCCCAAGCCCTCACCGAGTTGGCGTACAAGCAGGGCAAGGTAGTCGATGAATCGACGTTCGAATCGGTCATCGAGGACGCCGTCCAGGATTTCTATCTCGTGGAGGCCGAAAGCGACGGAAACGCGGACGGCGATGACGCAACCGTGCTCGTTCCCGGGCCGGTCGCGTTTCCCACCCTGCCGGAAAACGGCGAGGATCTGCCACACATCATGGATGTGCCGGAACGTTCCGTGAACCGCGAGCGAATCGGCGAGCGAGTCAAATCCCACCTTCAACGGGAGGCAAAAAATGCGGACGGGGAACGTGCGGGGCATCTGCTGGACGTGAGCTACGACCTCGAAGCGTGGGCACCCGTTTCGGCCGACGACGTGCGCGACCGATTGGACGAATCGCTCGACGACCGGGCAAATTAAGGTCAAATAGAGCAACCAATGGACATGGAATTGGGTCGCGTGGCCGACTACGAACCGCGGTCGGTCACGGACGAGAAGCGCGACGCCGCCGTGCTCGTTCCAATCGTCGAGCGTGAGGACGGTCCGTATCTGTTGTTTACGAAGCGAGCCGACCACCTCGGCGAGCATCCCGGCCAGATGAGTTTCCCCGGCGGGGGTCGAGAACCCCGGGACGGCGACCTCTGGGACACCGCCCTCCGCGAGGCCAACGAGGAAATCGGGCTGTTGCCCGACGAGGTCGAGCACGTCGGCCAGTTGGACGACATTCGAACGATAACGAACTACGCCGTCACCCCCTTCGTCGTCCGGATTCCCGACCGAACCTACGAACCCGACGAGCGCGAAGTCGCGGAAATCGCACTGCTTCCCGTTTCGGCGATGATAGACCCCGAAAACTACGAAAACGAACAGCGCGACCATCCGCATTACGGCGATATCGTCATCCATTTCTTCCATGTTGATGGCTACACCGTTTGGGGGGCGACCGGGCGCATCGTCGTCCAGTTGTTCGAGTTGACGACCGACTGGCGCGCTCCGGATCGGATTGATAAATACGTTGACACAGACCCCGATTTGGGGTAGCGAACTGGTTTTTCGGGGGTTGGTGCCGGTTGATTCTGCTGATTTTGGTCGCTTCTGAAGCTCGAAGGAATCACGACCCCAATCAAAACAGTTACTCGGCGAGACGAACAGTACGTGAGTTACGTCAGTGTCGGTCTGTCAGTAGCAAGTCACGACAACACATGACCGCCACCGCACCCGCCCACACGCCTCCCCAGCCGACTCCCTGCGGTCGTCCCTCGCACGGCTTGACCATGAGCCTCCGAGCGAACTGCCCTCCGGCTCACGCCAGCGCGCGCTATGTGGTCGGCTACAATCTCGATTCGACGCGACACTTCGTGGCGCGCGCGTTGGCAGGGTTGAAGAACGTCCGAAGCCCTGCCGATTACTGCGCGAGGGATGGCTGAGGAGCAATACGACGAAGGAATCGGTTGGGGAGGGTTGTGATCGGATGCGGTGCGGTGGCGGGTATTTGTTGTCGGGTATACCTAGCGGAATAGCAACGAAAATCTCCGGAACCCCCTTCCAAACCACAAACGCGAAGCGCTGAAACGAACACACCTCTCCACAACGCGCAATCTGATAGTTGCCGTCGCCGACAGCCTTTTCAATACAACCGAACAACGGAAAGTCACATGGTCGCACAGACGATGGATCGCGTTCCGCGTGTACAGTAGCATAGTTCTGACCATGGGAGGAAATCGATGTTAACCAGTAGCCACGCCATCACACGAACCGGCCTCGATGCAGTTGCACTGAAACCGACCGAGTGTGACGTGCGCCGCGCGCTGGCAGTACCCCTCGATACGGTCACTATCGATTACGAGGGGCGCGAACACCTCCCCGACGAAAAAACGCTGGCCGAACTCGCCGACGAGACGAACCTCCGCCTGACCGTGCCCGTCCGGGCCGACGGGTTCGACCCCCTCGGTGACGATTCGCTATTCGACCGCATCCCGGAGAATGCGGGCCACGTGCTGGTGGCTGGTCATCCGGCGTATCTGTCCGAGAACGAGCGAACCCGGGCGATTGCCCCGCGACTCGGCACGGCGCTCGACCGCGAACCGGATGCCTGGGTCGGCACGGAGGGTGTCGAACGAATCGCCACCGCGACGGGCGCGACACAGTTCGAACTGCTCTCGCGTTCGACCGACCGCCAACTGCGTGCGCTTCGCGCCGCCGGATTCGAAGGGACGATTGCGGTGTACGCACCGACCGTTCTCGAGGAGGACGAGGATGTCATCCTCGACGCGGTCGGCGAGTACGTCTCCCGACGTAAACCGGTCGCTCGGGCACTTCCCGACGGCGCTGCGTCCGACGCTCGCGCCACAGGTCGTGCCCGAGAAGTGCTCTCGACGGCGAGTCGTGACTTCGCGCTCGTCGGGTCGGGCGATGAAGTCAGCGAGCGCGTCGCCGAGTTGAAAGCTGCCGGAGCGAATCTCGTTGTCGGCTACCCTGCGAGGGGAATCGACCCGTTTCTCGACTGACACATTCCTCTTTTTTCTCGTTCGCCGTGACACCCAGTTTGAAATACTGCGAACGCAATCCCCACTGCATGAGTCTGCTTCACGAACACACGACGACGACGGCGAACGAGGAGTTCGCCGAAACGGAAGTCGCACTCCTTCCGACTGGAAGCGTCGAACAGCACGGCCCCGCCCTCCCGCTGGGAACCGACTTCATGGCTGCAGAAGCGGTCGCGCACAGTATTTCCGACCGCGACGACGTGGTTTGCCTGCCGACGATTCCAGTCGGTGTCAGCGAACATCACCGCCAATTCGACGGGACGCTCTGGATCGCGCCCGAAACCTTCGAGAACTACATCGGCGACATCGTCGCCAGTATCGCCAGCCACGGCGTGCGGAAAGTCGTCGTCGTCAACGGACACGGCGGTAACAGCGGCGCGCTCCAGCGCGTCGCGCGCCGCCTCCGACGCGAGGAAGTCGCCTTCGCCGTCCCGTGGAACTGGTGGAGCGGAATCGGCGAGATACTGGACGACGAGTTCGGCACGGGAATCACCCATGCCGACGAAATCGAGACGAGCATGCTCCTCGCCATCGCGGACAACCTCGTGCGCGAGGCGGCACTCGACGAGGCGGAGACGGGCGCGGGCGAGACATGGGGTGAAGACGTTCACGGCGCGAACGTCGGTTTCGACACCATCGACTTCTCGGAGAGCGGCGTCGTGGGCCATCCCACGGAAGGTTCACGGGAAGCAGGTGAGCGACTGCTCGTCAGTTCGAGCGACGAACTCAACGCGCTCGTTGACTGGCTCGGTGAGCAAGAAATGGCCGCCCTCTGGCCGGAGGCACACCGATGAGAATCGCAGTCGTCGGCGGTGGCGCGGTCGGCGTGACGGCGGCCTATGACCTCGCAGTTCACGGCGAGGACGTGGTGCTGTTCGAAAAAGGCGAGATTCCGAACGAAGATGCGAGCACGGGACGGGCCGCAGGGGTGCTGTACGACGCGTTTGCCGCTCCCGAAGATGCCCGCATCGGCGACCGAGCAATCGAGCGATTCCGCGAATTTTCGGGAACCGGCGAGTTCGAATTCGTCGAAACGCCGTACGTCTGGTTCGCCCGAACCGGCGACGAGAAGCGAGCGACGGCCATCCGCGAACAGGTGCCGCGAATGCAGGAACAGGGTCGGGACGTGTCGCTTATCGACGCCGAGGAACTTGCGGAGCGCTATCCGTCGCTGAACACGGCGGACATAAACGTCGCCGCAATTGCCCGGAATACAGGCCGAACCGACCCCGGTAGCTACGCGAACGCCGTCGCCGAGGAAGCGAAACGAGCGGGTGCCGAGATTCGAACCGGCATCGAAGTCGGCGTTCAATTCGACCCGCCGCGCATCGTTTCCGAGGACGGCGACGAGGAGTTCGACGCGGTGGTCGTCGCGACGGGTGTCCACACCAAACGAGTCCTCGCGGACGCCGGAATCGCCGTGCCGCTGAAACCCTACCGGGTACAGGCGCTCACCTGCGAGTTCGACGCCGACGTGCCGATGGTGTACGACGCCACCGAGGGATACTACCTGCGTCCGCATCCCAAGGGCTTGCTGGCCGGTGACGGCACGGAGGAAGTCGAGAGCGACCCAGACGAGTGGAAACGCGAGAGCGACGACAAGTTCGTTTCCGCGATGGAAGACCGACTCACGCATCGACTCGGAGCAAACACCGAGACGTTTGCTCCGACCATCGAACGGTCGTGGGCCGGACTCTGTAACGCGACGCCGGATTACGACCCCCTTCTCGGAGAACTTCGAACGGGACTCTATGTCGCAGCAGGATGGCAAGGCCACGGATTTATGCGCGCGCCCGGGCTCGGCGAGGCGATTGCGAAGGATGTCCTCGGAGAGGGTGATATCCCGGAGTTCGACCCGACTCGTTTCACTGGGGACGAAGAGTTCGAAATCGTCGAAGGAATGGCGGTCGAGTAACGAGACGGAATCTCGATTGGTTCGACGCTACGCCGTTTTCGGGACGTGAACTTCGAGCGACCCCGAATCGGTCAGTGTCGCCGTTGCGCTCTTTGCGTCTACCTCGGCATCTGCCGGGAGTTCGACGCGCCCGTCGAGCGACATCCCTCGCCCGGGATATACCATGTCGTAGCCCTCGTGGAACTCGCGAAAGCGGTCGATTCGTACGAGGACGGCCTGCTCGGCGAATCGAACCTGTACGTCGCTTCCCGTCGCACCCGCCGCGTCGAAGACGACGAGGTAGGCGTCTTCGCTTTCCAGCAGGTCGGACGGAATCGGTCGTTTTTCCTGCACCTTACTCGCGGCACGACCGACGCGCGACGCGATGGCTGTCGCAGTCGAGCGACCGATATCGCGAAGGGTCATAGTTCGATTTCGTCCAAGCTATCGGTTTTACCACAGTACGGACAGCTGAAATCCATCACACTGACGGTGTCGGGCATGTCGTAGGTGTAGTGCATTTCGAACATGTCCAGTTCGCAGTCGTCGTCGGTGCATTTGACCTCAAGCGTCGCGGGCATAGGAAGCGATACGTTCTGGATGAAAATAAACGCGTGGACTCCGGTCGTTTTCCGACTGCGCGTTGCGTCGCTTGACTACCTAAGCCGAACGGTTGCGCCAGTACCTTCACAGCGGGACGAGGCGACGACGTCGCCTCGCTGGCTAACGAGAACTTCGTTCGCTCAGTCATCCCTCGCGGGCGTTTCTCGCACGCGCCGAAGGTGCTGTAGGAAAAACGGGGCGCCTTACTCGTGTGAAACCAGTGTAGTCACCGTTTTACCTATCGAGTCGCAAAAACGGGTATGATTGACCCCACGACCCTCGACGTGACGCTCGTGGACGGCTACGTCGATGAACCGGCTCACTTCGGCGTGCCGCCGTACATCTCGACGTACCCGCGCTACACCGCCGGGGCGCTCGTGGACGCGGGAATGCCAGCCGAGCGGATTACGTATCACACCATCGACGAACTTCGGGAGGACAACGCGAAGTGGGGCGACGTGGCCGACGCCGACCTGTTTATCTACATCGGCGGGATGACCGTCCCCGGAAAGTATGTCGGGGGGACGCCCGCCGAACCGGACGAAGTGCGCAAGATGGCGTGGACGGCCGACGGAACCAGTTTGATGGGCGGCCCCGTCAAATTCGGCGTCGGCGACGAAAACGCGGGGGGAACCGAAACCCAACGCGATGACCTCGATTTCGATTTCGTGGCGAAGGGCGACGTGGAAGCAGCGGCCTTCGACCTCGTGGAAAGTGGACTGGAGGGCTTCGGCAACCGAATGCGGGACAACGAGGAAATCGACCGCTGGGCCGAAGCGGGCGCGTTCGTGGTCGAACAGCATCCGAATCACCCGGACTACCTCATCTGCGAGATGGAAACCTCGCGGGGCTGTCCCTACCGTTGTTCGTTCTGTACGGAACCGCTGTACGGCAATCCCTCGTTCCGACAGCCAGACTCCGTGATTTCGGAAGTTTCGGGTCTCTACGACCGCGGTGCTCGGCACTTCCGACTCGGGCGACAGGCCGACATTCTGGCCTACGGCGGAAACGGCGAAAAACCCAATCCCGATGCGCTTCGGGAACTGTACGGTGGAATCCGCGAAGTCGCGCCCGACATCGGGACGCTCCACCTGGACAACATGAACCCCATCACCATCGTGGAGTGGCCCGAACTCTCCCGCGAGGGGATTCGAGTGATTGCGGAGCACAACACGGCGGGGGACACTGCGGCGTTTGGCCTCGAATCTGCCGACCCTGTCGTACAGGAGGAAAACAACCTGAACGTCACCGCCGAGGAGTGTTTCGAGGCGGTGAAAATCGTCAATGAGGAGGCGGGCTGGCGACCCGGTGAGGACCGCGAGGCGCACCGTGCCTCGATTGCGAGCGGTGAAGCCGCGAGCGAAAACGCGCCGACCTTCGGGAAGGACGCCGAAAACCGACTGCCGAAACTCCTGCCGGGAATCAACCTGCTCCACGGTCTCAAAGGCGAGCGTCGGGAAACCTTCGACCACAACCGGGAGTTCCTCCAGCGAGTGTACGACGAGGGGCTGATGCTCCGCCGAGTGAACATCCGGCAGGTCATGGCGTTCTCGGGTACCGAAATGAACGACGTCGGTGCGGACATCGCGAACGACCACAAGAAGTTGTTCAAGCAGTACAAGCGCGAAGTTCGCGAGGAAATCGACAACCCGATGCTCCAGCGTGTCGCCCCGCCGGGAACCGTCCTGCCGAACGTCCATCTGGAGTACCACAAGGACGGCCGAACCTTCGGGCGACAACTCGGCACCTACCCCCTGCTCGTCGGGATTCCGGGCGAACGCGAACTTGGGCGAACCATCGACGTGGCCGTGGTTGACCACGGGTTCCGCTCCGTCACTGGCGTTCCGTACCCGCTGGACGTGAACAGCGCGACGATGGACGAACTCACCGCGATTCCCGGATTGGGCAAACAGCGCGCCGGAAACGTCATCGTCAACCGACCGTACGAAACGCCAGCTGACCTCGCCGAGACGGTAGACGTGGATTTGAGCAAGTTCGCACGAGCCGAAAAACCTGGCAGTGCGGACTGAACGCCGAAAACCGATTTTCAGTTTTCGATAGCGACCGAGCGCCGACGACGAGCGAGTCGAGTTCTCGGCGCGAAGGAGCGATAGGCGGGTGACGCAACCGGCGGGAACCTACAACTGACAGAACCACAGAACGTCAGCGAACGACACAGCTGCGGGCGGGTCAGCAGTTCACCGCGAGTGAGGAGTGCAACGACGAATGAGCGGGCCGACGACTCCCCCGAAGGGGGTGAGGAGTGTTTTTGGTTCAGATTTTGCCAGTGAGCGCGGCACCGCCGCGCTCATGCAGCAAAAGGTGGGTGTCGATAATTCTTTAATGGTTGACTACTTGGTTTCAACTGGAGGTCTACGACCTTGGAAATCTCTGACAAACTCCTGTGTCTGTTCAGCGCTGATGTTACTCTGAAAGGCGACGAGTACGTCGTCTCGATTCCACGACGCGAAATCGACACGGGTTCGGTCGAACCGGGAGAAACCTACCGTGTTGCGCTTATCTCGCGCGAAACGGAAACTGAACCGAGCGAAAACCAGAGCGAAGAGACGACGACTAGCGACAGTGGCGGTCCGACCCCTGTTTCGTCGGAGCCACAACCACCCGTCGAAGGCGGAGAAGTCCGCTACGTTGAAGTGGAGGATATCGGCAAGCAGGGCGACGGTATCGCCCGCGTCGAGCGCGGCTACGTTATCATCGTCCCCGGCGCGGAAATCGGTGAGCGCGTGAAAGTCGAAATCACAGAAGTGAAATCGAACTTCGCGGTCGGTGAAATCATCGACGAAGAGTTCTAAGAACGACCTTTTTCTGCGGTGGTGTGACCGGATATCACTCGTCGTCGTTCGAGTTGGACGTGTCTTCGACTCGGCTACCCCTGTACTCGGTTCCGCCAGGGTTTTTCGCACCCTCCGAATCGTGGACGACGACTTCGCCCGAATTGGGATTCGCGGGTTCGTAGTTGTCGCGCACCCCGATTGCTTCTTCGAGTTCGCGGACTGCTCGTTCCTTGAGCGAATCCGCGAGTTCCTCGGCGTGTTCCCGGTCGATGTCCCGCCCGAGTCCCTCACACTCGTGCGCTCGGACGATGCCGGATTCGTCCACTGCTTCACCCATCGGCTGACTGGTTCCGTCCAGTTCGACGCTGAAGGGGTAGGTCTGGCAGATGAGCGGCCGGTCGGGATGCACGGAACACGCCCCCATGCCAGCATCGTCCGCTTCGTAAAATCGGCAGTCGCCACAATCGTCGGTCTGGAGCGCCCATTCGAACGTTTCGCCCCCATTCTCCGTGAGACCATATGGCATGGGTCGCGCCACGTCACGGAAGTCGTACTCGGTCGCGTCCTGTAACTCGCGCACCTCGCCGGGGAACACCGTCGCGGTGTGGGGATCATCCGACTCGCTCGTACAGCAGGCCCCACAGCGCGTACACTCGAATCCGATGTCCTCGATTGCATCGGCAAGGTCGGCTACGTCGAGTGCTTTGGCGCGCTCCAGTTCGGCTTCAAGACTCTGCACGGTTTCCGGTTCGGCCGAGCGAGCAAAATCATTGCGGCACGGCGCGCTCGCCGTTCCAGTCTACATCCCCCTCGACTGCCAACTTCTCGAGGTGAGCGGCGACGGTTCGCTCGGCGAACTCCCGAACGCCGGAGATATCCTTTTCGTATGCCGAGTCGGTGATTTCGCCGAGGGTGCTCGCACCCGACAGCACTGCAGACCGGACACGCTTTTCGCGGGTACGTCGGTGCTCGATGAGTCGTCGAATCGTCTCTCGCGGCTCGTCGATAACCGGGCCGTGCCCCGGATACAGTGCGTCCGGATTCCGAGCGTACAGTCGCCGGAGCGAGGTAAGATAGGCGCGCAGGTCGCCTTCTCCGGCGGCAACCATCACGCTTCCTTCCTTGACGGCGAGGTCGCCCGCGAGGACTCCGTCACGCCCTTCGAGTGCGACGTGGTCCGGCGCGTGGCCGGGTGTTTCGATGACGGTAAGAGAGCCGATTTCGGTTCCCTCTCGGAACGTTTCGTCCGACGTGAGTCCGGTCGCTGTTTCGAATCGCCCTTCGCGCCCCTGTCGCGCCCAGACGGTCGCATCGCACGCTTCGGCGTAGTGGGCGACACCGCCGACATGGTCGGGATGCGTGTGGGTCACGAGAACATGTTCGATTTCGTTTTCCTCGACGCTTCGGTCGAGTTCGTCGGTTCGTCCCGCCGGGTCAACGAGGACGCTCCCGACGACGTAGGCGTTCGTCGTTCCATGTGGGGCGGCCGTGTCGGTTGGGACGGGGATTGGATTCATACCGTGGTGAAAGGATGGTCAAATGAAAAACACCTCGTTCGTGCTGGACTATCATGAATGAAAGCAGAACAGGAACAAGGCAGTGAGCGAAAGTAGAAACGTGGGAGGTCAGGAGTCGAACGACTGAATCCGTGAATCAGTCGTTTAGGAGGTAGACCTGTTTTCGCGCGTCGCGGAAACTGTGGCGCGAGACGACGAGGTCTTGTTCTTCGAGGCGGGTCAGGGCATAGCGGACAGTTCGGTCGGGAAGGAGCGATTCGTCGGCGAGTTCGCCCTGCGTCAGTGGTTCTTCGGTCTCCAACACCTTGGCGACGAGTTTCGCGCTGGGTGGGAGTTCGCGCAGTCGTTCACGAAAATTACCTGCTGGTTTGGTCGCGGTCGTGCTCATGCTAACAGTGCGCCCGACGGACGTGGTAAAAGTTGGCTATATGGGTGTTCATACAATATCAACTCCTTAATCGTGATTATATCACATTTTAACAACGTGACAGGTCGGGCAGAAACTACAGGATGCGCCTCGTTGTGAACCATCTATGGAACCGATTCCGGACGATTTTCACGACCTGTTCGAGCGAAAGACCTTTGCCAACCTCGCAACCGTCATGCCGGATGGAACGCCGCAAGTGACGCCAGTGTGGGTAGGGTACCAGGACGATTACATCCTCGTGAACACTGCAAAGGGTCGGCAGAAGGAACGAAACGTCCAGCGTAACCCGAAAGTCGGACTTGACATGTACGATCCGGACGACCCGTATCGATTCGTCTCGATTCGCGGTGAAGTGGAGGAAGTGACCGAAGAGGGTGCAGTCGAACACATCAACGAACTCACCAAGCGATATATGGGACGGGACGAATACCCGAATCTCGGCGAGGAACAGGGTCCACGCGTTATCATTCGAATTCGGCCGAATCGAGTGGTGACCAATGGTTAATTTCGCCCCGTGATTTAGCGGTTCGTTCTCGGCCCGTGGTCGGTTTTCGGCGCGTCACTGTGGCGGTTGTACTGACCAAGCACGCACCCACAGTCGGGACAATGAACGACAATCACTCGCTCGTACTCGTGGCGGACGAGTTCTTCGGCGGTGAACTCGCCGCCACAGTGTTTGCACGTCGGCATCGATACCACCGATTGCGGTACGTGAGCAAAGTGCAAAATCGTTCGTGTGACCCGTTGCCAACGTCGCTCGCCTGTCCGCTTTCAGTACCGTTTTATCCCCCCGGCGAGGTACACCCGTGTGAAGAAAGTGTGAAGGGACAGGAATGGTACCAGGCTACAGAGGTGGCCGAGGAATACGACGAGAAGCGATTCTCTCGTGGCGGCAGACTCATCGACCGCCGTGAGAAGGAGGCAGTTCTCAACGCGATTGGGCCGGTCGAGGGAAAACGCGTCCTGGAAATCGCCTGTGGCACTGGCCGATTCACCGTAATGCTCGCCGAACGCGGGGCCGAAATCGTCGGTCTCGATATTTCGACGGCGATGCTCCAACAGGGTCGACACAAAGCGCGTAACGCTGGGGTTGCCGACCATCTGGAGTTCATGCGCGGTGACGCGGCACGCCTTCCGTTCCCCGACGACCATTTCGATACCGTGTTTGCGATGCGATTTTTCCATCTCGCGGATACACCGGCCTCCTTCCTGAGCGAGATGCGCAGAGTGTCCAAAGAGCAGGTCTTTTTTGATACGTTCGCCGGGCCGAGTACGCGCAGCCTCTACAACTGGCTCCTACCGATGGGGTCGCGACTTTACTCCCTCGACGATGTGGAGAAACTGCTCGCCGAAACCGGACTCAGCTTGGTCGGTTCGGATCACGATTGGATTCTCCCGTACGGATTCTATCGCAAGATTCCGGACGCCGTCGCGGAGCGGATTCGCGAGATGGATACGGCTATCGTCGACTCGGCTATCGGCGACCAACTCGCGTCCGTTTCGTACTGGAATGCCCAAGTGGAATAGACGCGTGCCGAATTACTTTTACGTATCCGGTATCTGAAAAGCGGGTATGAACCTGTCCGTGGTGGTTCCGACGCTCAATGGGCGAGACCCCCTGAGAGCGAGCCTCGACGCGCTCTCCCGGCACGCGCCGGACGCCGAGGTGGTCGTCGTCAACGGTCCTTCCGCGGACGGAACGACCGGCATGGTGTGCGAGCGCGACGACGTGAGCGCACTGGTCGAAATCTCTGACCGAAACCTAAACGTCGCTCGAAACGCCGGAATCGCCGAGGCCACGGGCGACATCATCGCATTCGTCGGCCAGGATGTCGCGATCGAGGCGTCGTGGCACGACGGCGTCGAACAGGCGATATCGAATGGCGTGAACGTGGTGACCGGCCCGGTTCATCGACTGGTGAAGGCGGGGATGACGACGGAAACGGTCGAAACGCGGACGATTGCGGGGCGGGACGTGACCTACTTCTCGGGACAGAATGCGGTGTTCACCCGCGAAGCCATCGAGACCGTCGACGGCTTCGACGAAACCCTCCAAACCGGCGGTGCGCGCGACTGCGCTCATCGTCTCGCTAACTTGGATCAGTCGGTGACGTGGTCGCCGATGGTCAGCGTCAGTCTGGACGAACGAGACGACGAAGGAATCGAACGTGACTGGGGCGTCAAATATCGCTCGCTCGCGTACCGAATGACGAAAAACTACGGCCCCCGCCTGACGGTTTTCAGACGGACGATACAGGATGCCGTCGCCGACGCCCGCGAAGCGGGGCGAGACGTGGCGTCGGGCGATGCCGAACCCTCCTTCTGGGCGAGTTGCGGAAAGCGCGTCTGCAAAGGCATCGCCATCGGTACGAAGGACGGTGCCCTCGCCCGCATCCGTGACCGAAGCGATGCTCGGAATCCCGCTGGATTGTCGTCACGAGCGAACCGAGCCGTCGAGCGATACGATTGGCGGGACGCATAGAGCGAGAACAGGTTTCGACGTTCGATTGGTTCTGGGATAACTCCCCAAAGAAGTTCTCAATCTACGGAAAGCGCTTCGATAACTCGCGACGGGTTCCGAGTGAACACCTTCCGCATGGCGTCCTCGGGAACGTCCAAGGTAAGGATCTCCATCACGGCGACGTTCGGGTGGGCGTTCGGAGCACCGCTGCCGAACAGCACGCGGTCTGGATGTTCCATGACGGCGCGCTCCAACTGGTCGCGGTAGCCTATGAAACTCGTGTCCAGATAACAGTCGTCGGAACAATCGAGCAAGTCGATGGCGTCGTCCATCAAATCCCGATTCAGCAGGTAGCCACCGAAATGCGAGAGGATGACGGGGAACGACCGGTCGAGAAGGGTTTCAGTCGTGTCGGTTGGCGAAGTAATCCTTCGCCCGCGTGGACGAGCAATGGGAGACTAACGTCTTCCAGTTGGTCGAGAACGACTTCGTCCGGCAGACCGTCCTGAACCGGGTCGAGTTTGAATCCGTGAAACCGGTCGTCGTATGCGTACTGCTCGATATCTTCGGGCGACGTGTGCCATTCCTTCCGACGCACGCCGAGGTTTCGGAGTCGCGCAGTGGCGCTCCCCGTCGGGTCGCGAGGGCCATTGATTCGCGCGAACGAGACGAACGGACGTTCGACGCTTCGTCGGGCAACGGCGTTGTTCGCTCGGAGATAGCTCTCGCCGTCCTGTGGCCCGGGGAAAACGACGGAAGACACGACGCCCGCTTGATGCATCTCGCGCTCCAGCTTTTCGGGCGAGATGGCCCGTCCGCGCGCCGTAACGGCCTCTTCGACGGGGAGGCGGGAATGAACGTCAACGACGCGAAAACGGTGCTCCAGTTCCAACATCTGAAAATTCCCCCATAATATTATTTGAATCTATCGGTCGGGATATTCGTCTCCGATATGTGTGATAGCGTGTCATCCTCCGAACGCAGTGGAAAAATTTATATAGAACATCAATCATTCGTTGTAGTGATGTCAGAATCAGGCTTCGGACAGCGACGCATGGGCGGACGACCGATGTTCATCCTCAGCGAGGATTCCCAACGAACACACGGACGAGACGCTCAGTCCTCCAATATCGCCGCAGGCAAAGCAGTAAGCGAAGCAGTACGAACCACGCTCGGCCCGCGTGGCATGGACAAAATGCTCGTCTCCGACGACGGCGACGTCGTCATCACCAACGACGGAGCAACCATCCTCAACTCGATGGATATCGAACACCCCGCCGCACAGATGATCGTCGAAGTCGCCCAGACCCAGGAAGACGAGGTCGGCGACGGAACGACGACGGCCTCCGTCCTCGCGGGTGAACTCCTCGCCAAGGCCGAAGACCTCCTCGAACAGGACGTTCACGCGACGACCATCGTAGAAGGCTACGCTCGCGCACGCGACATCGCGCTCGAAGCCATCGATGACCTTTCGCTCGACGCCGATATCGACGACGAAGTTCTCAAGCAGGTCGCCGAATCCAGCATGACCGGCAAGGGCACCGGCGACATCACGACCGAGCGACTCGCCGAAGTCGTCGTCAACGCCGTCCGACACGTCGAGGGCGACGAGAAGGTCGAACGTGACGATATTCGCGTTCACACACAGGTCGGTTCGAGTTCCAGCGCGACGGAACTCATCGAGGGAACAGTCACCGACGCGGAACCCGCACACAAGAACATGCCGCGCTCGGTCGAAGACGCCACCGTTCTCTGCACCGACGGCACGTTCAGCGTCCGCGAGACGGAAATCGACGCGGAATATTCCGTGGACAACGTCGAACAGCTCACCGCCGCGATGGACGCGGAGGAAAACCAGCTCCGCGACCTCGCTGACGCAATCGCCGACGCCGGCGTCGATGTCGTCTTCTCGCACTCCTCCATCGACGACCGCACCGCCTCGTACCTCGCCAACCACGGTATCCTCGCCTTCGAGGACGTGGACGACGACCTGACGACCGCAATCGCACAGGCAACGGGCGGCAAGCGTACGGGTAAACCGGACGACGTGGACGATGACGAACTCGGCCACGCCGACAGCATCCGCGTCGAAAAGTACGGCGACGAGAACCTCGCCTTCATCGAGGGTGGCGTGGCCGCGAAGTCCGTCACGCTCTTCGTCCGCGGTGGAACGGAACACGTCGTTGACGAACTTGAGCGCGCACTGAACGACGCACTTGACGTCGTTTCGACCGCCGCCGATTCCGGGAGCGTCGTCCCCGGCGCAGGTGCGACCGAAATCAACATTGCAAGCCGTGTCCGCGACGAAGCCGCGGGTGTCGAGGGCCGCCAGCAACTCGCCATCGAGGCGTTCGCCGACGCAATCGAAGTGCTCCCACGCACGCTCGCCGAGAACACAGGCATGGACCCGATCGACGCCCTCGTTGACCTCCGCGCTGCAAACGACGACGAAGAAGGCCGCGCAGGAGTCATCTCCTCCGGCGAAACGGGCAAAATCGCAAACCCAGTCGAGGAAGGCGTTATCGACCCCGCCGCAGTCAAACGCGAGGCAGTCGAGAGCGCGACCGAAGCCGCGACGATGATCGCCCGCATCGACGACGTTATCGCCGCGAAGTAAGCGTCGAACGCTCGTTTCAGGTTTTTTCGATTTTCCCCGCGTCGGAGTTGTTCCAAGTAGCAAACCCTAACCACCGGGAGCACCAACTCACTTCCGATGAGCGAGCGCGTTATTTCGAGCCGCCCCGTCTTCCTCGCGACCGCAACGGTCGTCGTTCTCGTCGCAGGTGGAATCGGGTTTGTTGTCGGAACCACCGGCCAGAATCGTGGCACGACGATGAACCTGTTTGGCGTCCCGCTGTTCGAGATGACGCCCATTACGATGGCGCTGTTCGGCATGCTTCTCACGACGTGCGTGCTGGCACTGCTGTTTAGCCTCGTTTCCTACGCATCGCGACACAATACCGACGCGGCCTGAACAAAACTGTTATTCTGATTGAATGACTCCACACGAACATGGCAACCAAATCCTCCACCCGAACGGGTCACAATCGAAATCCGATCCGTGACGTGCTGGCCGTGACGCTCACCATTCTGTTGGCGAACATGCCGACGCTCTTTGCCTTCTATGTCACGCTCGACACGTACAGTTCGGCGAGCGGAGTGGGGTTCTTCCGCTATCTGACGACGACGATGAGCGGTGCACTCATCTTCGCTATTCTCTGGACTGGTATCGTCTTCTTCGCGTTCGGCCCGGCATTGGCAGGGTCGTGGAATCGGCGATAAATCTTGGAACCGACGCTACACGTCGGTAGTTACCACTCGCTAGCGAATCGCCAGCAGACGAAGTACCAGAACGAATATCGCTATTTTTCAAATCGAATCTCGTCGCCGACCGTGACGCCGAACGCCTCGTCGCCGCGGCCTCGATTCACCGCGAGTTCGACGTTGCCGTGGCTTCCGACCGTCACGAGTCGCTGGCCGGGCTCGACGTGCGCGTAGGAGGGCTTGACAGGTGCAGTTTCTCCGTTCATCTCGATTTCGTTTAGACCGTCGAGGAAGTCGCCCGGGAGGTTTGTGATGGCATTGCCGAAATCATCCACGACCAGTATTTCGCCCACCGCGTCTGACTCGGTGACGGTCGGTTCCGGAAATCGCAAGTCTTCGAACTCGCTCGTAGGTTCGATGTCGGGAAGGTCTGCTATCGAATCGACGCCGATTTCGTGGATACGACCAGCGGCGGGCGCGAACACGTCCCGTCCGTGGAACGTCGAACTATCCGCGTTTTCGTACTCGATTTCGAAGATTTCGGGGTCGTCGAGTTCGCGAGCGACTGGGAGCAACACGCCGTTGTCTGGCCCGACGAGCGCGTGGTCGCCTGCTCGCACCGCAATCGCGGCGCGGTCGGTTCCGACCCCGGGATCCACGACAACGAGATGGACTGCGGGCGGGAAGTACGGCAGCACTTCGCGGAGCCAGAACGCCGTCGTGCGCACGTCCTGCCGGGGGAAGTCGTGTGCCACGTCCACGAGTCGGGCGTCGCCGTGCTGGAGGAGGACGCCTTTCATCGCCGCCGGGTACGGCGTTCCGAAGTCGGACGAGAGCGTTATCATACGCCGTTGGAGTCGGTCTGGCTGACGCGTTGAATGCGCTCGATACCGCCGCTTTCCTCGATGACTTCGGTGACGGCGTCGGGGACGAGTTTCTGCCAGTCGCCGCCCTCGACCATTCGGTCGCGGACTTCGGTGCCTTCGAGCACGTCGCGGTTGAACATCGGCGATTGACGTACCTCAACGCCTGCCTCCGTGAACAGCTCGATGACGAGGGGGTTGTTCGAGTAGGCCACGTCGAACTCCGGACTCATGCTCTGGACGTGGCTCACCCACACGGAGTTTCTATCCAAGTCCTCGATGGGAACCGCGTAGGTTACCAAGTCGGAATCGACGAGGGATTTGGTTATCATCATGATTCGCTCGCCCGCCGTGAACGGGTCGTGCCGAGTGTGTGAATCCCCGGCGCTCCCGATGCCGAGGACGAGTTCGTCCACTTCTTCTGAAATCGTCTCGACCACGCTGTGATGGCCGTTGTGGTAGGGTTGGAAGCGCCCGATGTAGAACCCGCGGGTCATGGTCGATTCGTCGGCCAGCGGTTGTATAAGAGTGACGAGTCGCGCCCGGGCAAAACCGCCGCGTTTCACACGTTTACGGCTGACTGTTAGAAACCGGCACGCAGGGTCGCAGGGAGAAAGTATATCAGTTCGCCTGCCTTCGTTTGAATCACACAGAACGAATTCTATGAGTAACGACACCGAAGCTCCGCCACCGGAGCAGGAAACTGAGCAGGAGATAGACAGTCTCGGCAGCGAAGTCGAAACCGAAATTTCCGACGATGTTTCGGAGGACGATCTGCTCGGTGGTCTGGAGATAGAAAGCACGGAAGAGGTCGAAATTCCCGACCGATTGGTCGATCAGGTCATCGGGCAGGATCACGCCCGTGACGTGGTGATGAAGGCGGCCAAGCAGCGCCGTCACGTGATGATGATCGGTACGCCTGGTACTGGGAAGTCGATGCTGGCGAAGGCGATGAGCCAACTCCTCCCCAAGAAGGATTTGCAGGACGTCCTCGTCTACCACAACCCCGACGACGGGAACGAACCGAAGGTTCGGACGGTTCCCGCCGGAAAGGGCGAGCAGATAATCGAAGCCCACAAGGAAGAAGCCCGCAAGCGCAATCAGATGCGGTCGTTCCTGATGTGGGTTATCATCGCCATCGTGGTAGGATACGCGCTCCTCATCGCTGGCAAACCGCTGCTGGGCATTCTCGCCGCGGGTGTCATCTACCTCGCGTTCCGCTACGGTTCACGCGGAACCGACGCGATGATTCCGAACCTGCTGGTGAACAACAGCGACGTGACCAGCGCGCCATTCGAGGACGCAACGGGTGCACACGCGGGTGCGCTGCTGGGCGACGTCCGTCACGACCCGTTCCAGTCCGGCGGCATGGAGACGCCGAGCCACGACCGCGTCGAACCCGGCGCGATTCACAAGGCCAACAAAGGTGTGTTGTTCGTCGACGAGATCAACACGCTCGATATCCGCAGTCAGCAGAAGCTGATGACGGCGATTCAGGAGGGCGAGTTCTCCATCACCGGTCAGTCCGAACGCAGCTCGGGCGCGATGGTGCAGACCGAACCCGTCCCGACCGATTTCGTCATGGTCGCGGCAGGGAACCTGGACGCGATGGAGAACATGCACCCGGCACTCCGCTCCCGTATCAAGGGGTACGGGTACGAGGTGTACATGGACGACACCATCGACGACACGCCGGAGATGCGACGCAAGTATGCGCGCTTCATCGCGCAGGAAGTCGAGAAGGACGGTCGCCTCCCGCACTTCAACGAGAATGCGGTCGAGGAAGTCATTCTCGAAGCCCAGCGCCGCGCCGGACGCAAAGACCACCTCACGCTCAAACTGCGTGACCTCGGTGGACTCGTCCGCGTCGCAGGCGACATCGCTCGTGCGGAGGACGCGGAGTTCACCACGCGCGACCACGTGTTGCAGGCAAAGCGCCGCTCGCGCTCCATCGAGCAACAGATCGCGGATGACTTCATCGAGCGCCGGAAGGACTACGAACTCACCGTCTCCGACGGCGACGTCGTCGGGCGTGTCAACGGGCTTGCCGTCATGGGCGAGGACAGCGGTATCATGCTCCCCGTGATGGCTGAAGTGACGCCGTCGCAGGGTCCTGGTCAGGTCATCGCCACCGGTCAGCTGAAGGAGATGGCAGAGGAGTCCGTGAAGAACGTCTCCGCCATCATCAAGAAGTTCAGCGACGAGGACATCAGCGAGAAAGACGTTCACATCCAGTTCGTCCAGGCGGGCCAGCAGGGTGTTGACGGCGACTCCGCTTCCATTACGGTGGCTACCGCCGTCATCAGCGCGCTGGAAGACGCGCCGGTCGAACAGGACGTCGCCATGACCGGTTCGCTGTCGGTGCGCGGCGACGTGCTCCCCGTCGGCGGTGTGACCCACAAAATCGAGGCCGCCGCGAAGGCGGGCATCAAGACGGTCATCATCCCGAAGGCGAACGAGCAAGACGTGATGATAGAGGAAGAGTACGAGGAGATGGTCGAAATCATCCCCGTCTCGCACATCAGCGAAGTGCTCGAAGTGGCCCTCTCGGGCGAACCCGAGAAGGACAGCCTCATCGACCGTTTGAAGAACATCACCGGCAGCGCGCTGGAGCACGACATCGGCGGCAGTACGGGTCGCCCCAGCCCGCAGTAGTCGGATTCGCGGAATTCGTTTTTTTGTATGTTTTCGCAGTCGTGAGTTGCGACACCGCGTTGATTTTTGTGCTGTTGTCGAGGATGAGCGACGATGAGTCGATTTTTCAGTAAAATCCGGTTGTTTTGAGACTATGACGATTGCAGATGCGAGGGCGTGGTTTGTAGCCGTGATTTGGAGACACAGAATACACTCAAACGCTGTCTCAAGCGTGGAGAAAGCCAACGGTACGTCTGCAACCTCGTAAGCAGATACCTTTTCCCTCCCCGATATCCTACAGAAAACCGAATGCCTGCGCCGAACTGGAACGCGTTCACCGCCGTCACGTTGGTCGTCCTCGTCATCCTTATCGCGCTGGCGCGAGCCTCGCAATCGATAGTGGTTGGGGATGGTGGCGAGTTGGAACCCACCTCGGAACCGAGTCGGGAGTTAGGTTCCGATGACTCCACCCCGGAATCGTCCCCTCTCGGGGCGGGACGATCCCTCCTCGAAGACGGACGGCCAACGTCCGAACCGGAACCGACCGAGTTGGCATCAGAACCGACCGATCAGGCAGACGAGCCGATCAACCAGATCGATACGCAACCCAACCCGGAAGACGAACTAACGACGGGGGTGCTCCTGCTGAACGTCGCGCTGAGTCAGGGTCTGTTCGGCGTGATTCTCGTCATCTCGGCGATGCTCGCGGGAATTCCGCGCTCCGCGCTCGGTGTCGAATCGGCGACCCTCTTCCAACTCGGCGTTGGAATCGTCCTCGGTGTCGCGTTATTTGTGGCGAACGAAATCGGTCAACGGGTAGCCGACGCCCTGCGAATCGAATATGAGGACGGTCTGCGCGAACTACTGACGCCGGATTCGTTTCGTGGGTGGGCGCTCCTGCTCGGCGTCGTCCTTCCCATTATCGCCGGGTTCGAGGAACTGCTATTTCGGTCGGCACTCGTCGGCGCGCTCGCGGGCGGGTACGGTATCTCACCGTGGCTCCTCGCCGTTCTTTCGTCAGTCGCATTCGCAGTCGGCCACGGTGCACAGGGGCCGGGCGGTGTCCTCGTGACGGGCACGCTGGGTGGCGTGCTCGCCGCAGCATTCGTCCTCTCGGGGAGTCTACTGGTCGTGGTCGTCGCGCATTATCTCGTCAACGCGCTGGAGTTCGTGGTTCACGCCCACGGCGAACGGTCGAGATAGTCCCTGAATTCGAAGTTGAAGCAATTACCGCTCCTCGCTGTTCTCGTGAGCGACGAAGGAACGAAGTAAAAAGAGCCACCGCTTTTCGCCGTGTCTGCTCACTGCTTCGCCGTGCCCAGTTCGCTTACCGTTCTTCGGAATCCAGCACGCGAATCTGGTCACCGCGTACGGTAACCGGAATCGGGACGGTCGCCTCGTACAGTTCGACCGTCACCTGGTCTTTGCCCTCGTCGATACGCTGCACCTGCGCCTTTTCACCCTTGAACGGTCCGGCGATGAGTTCGACGATGTCCCCCTCCGCGATGCCCTCCACGTCGGGCGTGGGCGAGAGGAAGTGTTCGACTTCGGAGATGCTGCTCACACCGGGCACCATGCTCCGGGCGTGCGGAATCTCTTCCAGTACGCGGGTGATGACCGCGTCGTCGTCCGCCTCTACCATCACGTAACTCGTCAACGAGTCAGGGGCGAGAACGGCGTGTATCTCCGGTTCCTCGCGGTTGACGATCATGTCCGCGACGGTTCGTTCCTGGCTTGCCGTGGTCTTTACTGCGTAAATTGGCATCGTAGTCACCTATGCGGGGAGGAAGCTCATCACTGCGAAGATGACGAACCCGAGCAGACCGACGAGCACGATACCCGCGCCAGCGATTTTCGAAATCTTCGAGAACTCGTCCCACGAGGGCGTACTCGCCAGTTTGAGTACGCGAACGTACGACGCAACGTCGAGTTTAACATCCATAGTTAGTTGTGTTTGGCTATCGGGCTTTTTCTATCTTTCCAAGGCAGTCCTCAAGCGACCGCGTTCAGTTCCGAGACTCACCAGTCGGCAAACGAGCGGGAAGACCGCACCCCCATAGAACGGATTATTCTACGTAGTCGATATCTTCCATTCGACTTTTGGCTTGTGCCTGCGCTTCCTCGTTACGGCCGTAGATTTGAGCAGACTGAACCCCCGTGACGACGATCATGGTGCGCATGGTACCTTCAAGATTCTCGTCGATGGAGGTTCCCCAGATGATGCGGGCGTCGGGGTCGATGCGGTCGTAAATCTGCTCGACCACGCCTTCCGCCTCCTCGATGGACATGTCGTTACCACCCGTGACGTTGACCAACGCGGATTTCGCGCCGCTGATGTCCACGTCGAGGAGTGGCGAGCGCAGGGCGCTTTTGACCGAGTCCTGTGCCTTCTGGTCTGAATCGCTCTCGCCGAGGCCGATCATGGCCACGCCACCTTTTTCCATGACGGTGCGAACGTCGGCGAAGTCCAGATTGACCAGTCCGGGTTTCGTGATGAGTTCGGTGATTCCCTTCACCGAGCGCATGAGCACTTCGTCGGCGACCTTGAACGCCTGCTTGACGGGCAGTTTGCCCACGGAGTCGAGCAGTCGGTCGTTCGGAACGACGATGACCGTGTCGCTCACGTCGCGGAGTCGTTCCAATCCGGCCTCGGCGTTGGTGCGACGGACTTCACCCTCCGCGGTGAACGGCGTCGTAACGATGGCGATGGTGAGCGCGCCAGCCTCGCGCGCAGCCTTTGCGACGACCGGAGCGCTTCCGGTTCCGGTGCCACCGCCGAGTCCGGCAGTAACGAACACCATGTCGGAGCCCTGAATGGCATCGTAGATGTCCTCCTGACTTTCGAGCGCGGCTTCCTCGCCGACCTGCGGAAGCGACCCCGCGCCGCGTCCGCTGGTCTTTTGCTCGCCCATCAGAATCTTGGTGTCCGCTTCGATTTCCACGAGGTGCTGGACGTCGGTGTTCGCCGCGACCAGCGACGCGCCGTGGATACCCTCTTCGGCCATCCGGTTGACCGTGTTCCCACCGCCACCACCACAGCCGACGACCGTGATGTTGGTCTGGAGGTCTTTGAGTACGTCCTGCAGTTGGTCGTCGGTCATGGTTCCCGACGGGTTCGTCCCCGACGGTGCCGCGTCATCTCTGGCACCACTGAGCTGCGACTGGGGAGAAGTCTGTTGTTCCCCTTCCGCCTCCTCAATGGCGTCTTCCACAATGGAGTCCATCCTTGAGATTTGGTTTACCAACGCAGATTAATTATCTTTCCCCTCTGAATGACGCATGTCAGACGCATATAGCGACGCCACAAAGCAAGATTTATTACCTTTCGAATTTCAAAGAAATTTATCAGGAAGGATAAATCAGATTGGGAACGTGTGCGTCCGTTCGGTTCTCACTGCATCCGGCGAGATAGTCCTTCCGTTCACTGTAACCGTCGTGCCTGACGAAAGTTTTCCGAACTTAGGCCCTTCCGAGACGCCCAGTTTTCGCGCCTTTTCCGGGTCGAAGGCGACTTCGTGTGCCTTGATTTCGTCCGACGTCCGATCCACTGCTTCGTATTTCCGGTCGAGGAGTTTCGCGAGCGCGTCGATGATGGCGTCGTACTCGTTCGTCCCGCGAACCGCCGCGCGTCCCGCGACACGCGTGCCACCCTGCTCAGTTTCGAACGCAATGCTGTGTTTTGCAACTGCTTCCCGCGTCTCGTCGCGGTCGATACCTGTCGTACTGTCGAGCAGGTCGGTCGGGAGCGAGACGATTTCGTACTCGTGCGCGCTGTCGTCCGAGTCGTCCAGCGGACGCGCGGACGCACCAAATCGCAGTCCGGACTCGACCGACGACAGTTCGGATTCCAGTTCCGCCACGAGCGACAGGGGGACGCCGGACACCTCCCGAACCCACGTTTCGCTCACGAGTCGGTAGCCGAGATCGGCGACGACCGACGCCAGTTCGGGGTACTCTCCTTCGCACACTGCGTACTCCGCGCCGCTTCGTTCGAACGCCTGCCGAATCGTCTCCCGTGCCTCCGCGGGCGCGCCCATCGTTTCCAGATTCCAGTTGGACGCGATATGGCCGACCGCCCACTCCGTCTCGCGGACGATTCGCTCGAAGCGCGGGGCGTAGTGGCCACCGCCGAAACCGACGAGTTGTCGTTCGCGGGTCGGCTCGACGCCGCGAAGGTCGAGGATGGCGCGGGCGACTGCACGGGCCGCCTTCGAATCGTGCCACTGCTCCTCGTCGCTGCCGAGTTCCACGAACATCGACGGGACGCCGACTTCGCTCGGCCCGTGGTGGGTACACTCCATGCCCACCTCGTACGAGTCGGGCGCGTGGTCGTCGAACGCGCGGAGCAGTTCGGCCTGTGCGTTCGGGCAGGTTTCGGCCACTGTTCCGTCGGTACCGCCGTACTCCGCCGGGCCGAAGTTACCCGTGAAATGGGCGGTCAGCAGTGGCCCGGTGTCGCCCGAATGGCGGGAGGCAAAGACGAGAACGTCGGGATTCGAGAACGCGTCTGCGACGTTCTCGATGTCGAGATGGAGTGATTCGAACTCGCGGAGTTCGAATCCGTCGGTTCGATAGTATCGACCCCCACCGTCGGCGTCCGGGCGGGAATCGTCTTCGTGCACTGTCCACTCCGTCTCCGACCGGAGGTGTTCGCCGATATGCTCCGAGGCGTAATCGGCGCGACTGACGACGACGGCAATCATGTACACGACTCCGTGCTAAAATCGAAAAAGGGCGTCGATGCCGTCGGAAACGCCGAGACCGTCAGACCTGTTCGGCCGGCGTTCGCTCGCCGCCTTTAACGCGGTGGTAGACACGACCGACGAGCAGTTGGAGTTGCTCCCGTCGCATTGCGAGGAGAACGAGACCCAGAACGATGTAGACGGCGCTGAACGCAATGAGTGCCTCGTAGTGGTGGAAGTCCGGATACAACTGGACGGCGAACAGCACCAGCAGTGCGATCGCTTCACGGATGCTGATGTTGAAATTGACGAGGATGGCCAGCGCGAAGAAGCTCTGTGCGGCGGTGAGCCAGATTTCACCCATCTGTTTCTGACCGAGATGGAGTGTCCCGAGACTACCCAGCGAGATGCTGTAGACGATGCCGAGGGTACCGATGAGGAGCGTCCATTGGTTCAGCTTCGAGGAGATGAGCGCGTTGAACGCCGCCGTCGAGCGCGCCTTGTTGACGAGGTAAGCGACGACGATGAGTTCGGGACTCTCGCTGGCGAGCGGCGCAATCCATTGAATCATCAGGAACGGGGGAATACCGATGTGCTTTCCGTACTCCTCCAGCCCGGATGCGAACGGGTGGACCGCGGTGTAGATGACCAATCCCGCGAAAACGAACATACTGAGGTAAATCGGAACGCGGATACTCTTCTTGAACGATTGGAAATAGGCCGGAATACCGACCTGCTCCTCCTCGGAGTGCGGTGCGTTCAGCGTAAAGATGATGTACGTGAAGTACAGCCCGACGAGGAACACGGTGTCGGTCAGCCCGATGCCGCCACCGAACGGCACGAAGAAAGCGTATACCGTGGCGATGAACAGGAACAGGATTTCCGTCGAGATGTCGCGGTCCAGTCGAACGCGGTTCGCGAGGAAGCCGCTTTTCTGCTCGATCGCGGGGTCGTTGGTCGAGCGCGCTTTGTAGATGGCGAATATCGCGATCGCAGACCAGCCGAGGCCGATGAGAATTCGGTTCGCACCGGTCATGTTCGCCACGGCGAGGGCCGCGGCATTCGACTCGGGGTTGGCACCAGCTTCCCAGGCGTATAGTGCGTCAACCGCGTACTCCGGGGCGACGGCGAGAACGGCGAGAATGGCGAGCGCGAATGCGCGCGGAACGTCCTCCTCCGCCGTTTCGGCAGCCCACGCGAGGAGAAACGACGCACCGAGTATAGAAATTCCCGTGATAGCAACTGTCGGGAGCGTCGAAAGAGCGTGACCGTGTCCAGTCGCCCACAATCCCATCCACGGTGCTGTTAGGAGCACCGAGAACAGGACTGCTGTAAGAGGGTGCCGTAATCGTCCAGTCATCGAAATTGAGTTTCTTCCCCCCGCAAGTAACGCTTGCGTTCCAAAATTAGGGGAACAGGAAGAAGACGAACACGCCGTAGCCGCCGACGAGCAGCAGGCCGTTGAACCGCGAGACGTGGTGTCGGTGAGCCATCAGCGCCATCGCCGCGACGGTGAAGGCGACGAGGAACGGGAATTCGAACGTCTGCGTGGTCACCGGAACGTTCACCGGCACGACCAACGCCAGCACGCCGATGACCGCGAGGATGTTGTAGATGTTGCTCCCGATGACGTTGCTGATGCTGAGGTCTGCTTCGTTGCGGGCAGAACTGACCATCAAGGTGGCCAGTTCGGGAAGCGAGGTACCGAACGCGACGACGGTCAGGCCGATGAACAGGTCCGAGAACCCAAACCCGCGGAGCAGCGAGACGCTTCCCATGATGAGCAGGCGTGACCCCGCCAGCAGGACGGCAACCGAGAGGACGAACATACCGACGGTGCGGGCGTTGATGGTTCCATCGTCACCCAGCTCGTCGGTGACGGCGGACGCGTTACCGTCGTGTCGCGTGTGGCAAAGGATGTAGACAGTAAAGACGCCGAGAACGACGAGCAAGAGTGCGCCGTCGGCGGTGGCGAGCGATCCGTCGCTACCGAGGACGACGAGCAGAACGACGGCGGCGAGCATGAACGACCCGTGTCGCCACAACAAGTCGCGGTTGACTGCAAGCGGTTGAACGAGTGCGGACGCCCCCAACACGAGACCGATGTTGGCGATGTTCGACCCGACGATGTTGCTGAGGCCAATGTCGCCGGAGACGGAGACGGCCCCGATGAGGCTGACGAACAGTTCGGGTGCGGTCGTGGCGAAGGCGATTATCGTGACGCCGATGGTCACCGGGGCGATACCGACCCCGAGCGCGAGCGACGACGCGCTATCGACGAGCAGTTCTGCACCGACATAGAGAAACACGATACCACCGAGCAGCAACAGCAGGTCGGTGGACAGTCCGAGCGTAAATTGCGGCGAGTACATATCCTTATTGATTGTTTCACCATTAATATATATTACTTAAGACATATGGGCTTATTCGACAGCAGACCACAGAAAGCGTATGGACGTTTACGGACTGGTCGGCAACCCCGTCGGCCACTCGCTATCGCCGCCGATGCACGAGTCCGCGTACGACGAACTCGAAATCGATGCGCGCTACGTCACCTTTGAACCCGAGGAAATCGGCCCGGCAATCGAAGGTGCGCAAGCGCTCGGAATCGACGGACTCAACGTCACGATTCCGTTCAAAGAGAACGCGCTTTCCCATGTCGAACCCGATTCTCTCGCGGAGCGAATCGGCGCGGTGAACACCATCGACTTTTCGGACTCGTCCGCCCCGACCGGTCACAACACCGACGCGGAGGGCGCACGTCGCGCGTTCGAGCACCACGACGTGTCCCGCGACGGGAAATCAGCAGCCGTCGTCGGTGCGGGCGGCGCGGCCCGGGCAATCGCGTTCATGCTGGCCGATGATGGTGCGACGGTTCGGATTGCCAACCGAACCGTCGCGCGCGCTGAGTCGCTGGCGGACGACGTCCCGAGCGCAAGCGCACATGGACTGGACGCGTTGGAGGAACTCGTTCCGAAGGCCGACCTGCTGGTCAACGCGACGAGCGTCGGGATGGAAGACGACGTTTCGCCGGTTCCGACGGCGGCGCTTCACGGAGACCTCGCGGTGATGGACGCGGTGTATCGTCCCCTCGAAACCCGACTGCTCCGCGAGGCGGCCGACTGTGGAGCGACGACCATCGATGGCGCGTGGATGCTCCTGTTTCAAGGAGTCGCCGCGTTTGAAATTTGGACTGGGTTTCCCGCCCCCGTCGAGCGGATGGACGCCGCCTTGCGAAGACGCCTTTAAGTGATGGGGCTTTGTACAGTCCTGTAATGGGGCTTATCACACGGCTGAAATCGTTGCTCGGTCTTGGCGATGAGCGGTCGAAGACACGCCAGTGCGACTCCGGCGTGACGATAGAGCGCGAACCGACCGAGACGAAAGAGCAACCGGATGCGACGAGCGAGCGGGCGGTAAAACAGACAGAGAACGAACTAGAAACCGACGAGTCCCCGGAATCCGACACAAGTGTTTCGACGGAAGACCTCGTGGACGATGTCGAACCCACTGACCACATCAAGGAAGCCGAACCCGACACCGCCGCGGAACCGGCAGAAGCAACCGGGCCGACTGCGGAAGCGGGACAACCGGCGCAAACCGAGTCAACAGAACCCGAACCGGAACCGGACGAAGTTAGCGAAGAAAAGGCGGAAGTCGAAGCGGAAACCGAGACCGAAGAGCAGGAACCGACGGAAGCAGTATCGGAGCCGGACGAGGAAGAAACCGAACCCGCCGACGAATCTGAGACGACGGACGAACCGGACGTGGAACCAGGTCGCCCGCTCGAAGACGTGAAGGGAATCGGCCCGGCGTACGCCGAGCGACTTCGGAACGCGGGCGTGGACGATGCGGCGCAGTTGGCGGTCGCAGACTCCGAGGAACTCGCGCGGGAAACCGACCTCTCGGCGAAGCGAATCGAAGGCTGGATAGAACGTGCGAAATCGATGTGAGAAACCAGTGGTCGTCACGTCGCGGTCTGCGTACCGCGAGGTGGCCCACGACGCACCGCGCGATCCGAGAATCCCCGTCGAAGTTCGCGTCGATGTGTCCGACCCATACCTCGCGTATCGGCGCGCACGGGACGGAACTGGCGGCTTTTATCTGGCGACGACGGGCGGACAGTCCGGGTGGGGATACTTCGGTATCGAACCAACCGAGCGGCTGCAAACGCGACCCGAGGCCGAATCCCTGTCCGGCGGGCCAGGATCGAGCCTCGGCGCACTCGCGGGCGTACTCGACGGCGAGGAACTGATTCGGGGGGAGTGCACCGTTCCGTACCCCTGTGGGTTGTTCGGCTGGCTTTCCTACGACCTCGTGCGCGAACTGGAAACGCTTCCGGGGTTCGCCACGGACGACCGAAATCTACCGCGACTCCAGTTCGGTCTGTACGACTGCGTTGCGGCGTGGGAGACGAATGGGTCGGATTCCGACGACTCAGCGAAGACGACGCTCCGGGTGACCGCCTGTCCACGACTCGGCGACCCCGACGTGAGCTACGACGATGCACGAAGCACGGCACTGTCGCTGGCACATGCTGCGATGAATGGAGATGATGCCGTCGGTGACCCACCCACCGACGAACAGGGGTCGTTCGCCAGCAGTTGCGGCAGGGAGGCCTTTGCGGAGCGCGTGCAGGCCGTCAAACGCTACATCCGCGACGGCGAGACCTTTCAGGCGAACATTTCTCAGCGACTCGAAGCGCCTGCAAGCGTCCATCCGGTCGAAGCGTTCGATGCGCTTCGACGAGTGAATCCCGCGCCTTACTCCGCGCTGCTCGAATTTCCGGGCGTCGATCTGGTGAGCGCCAGTCCGGAACTCCTGCTCGACGTGGACGGAAAGCGCGTCCTGACCGAACCCATCGCGGGAACCCGAAAACGCGGGAGGACGCCGGAGGCGGACGCGGAACTCGAAGCCGACCTGCTCGGCGACGAGAAAGAACGCGCCGAACACGCGATGCTGGTCGATTTGGAACGGAACGACCTCGGAAAAATCGCCGAGTATGGAAGCGTCGAAGTGACCGACTACCGCCGAGTGGACAAATATTCGGAGGTGATGCATCTCGTTTCCGAAGTCGCCGGGATGCGGCGGGGCGACGTGGGATTGACGGAGGCAATCGCGGCGGTGTTTCCGGGTGGCACCATTACGGGTGCACCCAAACCCCGGACGATGGAAATCATCGACGAACTGGAATCGACCCGACGAGGGCCGTACACCGGCAGCATCGGTATTCTGGGCTTCGACGACCGGGCGACACTGAACATCGTCATCCGAACGCTGGTTCGGTATCGCGACGAGTACCATCTTCGCGTGGGTGCCGGAATCGTCCACGATTCGGTGCCGGAACTGGAATACGAGGAGACGTTGGCGAAGGGGAAGGCGCTAGTTAGGGCGATTGATGAAGCGTTAGAGCGTGATGATTGGTTTTCCGTGGAGTAGTTGTTTTTACTGCATTGTTGTCGAAGTTGGGAGTAAACTTTCGTTCAAGGCTTTATTTTCCTCCGTGTTGCTACACCGTTGAATCCGTCGTCGCCTTTTCTCTGAGTTAGCGGACCCGAGGCGTTCACCGCCGAGGGTCTGTTGGGTTCCCGCGAGGTCTTCGTGAGTGACGTAGGAGCGAACGAACGGCTTGTCGGAGTTCGTCTCCGACGGTGGGTGACTAGAACGAACGGAGTGAATGACGGGAATCGGTTGGGGAGGCGTGTGGTTGCGGTGGCGGGGCGGTTTTACTGGAGTCGGAAACTGCTCACGTCCCACGCGACCATCCCTCCTCATACTCTTCACTATCACCACAGTCCGACTGCCACCCTTCAAAAACCACACAAACCAACAGGGTTTACCCGCGACCCGCGAAACCCACAGCCAAGGCCCGAAACCCAAACCGACCTCCCGAAAATGATCCTCGTCATCGACAACTACGACTCGTTCGCCTACAATCTCGTGCAGTTCGTGGGCGAGTTCGCCGACGAGGTGGTCGTCCGGCGAAACGACGCCATCGACATCGCGGGCATCCACGACCTCAACCCGGACGGCATCGTCGTCTCCCCCGGCCCCGGTACGCCCGACGACGCCGGCGTCTCGATTCCCATCTTTTCGGAACTGACGTATCCCACGCTCGGCGTCTGTCTGGGCCATCAGGCACTTTGTGCGGCCCACGGCGCGCCCGTGGTTCACGCCCCCGAAGTCGTTCACGGGAAACCCTCGACCGTGACCCACGACGGGGAGGGGATTTTCGCGGGACTTCCCGAGTCCTTCGACGTCGGGCGCTATCACTCGCTGGCAGTCGAACGTGGCGACCTTCCGGACGTGCTGGTCGAAACCGCCCAAACCGCGGACGACCGCCGAACCGTGATGGGGGTTCGACACGCGACTCGTCCCCACATCGGGGTGCAGTTCCACCCCGAGAGCATCCTGACGGACGAGGGGAAGCAACTGATTCGAAATTTCTGTGAACTGTGCGAAACGAACGGCGAAACGAAAGTGGGAGACCAATGCAGTACCACGTAAACGGCGACCTCGTCCCCGCCGAGGAAGCGACCGTCAACGTGCGCGACCGCGGATTTATGTACGGCGATGCCGCGTTCGAGACGCTACGCGCCTACGGCGGGACGGTGTTCGAGTGGGACGCCCACATCGAGCGCCTTCGGGCGACCTGCGAGGCGCTTTCCATCGACCACGGAATCGGTGACGGCGACCTCCGGGCGCGAATCGACGAAACGCTCGCCGCGAACGACCTGCGGGAAGCCTACGTCAAATGCTCGATTACGCGGGGCGTCCAACCCGGGAAACTCACGCCCGGGCCTGCCGAAAACCCGACGCTCGTAATCATCGTTTCGGACCTCCCACGCGGCGGAACGGAAGGCGAATCGGTGTGGAATGTCCCGGCACACGCCGAGGTAGTCGAAACCCGGCGCATGCCATCCGAAGCCATTCCCGCACACGCGAAGACACACAACTATCTGAACGGGATTCTCGCCCGCCTCGAAACAGAGGCGGACGAAGCACTCATGCTCGATTCGGATGGCACAGTCACGGAGGGGGCGACGAGCAACCTGTTTTTCGTCCGCGAGGGCGTGCTTCACACGCCCTCGCTCTCCGGGCCAGTGCTACCCGGTATCACTCGAAGAGTCATCCTCGAACTGGCAGACGAGGCCGGAATTCCGACCGAGACTGGTTCGTACGACCCCGGGGACGTTCGAGATGCAGACGAAGCGTTCCTGACGAACACGACGTGGGAAGTTCGTCCACTCACGCGATTGGACGATACCGAATTCGAAGTCGGCCCCGTCACCCGCGACCTCGCCGTGGCCTTCGACCAGCACGTCGAATCGCGCCACTATTGAAAAGCCTCAAGCCGCTTCGTCGGCAATTTCCCGCCGATGGAAGAGAACAGCAGCATCGCCACGCTTGCCGAAATCCCCGACGACAGCACCTTCCTGTTTACGATTCGTGACGGATTCGACGAGGAAGAGGCCGTGTTGGTGACGCAGGACGACGACGTGCTGGCGTGGAAAAATTACTGCCAGCATTGGACCGACGTGCGCCTCGACAAAGGTAACGGAGCAACCATGCGCGACGGCGAACTCGTCTGTGGCAAACACGGTGCACTGTTCGAGGCCGATTCGGGTGTCTGCTCCTACGGTCCCTGTGAGGATGCTGTGCTGGATTCCGTTGATGTGACAGTCGAGAACGGTGCGGTGTATCTGACCGACCCCGACTACGAATTTGTCCAACAGGGGTCGTCGATAGAGTACGATTTGTCCTCGAATCGGTCGCTCGGATTCGAGTAGCGAGTTCGTGGTTCGATGGGAGGTGTTTCGTTCACTCCGCACTCCGAATCATAAACGTAGGTTCATCGATGGCTTCGCTCTTGCACTCCGGGCAGCGGGACGGGCGATTTGCGGGGTCATCGAACCGATTGAACCCACAGTCCCGACACTCCGGTGGGGCAACGAGCAGTTGCTCGCCGCCTGATTCGACCGATTTGGCGACGTGCCTAACATGTCGAAGTACTGCACCGGCCGTGATATCGAACTCCGCCGCGAGGCTACTGGGCGAGGCGGGTTCCGCCCGCAGAAAGGCCGTAATCCGCTCCCGTGTCGTTTCGTCGTCGGTCATATTTCGGGGTTGGCGTTGCTCGTTCAAATTTCTACCGCGAGGAATGTGACGACGTAAAGTGTTTTCCCGTAGCGGTACATGTGCTAACGTAAGATGGGGGTGAACCCGAGTGCCGCACGGATATGAGGAAACCATGTCGAGTAACCGAACCGTTCTCTTCGTGGAACACGAAACCGACATCGCACGGGAGTACTCTCACGCCCACGGCGATCTGACGGTACACATTAAATCGTCCGCATCGGAATGCCTCGCTCAACTCGAATACGGGGCGATAGACTGCGTCGTCAGTAATTACAACTTGCCGAACAGCGACGGTATCGACCTCCTCGAATCGGTGCGCGAGACGTATCCGAATCTCCCTTTCGTCCTGCTCACGGGGGACGGATGCGAACACGTCGCCAGCGAAGCAATCGCGGCGGGCGTCAGCGACTATCTCCCGACGACAGCGATCGACGACGTACATGACCTTCGGACACGAATCACGAATGCCATCGGCAAACATCTCGGTGGACGCGGTGAGAGTCGTATCAAGGCACTCACGACAGCGTTTCCGGATGTTGCCTTTCTCATCGACGAGAAGGGATATTACCGTGAATTATTGGTCGGTCCGAACACCGAAAAGCTGGCCGCTAGCTCCCCGACAAATCTCGTCGGCCGACGACTTCACGACGTGTTCCCCGAGGAGCAAGCCGATCGATTTTTAGCACACATTCATCGGACGCTCGAATCTGGCCAGATCGAGACGATGGAATATCCGCTGGAAGTCGAGAAAGGGCAGCGCTGGTTCGAAGCACGGACGACCGCGCTCGGGACGAAAATCGACGGACGAGACGTCGTCGTCTGGGTTGCCCGCGACATCACTGACCGTCGGGAACGGGAGCGAAAACTGGCACGGCAGCACGATGAGTTGGAGACGCTGAATCAGATTCACTGGGTGATTCAGGAGGTTATCCACGAACTCGTTCACGCTGCGACGCGGGACGATATCGAGCAGTTGGTCTGCGAGCGACTGGTCGAATCCGGCCTGTACGAACTCGCGTGGACCGACGAAAGCGAAGTGAGTCGGGAGGGAGTGACACCCCGAACCCGCGCCGGGGGTATCGATGGGTATCTCGACACGCTCATCGAGTTCGGAAAGGACATCGCCGATGACCCGACGGACATGGCCATGCGAACCGACGAACTACAGGTCATCCAAGACGTTCGCGAAACGGACAAGCTCCCGCAGTTCGTCTGCGAGGAAGCACTCGACCGCGGTATCGTATCCGGAATCTCCATCCCCATCTCGTACGGCAACACGGTTTATGGCACGCTCTCCCTCGTTTCGACACGTGACGGGGTGCTGGGGAAACAAGCACAAGCGGCCCTCAAAATTCTCGGCGACACCATCGGATTCGCCATCAACGCTGCGAAAAACAAGAAAATACTGCTATCGGATAGTTCGGTCGAACTCGAATTTCGGGTCACCGACCCGCGGGAAGTGTTTTTGAAAGTCTCTCGCCAGTTGGACTGCCAATGTCATTTGCACGGTCTCGTCCCCGCTTCGGACGGAAAACTGCTCCATTACGTTCGAGTCGACGATGCAGAACCGAAGCGTGTCGAGGAGATGGTGTCCGACGCAAGGCAGGTCGAGGAGTGCCGACTCATCGACATCGACGATGTCGGATTCGTCCTCGAAACCGTGATGTCTGAATCGACGGTCAAGAGACTGATCGAGGCCGGTGCCGCCGTGCAATCCGCGACTGCGGACAGTGGTGAGGTGTCCCTCGTCGCGGAAGTGCCACACGATACGGACGTTCGCCAGGTTGTCGATACGTTTCAGTCGGCCTATCCAAACTCCCAGTTGATCGGAAAGCGGACGATCGACCGACCGACCCAAACTGAGCAGGATTTCCGCCAGTCGATTACCGAACGGCTTACCGAGCGGCAGGTGACGGCACTTCGAACCGCGTACTTCGCGGGCTATTACGACTGGCCTCGCGGAAGCAACGCGGAGGAGGTTGCCGGGTCGCTCGACATCGCGTCGGCGACGCTTCACTACCATCTTCGACGGGCACAGAACGAACTACTTTCCGCCTTCTTCGACGGGTAACGTGTGGGCTGAATAGTTCCTGGGGAGTCGTATTCACCCGCGTGAACACGAAGAACCGGGGTATTCCCTCGCGTGTGGGGATTCTTCGTGGAATCCTCGCGGCGGATGTCGCATCGAGCCTGTTGGCACTACAATGAAAAAGGACTTAGGGGGCGGGCGTGACGGTCCTTCCATGAAAGCCGTCGTCCTCGCGGGCGGATACGCGACGCGCCTGTGGCCCATCACGAAACACCGGCCGAAGATGTTTCTCCCGATTGGCGAGACTACGGTCATCGACCGAATCTTTGCCGACCTCGAAGCTGACGACCGTATCGACACGGTGTACGTCAGCACGAACGAGCGCTTCGCGGACGAGTTCCGCACGCATCTCGAAGCAAGCGAATTCGAAAAGCCCACGCTGAGCGTCGAAGACACCTCGGAAGAGGACGAGAAGTTCGGCGTCGTCGGCGCGCTGGCCCAACTGGTCGAGCGCGAGGAAGTGGACGACGACCTCCTCGTCATCGCTGGTGACAACCTCATCAGCTTCGACGTGAGCGACTTCGTGGACTTTTTCGACGAAAAAGAATCGCCGATTCTGGCCGCGTACGATGTGGGAAGTAAGGAACGCGCGAAATCCTACGGCCTCGTGGAACTGGACAACGACCGCGTCGTGGATTTCCAAGAAAAACCGGAGGATCCCAACTCGACGCTGGTCTCCATCGCCTGTTATGCCTTCACGCAGGACAATCTGCCACTTCTCCAGGAGTACCTCCAGGATGGCAACAACCCGGACGAACCGGGATGGTTCCTCCAATGGTTGCAAGCTCAAGAGCCGGTGTTCGCCTACTCGTTCGAGGAAGCGTGGTTCGATATCGGCACGCCCGAAAGCTATCTCGATGCGGTTGCGTGGTATCTCGATGGCGAATCGTACGTCGCCGACAGTGCCAGTCTCGACGACACGGACGTTGGCGAGAACGTCCACGTGATGGACGGCGCGGAACTCGTCAACGCTAGCCTCAGCAACGCCATCATATTCTCGAACGCGACGGTTCGGGATTGTGACGTGCGTGACTCCATCATCGACGAGAAAACCCACATCGAAAACATGGATCTCGCGGGCGCGCTGATCGGTGCGCACACCCAGATTACGAACGGGGCACACGACGAGTAGCGAGGAATCGCGAATCCCTTCTCCGTTGAACCATCTTCGTAGCGACGGCCAAATTCGCTGAACATCTCCCCAAAGGAGTCATTGCACCTGTTCGGGGGGACACAAGCTGATTCACGAACTCATCTTCCGTACGTATCGACTTTGACCGAACAGCTTTCTTCGCCTCCACCGATGCATCCAAGTATTTCCATCCACGTTCGGACGTGACGTGCAGTTCGATAAATGCTGGCGAGTGTGTCTTCTGCAACACCAAGCACATTGTCGCCGCCGCCCTGACCGAGTTGCTTTCGCACTCTGCTGGCTCGTGTCGGTCGTGTTACGGCCCGGTCAAACCGATTAGATGCCGTTTGAGGAACGCGCCTTCCCTGTCGACGACCTCCTCGAACAAATCGCCGAAGAACGCCCCGAAGTGGTCGGTTTCGTAGGATACCCAACTCACGTCGGTGAGCCTCGAAACCGTGGCCTCGATGGCGCTACCGGGGGCGATTTGGTCGTGAGTCGCTTCCACGACCAAGGTCGGACAGTCGACGTTGGTGGCTTCTTTGATGGGGCGGTAGCGACCGAACGTGAGGAACGCGCGCGCTGCACATCGGTTCAGTTCCTCGTTGTCGTTCAGTTCCTCGTTGTTCGCGTCCGTACCGACGACGGCTTCGTGTCCTTCTTTCGAACCCGGCGGGGGAAGCGCCGGGAGTTCGTCGGGGTAGTCACCCCAGATTGGAATGTAATACGGATCTTGCCGGGTGTACTTCCTGGCAGCGTCCCGCAACCCCGCTGCCGTGGTGCGGAGGCCGTAGGTCGGCCCCATCTGTCGGACGATGTAGAGGAGGGTTCGGCCGCCGTCGAAGATCGGCGTCTGTCCGACGCAGGCATCGACGTTCTCGCGGGCGGCCGTGACGAAGGCACCACCACCTCCCAGTGAAAATCCCCAGACGCCGATTCGATTGCCATCGACGCCGTCGATGGTGCGCGCGTATTCGACCGCCGCTCGCCAGTCGGCGATCTGCGCGAAGGGAAGCGCGACGTTTCGGGGCTCGCCGTCGCTCTCACCGATTGACCGGTAATCGAACACGAGCACGGCCAGTCCCCGTTCGGCGAACCGCTCGGCAAACGCCGGGAGTCCGCACCAACGTGGTAACCCGAACCCGTTCGCCATCACCACGACCGGTGGATTTTCGGCGTCGGTAGTCGCCGGTTCGCGAGGACGGTACAGCGAGGCCGCACATCGTGTCCCTTCACTCTCGAACTCTACAGATTCGCCCCGAATCGTGTCGTGTTGCGCCATCGCGACACCTATTCGAACGCCTCTCGAAGCGCCTCGCCAGCACGCTCACGCACGTCGTTGGCCGCTTCGACGCCTGGAAACGGTTCGGAGAGGCGACGCATGTTGGCGAAGTCGTGAATCATGTCATCGTAGTGGGTATGGTCGACGGAGACACCGGCATCGGCGAGCGCCTCACCGTACGCAAACTGTTCGTCGCGCAGTGGGTCGTACCCGCAGGTGAACAGGGTCGTTGGTGGTAGTTCGGCGAGAGTTCGTTCCGGAGCACGCAACGGCGAGGCTCGAAGGTTCGCCCCGTCGATATCGTCGCGGAGGTAGTGATTCCAGAACCACACCATTCCTCGGGTAGTCAGGAAGTAGCCGTCGGCGTTCTCCTCGTAGGAGCGTGTGTCGAACGCGTGGTTGGTCACCGGATACAACAGCAGTTGCTGGTCGATATCCGGCGCGTCGATTCCCTTCTCGACGGCCATTTGTGCGACGGCGGTTGCAAGGTTCCCGCCTGCACTCTCACCGGCGACGGCGAGTCCCTCACCCGCCCCGATTTCGTCGGCGTTGTCGGCAGTCCACTTCACCGCGAGGTACGCGTCTTCGACGGCCGCGGGAAACGGATGTTCCGGTCCCTTCCGGTAATCGACGGAGACGACGACGCAGTTGCCCTCGTTCGCGAGCGAGCGTGCGACACCGTCGTGGGTATCCAGATTGCCGACGACCCACCCCCCACCGTGGAAGTAGACGGTCGCTGGGAGTGCCTTGCTCGGGTCGGGGTCGTAGATTCGTACGCGGATATCCCGTGCGTACGCCGGAATCTTGCGCTCTGCTACCCTCGCAACCGGTTCTGGCTCGACATCCGGGGTAAACAGGCCGCCGAGCAGTACTCTGGCTTGTTCGGGCGATTGGTGGGTGAGGTCGGGCGCTCCTTCTTCGACCAGCGTGTTCAACAGTTCCTGTGCGTCCGAATCGAGTTCCGCCGCTCGTCGCTCGTCTATTGGAGTACTCATCGAATGCGGTACGACACCACTCTTCATAGTCTCGCTGGCCCACGACGAAATCAACCGATGCGACAGATGTAGTTCCGCACTAAACAGCCCGCTCACTCACGATGTCCGTTCGCGGTAGGAACACTCAGCCCAGATAGGCGTCCGAAATTCGCAATCGACCTCGGTTTCCATCCCATTCGGTGTCGTATTCCAATTCGATTGGCCGTTCCATGTGCGGCGCGTCCGTTACAAACGTCTCGAATTCGCCGCCCTCCCCCAAAACGTGAACGCCGTACTCCTCGTTGAGAGCTTCGAGCTCGTCCAGCGCTTTCTCGTCCAGCGTCCGACCGAGCCACGTTTCGTCCAACCCATAGGCTGCGACTTGGATGATTTTGATTTCGAAGCCCGCGTCGATCATCGCTCGACCGAGTTCGCGGGGGTCTTCCTGCCAGAGGGGCGCGAACAGGTTGATGTCGAGGCGGTCGCATAAGGCTTGGATTCTGCTCGTCTGGAACTCGCTTTCGACCGCCCCCGCCGTAACGCCCGCCAAATCGAGGTCGAGGTCGCGTAGTGCGGTTTCTAGCGTTTCGGTCTCCTTGTCCCCCTGCTCACCCGCGTCCTCGGCTGATTCGGCGTCGAACTCCCCCTCGACGTTCACGAGTGGAATGCCGATGCTTTCGGAGACGAGCGTCGTGAGGGTGGTCGCCGGAACGTGGTACATGTACGAGTCGCCCGCCGGGTGAACGGTGAGCAGTCGCTCGACGTTCAAGCCTTCTTCGAGTGCCTGATAGAGCGCCCACGAGGAGTCCTTCCCGCCTGAAAAGAGACTCACCCACGCCTGCTGGTTCATGGTGTGATTTTCGAGTGGGCGAATAAATGGCCCTCGGTTACTCGACGAACTCCTCTTCGAACGTCGTCCCGCTCATGTAGGACGCCACGCGCACGCCGAAGAGGCTGACGAAGACGCCGAGAAGGACGTACACTGCCAGCCGCGTGCCGGGGTCGAGCGTGAACTGGGAAACGGTCGTCTGGCCGACCGAAATCTTCGGGACGACGACTGCAGGGATTTTCCCGTCCCGCTGGAGGAAGTACGCCGAAAACCCGCGGACGACCAATCCGACTGCGAGCACGCCGAACGGAAGGTTCAGGTAGGAGTTTCGCACGCGGTCGTTGCGGATGGCTTCGTCCAGCAGTCGGCCCATACTCGCGGTGAGGGCGGCAACCGCAATCCACGGCACGCTCTCGAACGTGAACGCCATCGCCGTCATGAGTACCCCTTCCGAGGACTGGAGCGGGGCAGCGCGGAGTGCGCCAGCGAACACCCCGATGAGCGATAATCCGAGTCCGACGACGTAGGTAACGATGGAGACCCGACCGGAGTACAATGCGTCGCGCGCCTCGGCAGGCAAGTCTCGGAGGTAGTCGCCGATAGCGAGACCCTTGTACAGGACGAACAGGCCGATAACCGCGGTGATGGCCGACGTTGCCATTGCGAGTCCCAACTGCAACAACAACACCGGGAAGGCGATGAGCGCGATACCCGTCGGGACGAGTACAGTCTGTCGCAGTTCCTCGTCCGCGAGGAACTGCTTCAGTAGGTAGTAGGTGGATTCGATGTCGCGGGCCTGTCGGACGACGACGCGGTCGACCGCATCGACCCGGACGCGACTCTCCACGATAGGAACCAACCGCTCGTCTTCTGCGCTGTCGATAACGATGATCGCCGAATCGGGGTCGTATTTCGCCACGAGTTCGTCCATTTGCGCGGCTACGGCACGGTCTGCACTGACTCGCGTTTCGGCAGTGCCGGAGATAACCGCGACAGTCGTCGACTCGTCCCCATCACGCAGGTCGCGGGCCACGCGGAGGGCTTCGAGCATACAGTTGACACTCGAATCCTCGGGGTCAGCGAGTCCGACATCGGTGACGAGCGACCGGACTGCCTCCCATCCCGCGACGGGCATCTCCAACCCGGTTTTGCGTCCGATATCGTTGTTTCTATCGACACACACCACCAGCGTGCTCATTCGGTATCTCACTCCAGACGGGCAGGGGATAAAAAGGTCTTCTTTATGCCAACTGGCTGTCGTTCGTCAGATGTTTCCGTTCAGCGCGTCGAAAATACCGTCGGTGAACTCCCGTTTCGTCCACAGTCCGAGTTCCATCCCGCCCGCGATGACCGCCGATTCGACGGGCACCTGGCCGCCGCCCATGCGCGCGTGCCCCCCTGCGTCGGCACCCGGTATCTCAGAGACGGCGGTTTGCAGTGCTTTTCCCATATGAACGCGGTCGTCGCGCGACCGTCCCGAGAGATGAATTGTTTCCTCTTTCTGACCGTAGATGACGACTGCCGTCACACCTTCCAGATGCATGAGTTCGTCCGCTGCCTGCGGGATGGCGTCCGCGTTTGTGAGTTCCCCAACGTTGCAAACCGCGAACGACCCGCGAACCTCGCGCTCGGAGATGGCCCGCGATTTGATTTCGAGTACTTCGGCACTCACCTGCGGGTTCGCAATTCTGTCGAGTCGGTGTTCATCGACGCCCCGATACAGGTACGCACATGCCGCGAATTCGGCTTCGGAACAGCCGTTCGTGAGGTGTTTCGTGTCTGACTGAATCCCGTACAGCAGGCCGGTTGCGATATCGGACGGCAGGACGAACTCGTCTTCGGGCGGGATTTCGTCCGGGCCGACTGGCGTTGCACCGAGTTCACCGAAGTATTCCGCCACGATAGTCGAACACGCGCCGTAGTTCGTCCGTTTGTCGGTGAACACCTCCCCCGTCCCGTTTCCAGGATGATGGTCGATAACGGCGTACGGTTCGATTCGTTCCGCTCCGTCGAAACCGCGGGGCGTGTTGTGGTCGACGAGGACGATGGTAGAAGAGGTGAGGTCGGTTACGTGTTTTACCCGTTTCAGTTCGAGGTCGAGAATGGTTCGAAACGCGCGATTTTCCTGATGTCGTATCTGACCGGCGTACTGTAGTGTGGCCTCGGTTCCGACCGTTTCAGCCAGATATGCGACGGCGATGGCACAAGCCATCGCATCCGGGTCGGGATTCGGATGCATCAGGACGACGATTTCGTCGCGTTTCGCCAGCGCCCGTTTGAGTCTGGCACCCATCGGCCGCCGAATCCAGCGCACGACCAGCCAGATAGAAACCGCAAGGACGACCGCTCCGAGCGCCGCACCGACGATGAGCATCGGATTCTCAGAACCATAGACTTGCGCCGTCCGAAATAGCCCCTGAACCGACTGGTCGGCCGGAAACTCCATACACCGAGTTGTCGATAGGGGGTGACAAGAACTTTTCCCAACGGTAACAGATGTCAGACGTTTTCGGCCTTTCGGTATGCCGAAATCGCGTCCTGATACCCCTCTCGATACGTCGGATACCGGAAACGGTAGCCTAACTGGTGAAGTTTCCTGTTCGAACAGCGTTTGCTCGATCGCCCGCGCTCGGACGTTGCTTCCCCTCGCGAGGGTTGCTCGACACCACACTGGTCTGCGAGCCACTCCACGAGTGTTGGCTTCCAAATCGGTTCGTCGTCACAGACGAGCACGATTTCGTTTCGACCTACATCGGCATCCAACAGAAACCGAACCGCGCCCGCGGCGTCGTCGCGATGAATCAGGTTCAGGTACCGTTCGGACACCGACCCCTCCAGATACCGTTCTAGTCGATATCTGTCCGGCCCGTACAGTCCCGCGAACCGAGCAATCGTCCAATCCATTCCCCTCTCGCGCACGATTCGCTCTGCGTCGGCGAGGATTTCCTGTCGTTCCGTTTTCGGCTCTAGCGGTGTCGATTCGTCGACCCATGCTCCGTCTCGGTCGCCGTACACACCCGTACTCGACGTGTAGACGATTCGCTTTGGAGGCGCGTCGCGACCCGAAAAGTGTGACAGGCTCGTTCGCAGTCCATCCACGTAGGCAGTCCGTGCGGCGTCCGAATCGCGGCCACCCGCGCTCACGGCGTAGACGAGTGTGTCCACGTCGGGAATCGCGGATAAGGATTCTTCATCGGTCGCGTCCGCACGCACGCCGTCGAGTCCCGCACTTTCGACTGCTTGCACCCCGTCGTAGGAGCGACGGACGCCGACCACGTCGTGTCCCGATTCGACCAACTGCCGACCGAGTTCGAGACCGACGTAGCCACAGCCGAGAATTGCGACGTTCATAGGTGTCCTTCGGATGCGACGGTGAAAACCCCGCCGTCTAACGGTCGTTCCGTGTGGCGATGAAGTGGTGAACCAACGCGTACTCTTCGAGCGTCATCGGTGACCGACCTTCGATTTTCTGCTGGATTGCGCGCGCACCGAGGTCGCTGTCGATACTGGACGCCAACGTATCCACATCGAGGAGACCGGTCGTCATCCCCATCAACAGGTGGTCGCGCACTTCGAGCAAGATGGTATCCTTCGGTGGGGCGTCCCCCGTCGAGAGGATGGCTGCGGCGTCGTCTAGCGTGAGTTCCGGTTTCTCACCGTCCACGACGGACTCGACCGCGAAACGGTCGAGTCCCGTCGCCGCCACTACGTCGTTGACGCCGACCGACTCGACCGTCTCCGCGAGTTCGGCGATGTACTGGGCGTGTACTTCTTCTGGCGTCAACTCACCGGGATTTTCTATCTCGTCGTAGAGCATGGTCGCCACGAAGGGAGCGCGAGTCAAAGGGGTTGTTACTCCGATTCGCCAACCCCGGCGACCGTTCGTCTGCGTCGCCGTTTACGTCGCCGACGCCGGTTTTCCCCGATGGTACCGCGATGATAACGGTAGTGCACGTATCGAACGTGATAGACGTCGTCCGGCCAACTGTTTCGGCCGTCCCATCGTCATCCACATCCAGTCGAACCACCTGCGATTGCCGGGTGTACGCTGTCGATGCTCCCGGCGAAACGGGCGAGCCTTGACGCGCCCGAACCGTAAATCGGGCGTACCGTCCCGACACGTCCACTTGCCAAACATTGACCGTCGCGTATCAGTAGCCGGGAACGGGGGCAACGGGCAGTCCTGCCGCGAGGGTGCCCATCGTTTCGTTCATCCACTTTTTCCGAGCGACGGCGACACCCTTCTCTATCGCTTGCTTCGTCAACCGCTTCGTCTCGTATTCGACGATTTGTCGAACCGTCTTCGTCGTCGGTTCGATAATCGATTCTTTGACGCCGTCCGCCTCCGAACGGGCAGTCTCGAGGCCGACACGAATCCGGAGTCTGGCTTCGTCGCCTCGCATCTGACTCCACTGCGACGTCTCCTCCGACCGTCCAGTCCGTCGTTTCTCGATTTCCGACGCGATAGGTCGCGCCGCGGAGCCGTTCGAGAGAGCGAGCGCACGGTCTGCGACCGTGTTCCATCGAGCGAGTCCGCGACGAACGACCGTTCGTCGCTCTCGTCGCGTCAGGTCGGTCGATTCGAGTTCGGCGATGAGGTTTCGCTTCACGTCACCGACCGACCGCCGGAGCGACTGATGTAATCTGTCCCGCTGCTGTCTCAACGTCTCGTTTTCGATCGCCACGAGCGTCCTGTTTACGGCGCGGAGCGCGAGCGCACCGTTTCTGAGGCTCACGCGTTTTTTGTCCCGTGCATCGGGAAGCAGCGAGACGATACCGTCTGTCACGTCCCCCGAGGGCACCGCGAACACGTTGATGTTCCGTGCGGCCATCGGATAGGCGCGCTCACCCTGTGGAACTGCCGAGACGTGGTCGTGTTCGACCGCAGAGAGCGTGAGATACGCGGGTGCGCCATCGATGCTGAGAATCGTCGGCATGCCGGGACCACCCGTCGGAAGCGGCGTTCGAGACGGTTGTTCGACTTTCGTTCGCGATTCGAGTATCCGCTGTATTCGTTCGAGGGGCACGCCAGTCGCGTCACGGACTGTCGAGCTGAATCCCTTCTGTGTCCGTTTGGTGCGTTTCGCCCTGCTCTCGAGGCGCGAAATGACCCGTTCGAGTTCGATGTACGCCGCGCGGACTGCGTATCACGCTCTTTCCGCCGCACTATCGTAGGTTGTGGGAGCGTTCACGAACACGTCTCACCGCGCCCGAACGTTCCGCGCAAGCGTCGCTGCCGGGTTCGTTTCACCGCCAGCGACCGCGCCGCGGGAAACCGTCACCGAGAGGTTTCGGATCAGTTTCGCTCGTCTTCGACCATCTCCTCCAACCGGTCGAGACCGAGTTCGATACGTTCCATGCTGTTTGCGAAACTCAGTCGAACAAATCCTTCGCCAGCGTCGCCGAAACCGGAACCAGGTGCTGTGACGACACCGTACTCCGAAAGCAGTCGTCTGGCCACGTCCTCGCTGTTTCCGTCGAGTTCGTTCACGTCGAGAAATGCGTAGAATGCACCGTCCGGACGTGGACACGAGATGTTCGGAACCTCTTCGACGCGATTCACCAGATAGTCGCGGCGTTCCACGAACGCCGTTCGCATCTCCCGAACCGGGTCTTGCGGCCCGGTCAGTGCGGCGAGTGCGGCGTGTTGGCCGACGCTCGACGGACAGGCAGTCGTGCTTTCGCCGAGGTTCGTGACGGCTTCGATTACGTCCTCGGGGCCGACAAGCCAACCGAGTCGCCATCCCGTCATCGCATATGTTTTCGAGCAGGAATCGACGGTCAGCAATCCTTCAGGATAATCGGTATACGCCGCAACGCGTCGATGGTCGCCATCGGTCAGGCGAGCGTACACCTCGTCCGCGATGACGAAGACGTCGTGTTTCTCCGCCGCCTCGACGACTGCTTTGACTGCATCCTCGTCGTACACCTGTCCCGTCGGGTTCGAGGGTGTTGTTAGGATAACCGCGGCGGTATCCCGGTTCAGATGCTCGATGATACGGTTCGGGTCGAGGTCGAACCCGTCGTCCGCGGAAAGCGGTATTTCGACCGGCGTGGCTTCCGCGAGTCGCACCTGATTTCGGTAGTTCGGCCACGCCGGGGTTGGAATCAGCACCTCGTCGCCCGGTTCCGCGATCGCTTCGAGTGCCAAAAACAGCGACTCCATCGCGCCGGTCGTCACCGAGACGTGCCGTTCGGGATCGACCGAAACGCCGGTTTCGTCGGTCATCCGCTCGGCGATTGCACTGCGAAGTTCGGGGATTCCCGCGCCGGAAGTGTAATGCGTTTTTCCGTCTCGTGCGGCTCGTTCGGCCGCGTCGATAATGTGTTCCGGTGTGTCGAAATCCGGTTCGCCGACTTCCAATCGGACGAGGTCGCCGCCCTGTTCCTCCGCGAGTTCGAACATCACGCGAATCTTTGAGCGTTCGAACCCAGCCGCCCGTGACGTGATTCTGCTCATGATTTCCACCGTCGTCCGCTCGATGCAAGTAGTTTCGCAGACCTACCCCGCTTTGCCGGGTTATACGGATATCCGGGGGCAAAAATCGGAACCGGACGGGAACCTATTAGGTAGCTCCGGATTCAGTTTTCGGCATGGTATCCGAACTCTTCGATGGGGAACGCTGGGAGGAAATCACCGAATTTGATTTCCGCGACATCACCTACCACAAAGCAAAAGAGCAGGGAACGGTTCGAATCTCCTTCGACCGCCCCGACGTACGAAACGCTTTCCGCCCCGGGACGGTTGACGAACTCTACCGAGCACTCGACCACGCGAAACGCCAGACCGACGTCGGCTGTGTCCTGCTAACCGGCAACGGACCGTCCTCGAAGGACGGTGGTTGGGCGTTCTGCTCCGGTGGCGACCAGCGAGTTCGCGGCGGCGCAGGCTACGAATATCAGGGGGAAGATGCGGACAGCGAGTCGGCATCCGAGGCGGGTCGTCTCCACATCCTCGAAGTCCAGCGTCTCATCCGCCACATCCCGAAACCGGTCATCTGCGTGGTTCCGGGCTGGGCCGTCGGCGGAGGTCACAGCCTCCACGTCGTCTGCGACATGACGCTCGCGTCCGAGGAACACGCGAAGTTCCTCCAAACCGACCCCGATGTGGCAAGTTTCGACGCCGGGTTCGGCTCTGCCTACCTCGCCAAGCAGGTCGGCCAGAAGAAAGCCCGCGAAGTCTTCTTCCTCGGGAAGACCTACTCCGCCGAGGAAGCCGCGGAGATGGGCATGGTGAACGAGGCGGTTCCCCACGAGGAACTGGAAGACGTGGCTTTGGAGTGGGCCGAAGCAATCAACTCGAAGAGTCCGACCGCGATGCGGATGCTCAAATACGCCTTCAACATGACCGACGACGGCATGGTCGGCCAGCAGGTGTTCGCAGGTGAGGCTACCCGACTCGGGTATATGACCGACGAAGCGCAGGAAGGCCGAGACGCGTTCGTCGAGAAGCGCGACCCTGATTTCTCGGACTACCCCTGGCACTACTAGAACCCACCTTTTACGACGGTCGAGAGACAGGGCCAGACGAATCACGTTGGCCCTGCCCGTCTCCTTGTAAAAGCTGAACCAAAAGCACTCCTCCCTCGATTCACTCCGGAAGAGCAAGCTCTTCCGTGCTCTCGTTCGCTCCTGCGTCGCTTATGAGAACTTCGTTCCGCTCGGTTGTCGGCCCGCTCGCTTGTCGCGTTGCTCCTCGCTCGCGGTGAGTCGCTAACCGCCAACGGTTGCGTAAATTCACGTTGAAAGTAGTGTCGCTGTGTTCTATTCTCTTTAAGTAGTTCTCGCGATAAGATAGAGATATGGACGGAAGACGGGTCGTATTCTGGCCTGACGCATCTACATCTTCGCTAGCGATTGCTGTCCGTTCGGAGAACCGGGTCGAATCTTTTTACCGGCTCATCTCTATTTAAGTGGTTCTCGCGATGAGGTGAAGATACGGACGGAAAGCGGGACGAGTTCTGACTGTAATCTCACACGGACATCAGCGATATATAGGAATTCTGACATTATTTCTTCTGCAAACCCATCTTTGAACTATCTCGCCCGAGTAGACGGGGGTGATGTATCGAGGCGATGGCGGTTCGCGGTCGGCCAGCTGGCAGTGGCATTCCGAAGCGAACGCCGAGCAGAGCGACCGAGAATCGCGTGAACTGAGCCAACTACCGGGAGATGGTTCAGTTCGACGGGCGGATCTCCAGCGTGACCAATCGATTCGACGGTGGGGGCCGGTGACGCCGAGTGCGACGATAATCGGGCGAGCGACATCCCCGGATTCGGATTTGAGCGACAGTATCCGCCGCTTGCACGAGGAGCGCCACTCGGCGATGGCCGGACACAGCAGCCGGATGCACCACCTCGATAAACTTCGGGTGAGCCACGCGCTCTGCAACGACCTCTCTCTGACGCCGTGGCAACGCGACTGCGTCCTCGGCATCATGTCGGAACTCGATTTGACCGCGTTCGGAAGCCAACGTGCCATTCCGAAGGTTGCGTTGGTCGTCATCCGTCACATCGTCGATAGGGAGCGCGAACACCATCTCGGACTGCACGACAACGAATGGATACGCGGTCTGCCACCGGAACGACTAACGGATCTGTACGACCAGTTCCGGTCACTCACCGACGAAGACCAGTTCACAAATCTCGCGGAAAAACACGGTCTCGACGTGACGAGCCTGAACCGACTCCGGCGCGTGCTCAAAGAGCAACTGGACGAGCACGGGCTGGAGTACGCCGTTCACGGGCGGAACCCTCACCGAGACCCGAACCTACCGAGTCTCACGAGTCGGGGAGAGTCGGAGGCTGAAGCGGGAGATTGAACGAAACAAATTGGCGAACGCGGAGGCTGATGAGTGGAAATTTATCGGTAGAACCCGCGCCGACCTTCCTCGTATCTACTCCTTGTCGCGAGAACTACTTAAATGACTGTCGCCGGAATTTTCGCAATTTCCCGAAATACACAGCGGACGCAGTTCACCGAATCCCGTGAAAACCGTAGACGCTATACACCGCTCGCTAGAACAATCACGGTAATGACCGAAACGGCGACCGAGGTCTCTCGCACGAAAGCGTGGCTCATGGCAGCCCGACCGCACACCCTCCCTGCCGCCGCCGCGCCGATTTTCGTCGGCGTTGGTCTCGCCGTCCACGAGGGTCTGTTCGCCCCGCTTCCCGCGCTCGCCGCCTTCGTCGGGGCAGCGCTCATTCAGATCGGCACCAACTTCGCCAACGACTACTACGACGCCGTGAAGGGCGTCGATACCGACGAACGGAAAGGATTTACCAGAGTCACTCAATCCGGTCTCATCACAGCCGACGAGGTCAAGCGCGCGATGTACGGCACGTTTCTGCTCGCCATCCTCGTGGGAGTCTATCTGGTCTACGTCGGCGGCCTCCCGATTCTCCTTATCGGACTCGCCAGCGTTATCAGCGGAATCGCCTATGCAGGGGGGCCGTTCCCCCTCGGTTCGAACGGGTTGGGCGATCTGTTCGTTTTTCTCTTCTTCGGCGTCATCGCGGTGATGGGGACGTTTTACGTGCAAGCCGCGGCACTGCTCGCCGCGCCCCTTGCGCTCGGAATTCCCGACGGAACCGTCACGTGGCAGGCGTTTCTCGCGAGTTTACCCGTCGCGGCCATCTCCACCAATATCCTCGTCGTGAACAACGTCCGGGATTTGGAAACCGACAAAAAAGCGGGCAAGAAGACGCTCGCAGTGCTCATCGGCTACACTGCCAGTCGCGCCGAATTCGTCGGTATGTTGGCGCTCTCGTATCTCGTCCCCATCTACTTCTTTACGAGTAGCGAATTTGGCACGCTCGTCCTTCTCCCTCTTCTCACCGGCCCATACGCGGTGATGATTGCCCGAACGCTTCTGACGAAAACGTCGGGCGAGGCGCTCAACCCTGCGCTCGAACAGACGGGAAAACTGCTTGCGATCCACTCGGCGCTGTTCGCCCTCGGAATGGTGCTTTGAGATGAGAGTCGAAACGCGCGAGTTCTCGCTTCCGCTGGAATCGCCGCTGGAAACGGCTCACGGGTCGATCGAGCACCGCAAGGGCATCCTCGTTCGAATCGAGGACGGTGACGAGGTCGGTATCGGTGAGGCGACCCCGTTGCCGGGATGGACCGAATCGCTCCCAGCCTGTCGTGCCGCGCTCGCCGACGTGGAATCCCCGGAAGATGCACTCAAATCCCTCGAGCCGACGCCAGCGGCCCGACATGGACTCTCGCTCGCGCTCGCCGACATGCACGCAAAGCGCGACGGGGTTCCGCTCTATCGATACCTCGACGGGCCAGAACATGTGAAAGTCATCCCGGTGAACGCGACCGTCGGTGACTGCTCACCCGCCGAAACGGTCGATGCCGTGCGCGAAACGGTCGCAGCGGGATTCGAATGCGTGAAGGTAAAGGTCGGTGCGCGCCCGGTCACCGACGATGTCGTCCGACTCCGGGCCGTCCGCGACGAGGTCGGTTCCGACATCGAACTTCGGATCGATGCGAACGGCGGTTGGTCGCGAGCGCAAGCGCGCGAAGTGTTCCACAAACTCGATCCCCTTCGGGTAGCTTACGTCGAGCAACCGGTACCAGGGGACGATATTGAGGGGCTTGCCGACCTTCGCGGTCGGTCGGTTCGCATCGCAGCGGACGAATCGATAGCCGAAACCTCGGTCGATGCGGTGCTCGGCGCCGAGGCCGCTGACGTTCTCATCTGCAAGCCGATGGTACTCGGCGGCCCGGATAGGGTCGTCGAAATCGCTGACCGCGCCCGCGACGCTGGCGTCTCGCCGGTCGTGACGACCACCATCGACGGCGTAGTTGCCCGAACGGCCGCAATTCACGCGGCCGCCGCGATTCCCGACCGACCGGCGTGCGGGCTCGCAACCGGAACAATGCTCGCCCGCGATTTGGGACCTGACCGCGCACGCATCGTGGACGGTTCGGTCAGCGTTCCACAGGTTCCCGGAAACGGCGTGGCGGACACGTGGGGGCGACGATGAAAACGGAGGGATGGCGATGAACGGAACCACGAACGATTGGCTCGCACACCGAAGCGCAGTGTCGCCGGGTGCGACTGCACTCATAGAAGCCGAAGACGGGACGGAATGGACGTACGCCGACCTCGATTCGGCAGTCGAGCGAACCGCAGGAAGGCTCGCCGGACTTGGCCTCCGTGAGGGAGACCATCTCGGCGTCTTGATGGAGACGCGGATGGAGTCCGTTCGGCTCGTCCACGCTGCGATGCGACTCGGTTGTGTGCTCGTTCCCCTGAACGTCCGTCTCGCTGTGCCCGAACTTCGCCGACAAGTCGGTGTGACCGACTTGTCGGCACTCGTCTGCGAGGCCAATACCGAAGCGACGGCGCGCGAAATTGCCGTGGACGTTCCGGTCGTGTCGGTCGATGCATCGATCGACACGACGCTCGGCGAGTGCGAACGAGCCGAGTTCGACCCCAACGCGTGGACGCGCGACGACCCGCAAATCATGTTGTTCACGTCGGGGACGACGGGGAATCCGAAAGCTGTCGTCCTCACGATGGGGAACCTATTGGCGAGTGCAACCGCCTCCGCGTTTCGGCTGGGCGTCCTCCCGGACGACCGCTGGCATCTCTGCCTCTCGACATACCATATGGGTGGACTCGCTCCCCTGCTGCGTTCGACGCTGTACGGAACGACCGTCGTCCTCGAATCGGGGAGCGGATTCGACCCGGAGGAGACGCTCGAAACCGTTCGAGCGTACGACGCGACCGGTATCTCGCTCGTTCCGACGATGCTCCGCCGCATGCTGGATGCAGAAAAATCGGACGACGGATCTCGTCTCGACTCCCTTCGATTCGTCCTCCTCGGCGGTGCACCTGCCCGCGACGAGCTCATCGAGGAGTGTGAAAACCGGGCCGTTCCGGTCTGCCCAACGTACGGGATGACCGAAACCGCATCACAAATCGCCACCGCTCGTCCCACGGAAGCGTTCGAACACCGTGGAACGGTCGGTCGGCCGCTCATGTTCACCGAACTCACCGTGGTGGACGGTGATGGAAATCCGGTCGAATCGGGCGAATCGGGTGAGCTCGTCGTCGCCGGGCCGACCGTCATGGCGGGTTACTACGACAATCGCAAGGCGACTGCGGATGCATTCGGCGAATACGGCCTGCACACGGGCGACGTGGGCTACCGCGACGAAGGGGATCGAATCTGGGTGCTGAACCGACGTTCCGACCGCATCGTCACCGGTGGCGAGAACGTCCATCCCGGCGAAGTCGTGGAGGTTCTGCGTGACCATCCTGGGATTCGAGACGCCGCCGTCGTTGGCGTCGAGGACGAAGAGTGGGGCGAACAAATCGGAGCACTGGTCGTCCCCGTGGCCGACGAGACGATGACTCTCGAATCGATTCGCGCGTTCTGCGACGGTCGCCTCGCCGGGTACAAACAGCCACGACTCCTCGATGTCACGGCGGAACTGCCGCGAACCGCGTCAGGGACTGTCGACCGCGACGCAGTCCGTGAGCGACTCCGCTACGATTCCTGAATCTGCAGGCTGGACGACCTACTGACGTTGAGCCCGTTACTCGCGTTTATCTGTATGTTTTGCCGGAAACGAACGCGCGCATCCGAGGTCGGCGACAGTTGTCCTCGGATTTCTCCTTCGGGATTTGACTCGGTATGAACGTTGACGTAGGCGTTGCCGTTTTCGATAGCCGTTACGAGTGCGTCGAGAGGTTCCCCTTCGAGCGGCCCGACGAAGTCTTCTGCCGTGAACTGACCCGACGAGAGGACACCGTCGAATCGACCAGCTATCAACTGCTGGTTCATCCGCTTCGGATCGGGATACAACCATACGACGACCGGACCATTCTCCCCCTCTCCGCCGCGATGGATGTGCGCCTGTGTGACGTTCTGGATTTCGGTCACGAGGACGACGAATCGCATCCGTTCCCCTTCTTGAACGACCATGGCAGTTCCCTGCGCATCGGTCTCGACGGCTGGTGATTGCTGTTGGCCGGACAGTCGTCCGGCGCTGAATGCTACTCCGTCTTCCGATTGTGCACTGACGACGCCGCTTCCAACGCTCAGTGCGACCCCAGTCTTGAGCATATCGCGTCTGTTGAACATCTCTCTCCCCCTACCCATGGTCAACTGGCTGTCGTATATACGACGGGGCCGCGCGATACGCAACTCCCCCGACGAACGCTTTTATCCATTCACAGGCTACGTTTAATTGTGTGTACACTTATCGTCGCGTGGCGGGTGTTCGACGGAACACCGATCGTCGCCGCCGCGAACCGGGACGAAGCGTTGGGGCGTCCGTCGGTCTCTCCCGGAGTGCTCGACCATGACCCGACCGTCATTGCCCCGCAGGATGAGGAAGCGGGAGGAACGTGGATAGGATACAACGAGTATGGCCTGTTCGTCGGCGTGACGAACAGACGGGCCGAAATCGACGGCGAACGCTCCCGTGGACTGCTGGTTCGGGACGCGCTGGCTCACGAATCGCAGGCCGACGCATTCCAGTTTGTCCACGACGAACTCGCGAAGCGACAGTTCGCCGGATTCAATCTGTTACTCGCGGATTCGAGCGAAGCGACCGTGTTGGAATGGGACGGCGTTCTCGAAACGACGCATCTCGACCGGGGTATCCACGTCGTCGTGAACGAGGGGATGAACGCCCATGCCCCGAAATCGAAGCGGATTCGGGATGCGGTACATCCCGAGCCCGGAGCGGACGTTTCGGTCGCCGAGTGGCGCAAACAGGTAAAATCCGTGCTCCGGAATCACGATATCGGGGCGTGTGTCCACGGGAATGGCTACGGAACTCGCTCGTCATCCGTCATCACCATTGATGACGAGGGTGCTGGCATCTACGAGTTCGCCGATGGTTCCCCTTGCGAGACGGCGTACCGGAACGTGGAAGGTCACCTTTAAACGCCCGCCCGTCCCTGTATGGAACATGAGCACGGCCACGTCCGAGGAAGAACTCACCGAGGACGAGTTCGCAGGACTCGAACTCGTCCGCGAAACGGGCGGCATCCACCAGAGCGATTTCTGGAAGCAGCTCGACGTTTCGTCCCGCAAGGGGAGCCGCATCATCGAATCGCTGGTCGCGAAGGGACTCGTCCAGCGAGAAAAGACCGTCTACGACGGGCACAACACCTACTTCGTCACGCCCGCCGCGAAAGACCTCGACTTTTCGCTGCTAATGGCGGGCGACATGCTCTCGCCGTTCATCGGCGAGGAGGAAATCGATCCCGAAAGCGACGCCTTCTCGCAGTGGATTATGAACCTCGCCTACGAGGAGTAAGGTGGGTTTAAGGAGTTTTGCGAGTGGAAGGAATGAAAATAACGACTAGTTTCAATTTTGATTCGCTTCACCAATTTATTCACCAATTTTTGGTGAGTATACCTAAATGAAGAGGTATATCCAGGAATCGCAGCTATCTATGAAATTGAAAAATCGCCTTCGTCCCGCGATTACTCTAACGCGCTTCCGGTTCGAATCACTTGCTTCTCGCCGAACTTCGGGCCGATGAACTGCACGCCGACGGGGAGACCGTCGGTTTCGCCCGCAGGAACCGAAATCGCGGGGAGGTTGGCGAGATTTACGGGGACGGTGTTCGCGTCCGCGAGGTACATCTGGAGCGGGTCGTCCAGACTCTCGCCGAGTTCGAACGGCGGTACCGGCATGGTCGGACTGGCCAGCACGTCCACGTCCTCGAACGCGGAATCGAAGTCCTGTTTCACCCACGCGCGGGCGTCTTGGGCTTTCTTGTAGTATTTATCGTGGTAGCCCGCCGAAAGGGCGTAGGTTCCGAGCAGGATACGACGTTTTACCTCGTCGCCGAAGGCTTCCTCGCGAGCGTCCGAGAACACTTCATTCCAGTTGCCGTCGTAGCCGCCGGAGTGGCCGTAGCGTACGCCGTCGTAGCGCGCGAGGTTCGAGGAGGCTTCCGACATGGCGATGACGTAGTAGGCTTCGACCGCGTGTTTGACCGACGGGAGCGACACTTCGTGGACAGTCGCGCCCTGTGATTCGAGGTCGTCCATGGCGTCCCAGAACTGCTCGACGACGCCCTCCTCAGCGCCTTCGACGAGTTCCGTTGGGACACCGATGTCGAGTCCGTCAACGTCGCCGTCGGCGGCGTTCGCGTAGTCGCTGTTATTACCCTCGTCCCGCGTCGTCGCGTCGTGCTCGTCCGCTCCGGCGACGACGTCCAACAGTTCGGCCGCCTCTTCGACCGTCGGTGCAATCGGGCCGATTTGTTCCAAACTGTTGGCGTACGCCACGAGTCCGTAGCGCGAGACGAGTCCGTAGGTCGGTTTGATACCGACGACGCCGCAGAACGCGGCGGGGCAGCGAATCGAGCCACCGGTGTCGGTTCCGAGCGCGAGATCCGCTTCGCCCGCCGCTACTGCCGCGGCACTGCCACCGGACGACCCGCCCGGAACGCGGCCCTCCGCGACCGGGTTTTCCGTCGCGCCGAAGGCGGAGGTTTCGGTGGTCGTTCCCATCCCGAATTCGTCCATGTTGGCCTTGCCGACGATGGTCGCACCGGCACCTTTCAGTTTCGTCACGACGGTTGCGTCGTACGGTGGGACGTACTCTTCGAGCATGGCAGACCCGCAGGTCGTTCGGACGCCTTCGGTGCTAATGTTGTCCTTGACGGCGACCGATTTTCCGGTGAGTGGGCCATCTCCTTCGCCCTCGATGGTTTCCTCGGTGATGAAAATATCTCCACTCATGAGACGTTCGGCCCCTTGAAATAGCCATCTTCGGACTCCGGTGCGTTCGACAGCGCGTCTTCCTGTTCGAGGCTGTCTCGAACTTCGTCTTCACGCATGACGTTCACGAGGTCGGTGTCGCGTTCGACTTCCGGAACCTCGTCTAACGTCTCGAAGTACCCCAGAATATCCGCGAACTGTCCGGCGAACTGCTCGGCCTCCTCGTCGGAAATAGCCACACGAGCCAGCCGTGCGACGTGCCGAACCTCGTCAGGCCCGGGAGACGTATCGCTCATATATCGATGAACCCGCGGACGAGCGGTAAGGGTTTCGATACACTATCTCTCCCGGTTTGTCGATGAACCAATCTACGGACTCCGACAGTGACGAGTGTGCGAAACCAACAGGGGAGCTTCGATTTATAGACATTATTCCTTCATAGCTCAAAACAGATAATTGTTCTAAAAATCATCCGAATGTATTGTTCAAAAATGCCACTAGAGTTAAGTTGCTGTGTATCCTATGCAATATGTCTATCGATCCTTCGACCCTCTGCCTTTCTTCGACAGCACGCGCCCATGACTGATACACGTACTCGACCGACCGACGAAACGGAGACCAGTGGCGAGCGAACGGAATCCGACGAACGACAGTCCGACGAGCAGGAGCGCTGTCCTGAATGCGGGGGGCAGTTAGTGACCGATGAAGAGCGTGGTGAGCGGGTCTGTGACGACTGCGGTCTCGTCGTCGAAGAGAACGCCGTCGATCGCGGCCCTGAGTGGCGGGCGTTCGACGCAAGCGAACGCGAACAAAAATCCCGCGTTGGTGCGCCGACGACGACGATGATGCACGACAGGGGACTTTCGACCAACATCGACTGGCGCGACCGAGATGCCTACGGCAACTCGCTCGGGTCGCGCCAGCGCGAGAAGATGCAGCGCCTGCGCAAGTGGAACGAACGCTTCCGAACGCGCGACAGCAAGGAGCGCAACCTCAAACAGGCGCTCGGCGAAATCGACCGGATGGCGAGCGCCCTCGGTCTGCCGGATTCGGTTCGCGAGATGGCGAGCGTCATCTACCGCAGAGCGCTCGACGAGAACCTGCTTCCGGGACGTTCTATCGAGGGCGTCGCGACCGGTTCCTTGTACGCCGCGGCCAGACAGGCCAGAACGCCGCGCAGTTTGGACGAACTGACCGCCGTCTCGCGCGTCGAAAAGGACGAAATCGCCCGAACCTACCGCTACGTCGCCCGCGAACTCGGACTCGAAATCGAGCCCGCCGACCCGAAAAGCTACGTCCCGCGGTTCGCCTCGGAACTCGACCTTTCGGACGAGACCGAGCGCAGAGCGCGGTCGCTGCTCGATACGGCGACCGAACAGGGAATTCACAGCGGCAAGAGTCCGGTCGGGCTGGCCGCGGCCGCAGTGTACGCCGCCGCCCTCCTGACCAACGAAAAGGTGACACAGAACGAAGTCAGCGAAGTTGCGAACATCAGCGAAGTCACGATTCGAAATCGGTATCACGAACTGCTCGATGCGGAGGAAGGAACGATAACGCCCTGAACCTCCGATCGAATCCGCCTCTCGTCGCCGACCGAAACCGTGAACCCCCGTCGCAAACCCTCCTTTTGCATGGAGACGACGCGACATTTCACCGCGACGAGCTACGTCGTCCACGAGGGTGAGTGCCTGCTCCACGAGCACGACCGACTCGACATGTGGCTCCCGCCAGGTGGTCACGTAGACCGCGACGAACTCCCACGCGAGGCTGCCCTGCGGGAGGTGCGCGAGGAGACGGGACTGGACGTGACGCTTCTCGAACCGGAAACGAGCGTTACCGCCGATTTCGGCAAGGAACTTCCGCCCGCGGAACACACCATGCTCTACGATATCGACAGTTTCGAGGGGGAGGTCGCCCACCAGCATATCGATTTCGTCTACTATGCCGCGGCGACGAATCGGAATCTCTCGCCGAGCGAGGAGGAAATCGGAGTGGACGGCTGGGAATGGTTTTCCTCCGAGGAACTGCTGAGCCATAATGGTCTCTCCGCGGAAGTCGTAACGCTCGGAACCGAGGCGATCGAACGAGTCGGACGGCGAAACGAAAACACGAAACAGCGCGACTGAGCCGGGTTTAGGAGGCGTATAATAAGGTCTATCCGGTGGATTCAGCAGGTCATGAGCATCATCGACCGACTGTTCGGCAGTGACGAAGACCCTCGACCGACCTACGTCTGTACCGGTTGCGGAAAGGCGTTCGACGACGAGCGAAGACAGTGTCCCGACTGCGGAAGCGATAGAATCGTCACACCACAGTATTGATAAGAAAATTATATATTGGTTATCAATAACTGACTTGTTTTCGTGTCTCATCCATATGCAACTCTCTATTTCCCGCTCAAACACCGTTTACGACGTCTCGGGCCGTGTATAATAATGGTACTGCTGGGGGTCAGACAGATCTGAAATGATATTTGTCAACTTATTGGGGTTGAAACGTATCCGTGCAAACCCGGCACGGTTCGAATGCAAAACGTGTGGGACACGAAACGAACTCAACCGGCAGGCGTGTGCCGAGTGCGGTGGCTACTGTATCGGCTATCACGAATCGTGGTTGCAGAGTAAACTCGACGAGCGAACGCCACGGCAGCAAACCTACTGAGTCCGCTTCCTGCAGTTCGACGGTCAGCCGCGCTATTCGAGTCGAGAACGGACGTATTTCGTCACGTGGTCGTCCATCCGCCGTTTGTATCCTGCCTGTCGCGCGAGTCGGTCGAGTTCGCGCGCTACGAGACTGCCGTACTGCACCGCTTTCTTGTCCCGAGTCGCTACCTCGTCGGGGACGAACGACCGGGCAGACTCCCTGAACGCCCACTTACGCACGCCGTCGTCGGAGACCAACATGTTACCCGGAAGTCGGAGCGAAGTCCGAACGACACGGTCGGAAAGTAGTGGTGCGACGGGTCCGACACCTGCAGCTCGAAGGGTGCACACATCTCGCGTCAACTGCTCGGGGAGTGTTCGAATCGTTTCGTGTGCCGCCCCGCGAACCGTTTCAGCTTCGACACGGTGGTCTGCTCGGGCGACTTTCTCGTACCCACCGAACAGTTCGTCGGCACCCTGTCCGACCGCGAGTCGGTCGTAGCCGTCATGGGATGCTCGTTCGGCGGTCAAATAGAGCGGCAGCGCGATTTGCACGTCCATCGCGTTCGTTCGGTCGATTGCACGAGCCACCTCGGGAACGGCGTGTTCGATATCCTCGTGTGTGAGTTCGACCACCTGTACCTCACGGTTCATCCGTTCTGCCGCAGTCTTCGCGGCTTCCACGTCGTGGCTGTCGGGGAACCCGGTCACGTACAGCGGACAGTCGAAGGCGCTAGCGACGACTGCAGAATCGACACCGCCCGAAAATGCGACGGCGAGGGAGTCCGATGAAATCTCGTCGAGACTCGCCCGAACCGCCGCGTTGACTGCGGAGATGGCTTCGTCCTCGTCTTCGAAGGTCGGCGGATCCGGAAGCTCCCAGAGTCGTTCGTCCCCCTCTTGCGTGCGAGCGAAGCCCGCTGGAACCGGATTCGGGTCATCCAAATCGCGTGGGTCGAAACGCCAGATGGACGGGTCGTCGTTCTCGGAAAAGAGCGGGTAACGGCCCAGAACGTCCCGGACGAGTCTTCCATCGAGTTCCCCCGCAAATCCTCGTGTTCCGGGCAGCGGGTCGTTGTCGTCGATTGCACGGCGGACGAAGTCGGAATCTGCGCCCTGCATCATCCGAAGTACTGTGCGACCCGGCTGACGACTCGGCGTTTCGCGCCGCCCGCCGCCTGTCGAAAGCTGATTCGCCACGGGGTTCGCTTGCCCTGCACGTTCGTTCGGCCATCGACGATTGCGCCCAAAATCGCCCTGCTGTCGCGGGTGTTCACGTCGATTTGTGTTACGGCTTGGCCGACCATTTCGCTGATGTGAGCGTCGCTTCCTGCCGTCATCGGGACGTCGTATTCGCGGGCAAACGACTTCGCACGGCGGTTGCCGCGCCCGGTTAGCAGGCGCGAGTTGTACACCTCGATGGCGTCCGCCTGCGCAAGTTCCTTTCGGGTGACGTTTGGAGCGACGCCACTCCGTGATTTCTGGAAGGGGTGGGGAACGATTGCGACGCCGCCCTGTTCTCGGATGCGGTCGAGTGTTTCACCGAACGGCAGTCCCGGTGGTACACGCTCTTCGATACCTAATCCGAGGACGTGGCCGGCACGAGAGGTGATTTCCATGCCGGGGATCCCCACCAACCCATATTCGGGGGCGAGTTCTGCGGCTTTGAGGCTGGCATCGATTTCGTCGTGATCCGTGACGGCGAGAGCGTCGAGTCCGACGGCTTTCGCCTGCTCCAGGAGCAGTTCTACCGGGTCACGACCGTCGTGAGAGAGCGCGGAATGACAATGCAACTCGACCGAAAGCACGGCCGATGGTTGGGAGGGGGGCGGCAAAAGCGACTCGGTACGCATTCGGGCGAACTCGGTATTCGTTGTACCGACGATTGTTCTCGAAATCGATGGACGAAAATCGATTGGTGTACTTAGAGCGGTTCACGCCATTCCCGCGTGAGCCAACTGTAGGCGTCGCGTGGACGACCCTTGGCCAGCAAAGCCAGTCCAACGAAGACGACAACGAACGGCGTGAGGCTGAACGTAACTGTTTTGAGGACGATTTATTCGAAGGGAGTGTGATGGAGGCTCATGGTTCTTTTGTTGGGTAGGGGGCGTCAGGTATGTGAGTGGCCGGAGTTCGGTAAATGCTTTCTGGAACTATTCCTCATTATGACTGTATTGTCTACTGAATGGAACATATATCGTTTGGAACTGAACACGGATCACAATCGCAAAGTCTCGGGAAAATCAGTTGGCCAAATATACTTGTAATAACGTGTTCCTGATGCATGCGCCGGTATCTTTTTAACACTGTAACCACCCACCGATCACTAATCGAAACGACTGCTCAGTCGCGACGGCCGTGCTTTTCTGCCGAGTCGCCCCGTCGAGTACATTGGCCGAAAACTCATGTTCGTGCATATGGAAAGGCATTAATCCGCCCTGTCTGTACAGAACAGTGAATGAGTCTCTCCGAGTCCGACCGCAAACTCGTCGTCGCCGAACTCGACCGCGACCCGACTCCGGCCGAGGAAACGCTGTTCGAGAACCTCTGGAGCGAACACTGTGCGTACCGGTCATCGCGCCCACTCTTGTCGGCGTTCGATTCCGAAAGCGAGGATGTCATTATCGGCCCCGGCGATGACGCCGCCGTCGTCGCGCTAAATGAGAATACCTACATCACGATGGGAATCGAGAGCCACAACCACCCGTCCTACGTCGACCCCTACGACGGCGCGGCGACGGGTGTCGGCGGTATCGTCCGCGACACGCTCTCGATGGGTGCCTATCCCATCGCACTCGCGGACAGCCTCTACTTCGGTGGATTCGACCGCGAACACTCTCGTTACCTGTTGGAGGGAGTCGTGGAGGGTATCGCGGACTACGGCAATTCCATCGGGGTGCCGACCGTGACGGGAAGCACGCAGTTCCACCCCGACTACGAGGGCAACCCGCTGGTCAACGTGGCCTGCGTCGGCCTGCTTTCGGCTGACCGACTCGTCACGGCGAACGCACAGCAACCGGGCAACAAACTCGTTCTCGTCGGGAACGCAACCGGGCGAGACGGACTCGGCGGCGCGAGTTTCGCCAGCGAAGACCTCTCGGAGGACGCCGAAACCGAAGACCGCCCCGCAGTGCAGGTCGGTGACCCGTACACCGAGAAACTGCTCATAGAGGCCAACGAGGAACTCGTAGACGGCGACCTCGTGGAGTCGGCCCGCGACCTCGGCGCGGCCGGACTCGGCGGTGCATCCAGCGAATTGGTCGCCAAAGGCGGCCTCGGTGCGGATATCGAACTCGACCGAGTTCACCAGCGCGAACCGAACATGAACGCGCTCGAAATTCTGCTCGCCGAATCCCAAGAGCGCATGTGTTACGAGGTTCGCCCCGAAATCGTCGATAGGGTGGCCGACATCGCCGAGAAGTACGACCTCGGCTGTTCGATCATCGGCGACGTAACCGACGGTAACTACGTCTGCACGTTCGAGGGCGAAACCGTCGTAGACGTGTCGGCCGAGTTCATCGGCGAGGGCGCGCCGATGAACGACTTGCCAGCGGAGGAACCGACGCAACCCGAAACCGACCTCCCCGATTTCGACCTCGATGCGGCATTCGAGACGGTCGTCGGGTCACCGAACTGCGCGAGCAAACGCTGGGTTTATCGCCAGTATGACCACGAAGTCCAGACCCGGACCGCGACACCACCGGGCGACGACTCGGCAGTCATGGCGATTCGGCGGGCCGAACTCGGACTTGCGTTCTCCTCCGGCGCGAACCCCCACTGGACGACCGTCGCGCCCTACGACGGTGCCTGTGCGGTCGCGCTGGAAAACGCGACGAATCTGGCGGCGAAAGGCGCGACGCCGCTGGCCGCGGTGGACTGCCTGAACGGTGGCAATCCCGAAAAGCCGGACGTGTACGGCGGCTTCAAGGGAATCGTGGACGGCCTCGCGGATATGTGTAGTGAACTCGACGTACCGGTTGTGGGCGGGAACGTTTCGCTGTACAACGACTCGCCGAGCGGCCCGATTCCGCCGACCCCGACGCTGGCGATGACGGGAACGACCGCGGACTACGACGCCCCGCCAACGGAACTCTCTGGAGAGGGAACCCTGCTTCTCGTTGGCGAACTGTCCGGCGCGCTCGGCGGGTCGGAGTACCTCGCACAGATGGGTGGCAGCGACCGATTCCCGGCACTGCCCGAGAACCCATCGGACATCGTTTCCGCGCTTTCTGAAGTTGCCACGCAGGACGGAACGCTTGCAGTTCACGACGTGAGCGACGGTGGTCTCGCGGTGACGCTGGCCGAGATGGTTTCCGACGATGCGGGTGCGTCGGTGTCGGTTTCGGGCGACGGTTCCATTGTGGAATCCTTGTTCAGCGAACTGCCGGGCCGCGCAGTCATCGAGACGACGACACCTGAAGCAGTGAGTGGGGTTTTCGAGGGTGTCGCATCGGTCACCGAACTCGGAATCGCGGACGGGTCGGGCGCACTGGAAATCGAGGCTGGCGACGAAACAGTCCGCTGGTCGGCGGAAGACATCGCGGAACTGCGGGACGTACTCGTTCGAGAACTGGACTAAGCGGTCGCTCTCGTCGATATTTTTTGGAAAGACGAAAAAGCGCGCTCTACGGGCTGAACAGCAGGAATGGAACGCCAAAGACGATTGCCAGTCCGATAACCGTGACGAGCAGTCCGGTCGTCACTTGGCTCATGGTGAACTTCTGCATCGGGGACGTTACACGCTCCAGTCCGTTCGAATGCTGTACCGAATCCGTGTCTTGGCCGGTCATGTGGCGACATCGGTTTGCGCGGTACTTCGGTGTATCGGTGTTCAGATGCAAGTCGTGAAGCTGAAAAAGCCACGGTGGCGCGCGCTGACGAGAGTTTGAGGACGCGGTCGTCCGAGAAGTCGAGTAAAAGCGTGCGAGAGGTGACTGAGGAACAAAGTGACGAAGGAATCGGTTGGGGAGGCGTGTGGCTTTGACGGGTGCGGAGGCGGTTATTTGTTGTCGTGATTTGCTTCAACACAATCGAACCAAACGGGAGTGAGCAAATCACGACAATAAACGAAGCCCTCAGTTGTCGCTCCCGTTGGTCGCTCCTCCTTCGCCCTTCATCCGCCAAGGAACGGCTTCCGCAGTCTCCCCACTCCTCCCCGCCAACCGCGGGACTGCACTCGCGCCTCACTGACGTTCGGCGCTCGTGTGAACGCGCTGGCGCAACCATGCCGTTGAGTAATCAATCGACGTGACGCGCTCTAACGAACCGAGCCGCGCGAGCGAAGAAATCGGCTGGGGAGAGTGTGACAGTCGCGGTTTCGGTCATGTGGTGTCGTGATTTGTAACCGACATGCTACTCTCCATTATCGTGACTTGCTACCGACAAACCACTCTCGTTCGGGCTGCATACTACTTGCAAATATCGAGTGATTAGTTAGGGAATACCCTCATCTCGATTCTCCACACTCCCTCGCCCAATTCCTGCCCGTAACCCGATTCCTTTTGACGCCAGACTCCCAACCATCTCCCACTCAATGACGCTCACGAAGCGAATCATCCCGTGCATCGACGTGGATTTGGACGACGACGGGAACCCCGCAGTGTACACCGGAGTAAACTTCGAGGATTTGCAGTACACCGGCGACCCCGTGGAGATGGCCCGCCAATACAACGAGGCGGGCGCGGACGAGTTCGTGTTTCTGGACATCACCGCCAGCGCGGACGGTCGGGAAACCATGCTCGATGTGGTTTCGAACGTCGCCGACGAGGTGTTCATTCCGCTGACCGTCGGCGGCGGCATCCGAACGCGCGAGGATATCAAGGAAACCCTTCGTGCGGGCGCGGACAAGGTCTCCATCAACACCGCCGCGCTGGAGCGCCCGGAACTGGTGACGGAGGGTGCCACGGCGTTCGGCAGTCAGTGCATCGTCATCAGCGTGGACGCCCGCAGGCGGTTCGATGAACAAGGAGAACAGTACGAGCAAGTCGATGGCGAATCCTGCTGGTTCGAGTGCACCGTCAAAGGTGGCAGGGAGGGAACCGACATCGACGTGGTCGAGTGGGCGAAGAAAGCGCAGTCGCGCGGCGCTGGCGAACTGTTCGTTAACTCCATCGACGCGGACGGGACGAAGGACGGCTACGACGTACCGCTGACGAGGGCGGTCTGCGATTCGGTTTCGACGCCTGTCATCGCCTCCTCCGGTTGTGGTGGGCCGGAAGACGCCTACGAGGTGTTCACCGAGGCGAACGCGGATGCGGCGCTGGCGGCCTCCATCTTCCACTTCGGCGAATACTCGATTCAGGAAGTCAAGGAGTATCTCGCCGAGCGCGACGTACCGGTTCGGTTGTAGTTTGAAAGACGCTGTTGCTCGGGTGTCGAACTGAAAGCAGAGGATAAACCGATTATGCCGCAGACGTGAACGCATCGCGGAATGCGTTCGCTTTGTCTTTAACGTTCTGTGCGCCGGACTCCAGTGCGTCGAGGGGGTCGATACCGTCCTCGGTTTTCAGCGAGAGGATCGGGTCGGTCTGGCCACCGGACTGTTCGGGATTCAGGTCGTAGGTAGCCGCCGCGACGCCCTCGGTTTCGAGGAGCGCACCCTTGAGCACGTTCATGAACGTGTGGTCTTCGCCCCCGATTTCTATCTGGAGTTCGGTGTCGCTCTTCTCGATAACCCGCAGTTCCATGGGCGTTCCTTCTTTGTTGTCGCGTTTCAATCTTGCGAAGCACGGGTTTCGGCGAGGGAGGTATTTATCATGATTTGGAGTTCGTCGTCGAATTCGTCGGCTTTCGGTCAGTGTCTCCAAGTGCGCTACTGAAATAGGAATCACGACACCACATGACCGCCACCCCATGCGGACGAGTGCGCCAGCGGTCGGTGCACTCGTCCGCGCTCGCAGGTCGTCCCTCCCACTCGAAATCGAGGCAGAACGCTTGCCTCGTACTCCCCTGACCTCCCCGGGCCCTCGGACGGTTCGCGCGGGTGGCGCGAACCGTCCTCGTCGCGCGTCCTGTTACCTGTTCACCCGTCGTCAGAAATCAGTTGTTCAGTATCGTGCAACCGCTGGTCAGAAATTCAAAACTGCAGACACTCGTCAGTCTACAATCGAAGCGAAACGGAAAAAGTCGCCGTTTAGAGTTGGACTTCCGCGCCGACGTACAGCACGACGACGAGGAAAATCCAGACGACGTCCACGAAGTGCCAGTACATCGACACCGTCGTCACCGAGAGGTGACGCTCGGCGGAGTACTGTCCGTAGAGCGCGCGCATGAAGACGATACCAATGAGCACCGCACCCATGGTAACGTGCAGTCCGTGAAGACCGGTCAGGCCGAAGAACGCGCTGTTGAACACGCCGCCCGTGAAGGTGAAGTGGTGGTGAACGATGAACTCGTAGTACTCGTACACCTGCCCGCCGATGAAGATGGCTCCGAGGAGGAGCGTCGCGGCGAGTCCCGCGAGGAAGCGACTCCGGTTGTTCTTCCGAAGTTCGACGTGCGCCCAGTGGAGCGTGATACTGCTCGCTACCAGCAGGGCCGTGTTGATGACTACGAGGGAGCCGAGCAGTTCCGGCAGTTCGTCACCCGCCGGGGGCCACGTTCCCACGCGGATGAAGAAGAAATACACGAACCCTGCGCTGAAGGTTGCGATTTCGGAACCGAGGAACGCTATCATCCCCCAGCGAAGTGCATTGACGCCCGCTTCTCGCGTATCCCTACTCCAGAAATGCTTGACGAACGCGTGATACACCCAGCCGTACAGTCCCGCGAGGAAAACCGCGGTGCTCCCGATGAATACTGCCGGGCCGATGGTCGGGCCGACGAGGTTGGTTCCTCCGTGTCCGAGGACGAACAGTGCGGCACCGATGTAAAACCCTGCCCCACCGACCGCGGTGATGAAGGGCCACCACGACGCCTCGCCGAAGCCTTTCGGCCAGTCCTCGACGGCCGGGAGGTGATGGCCGTGCTCCTCTGTCGAATCGTCCGTTACCGTCATACTGAGAGGGTTACGGGCCGACTACTAAAAATGCACCCAAAACCCTTCGCTGGTGTTCCCGAACGTTTCGGATAACGGATAGTAGCGCTATCGCTACGTGACGAGGGTTAAAAAGGAAAAACGAGTTATGCCGACGCGGTCGTCGTAGTGCTGTTCCCGCTGGAACTGTTGTTCCCGCCGGAACTGCTGTTGTTACCGCTTCCCTGTTGGCCCTGTTTCTGCTCCTGGAGCCATTGCTGATATTCGCTCTGGGAGACGACTTCGACCTTGCTCAGCATGTTCGAGTGGCCGACACCACAGTACTCAGCGCAGTAGACCTGATAGGTGCCTTCCTCCGTCGGTTTCGTCTTGATGACGTTGTGCTGATCCGGGATGGCGTCCTGTTTCAGACCGAGTTGTGGGGCATGGAAGGCGTGAAGCCAGTCCTTAGAGGTGATATTGAGATACACCGGGCGGTCTTTCGGAATGACGAGCGTGCTCGCACCCGTGACGTTCTCCTGTGGGTAGTTGTACGACCAGATGTATTTCTGGGCGACGACTTCGACTTCGACCGCGTTTCCTTCGATCTGTTTCGCGTCGTCCGGCGTCGTGGTGACGTACTCGTTCGCCATCACGCCGTAGGAGGCGTAGCCGACGAACAGAAGGACGATTGCGGTCGCGACCGTCCACGTGATTTCGAGCCGTCGGTTCTCCTTCGTCGGGAGCGGGTTCTCGTTGTTGCGGAACTTCCACACGGTGTAGATGAGGATTCCCTCGACGAGCACCGTGATCGGAATCGCCGCATACAGCAACTGAGTGTTCAGTGTTCGGATGAGTCTCTCGGTCGTCGAACTGTAGCCCTGTGCCAGCACGGGGTCTACAGCGACCGAAAGAAGCGCCGCGCCGAGCACCGAGACGAACGCTATCCGCTTTGAATCCATATGCATTAGGCTTAGGAAACAGCCCATAAATATGTGCTGTCTTTGTCGTCGTGGGAAGTCGGATGGTCTAAGTACGCGGGGCCGTAACCGTCGGACAACGGTGGCATTGCAGGGTCTCTCTTCACGTCGGTTCGAACGCGCGCTGACAGCGACTGCTGTCGGCGTCTATCTGCTCGTCGTCGTCGGGGCGACAACGTCGCTCACCGACGCCGCGACCGCCTGCCCGACGTGGCCCGCCTGCAACGGCCGCTGGGTCGTCCCCTTGGACGACCCAAAACTCGCAATCGCGTGGGGACACCGCGTCGTCGCGCTCGTCGTCGGCGTGCTTCTGCTCGCCACGACGTTGTTCGCGTGGCTCCGCGACTCGCGCAAACGCGTTCAACTCTCACTCGCCGTCGCCGCAGTGCTGTATCCGGTACAGGTCGGTCTCGGCGCGCTGGCGGCTACGACACCGATAACGACAGTTCTCACTGCCACTCACCTCGTCATCGGAATGGGTATCTTCACCGGTATCGTCCTCGCGCTCGCGTGGACGCTCGAACCGGAGACGAAGGACGGTCCGGTCGAGATGGGTATCGAACAGAAACCCGTGGACGTTTCGCCCGATGCACAAGCGCTTTCGGGCATCAAAGCGACCGCCTACGCCTACTTCCGACTGATGAAGCCACGGCTGATGTGGCTCCTGTGTCTCGTCGCCTCGGCAGGCATGGCGCTCGCGGCGGGACCGAATCTCGAAATCGAAACCGTCGTCGCGACACTCACGGGTGGTGTCCTCTCCATCGGCGCGAGCGGGACGTTCAATCACATCCTCGAACGCGACGTTGATAAACGGATGAACCGCACCGCAGACCGTCCCGCTGCAACGTCCCAAATCCCGATTCGAAACGCGGTGGCGTTCGGCGTCCTGCTGTCGCTCGCTTCGCTCGTCGTCTTCCTCTCAGTGAACCTCCTCGTCGCCGTGTTCGGCCTGACGGCTATCGTATTCTACAGCGTCGTCTATACACTCCTGTTGAAACCCAACACGGTGCAGAACACGGTTATCGGTGGACTCGCGGGGTCGCTCCCGGCGCTCATCGGTTGGGCCGCCGTGACGAACGATGTCGGTCTTCCGGCGCTGGTGCTTGCAGGCGTCATCTTCCTCTGGACGCCAGCACACTTCTACAACCTTGCGCTGGCGTACAAGGACGATTACGCACGCGGGGGCTTCCCCATGATGCCTGTCGTCCGCGGGGAGGCTGAAACTCGAAAACACATCCTGCTGTGGTTGGGCGCAACCCTGCTCGCGGCGGGCGGTCTCGCGACCGTGACGACGCTGAGTTGGCTGTACGCGGCCACGACGGTCGTTTTCGGTGCCGTTTTCCTGCTGGCGGTCGTACAGCTACACAACGACCGCGACGAACAGGCGGCCTTCCGTGCGTTCCACGCCTCGAACGCCTACCTCGGGTCGCTCCTCGTCGCAATCGTCGCCGACGCACTCGTCCTATGAGCACGCAGTTCGCGCGATTCCGACCAAGTGGCGAAACGTTGTTGTGGGGAGCGGCAGTGCTGAACGCCGAACTGTTCTTGCTCTTATTGTATTTCACCACGTCGAACTATACGACGGGTGAGATTCGGTACCTCCTCTATCCGTTCATCTGGATAAACGTCGCCCTGTTCGCGGTCTGGAAGACGAACCCAATCGCGCGAAACGACCGCGACCGACTCGTCGGTATCGTCGTCGCGATCATGTACTTCCTCATCCTCGCCTACGTCGGTGGCCTGTTCGGTCCGGGTCACTCGATGCCGGGGATGCCATCGGGTGTGTTTCGAATTTCGTGGCTTCCGCCGGGCTGGGGACCAGCACTCCTCTATCACGGCGACTTGCTTCGTCTGTCGATCCTTCCGTTCAAACTGATTGGGTATCTCGCCCTCGCATATCTCGTCTATGCCACCGTGTTGGATGCGGCGGGGTCGGCGATTTCGGGCATCCTCGGCCTGTTCTCGTGCGTGAGTTGCACGTGGCCCGTCGTCGCCTCCCTCGTCACGGGTATCACCGGGGCAGGGTCTGGACTCGCGACGATGGTCGCATCGGGTTCCTACGATATTTCGACCGCCGTGTTCGTCGTTACTGTCGCCCTGCTGTACTGGCGTCCAACGATTCGGTGAACGAATCGAACTCCTTACCTGCGAACGAGCGTAACCTCCGCATATGACCGACACACTCGTCGCCGAGAACCTTCGAAAGCGATACGGCGACACCGTCGCGTTGGACGGCGTCTCGCTCTCGGTCGGTGCAGGCGAAGTGTTCGCGCTCATCGGGCCGAACGGCGCGGGAAAAACAACCCTCATTCGGTCGCTGACGGGAACGACCACACCCGACGAGGGTCGCGTGTCCGTCCTCGGTGGGTCGCCCGCCGTCGCCGACAAGTCACGGGTTGGCTTGCTTCCGCAGTCGTTCGACCCACCGGCACGACTCTCCGCGCGGGAACTCGTCCGCTACTACGCCGGTCTGTACGACGAGTCACGCGACCCGGACGACGCGCTCGACGACGTCGGACTCGCGGATACCGGCGACACCTGGTACGAGAACCTTTCCGGCGGCCAGCAGCGCCGCGCCTGCGTCGCGGCCACGCTCGTCAACGACCCGGACGTGCTCTTTCTGGACGAACCGACGACGGGTATCGACCCCGCCGGACGGCGCGCGCTCTGGTCGCTGGTCGAAGATCTCGCCGCGGGTGGAACGACAGTTTTCCTGACGACTCACTACATGGCCGAAGCCGAACGCCTCGCAGACCGCGTCGGGCTGCTGGCCGACGGCGAACTCGTCGCCGTCGGCACTCCTGACGCACTTATCGCAGACCACGGCGGCGAAAGTCGACTCGTGGTCGAAACCGACGCGCGGCGAACCGCTATCGAAACGCGGTTCACGATAGAGGAGACCGATTCAGGGTTGGTGTTCGACGGGGTTACGCCCGCCGATATCGGCGATGTCGTCGCCGAGCTGAACGACCGCGGTATCGAATACGAGGCACTGACGTGGACGGAACCCGACTTGGAGGACGTGTATCTCCGACTGACGGGTGCGTCGCTCGGCCCCGAAGTAACTCGAAAGGCGGGACAGCCAGCGATTGCGGGAGGCGACCAATGACCTCGATCGGACGGGTACGTTCGGAAGCGGGGGCGGCGTGGCGGTCGTTCCTCCGACGGCGCACTGCCGTTTTCTTCACGTTCTTCTTCCCGGTCATCCTCATCCTCATCTTCGCGGTGCTGGTAAAGACGAACCCGGGAGATGGCGGGACGGGCGGCGGCCTCTTCGCCGAACCGCCAGCGTACTATCTGCCGGGGTATCTCGCTGTCGTCGTGCTGTTCACTCCCCTCTCGCGCGTCGGCAGTTCGGTGTCTCGCCACCGCGAGTCGAACCGATACGAGAAGTTGGCGACCACGCCGCTCACCCGCGCGGAATGGTTGCTGGCGCACACGCTCGTCAACGTCGTCATCATCGGCTTAGCGGGTATCATCATCCTCGCGCTGATGGCGCTTGTGACGAACGCGGGCATCTCGGTCGCCGTGTTGCCGCTGGTCGCCATCTTCATCGCGCTCGGAGTGGCACTGTTCTGCGGCGTTGGGGCACTTCTGGGAAGTTTCGCGGGGTCACAGGACGGCGTCATCGCGGCGAGCAACGCGATTGCCCTTCCGCTCCTGTTCCTCTCGAACACGTTCGTCACGCCGAACCTCCTGCCGGAGTGGTTCAGGCCGGTGATGAACCTCTCGCCGCTAACCTACTTCGCCCGCGGTGTTCGGGATTTGACCTACGATGCTCCTTCGATAGCGGTGGTCGGTATGTCAAGTCCGCTGAACGGGTGGGAACTCAATCTGGTCGTGCTCGCGGTGCTGTCGGTAGCGTTTTTCGCCGCCGGGGCACGTGCGATTCCGCAGACGGATTAGCTCGGTAGGGGTTTCAATTCATCTCCGTTTCCAATTCCTGGTCGATTTCGGCGCGGAGATTCGCTTTTTCGGTTCCGAGTTCGCCGATTCGAATCCCTTTCCAGCGGAGCAGTTCGATTGCTTGCTCCGCGTCGGATTCGGTCGGAAACTCGATTTCCGTGGTCTCGACGTCCTCGAGCTCGCCATGGACGACTTCGAGTTTCTTCGGGTCGCTTTTGTGCTCGGCTTTCCGGATGGTTCTGAGCGGAATCGAGATACCACTTCGAAACCGTTTGTTCACAAATCGCAATCCGCCAGCTATGAAATGGACGAGAACGCCGGAAAGGAGAAACCCCACGGAGACCAGTCCGCCGGAGAACCCGAGCCAGTCATTGAGAATCTGTCCGAACGTTATCGTCGCGAAGAGATTCGAGAAGAGAAACCATCCCTTCTGCAGCCTATCTTTCCCCTTCCAATTGTCGAGATACTGGGATCGGATGATGCCCCGGGGTGTCGTCCGAACGCGAAGCTCGCCGCTCTGGATGCTGAGCGTCCCACTCTGTGTCGGCACCCCATCACGGCTCGTCATCTCTCACGTTCCATCCTTGTCCTGCTGTTCGCCGTCGATAGCGACTCGTCTGTGTCCGACCCCGAAACACGGACACCCGTGTATCGAAGCTGTTCGACCGCTTTTTCGACGTTCGATGCTGAGAGGAACTCGATTTCCGTTTCTCCGGTTGTCTCCGATGTAGTGTGCGTCACGCGGAGGGTCTGTTCGTCGGAGCTCCGCTGTACATCCGAAATGGTGCGAACCGGAATTCGCACGTTTCGGCCCTGTAAGTCTCTCAAAAAGCCCAGTGTCATGAACGCGAATCCACCCCAAAGGAGCACGAACGGGATCAGCTCGTCCGGGACACCACCCTGTGTCGTTCGAAGCAGTCGCTCCACACTCCATCCAGTTCCGACGATTGAAAAAAGAAACAGTCCGCGTCGGAGGACACTCGCCTGTTGCCATTTCTGGCGGTGCAACCCCTTGAGAACGCTCGCAGGAGTCGTCCGAACCCGTAAGTAACAGTCGCGTACCGAAAGCATTCCCCGTTCGGTTCGAACGCTCCACTCGTTCTGCATCAGAAAAAAAACGACGCCGTCTAGGGGTTTAAAATTGCTGAAAAATCGAGAAAAAGTGCCGCGTCACGCCGGGATTTCCCAGTGGTAGATGTGATTTAACATCACGTAAGTGACGACGCCGAGGACGAGCGAGACGATCCACGCCGAGGCCGCGATTCGCCCGACTTTGGGGTGGGCCGTCTGCTTCAGTTCGGCGGGGGTATGGGTGAGACCGAGGACAAGGGCGAACAACACGACCGGCACCGACACCACCGAGAGGACAATGTGCACCGCGAGCATGATGAGGTAGGCGTAGTACGGAAATCCATCCACGAGGATGTGTTTCTCGCCGCCCGCCCCGCCGACTTTCGTCAGATAGAGGACGAGGAAGACGATGATGAGACCGAACGAGGTCAGCATCGCGGCGCGGTGTTTTTTGACGTCCCCCTTACGAATCCAGTACCAACCGAGAACGAGCGAAACCGTCGCCACGCTGTTGACGACTGCGATGGCATCCGAGAGCAGATTCACCGTACCGATGCTGATGTCCGGGTAAATCGGAATGACACCGGCAAATGTGCCGAGGACGAGCACGTACCCGACTGCCGAAAGCACTGCTGTCACCTTTACCGGACTCTCCCGCGCGCGCTGTCGTGCGTCCGCCGTGGCCATGCGTCGTGATTAGGATTGGTGGGGTAAGGTGCCTTCGCTTCTACGTCGAGCGGGTTTTCGTCGGTGGAATGGTGGTGCTGGAGTGTTGGCAGTGACTGTTGAATTGGTGGTAATGGATACTGCAACAGACCTGCAGTTAGCAACTGCCGACAACAAATAACCGCCACCGCACCGCGACAGCCACACCCGCCCCAACCGATTTCCTCACTCGCTTCGCTCGTTTCAGTCATCCACTGTCGGAGGCAATCCCCGACGAGCCATTCGCTCGCGTTCGCTCACGAAGACCTCGCACGCTGTCAGCACAGGCCTTCGGAGGTGAAATCCTCAGGCCTGTACCAGCGCGCGCCACTTTCGTTTTTCAAATTCGAGCCATGACTATTTGTTCACCCTGCACGAAATCTGTGTATCATCCAGCCATTCAACCCGACTTGCGCTTAAACAATTTCGGTTTCTCATGCATTTCCGTTAAAGTGAAACCCGAACGCGGGGAAGGGTGGTGTATGAGCGCAGATCAGGAATCGCAGTCGGTTCGCTGTCTCGTCGCAAAGGTCGGCCTCGACGGTCACGACCGCGGCGCACACGTCATCGCCCGCGCCTTCCGCGACGCCGGGTTCGAAGTTATCTACTCGGGACTTCACAACGCCCCTGACGAAATCGTACAGGCCGCCGTCCAAGAGGACGTGAACGTCCTCGGAATCTCGATTCTCTCGGGCGCACACGACACGCTCGTCCCGAAAATCATCGACGGCCTCAAAGAGTACGACGCCTTTGGTGACACCCTCATCCTCGTCGGCGGTGTCGTCCCCGACGACGACAAAGAAGAACTCAAAGAACTCGGCGTCGCGGAGGTGTTCGGTCCGGGCACGCCGATGGAAGAGACTATTCAGTTCGTCCGCGAAAACGCGCCCGAACGATGAGCGCGAAGCACGCCGACCTGTTGGACGACCTCCTCGACGGCAAACACCGCGCACTCGCCCGCGTCATCACGAAGATCGAAAACCGCGATCCGGGCTACCGTGACCTCGTCTCGGCGCTCCACGGCCACACCGGGAGTGCCGACGTTATCGGCATCACCGGCAGTCCAGGGGCAGGGAAATCGACCCTCGTGGACAAGGTGGCGAACTACTACCGTGACCGGGGCGAGACGGTGGGCGTCATCGCAATCGACCCATCCTCGCCCTTTACCGGCGGGGCCGTCCTCGGCGACCGGATTCGCATGGCCAGCAACGTCGGCGACATGGACGTCTTTTTCCGGTCGATGAGCGCCCGCGGCAGTCTCGGCGGTCTCTCGACCGCGACGACGGATGCGGTAAAAGCCCTCGACGCCTTCGGCAAGGACAAAATTATCGTGGAGACGGTCGGTGCCGGGCAAAACGAAATCGATATCGTGAAAACCGCGGACACGGTCGCGGTGCTGGTGCCGCCCGAAAGCGGGGATAACGTCCAGATGCTCAAGGCGGGCATCCTCGAAATCGCCGACGTGTTCGTCGTGAACAAGGCAGACCTCCCTGGTGCAGACCGCGCGGTGTCCGACCTCAAGGAGATGATTCACATGCGCGGACACGAACCGACGCCCGAATTCGCGGACGACGTCGAGGGGTACAACTGGACGCCAGACGTCATCGAGACGATTGCGAAGGAAGGAGACGGTGTCGCGGAGTTCGTGGAGTTGCTCGACGAACACCACGAACTGCTCGAACAAACCGGGATGCTCGAAGCGAAGGCTCGAACGCGCTACGCCGAAGAAATCCGAGCGCTCCTGCGCGAGGATGCCAACCGACTCATCGCCGAGGAAATCGAGGCACAGGGCGGCATCGCCGAACTGGTCGAAGCCGTCCACGAACGGGAGACCGACCCCTACACCGTCGCAGCCGACGTAATCACACCCATCGAAAACTGTCTCCACGACTGACCGAACACGACCGAAATCCGGCACAACGGATAAACCAATCCGGCTCGCTTTTCTACGTATGAACCTCCGACGACTCGCCACAGCGACGGCAGGCGGAATCGGACTGGCCGCGCTCGTTAACAATACGCTTTCCCAGCGTGCAGAACCCCTCGACTCACCGCTGGACGGCTACCAGGGAACTTACCGGTGGAAGGGGTTCGACATCGCCTACACCGAGGCGGGCGACCCGGACAACCCCGACGTGCTTCTCCTTCACGGACTGCACGCCGCCGGCACGAACAAGGAGTTCGAGCGGATCTTCCAGCAACTCGCGACCCAGTACCACGTTATTGCGCCCGACTTGCCCGGATTCGGTCGTTCCTCGCGTCCACCGGTCGACTACTCGGCAACGCTTTACACCTCGTTCGTCACGGATTTCGCTGAAGACATGACGGACGATGCAATCTGTCTGGCGTCGTCGCTGTCGGGTGCTTATGCTACAGTCGTTCAAAACGAGACGGACGCGTTCTCACGGCTGGAACTCATCTGCCCGACCGCCGATACCGGGCCGCGACGGGGATGGCTTCGCGCGCTTTTGCGCTCGCCGCTCGTCGGCACTGCGCTGTTCAACGCCCTCGCCAGCAAACGTTCGATTCGCCGGTTCAACGAGCGCGACGGCTACTTCAGCGAAGCGTCGTACACCGAGAAGGACGTAGAATTCGAATGGCAAACCGCCCACCAACCCGGCGCGCGGTTCGCACCTGCATCGTTCGTTTCGGGGTATCTGAACCCGGATATCGACCTCGGTGACGAACTCGCACAGGTGGACGTGCCAGTTACGCTGGTCTGGGGTCGGGACGCAAAAGTCACGCCCCTCGAAGACGGGCAGACACTCGCGGACGAAGGCGATACCCGCCTCATCGTCTTCGATGAAGCGCGACTCCTCCCACACGTCGAACATCCCGGTCCGTTCTTGGACGTGCTGTTCGACGAACTAGCGCCGCTCGAACCGCAGTAGTCGGTCGCCGGTCGTTTCCGATTCGCTGATTTTTACCGAAACTTCGGTGCCGACCTCCACGTCGTCGTCAGCCACGCCTGTCAGTCGAACCTGGCCGAAATCGACGACCGCGGTGGTGTACGGTGCATCCTCCGCGAACGATGGTGCCGGAACGTGAACGACGGTGTACGTTTCGACGGTTCCGATCTCGGGAAGCACCGTCGCTTCGAGGTCTGTTTCGCCACATTCCGGACAGATTCGACGCGGGGGAAGCGACCCGTGGCCGTTTGCACATTCGAGGAAGTACGCCTCGCCCTCGGCAATCGCGTCGAGCCATTCGTCGTAGCCCGCGTTCTCGTGGTTGCTCATTCTTGGACCTCCAGAACGTGGACAGTCGCACTCGCGACCGTGCCACCCGCGTTGTGGGTCACGCCGGTTTTCGCGTCCGGCACGGCATCGCTGTTCGGGTGGTCTCCGCGTAGGATTCGCGTCATCTCGACCAGTTGGCTCGTGCCGGTGGCACCGACAGGGTGACCCTTCGCCTTCAGGCCGCCAGAGAGGTTGACTGGACGCTCGCCATCGCGGGTCGTTTCGCCGCGGCGGGCCGCACCGATTCCTTCACCGGGCGCGTAGAAGTCGAGCGCTTCGAGCGCGAGGACTTCCGCGATGGTGAAACAGTCGTGGACTTCCGCCACGTCCACGTCACCCGCGTCTATGCCTGCCTCGGCGTAGGCCTCTTCTGCGGCCTCCTCCGCGGCGGGCGAGCGCGCGAGATAGTCGCGGCCCTGAAGCGCCATTCGGTCGCCGCCCTGTCCGGTTCCCGTGATGGAAACCGGCGCATCGAGGCCATGTTCCTCGGCGTACTCGTCGCTGATGAGGACGACTGCGGACGCCCCGTCTGTAATCGGACAGGCGTCGAACAGGCCGAGCGGCTCCGCAATCATCGGCGCGTCGAGTGCCTGCTCGACGCTGATTTCGTTCTGGAACTGGGCGTGTTCGTTCGGCAGGGCGTGCTCGTGGTTTTTGACCGCGATATGGGCCAAATCCTCACGGGAACCACCGTACTGCTCGAAGTAGGCGCGCGCCATCAGCGCGTAGGCACCGGGGAACGTCATTCCAGCCCGAACCTCGTAGAGGTCGTCCGCCGCGATGGCGAGGGCTTCCGTCGTCCCCGCCGTTCCGAGGTTGTTCATTCGCTCCGCGCCACCAACGAGCAGGGCGTCGGCCTCGCCGTTTCGAACGTCTTTGACCGCCTGCCGAATCGCGACCCCGCTGGATGCACACGCGCTTTCGTAGCGCGTGGCGGGTGCGCGAACCCCTGCGGCCTCGGCCATCAGCGGCCCCTGGTGGCCCTGATGCTCGGCCAGTTCGCCCATGAAATTACCGTAGTAGAGTGCTTCGATGTCGTCGTGGGAGACGCCGCTGTCCGCGAACGCGTGTTCGCTCGCTTCGGCGAAGAGGTCTCTGCCCGTTCGCTCGGGATGATTCCCGAAGTGGGTTAACCCGACTCCCGCAATCCGAACGCCTGTCATGACTGAACCTACGACCGGCGCGGTTAAGAAAGCCACTCCTTTCGATTTCAAGGCGAAATTCGCTGGGTTTCGTCCGGTATCTCTCGCATATGACTGACCGAATGTTTAGTTTTGAATCGGTTCCTCTTTCATGAATGTTCGAACTGGAACAGTTTTCGAGTGAAAAATATATTTTTACGTTCCCACGAGTGACGCGAACGCGAGTCCATCGTGTGCCACACTAACGGCACGAATCGAAATAGAACGTCGAAACTACGGTATAGAAATCGAGAGAAGAACCCGTGCCCGCAGAGTTGCGTCGCGTTAGACCGCGAGGTCGTCCGCGTGTTTGACGACTTCGACAGCTCCGGCGTCGATTGCCTCCGTGTCGAGCCAGTGTGGGACGTAGTTTCGCGTCTGGAAGTCCTCGCGCTCGTCCTCGGTTCCGATGACACACCAAAGCTGGGGTTCGTCCGGACCGTGCCAGTCGCCCTGTCGGCTGATGGAGAAGCAGACCTGTTCTTCGTCGTCGTATTCGATGATGGCGTTCTTGCGAATGCCGGGGTCCCCGTGGATGATGAGCCGCTTCATACCCGACGATTCGGAAGGCGGTCAATTAAGCGCTTCGAAGGGTGACACGCAGGGGTTCGATGCGGATTAGCTGTACGAGGAGTCGTTGGCCATGTGATAGACGATTTCGTCCGCACAGTTGACCATGTAGCTCGAATGGTTCGACCCGACCTGCGAAGTCACGCCGAACTCATTGTAGTTACCCGGAACTTCGTTTCCGTCCTCGTAGCCCGTTTCACCGAGTGCGCGGTCAAACTCTCGTGGCCAGTAGAGGTTCTGGAGCGTGCTATCGTCGTCGCTGTGGTAGTTGAACGTGGCGACGGTTTCGTTCAGGATGGCGTAGTAGGTCTCAGACCATTCCTTCGTCGGCGCTTCGTTGTCCTGTGCCGCGCCGAGGAAGTGAACACTAGAGAGCCGATAGTAGGGGTCGTCCCAGTCGGCACTCCGGTCGAGGATGCGGAGTGCGTTCAGCACGACCTGCGCACCGAGGGAGTGGCACGTGATTCGAAAGTCGCTGTTCGGACACCACGTCTTGTAGTTGAGCGCGAACTGTGCGAGGGCGTAGCCGTTCTTCTGCGCAATTTCTTGACCGGTACCAAACCCGCCCCAGTCGCCCGGGTCGTACTTGCTCGGGGCGTTCGAGTCCCACGAGAACCCGGCGACTTCGCCGCCGTAGCCCGCGCCGGTCAGATTATGGTAGGCTTCGTCGAAGTTGTTCAGCGCGCCCTTCTCGTCGTTATCGTAGCCGTGAACGTGAATCGTCAACTCGTCGGCGCAGGCGGTGTCCTGGCCGGGGACAGTCCCGTTGGTCTCGTAGTCGAATTTCGAGTAGCCGGAATTGAGGTCACCGTCGCCGTTGTAGTGGCCTCTCGTCGAGATGACCGAATAACCGTGTGCCGATGCGAGTCCGGCGGTTCCGAGAAGGCCGATTCCGGCGGTTGTCACTGCTGTACTTTTCAAATACTGTCTGCGGGTGAATCGTGTCATGGTTTGTCCGTGGTGTAGTCGTGTATTCGCCAGTCGTTTGGTGAGTCGATGCCGTCGGATGCGGTTCGTGCGCCGGTAATAAGCGATATGACCGCTGTGCGGTCAGTTACCCCGCGATCAGTCGTAGGACGGGACGTTGTTCATGTGGTAGACGACGTCGTCGCCGAGGTTGTCGAGATAACCCGAATGGTTGTTGCCGACCTGTGAAGTCACGTCGAACTCGTTGTAGTTCGGTGCGGGCGTGTTACCGCTCTCGTAGCCCGTCTCGCCGAGTGCTTGGTCGAATTCGAAGGAGTTGTACACCCACTGGAGCACGTCGTCCTCGTGGCTGTGGTAGTTGAACGTCGCCGCCGTCTGGTTGGTGATGGCGTTGTAGGTGTCGATCCACTCTTGCGTCGGTGCCTCGTTGTCCGTCGCACCGCCGAGGATGTGCGTCGAGTACACCTCGTGGCCGTTGTCGTTCCACCACGAAGTCACGTCGAGGGAGCGAAGCGAACTCAACAACACCTGCGCGCCGAGCGAATGACTGGCGAATCGAAGTGTCGCGTTCGGGCAGTAGTATTTGAGATACACTGCGAACTGCGCAAGTTTCACGCCGTTTTTCTGCGCAACGTCCTGTGCGGTTCCCCAACCGAAGTCGGCGCTGCCGCTGTTCACGTCATTGTCCCACGAGTAGCCGATGACGGTGCCGTTGTATCCGGCGGCTTCGAGGTTGTTTTTCGCCGAGAGAAACTTGTCCTTCGCGTCCTGTTCGGGGTTGTCTCCTTTTTTGTGCCACCCGTGGATGAACACCGTCAGGTCGTTCACGTGCGAAGTATCGACGCCTGGAACGTCGCCCGTCGTATCGTAACTCGTCTGTGTCTCGCTCGCGACGAGGTTTCCGTCGTCGTTGAAATGGCCGCGCGTGGATACGATCGGAATTCCGTATCGCTGTCCACTCACACTCCCCACGCCGAGTGTCGTGAGTCCGGTCGCCGCAACGCCTGTCTGCTTGAGAAATCGCCGTCGATTAACGTTTGTCATGGTAACTACAACCATAATCATCCACTATAATAGCTTATAAACTTTTATTTTTGTAATAGAATGAAATTATCTCATACGGATGGATATATAGTCACGAACTCGTGCTATCGGATTCGAAACCAAACGGGTTTTAAGCACCGGGGCGCAAGTCGTCCGTAAGGTCGATATCTATGCAGATGCCACGACGCTTTAACACGTACTGTCCGCATTGCCATTCCCATCACGAACACGAAGTCGAGAAAGTTCGAACCGGTCGTCGAACCGGAATGAAGTGGGACGCCCGCCAGCAGAAGCGCGGTAAAGCCGTCATCGGTAACGCTGGTGGCTTCTCCAAAGTTCCCGGTGGGGACAAACCGACGAAGAAAACCGACCTCAAATACCGTTGCAGCGAGTGTGGCAAAGCCCATCTCCGTCAGGGATGGCGAGCTGGCCGACTCGAATTCCAGGAGTAAAATCATGGCAGGAAACTTCTACACGGTTCAGTGCCCGGATTGCGAGAACGAACAGACGGTCTTCAGCAAGGCCGCGAGCGAAGTCAACTGCGTCGTCTGCGGTCACCGCCTCGCCTCGCCAACCGGCGGCAAGGCTGAAATCGACGGCGACGTTACAGAGACAGTAGCATCCCGATGAAATACAGTGGCTGGCCCGAACCTGGCGAACTCGTCGTCGGTAAGGTCGATGAGATAGAGGATTTCGGGGTCTTCATCGACCTCGAAGAGTACGAGGACAAACGTGGACTCGTCCACGTCAGCGAGGTCGCCAGCGGCTGGATCAAGAACGTCCGCGACCACGTCAGCGAAGGCCAAACGGTCGTCTGTAAGGTGTTCGATGTCGACGAGGGGTCACAGCAGATAGATCTCTCTATCAAGGACGTTAACGAACACCAGCGAAGCGACAAGATCCAGGACTGGAAGAACGAGCAGAAGGCCGACAAGTGGATGTCCCTCGCCTTCGGCGAGGAGATGACCGACGAGAAGTATACACAGGTCGCAAACGAACTCTACGCCGAGTTCGGAAGCATCTACGACGGGTTCGAACAGGCTGCCATCCACGGTTCGGAGGCGCTCGAAACCACCGAACTCTCCGATGAGGAAATCGATGCCCTCGTCGAGACTGCTCGTGAGAACGTCTCCGTTCCGTACGTCAACGTAACCGGCTACGTCGATCTCCGAAGTCCGGGGAAAGACGGCGTTGACGGCATCAAAGAGGCGTTGAAAGCTGCCGAAGGAAACGGCGACATTCCCGACGAAGTCGAACTCGACGTAACTTACGTGGGTGCGCCCGAGTACCGAATCAAAGTTCGCGCGCCGAACTACAAAACCGCGGAGGCACAACTCGAAGAGAGCGTCGCCCGCGCCGAAGTCGCCATGGAAGAGGTCGGCGGCACCGCCGATTTCCACCGCGAGCGACACACTGACGACGAATGAGATCCGACATCCGGCTGTGTTCTGCGTGGGAGGTAGAACACGACCGTCCGGTGTACACCCTTTCTGCGACCTGCCCGGAGTGTGGAGCAGACGCTGTAAACAGTGCACCCGCTCCGTTCGACCCGGCTGACCCTTACGGCGAGTACCGACGCGCTCTTAAGCGACGCGCCCGCGACTAAATCACATGGACGAAGTTGACATCGAAGTAGTCGCGGATCCGACGCTAGAGTCGCCAGTTCTTATCGAAGGATTGCCGGGCGTCGGCCACGTCGGGAAACTCGTCGCTGAACATCTGCTTGAGGAGAAAGAGAGCGAACTCGTCCGACGAGTGTACTCCGAATATCTGCCCCCGCAGGTGAGCGTCGAGGATGACGGTACGACCGAGTTGGTCTGTGTCGAACTCTACGCACTGACGCTCGACGGTCAAGACGTGCTCGTGCTCACGGGAGACTATCAGGCACAGGACAACGCGGGTCATTATCGTCTCACGAATGCGTTTCTCGATATCGCCGCGGAGTTCGGCGTCGAACGCATCTTCGCGCTCGGTGGGGTTCCGACGGGCGAACTCATCGAGGAGTACGCCGTGTTGGGCGCGGCGACGACCGCCGAGTTCGTCGCGGAACTCGAAGACGTGGATGTCGAGTTCCGAGAGGACGAACCCGCGGGCGGTATCGTCGGGACGAGTGGACTCCTTCTCGGCCTCGGTGGGCGACGAGGTATCGAATCCGCCTGTCTGATGGGCGAGACGAGCGGCTATCTCGTTGACCCGAAGAGTGCACAGTCGGTACTCGAAGTACTACAGGACGTGCTCGGGTTCGAGGTCGATTTCGGCTCGCTCGAAGACCGCGCCGAGGAGATGGAGGAAGTCGTTGGGAAAATCGAGGAGATGGAAGCACAGCAGAGCGCGGTCGCGACCGACGACGACCTTCGGTACATCGGTTAAAACAGCGATTTTTCCTGCCCTCTGTACACGTGGTACAGTGCGGAGGCGACGAACAACGTGAGGAAAAACCACGTCCAGAATTCGAAGTCGAGCATTCGAACCGAGAACAACTCGAACTCCGCCGCGAGCAGAACGATGGATTCCAACAGTCCCAGACCGAGATAGTACGTCGCCCACGAAACGTCGTGTTGGGGGACGATTTCCATATACACCTCGACCTCTCGGACTCGGTCTTTGAGGGTGAGTTCTTTCGACCGTTGGTCGTACTCGACGATACCGAGGTCGTCCAACTTCGGGAGGTGAGTCTGGTGGAGCGAGACGTAGACGCTCTTTCTGACGTTCCGTGGTGCCGGCGACTCGTCAGTTTCCAGCGTCGCTATATGCTCCGCGAGGTCATCGACGGTCAGCGACCCGCCGGACTCCCGAAGATGTCGAATGGCTTCTCGCCGTCTATCGTTCCGTAAGACGTTGTGAATCTGACTCTCGTCGAGTTCCTGTTCCGTCTCCGGGTCGGTGAGTTTCATGGCAGGGGACTATTGTGGCGTCTTTCGGGGAGTGTTGTTTGAATTCTCGTCAGAGTTCGTCGTTCATATAGATAATAATCTGTGAGGTATTAACTTTGTCATTGTTACCAAATATTTGAGTAGAAATAAATAACGAGTAGTACTTGGTGTATTGGGTTGTAAATGTGCCATTTTCGACTGCTTCGGCGGGAGTTTCTTTATTGTTCGTACCCTACATAAGTATCATGCCCGACTGGCTGGTCTCCGGTCTGTGGCTCTCGCTGGCGGTCGCCGTTGTCATCGCTGGAATCTTTGTCGTAGGGGCCCGCCTCTTTCCGACCCAGCAGGCAACGAACGCGACGTACGTATTCGGCGAGGGAAAGCGCCGAATCGAAATTCGCCAGTATCTGCGAGCTATCGGTGAAGATTTCGCCGAAGACCACTTCGTCGCGGGCCAGCATGTCGCCTTTTATCTCCCGGAGCGTGACGTCGCGATCACGTTCGACGCCCGGGCGTTCTTCCGCATCGAGAAATCCAGAACGTACGCGGTTCTCGTCGAACACGAGATGCCGGGGTACCATCTCGGCGACCGACTTCCATTCGAAACGCCGACGTTGGAGCAAGAGGAAGACGTGGACACGACGCGGGCCGCATTCGCCATCCTCGGCGTGCCGACGGGGGCAACCCTCGCGGAAATCAAATCCGCGTACCGTGAGAAGGTGAAAGTTGTCCATCCCGACCACGGTGGGACGCAGGAGGAGTTCCAGCGCGTCCGGGAGGCCTACACGACCGCAAAAAACCACGCGGGCTGAATCGTTTTTCTCGCGGCTTGCTTCGGTGATTAACTGACGTTTGCCACTTCGTAGGCTACGCCAGCGTCGCGAAGCGCGTCGGTGACCCGACCGACACTGTCCGAGGTTGCAACGATGACCACGTCGAGTCCGCGCTCCGCGGCCTCGGCCGCGATTTCGCCCGCGGCGAACGTCGTATCCGGTTTTATTCCCGCGGAGCGGAGAGCCACGACCGCTTCGACGCCGGTTGCGGCGAGAACCGGACTATCCCGGCAGGCCGCCGCCAGGGCCTCCGAATCGACTGCTTGGCTCCCGCCGGAACGAACCGGCGGAATTTGATACACCGTAACTCGACCGGGTTCGAGGTCGATGATACCTTCGAACTCCGTGACGCCGACTTCTGTTCCCTCGGTCGCATCCGTCGTGGTGATGCCGGTTGCCGGGCCCTCATTGCCCGGCGTCGCGTGAAGTAACCCGTCTTCGAGCGAGAGGGTTACCGTCGTTCCCTCTTCGATATCGGTCGTCGCTATCGCGGCGTCTTCCCCGACGTTTCCGAGGATGTCGTCGGTGACGTGATCCGCGAATCGGCGCACGTCGGTCGCGGATTGCAAGAGCCAATCGACGCCCTCCTTGGTCACGCTGTAGCGCGAGCGCCCTTTCTTTTCGACCAGTTCGTCGGCGACGAGTCCACGGGTGTACTCGCTGACGGCTTGGCTCGTGACGCCGACGGCGTCTGCGATTTCGCCTTGACTCACTGCCGGTTGACGGTCCGCGATTTCGGCGAGAATGCGAAACCGGGTTGCGGCACGCTTGTCCTCCAGCACGTCGGCCATATTCGGACAGTCGGGCGGGACGATAAAAACACCAGCGGTCGAGTGATTCGAGTAACCCGTTCAGCGATACTGATCGATTCGTTATTGAACGCTACTCGCACCACCATGTCGACCTTCGGATGCATTGGCGTGGTTTAGTCGAATGTCCCGAACGTCGGTAACGGTCGGTCCGGTTACGATGGTGACTCATTTTCTGTCGTGGACGACGCGGAACGCGTCGGCTTGGAGGCATACGATGAGAAGCGAAGACAGGATGACCGCCCCGATTTGAACACTCCTACGGCGAGGAGAAACCGATGCTTGTTGGCGAAAAAGTACGTGGCATCCGTTTCGAGAGAGCGTCAGGTCTATATTACGGGCCGACAAGTGATGAACCGTGGCTGCAGTCGTCCCCGACGCCCTCCCCGACGTGCTCGCGTGGTTGGTCATCGCCTCCTTCGTCGCCACCGCGGCGCTCGAGCGATACGACCGTAAAACCGCCCGTACCGTCGGTGCCGGGGCGTGGGTGCTCTTCGGCGTGTTCTGGGGCGTTCTCTTTCCCCGGTTCGCCTTCGAAATGAAGAGCTTCGTGGAGGGTGCGCTGAGCCTCGCGGCAGTGCCGCTCTGTGCCTACGCGGGCTATCAACTCTATTCCGGACGGGACACGCTGTTCGTGCTCTCCCGTGCGGTTGCAGCAATGGGCATCATTTACGTCCCGTTTTCGAGCGTCGGATTCCTTCGTCAATGGCTCGTTGAACTGGTGAGCTACCAGACGAATTTCGTCATCGAATCGCTCGGCTACAACCCCGAGTTCACGATTGCCGAGCAAAACGGCTACCACAGCGCGTTCATCTTCACGGACGAGACGGGCCACTCTTATTACACCTACCTCGTGCTCGCCTGCACCGGAATCGGGAGCATAAGCATCTTCGGCGGCCTCATCGCCGCGGTCAAGGCACCGCTTCGCCGGAAACTCAAGGCGTTCACGATCGCCGTTTCGATCATCTGGATGTTGAACGTCGCTCGAAACGTCTTCATTGCGCTGGCCTTCGGAAATCAGTGGTTCCAGTTCTTCGTTGACCCCATCATGTCGATGGTGGGCTACGGAGACCCTGGGATGGTGTCGTTTTTCATCGCCGACCGTGTGCTCTCCCAACTGCTCGCGGTGGTCGCCCTAGTCGCAATCCTCTGGCTGGTGCTCCGCGACCTGCCGGAACTGCTGACGGTCATCGAGGACGTGGCCTACCTCGTCACCGGCAACGAATACGACCTCCATCGAACGGTTCGAACCGATGGAGGACGCTGAGTTCACAGACCGGGCGGTTTTCCTTCCCGAAGCGAACGCGCTGGTCCTCGCGGATCTCCATATCGGCAGGGATGCGACATCCAGCGTTTCGCTCCCGCTCGGCGAACGGCAGGATTTGACCGCCCGGTTCGACGCGCTTCTCGACCGATTCTCACCCGAAGAGGTCGTTCTCGCGGGTGACGTGCTCCACGCATTCGACCGGCTACCGGACGAAGCGACGGAAACCTTCGCCGACCTTCGAACACTCGCCGAGGACGCCGACGCGGATTTCATCGCAGTTCGCGGAAATCACGATACAGTTCTCGACCGACTGGTCGACCCGCTCGACCACCACCGTCTCAACGACGGGACGCTGGTCTGTCATGGCCACGAGGAACCCGGCTCAGCCGCGCCGCGATACATCGTCGGCCACGACCATCCCGCGATAGAAATCGAAGGAAAGCGCCGACCCTGTTATCTGTGGGGGCCGGACACCTTCCGCGGTTCGGATGTGCTCGTGCTTCCCGCGTTCACGCGGCTTGCGAGTGGCGCGGTTGTCAACCGAATGTGGGGAAGCGACTTTCAGACGCCACTCGTCGGCAGTTCGTCCGCGTTCCGACCCATCGTCCACGACGACGAGGCGGACGAAACGTATCGGTTTCCAGCGCTCGGGAAGTTTCGAGAGATGCTGTAACGGTGGTTGACGAGGGGTCACAAATCCTCGTACACTGCGTGTGCGACCTTCCGGCCGCTCTCCATCGCGGCGTTGAGCGATGACGCTTCGGTGAAATCTCCCGCGAGATACACCGAGTCCTGACCGGTTCGATTTCCGGGTAAGCTATTGAAGATTCCGGGCGGTTGGGCGAACTGCGCGAATTCGATTCGGTCGGTGTGGAGGCGTTCGAGGTTCGGAAACGTTCGCTCGGGATACCACGCTCGGAGCGTTTCTCCGACCCGTTCGGCGAGTTCGTCGTCCGACTTGTCCGGCACGCCCAGAAACGTTGCGGAGAGCAGTTCTCGCTCGTCGGGTGCGTACTCCGGAGCCACTGCGGATAGCGGAACGATTTCGTTCGGCGCGTCGTCCGCGACGTTGAGTAGGATCCGTTTTCCCGCATCGAGCGGCGCATCGTGGGCGAAATACTGTGTCACGCAGCCGAGAGCGTCGGTCGGAATCGAATCAGCGCCGGTCAACTCACGGGCGGATTTCGGGTCGATTGCGACGACGACGGCGTCGGCGGTGATGGTTTCACCGCCGACTTCGACCTCCACCATGTCGCCGTCCACATCGACTGCCGAAACGCTTTCTCCGAACTGGATTCGTGCTCCCGCTTTCCGTGCGTTGTCGGCCAACTGCTCGGCAATCGCGCCCATTCCATCTGCCGGAATCGCGGTTCGACCGGTGGAAAGCATCTTGAACGTGAACTCGAACACCTTCTTCGAGGTCGAAAGCGACCTGTCGAGCGTGATGCCGCCGTAAAACGGCCCGGCGAAGCGAGTTCGAAACTGTTCCGAAAATCCTCGTTTGTGGAGGTATTCTTCGATGGATTCGTCGTCCCCGTCGAAAATATCGCGGTTCGGTTTCCGGGTGAGTTCCTGCCGGAGTTGCACAGTTCGAATCTTGTCTCCGATGCTCACCTCGCGGTTCGTCGCCGATTCGAACAGCGCGTGAGGGTCACGAAACGGGTCGGCTAGCACCGACCGACTACCCGGGCGGGCCAGCACCGCGCCGGGGGAAAAGTACCGCAAATCGAGTTCGTCGTAGTCGAGTTCGCGCTTCGCGGCGGGGTAGGACGTGAAGAGAACCTGAAAGCCTCTATCGAGGATAAATCCGTCCTGTTTCCGGCTTCGGACTCGGCCACCGGCCTCGTCCTCGCGTTCGAACACCTGAACGTGTACACCCAGTTTGGCGAGATGACGGGCGGCGATGAGTCCCGCGAGTCCCGCACCTGCAACGATGACGGTTGTCATAGAGGGTAGTCGTTCGTGTCGCGTAAACGTCTCTTGGCCTATCTGGTTGGGGAAGCGACCTACCGCACCGACTTGAATTCACCGACCCCACATCGATTTCACATCCTCACGAAACTGCGTCCCCTCCGGCATGTCGCCCCGCGAAAACCAGGCCACGTCTTCGATAGCGTCCTATGTTGCCTGAACATCACCGCCCGCTCCCCGCGCGACGAATCCGGCCTGCAAAACCGGCGCGAATACCGGCCCGCCATAATCGAACCGCAACGTCTCGGTGAACAGCAGGTCGGTCACTTCACAGTCGATTCCGGTTTCCTCGCGGGTTTCGCGCTCCGCGGTTTCGGCGGGTCGTTCTCCCTGTTCACCTTTCCCTCCCGGTGGTTCCCACGCGGACGTGTGTTTCGAGTCCTGCACCAACAGAACCCGCCCGTCGTCCACGACGAAGCAGACTGCGACCCACGGAAACATCTCGTCCGGCGTCACCGGGAATTCGTAGTCAGTAACCCGAATCGGGTCACGAACTCGGTGTGGAACGTCGCTCCAGCGTCTTGTCAGCGAACTGCGTAGGGTTTCTGCGCGTTCGGCAAGCAGCGATTTCACGGAGTCCAGTTCCATGGGTGACACTTATCAGTTGGGAGCAAAAGAGATGGGGGATGAACAGGGCTTAGTGCCAGCCCACGAACCACCGATTATGGAGACGACGGACGCATTCATCGGCCTGACGTGTGTGGACTGCGGCGAAACGTTCGACGCCGAGGTCGGAACCCATCGCTGTCCTGACTGTGACGGCATCCTCGACCCGGATTACGACTACGACGAAATCGACCTCTCGCGAAGCGACCTCGAATCCCGACGATTCGATACGATGTGGAAGTACGAGGAGCTGCTCCCCTTTACCCGCGACTCGGCAGTGACGATGGACGAGGGTGCGACCCCGTTAGTCGAATGCCCGAACCTCGCGGAGGAGATGGGCGTCGGGCGCGTCCTCCTGAAGGATGAGGGACGCAATCCGACCGGGACGTTCAAAGACCGCGGCCAAACGATGGCGGTGACGGCGGCGGCCCAACACGGTGCGACCGACGTAGCGCTTGCCTCCGCCGGAAACGCCGGACAGGCCGCTGCAGCCTACGCCGCCCGCGCTGACCTCCAATCGCACGTCTTCCTCCCGACGCGTGCCGGGTTCACCAACAAAGCGATGGTGAACGTCCACGGCGGCGACATGACCGTCGTCGAGGGGCGAATCGGCGACGCGGGCGCAGCCTACGCCGACGCGATGGCGGACGAAGACTGGTACTCGGTCAAGACGTTCGTCACGCCCTATCGCCACGAAGGGAAGAAAACGATGCTCTACGAAATCGCGGAGCAGATGGACTGGGAGGTTCCCGACGCCGTAGTTTACCCGACCGGCGGCGGGGTCGGACTGGTCGGCATGCACAAGGCCGCAAAGGAGTTCCGCCAGTTGGGCCTAACCAACGACCTTCCGGCGATGTACGCCGCCCAAGCGACCGGCTGTGCGCCAATCGTGAAAGCGTGGGAAGAGGGCAAGGATGTTCACGAAGCGTGGGAAACGCCGGACACCATCTGCGGCGGTATCGAGATTCCTGACCCCGGCGCGAGTCCGATGATTCTCGACGCTCTGCGCGATAGCGACGGCGGTGCGGTCGCAACCAGCGACGAGGATATCCTCAATTCCGCGGTCGCAGTCGCCCAGCAGGAAGGCCTGGAGATGGGCGCGACCTGTGCCGCCGCCGCGAGCGGCGCGTGGGAACTCGCCCAGCAGGGCGAGTTCGACGAGGATGACACCGTCGTCCTGCTCAACACTGGCGCGGGGAACAAGGACGATGACGTGCTCCGCAGTCACCTGATGGGTATGGGCGTCTGAAACGGGTCACATGGCTACCTCGCCTCGCAAAAAGGCACTGTTCGCCCTCGTCGTGGGATTCGTCGTCGTGTTTCCGATCGCGCTGTTCGTGTTCGGATACGACCTTCGGCAGAGTTTGTAGTCCTCGGTCGGATCCGCTATCGGCGTCTATATCGCGAATCGGTTCATCGTGACCGACGAATCGTAATCGAATCACGCGACCCGGTTTTCGACGGGTGGCGGCACCCAAATCCCGATGGTCTCGTGCTTCTTGCAAGTATTTCCGAGATCGCTGACGCGGTTTCGGACGGTCGATTCGAGTCGTTCCGCTCGAACCGAACGAAATTGGTTCTCAGACCCGTTTTGCCACTACTCCGAGGGTGCGGGAGTATTCGCCTCCAGCGGTTCCCGTTTACAGACGACGCGACTACGAACGGACGATGAGACACGTATCCGACCCCGAAACCCACCGTCCGAACGATTTGACGAGTATCGGAGGATATCCATGAGCGTTCTCGGACTCCCGCTCTCGACGTTTCTCGTGTTCGTTGCAACGTTCGTCGCCGGGAGTATCGGAATGATTCATTACCTCGCCGTCCACGTCGTCGGGGGCGAGTCATTCGACCGATACGAGACGGAGAGGCTATAGAATGGCGGTCAACACCGTTTATTTGGTCACCTTTGCCGCCTACCTTCTCGTCGTTCTCGCGGTCGGCGCGTGAGGCTACACCCGGACGAACGACGTGGAGGACTTCTGGGTGTACGGGCGCGACTTGGGATCGTGGCTGGCCACGTGGTCGTACGTCGCCAACTTCGTCAGCGCGGTCGCCGTCGTCGGATTCATCGGCGCGATTTACGACGTCGGCTACGCCGTGATGGCTGGCATCTCGTTCGGCCTCATGCTCGGTATCAGCTGTCTGTACTTCGTCGTCCACCGGGTTCGGGAACTGAACCACGTCACGTTCCCCGACATCATCGCCGATGTGACCGGAAAGGAGTGGTCACGTCCGGTCGCCGCCGTCGTTCTGCTCGGCAACGCGTGGCTCTACCTCATCATGCAGTTGGTCGGCGCGAGTATCCTCGTGACGACCATCACGGGCGTCCCCTACCGCTACATGGTGTGGTTTCTCGGCTTCGTGTTCATCGCCTACACCGTCATGGGTGGCTTGGTGAGTGTCGCATGGACCGATCTCCTGCAGGGAATCGTCATGTACGCGATGGTCGTGCTGGCGCTCGTCTACCTCACCTTCGACCTCGGCGGTCTCGCGTCCATCAACACGCAATTCGCCGCGCTCGACGCCGCGAACACCGCGCCCCTCGGAAACGGCGTGTACACCGTGGTTGGCATCGTCGGCTCCATGGTCGCCTTCTTCGGAACGGTGTTCACGAGTCAGAGCAACATCATCCGAATCAACGCGACGAGGGACATCAAAACCGCGAAGTTCCACCTCGCCGCCGCGGGCGTTTTGCTCGGCGCGTTCGAGGTCATCCTCGTCCTCCTCGGCGGTGCAACGAGCGTCGCGCTGCACAACGTCGGACTCGCGATTCAGAACACCGACCGTGCGTTCCCGGTGCTCATCACGGAGTACCTCCCGACCGAAGTTGGCGCGTTCATCATTCTCGCCGCGATGAGCGCCATCCTCTCGACGACGGACACGCGACTTCACGCAACCGGCGTCACGACGGCCCGCGACATCTACGGCTACTTCGCCCCGGATGCGCCCGAATCGAAGCAACTCGACGTGTCGCGCTACGCGACGATTTTCTTTGGTCTCGCGGCGACCGTCGTCGCCGTGAATCCGCCGGGAGCCATCATCAGCCTCTACGAATTCCGGGCTGTCCTGCTCACGTGTGCGTTCCTCCTTCCAGTCTACGCGGGACTCTACTGGCGCGGCGTCGCGGGCAGTGCGCTCGTCGCGTCGATGGTGTCCGGCACCGTCATCGGGGTCGCCCTCCGTCTCGCCGGGAGTCCGTTCGGCGTCGCTCCGACCATTGCCGGTGTCGGCGTGGGAGCGCTGACGCTTGTCGGTTGGCACGTACTACTGGCGGACGGAACGAAAGAAGCGGTTTCGTCGGCTGATTAGAGCAGGTCGTTTGCGACCAGTCGCTCGACGGCTTCCTCGATTCGACCGAGATCTGCCGCGTAGGAAATCCGCGCGTAGCCCGGCGCGCCGAAGGCGCTTCCTGGAACCGTAGCGACGTGGGCCTCTTCCAGCGCGTCCTCACACCACTGCTGGTCGTCGTCGGAAACGGGCAACATCAGGTAGAACGCTCCATCGGGTGTTCGAACGTCAACATCGTTCTGTTTCAGTAACGCGACGAGGCGGTCTCGACGCTCGTGGAACGCCTCGACCATCTCGCTGACCTCTATCTCGGTGTTGCGAAGGGCTTCGACGCCTGCACGCTGGACGAAGTTCGTCGCTGAGGAAACCGAGTGTGAGTGGAGTTTCGCGGCCTGTGAGACCAGTTCCTCCGGTCCAGCGAGGTAGCCGAGTCGCCAGCCGGTCATCGAGTAGGCTTTCGAGAAGCCGTTTATTGTGACCGTGCGCTCGTACATGTCGTCGAGCGTCGCGAGACTCGTGAGTTCGACGCCGTAGGTGATCTTCTCGTAGATCTCGTCGCTGATGACGGTCACGTCGTGTTCGACCGCCAAATCGCGGACACCTTGCAGTGCGGTGTCGGAGTAAACCGCTCCGGTCGGGTTCGACGGCGAGTTGACGATGAGCAGTTCGGTGTCATCGGAGATGGCATCGCCGAGGTCGTCGAGGGCGGGTTCGAGTTGGAAATCGTGCGGTGCGAGGTCAACCCGAGTGAGGTCGCCGTCCGCAAGTTTCACCATCGCCTCGTAGGAGACCCACGCCGGGTCGAGGAGGACGACTTCGTCGCCGTCGTCTACGAGCGTCTGTACGGTTTCGTAGAGCGCCTGTTTCGCGCCGGGCGTGACGATGACGTTGTCCGCTTCGTACTCCAACCCGTCGGCTTGGAGCTTTTCCGCGACTGCCTCGCGGAGTTCCGGAACCCCCTTCGACGGCGGGTAGCCCGTGTGGCCGTCTTCCATCGCCTCTTCGCCCGCTTCCACGATGTTTTCGGGCGTCGGGAAATCCGGTTCGCCCACGCTCAGGTCGATAACGTCCTCGCCCTCGGCTTCGAGTTGTGAGGCGAGACTGCTGATTGCGAGCGTTGCGCTGGGTTCGACGCGCTGAATTCGGTCTGAAAAGTTCATAGTCATTAGAGTTCCTCCACGAGGTCAACTGCTCCTTCGACCGCCTGTGCGCCAGCGCCGATACGTTCGCGGGCCTCCGCTCCCGACATCCCCGGGCCGATGATACCGAGCGTGACGGGCTTGTCACGTTCGAGGCTCACGTCGGTTAGTTTCTGCGTGGCGGCGGTTGCGATGACCTGGTCGTGGTCGGTGTCCCCGGTGACGATGGCTCCGAGCACCGCAACGGCGTCGATGTCGTCCCTCCGGGCGAGTTTGTCCGCCGCAAGGGGCGAGTCGTACGCCCCGGGGACGTGTAGCGTTTCGACTATCTCTACGTCGTGCTCGGCGGCAGCTTCGCGTGCCGACGCCTCCATCTGCTCCGTGACCGTCGCGTTGAATTCCGCGACGACGAGACCGAGCGTTACCATGTGTGGCGGGAGGCCAGCGCGACTAAAAGAACTACCGCTCTCCGCAACGCTTGTATCCCTCCCCCGTATTGAGCAAAAACAATGAGTTTAGGCGAACGCCCCTTTTCTGCGTGGGCACCCCGAAACCGGGCGCTTTCCGGCCTTCTCGCTATCACGGTGTTGTCGATAGCGCTCCGCCTCTTCGGTCTCGGTTCGAGGGTCGCTCACTGGGACGAAGCCCGAGTTGGATATTGGATTCTCCGCTATCAGAAAACCGGCGTGTTCGAGTATCACGCGGTCATCCACGGGCCGTTTTTCCCCCAAGTGAACAGCATCCTCTTTCAGTTGTTCGGCGCGAGCGACTTCATGGCGCGGCTTCCAGTCGCGCTCATCACCGGCTTGCTTCCGCTTGCCGCATGGCTCTACCGCGACCATCTCTGCGAATCGGAGATGGTCGCCCTCGCGCTCTTTCTCGCTGTGAATCCCATCCTGCTCTACTACTCGCGATTTATGCGGAACGACGTGCTCCTCGCGGCGTTCATGCTGTTCGCGCTCGGATTTTTCCTTCGCGCGCACGCGACCGGAAAGGCTCGCTACCTCTACGCCGGAACCGCGGCGATGGCACTCGGGTTCACGACGAAGGAGAACGTCCTGCTCTACCTTCTCTCGTGGGTCGGTGCGGGCGCGCTGTTGCTCGACCACCGACTGTTCCTCGCGCGCAATCATGAACGAGGATGGACCGGCGTATTCATCGAGTACGCAAAGCGGGCGGGACGCGGTATCTCGCGATTCGCGCCTCACATCCTCCTCTGCCTATTCGAATTTTTCGCCATCATCGTCTATTTCTACGCACCGCGGGCGCGCGGCGTCGAAGGGCCGGGGCTCTGGAAGGCCGTCGGCAATCCGTCGATGTTCGGTGCGGTCATCTCGGAAGCGACGGTGGGGTCGTGGGCGGAACTCAATAACCAATGGGTCAAGAGTCAAGGGCACGCCTATCTTCCCTACTTCGAACACTTCGTTTCCGTGCTCGAACAGGGCGCGCTTCCACTGCTCGTCTTTGCGGTGATCGGATTCCTCGCGGCACGATACGTGGACGAGCGACCTCGTGACCTCGTTTCGTTCGCATTCTACTGGGGTGCAGTCGGCATTCTCGGCTACCCGCTCGTGACGGACATCAAAGCGGGATGGGTCACCGCCCACGTCGTCGCGCCTCTCGCCATCCCGGCGGCAGTCGGTGTGGCGCTCCTCTACCGCTGGGGTCGTGAAGCGTACGAAGACGACGACGATACGGGAACCGCGGCCGCCGCGCTCGTGGCCCTACTCGTGGTTGCGCAAGTCGCGTTTCCAGCGGTCAATTTCGTCTACATGCACCCGCAAGACCATCAGGTTCCGGGCATGTTCGGCGGCCAGCAGGACAACTACCTCGTGCAGTTCGGCCAACCGGCCGACGGAATCGGCCCGACGCTGGAGAAGATGCAGGCCGTATCGAAGGCAAATCAGCAGGGGACGGACGTGCTGTACTACGGCTACGTCAACGAACAGAGTAGCTACATCTTCTACGTCCCCGACGAGAGCGACAACGATTACTGGAAACCTGCAAACGGGTGGTACAATCGATTGCCGCTGCCGTGGTACACCGAACTGGCGGACGCGAACGTCGATAGCACGATGCAGAACGAAACCCTCGAAAATCGAAAACCCCCAGTCGTTATCAGCCGAACCGAGAAGCAACCCGACCTCGACAAACATCTGCCCGGATACGTGGCGTACGACCACGAACTCACGCTGTACGGGAGCGAGACGACGGTGTACATCAAAAAGAGCGCGCTCCGAAACGCAGATATGTCTGCATAATCGTGCATATTCTCGGTTGGGGTTGGCAAATTTTATGCACTCACAGCCATAACTCGCGGATGACATGGTTACGGCTTCACCGCCAATTCTCGGCGTCGTCGGTGGCGGACAACTCGGTCGGATGCTCGCGGAGGCTGCCTCCCCGCTCGGCGTCGAACTGGTCGTTTTAGACCCGACGCCGGACTGTCCTGCATCCTCGGTCGCACGGGAGCAGATCGTCGGTGGCTTCGATGACGAGGACGCGATTCGGGAACTCGCGGAGACGGCAGACGCGTTGACGTTCGAAATCGAACTCGCCGACCCGGATGTTCTCGAAGCGGTCGAGGAGGAGTACGGCGTGCCGGTGCATCCCGACCCGGCCACCTTGCGGATGATTCAGGACAAACTCGTCCAGAAGCGCGCGCTGAAAGAGCAGGGGATTCCGGTGCCCGACTTCCGCCCCGTGGACGACCGCGACGACCTGTTGGCGGCGGGGGAGGAGTTCGGCTACCCGATGATGCTGAAAGCCCGAAAGGGCGGCTACGACGGGCGCGGAAACGTTCCCGTCGAATCGCCGGACGACGTGGATTCCGTCCTCGACGAAGTCTCGGGCGAGTTGATGGTCGAGCAGTTCGTCCCCTTCGAGCGCGAACTCTCGGTAATCGCGGTCAAAGGAGACGACGAGATTGCCACCTTCCCGGTGGGTGAGAACGTCCACGAGGACGAAATCCTGCGCGAAACCGTGGTTCCCGCTCGCGCATCGGAACCGGTGCGCGAGCGAGCGGAGGACGTCGCGCGCGACGTTCTGTCGGTGCTGTCCGGACGCGGTGTGTACGGAATCGAACTGTTCGAGGGTGAGGACGGTGCGATTTCGGTGAACGAAATCGCACCGCGACCCCACAATTCGGGCCACTACACCATCGAGGGTGCGCTGACGTCGCAGTTCGAACAGCACGTTCGCGGTGTGTTCGGCTATCCACTCGGGGCGAATGACCTCCGAAGTCCGGTGGTGATGTCGAACATCCTCGGGGACGTTGCGGAAAGCCAACCCGCAGACCTCTCCGGCGTGGACGAGGTGCTTTCCACTCACGGCGCGTCGTTCCACTGGTACGGCAAGCATCAGGTTCGCCCGCTTCGAAAGATGGGCCACGTCACCCTCGTCGGCGGGTCGTTCGCGAACGACTCGCCGACCGATGAGGCGTCGGCAGTCGAATCATCGACTGCCGACCTGCTCGCAGATGCACGCTCGCTCACAGACACACTCACATTCCAATGAAGAACGCAGACTCAGTTCAGCGACTCATCGAACAGTTCGAAGCCGAGGCGGAACGCGACCGTGACCCGGAAGCGACCCCCGAGGTCGGAATCATCATGGGAAGCGACTCCGATTTGGACGTGATGTCGGGTGCCTACGACGCTCTCACCGCGCTCGGGTTCGAGGAAGCAACCGACTACGACGACCCGCCGGAAGCACGGTTCACCTTCGAAACATACGTCGTTTCGGCCCACCGGACGCCCGATTTGATGTACGCCTACGCGAAGACGGCGGAAGCCCGCGGCTTGGATGTCATCATCGCGGGCGCGGGCGGCAAATCCGCCGACCTGCCGAACATGACCGCGTCGCTTGCTTACCCACTTCCGGTCGTTGGGGTTCCAGTACAGGAAAAATCGGTTTCGTCGGTCATCGGGATGCCGACCGGCGCACCGATCGTCGCGGTGGATGCGGGCAAGTCGTTCAACGCCGGTCTCTCGGCGGCGCAGATACTGGCCCGTGAACACGACGACATCCGGAAACAGTTGGTTGCGTATCACGACGAGCTACAATCCAGCGTCGGAGAGGTATCGATAAAACTGCACGAAAGCGGAACCCAGGGTTTCCTGGACGAATCCTAACTTCCCCTTTTTCTGTCTATTCCGTAGCGGTGGAGAATTTCGGCCGTCGCAGGAAACGTGACGTTACGGAAAAGAAAGCGTCAGTTGCCACGAGACGGTTCAAAGTGGCCCTGACTGCCCGGAATCGCAAGAATCAACGCTTATAGGGGTGCGCTCACAAAACACCGCCTGCTAGGAGAATACCGGTATGAATCCATGGGTAGCCATTGGCGCGCTGGCTCTGGTGGGACTTGCAATTCCATTGAGTATGATGGTAGTTTCGAGTCTCCTCAGACCAACCGTGCCAGAACAGGGAAAATCCGCCACCTACGAGAGCGGTGAAATTCCAACCGGGACGACGCGCATTCGGTTCAACATCCAATACTATATGGTTGCGCTGTTGTTCGTCGTCTTCGACATCGAGACTGTCCTCATCTTCCCTTGGACGGTCATCTATCGCAACGCCATCGAAGGTGGCGTCAGCCTTGCGACGGTGCTCGCTCCGATGTTGGTCTTCATCGCGGTTCTCGTCGTCGGCCTCGTTTGGGCCTGGCGTAACGGTGCGGTGCGGTGGGTTCGGAGCCCCCGCGGAACGCAACGGAGAGTGGAACAATGAGCAACGAACCACGGGAATTTATTCAGGGTAGCACAGCACCCCAGACCAAAACTCGTGAGGCCCGAATGGGCGATGGCGTCGATAACCGCTTCAACTCGAAACTTCGAGAAGCGTTCGGCGCATCCCCGTTCATCCTCACGAAGTTCGACAAGTTCATGAACTGGGTACGGGGGTCGTCGATGTTCATGCTACAGTTCGGTATCGCCTGCTGTAGCATCGAGATGATGCACACCTATGCGGTCAAACACGACTTGGATCGTTTCGGTTCAGGTGTGCCGCGCGCATCGCCGCGACAAGCCGACGTGATGATCGTCCCCGGGACGATCGTCTCGAAGTTTGCGCCGCGGATGAAGCGCGTCTACGACCAGATGCCGGAACCCAAGTTCGTCGTGAACATGGGTTCGTGCGCCATCAGCGGCGGTCCGTTCCAAGAGGGATACAACGTCATCAAGGGCGCGGAGGAGGTCATCCCGATCGACATTCACGTCCCCGGATGTCCGCCACGCCCGGAGGCACTCGTCTACGGCGTCGTGAAACTGCAAGAGCGCGTCGCCAACGGAGAAACCAGTCCGGTGACGGTCAAACCGTACGAACTGGAGCAGTTCGGCGACTTGGAGCGAGACGAAATCGTCGACAAGTTGTCGAAGGAAATCGACGAGGACGACCTCGTCATGCGCTATAACTGGGCTGATTCACCATGAGCTCGCAAGAAGTTCCCGCAGTCGAAGGCGTCGATGGGGACGAACTCGCCGAACTGCTCAGTGACCACGTCATCGGGCGCGAGGAACATCTGAACGCGCCCGGGTTCGTCGTTCGCCCCGACGAAGTGGAAGACGCACTCAGAACGCTCCGCGACGAGGCTGGATTCGACCACCTCTCGATGCTCACGGCACAGGATTACGAAGACCGCTACGAGAGCATCTACCACCTCAAAAAGTACGACGACCCGACGCAGGAAGCGAGCGTCGTCGTTCCGACGCCGCTCGACGCGCCGACACACCAGTCGGCGGAACCCGTATATCGCACGGCGGAGTGGCACGAACGCGAAGCGTACGACCTCGTCGGAATCGACTACGAGGGCAACCCCGACCTTCGTCGGATTCTGTTGCCCGAGACGTGGCAGGGTCACCCGCTGTCGCGGAACTACGACCAAGACCAGCCACAGATCGTCTCGTTCAACGAGCACAAAAATCCGATTCAGGAAGACCACCTCGACGAGGAGTCGGACACGATGTTCCTCAACATCGGTCCACACCACCCGGCAACGCACGGTGTGTTACACCTGAAGACGACGCTCGACGGCGAACAGGTCGCGGACGTTGACCCGGACATCGGCTATCTCCACCGCTGTGAGGAGCAGATGGCCCAGAACGGAACGTACCGTCACCAGATTATGCCGTACCCCGACCGCTGGGACTACGCGTCCGCCGGCCTGCTCAACGAGTGGGCGTACGCGCGCGTCGCCGAGGACTTGAACGACCTCGACGTGCCGGAGTACGCACAAATTATCCGGACGATGGGTGCGGAACTCTGTCGTATCGCATCGCATCTGCTGGCACTCGGGACGTTCTGTCTCGACATCTACGGCGACTTCACTGCTATCTTCATGTACGCGATGCGTGACCGAGAAATCGTCCAGAACATTCTGGAAGACCTCACCGGTCAGCGCATGATGTTCAACTACTTCCGCCTCGGCGGTGTCGTCTGGGACATTCCGGAGCCGCGCGAGGAGTTCTTCGAGAAGATTCACGACTTCTTGAACGACCTCCCGCCAACGCTCGAGGAGTACCACGACCTCATCACGAGCAACGAAATCTTCCAGATTCGAACCATCGACACGGGTGTCCTCGAACCGGACGTTGCCAAACAGTACGGTGCAACCGGACCGATTGCCCGAGCGTCGGGCATCGACTACGACCTGCGTCGTGACGACCCGTACGGCTATTACGACCAACTCGACTGGAACGTCGTCACCGAAGACGGCTGTGACAACTACGCGCGACTGCTCGTTCGGATGCGCGAGGTCGAGGAATCGGCGAAAATCATCGAGCAATGTGTCGAACTGCTCGAAGACTGGCCAGAAGACGAACGCGAGATTCAGTCGAACGTGCCCCGGACGCTCAAACCGGAAGCGGACACCGAAGTGTACCGCGCCGTCGAAGCGGCGAAGGGTGAACTCGGTATCTACATCCGCGCGGACGGGACGGACAAACCGGGCCGGTTCAAGATTCGCAGTCCGTGCTTCTGTAACCTGTCGGCACTCGGCGAGATGTCCAATGGGGAGTACATCCCCGACCTCGTCGCCACCCTCGGCAGCCTGGACGTAATTCTCGGGGAGGTCGATCGATGAGCTTCGTTCCGCTACAGGGACAAAGCCCGGTCGTTCTTCCGGAACAGATCGCTCGCGCGCTGTTCGGGAACAACCCTGCCGCGTGGCAGGAACTGCTATCGGCGCTCATCGGCGCGGCCATCATCGGCACCATCATGATGACGATGACGGCGTTCGCCGGTCCGTGGGCGAAACGAAAAATCACGGCGGCGTTCACCGACCGGATTGCAGTGAACCGTGTCGGGCCGTTCGGACTGCTCATCATCATCGCGGACGCAGTGCGACTGCTCGGCAAAGAACTCATCATTCCGGACGGCTCGGACCGTCCGGCCTACGACCTCGCGCCAATCGTCATGGCGTCGTCGGCGCTGCTCGGTTTCGCGGTCATCCCGATGGGTTCCCTTTTCGGCATCAATCTGCAACTCGCTGATCCCGAGACGGGGCTGGCGTACGTGTTTGCCGTCGCATCCATCGCCACGCTCGGCGTGACGATGGGTGGCTACGCGTCGAACAACAAATACTCGCTGCTCGGCGCGCTTCGTGCGGTGGCACAGAACATTGCCTACGAGATTCCGCTCGTCGTGACGGCGGCCTCCGTCGTCATCTTCACGGGGTCGCTTCAGATGAGCCAAATCGTCGCCCAACAGCAGGAGACGCTGATTTCGATCGGTGGCTTCGGCATCCCGGCATGGTACGCGTTCGTTAACCCGTTCGCGTTCGTGCTGTTCATGGCGGCGAACCTCGCCGAAATCGGCCGGAACCCGTTCGACATCCCGGAAGCACCGACGGAAATCGTTGCAGGATACCAGACCGAGTACTCCAGCGTGTACTTCGTGCTGTTCTACCTCGGTGAGTTCCTGCACATCTTCCTTGGCGGTGCCATCATCGCCACCGTCTTCCTCGGTGGCCCCGACGGCCCCGCTTCCGGGTCGATCGGCTTCATCTGGTTTACCGTCAAAATCTGGGCTGTGTTCCTGTTCACGCAGTGGGCACGTTCGGCAGTGCCGCGTGTTCGTATCGACCAACTCATCGAAATCGGTTGGAAGGGCATGCTCGTGCTCTCGTTCGCAAACTTGGTTCTCACGGCCGTTATCGTGGGAGTGATGCTATGATCGGACTACTCAAAGGAATGGCAACGACGATGAAGCACGCACTGGACGGGTCTACGTTCACGGTCGAATATCCCGACGTGGCACCCGAAGTCAGTCCGCGCTTCCGCGGCATCCACAAGTTCAGCCAAGAGCGCTGTATCTGGTGTCGCCAGTGCGAGAACGTCTGTCCGAACGACACGATTCAGATCGTTCAGGACGACCAGCGCAACGGCGAGCAGTACAACCTCCACGTCGGGCAGTGTATCTACTGCCGACTCTGCGAGGAGGTCTGCCCCGTTGACGCCATCCTGCTCACCCAGAACTTCGAGTTCACGGGTGACACGAAGGACGATCTCGTCTACAACAAAGAACAGTTGAAGAATGTCCCCTGGTACAAAGATATCGACCCGCTCGAATCGCGCGAACCCGACCGTTCCGCGTGGATCGGAGAGGGCGAGGGAGCAGTAGACTACCAGTAAACGCGCCCGTCTCGAAATCTTAAAAGGGCGTTTATCCAAACCCAAAGGTAACCGAAATGGCATACGAAACCATCGCGTTCGGGTTGTTCGCCGCGGTAACAGTGGTGAGTAGCTTGGGCGCTGTCCTGGTGCGGGACGTGTGGCATGCGGCGCTGTTGCTCGGTGTTTCATTACTGAGCTTCGCAGTCCACTACGTTATGTTGCAGGCGGAGTTCGTTGCGGCGATGCAGATCCTCGTCTATGTCGGCGGGGTTCTCATCCTCATAACGTTCGCCGTCATGCTCACACGTCATACAAGTACAGAGGAGGTGACTAACGCATGACATCGCGACCACGCATGCGTGATCCATCGACGATGCTTCCCGGCATCGTCGCAGTCGCGCTGTTTGGCGTCCTCGCCGTGGTGTTCCTCGGCGCGTCGTTCCAAAACCCAGCAGGGTTCCAGAACGGGGCAAACATCACCGCGAGCATCGGCTACGCGATGTTCAACATCGTCAGCGTTGAGGGCCAGAATATCGTCTCGAGCGAAGGGTTCCTCATCGCGTTCGAAATTATTGACCTCGTCCTCGTCGCGGCGCTGGTGGCCGCAGTGATGCTGGCCCGCCGCGAAGGCGGTGGCGTCTTCTCGCCACTCCGGACGGACGGAGGAAAAGATACGGGAGGTGACGACGAGTAATGGCCGCAATTCCAGTCCAATACTACCTGCTGCTTTCGGCCGCCGTGTTCTGCACGGGACTGTTCGGCATCCTCACGCGACGGAATGCACTGATGTTCCTCATCAGCGTCGAGCTGATGCTCAACGCCGCGAACATCAATCTCGTCGCGTTCTCACACTATCACGGCAACCTGACCGGCCAGACGTTCAGTCTGTTCACGCTGGCACTGGGTGCCGCGGAAGTCGCGGTGGGAATCGGCATCATCCTCGTGCTGTATCGTAACTTCAAGGACGTGGACGTAACCCAAGCGACGACTATGAGGTGGTAACAATGGCGGCAACAGCATTCGAACTGGCACCGGTAATCGCACTCCTGCCGTTCGTATCGTTCCTGATCGCAATGCTCGGCGGCGAGTTCGCGCGGAAGATGCTTCCGAAAGGTGGCGCGCTTCCGGGTATTCTCGCGACCGCCGGGTCGCTTGCCCTCTCGCTGTGGGTGTTCATCACGGTGTCGGGCGGCGAGTCCTACCACGAGACCATCGTGTGGGTGAACGGGCTCGAAACGTTCGACCTGCACTTCGGCATCTTCCTCGACCCGCTGTCGTCGATGATGCTGGTCATCGTCTCACTTGTCGCAGTGCTCGTCCACATCTTCAGCCTCGGATACATGAACGACGAGGGCGAAACCGGCCTGCCACGGTACTATGCCGGTCTCGGCCTGTTCACCTTCAGCATGCTTTCGTTCGTGTTCGCGGACAACCTGCTGATGGCGTTCATGTTCTTCGAACTCGTGGGGCTGTGTTCGTACCTGCTCATCGGGTTCTGGTTCCGCCAACCCGGCCCACCGAGCGCCGCGAAGAAGGCGTTCCTCGTCACCCGCTTCGGTGACTACTTCTTCCTCATCGGCGTGGTGGCGGTGTTCGCCACCTTCGGGACGGCGCAGTTCGCGGGCGACCACTCGTTCGCGCACATGGCGGAAATGGCGCTCGCCGAAGGCGGCGAGGGCGAAGTGACCACACTGTTCGGACTCGACCCGAGAGCGTGGTTCTCCATCGTCGGCCTGCTGGTGCTGGGCGGTGTCGTCGGTAAGTCGGCACAGTTCCCCCTGCACACGTGGCTTCCGGACGCGATGGAAGGCCCAACGCCCGTTTCCGCGCTGATTCACGCGGCGACCATGGTCGCGGCAGGCGTCTACCTCGTCGCGCGCATGTACGGCTTCTACGCCCTGCTCCCGCAGGTGCTGGCCATCATCGCGTTCATTGGTGGGTTCACGGCACTGTTCGCGGCGACGATGGGCGTCGTCAAACGCGAAATCAAACAGGTGCTCGCGTACTCCACCATCTCGCAGTACGGCTACATGATGCTCGGACTGGGCGCCGGTGGCTACGTCGCGGCGACCTTCCACCTGATGACCCACGCCTTCTTCAAGGCACTCCTGTTCCTCGGAGCGGGGTCGGTCATCATCGCAATGCACCACAACGAGAACATGTGGGACATGGGCGGTCTGAAAGAGAAAATGCCGGTCACGTACTGGACGTTCCTCGCAGGTTCGCTCGCACTCGCGGGCATTGTTCCGTTCTCCGGCTTCTGGTCGAAGGACGAGGTGCTCTACGAGGCGCTCATCCACGGGGTGGAAAACCCAATCCTGCTCGGCGCATACGTGATGGGTCTCATCGCGGTGTTCTTCACCGGCTTCTACACGTTCCGGATGGTCTTTTTGACCTTCCACGGCAAGCCGCGGAGCGAAACGGCGCGCAACCCACACGGCGTCGGCTGGAACGTCAAGTTCCCGCTCGTCGTGCTCGGCATCCTCGCCGCCGTTTCCGGTCTGGTCAACATGACGCCGGTCGCGGAACTCCTGCACATGGAGAACATCGAATTCCTCCACTCGTGGCTCAACGGCCCGGTCGAGGCAACCGGCGCGCACCACTACGAACACCTCATCGAGGAATTCGCCTACGGTGCACCGGCAGAAAACATCGGCCCGCTCCTCCCCGGAGTGGTGTCGCTCGCCCTCGCCCTCGCGGGCGCGGGACTCGCGTGGACGCTCTACAACGTCCCGGAACCCGTCGCACACACCGACAAGCTCGGTGGCGCGAAAACGGTGCTGTTCAACAACTACTACCTCGACGAGTCGCAGGTCTGGCTCGCAACTGGCATCACACTCCCCCTCGCGCGGGCGGCGGACAAGTTCGACGGCGGCGTCATCGACGGCGTCGTCAACGGCATCTCCAGCGTGAGCCTGTTTGGCGGAAGCAGAATGAAGCGGATTCAGAGCGGCATCGTGACGAATTACGCGCTGCTTCTCACGGCGTCGTTCCTCGTCCTGCTTCTCGTCATCGGCTTTACGGGAGGTTGGTTCTAGATGATGATCGAAGCACTTCTCGCGGTTACACTCCTCAGCGCGTTCGTGGTGTTCCTCGCGCCCGATAAGGTCGCAGGGAAACTCGCGTTCGTACTGAGCCTGCTCCCGCTCGGCGGGAGCCTCTGGATGTACAGCTCTTTCGAGGCGACGGGAGCGCAGGGTAACGCCCTGTTGGGCGGTACCCTCGCTTTCGAAACGATGGCAAAATGGGTCGCTATCGGCCCGTACGCGCTCAACTGGCACGTTGGACTGGACGGCATCAGCATGCCGCTCCTGGTGCTGACGACGGTGCTCACGCCCCTCTCGATTCTGGCGGCGTGGACGCCGGTGCAGTCGCGCCAGAGCCAGTTCTACGGTCTCATGCTCTTCATGGAGATGAGCCTACTCGGCGTCTTCTCGGCGCTCGATTTCTTCGTCTGGTTCATCTTCTGGGAGATGGTCTTGGTACCGATGTACTTCCTTATCGGCGTGTGGGGCGGCCCACGCCGGAAGTACGCGGCTATCAAGTTCTTCGTGTACACGAACGTCGCCTCGCTGGTGATGTTCATCGGGTTCATCGCCCTCGTCTTCGGACTGGGTGATTCGGTGACCTCGCTCGATTTACCAGCGATTACGGGCGCGCTCAACAACGGCGAACTTAGCGGCCTCGGCGGAATTGACGCGAACACGCTGAAAGTGGTCGCGTTCTTCGCCATGTTCGCCGGTTTCGGCGTGAAGGTTCCAATCGTCCCGTTCCACACGTGGCTGCCCGACGCTCACGTTGAGGCACCGACGCCGGTGTCCATTATGCTGGCGGGCGTCATGCTGAAAATGGGTACCTACGCGCTCCTGCGATTCAACTTCACGATGCTGCCGGGAGTTGCGAAGGACTTCGCGCTCATCATCGCCATCGTGGCGGTTGTGAGCGTCATCTACGGCGCGATGCTCGCGTTGGCCCAGTCCGACCTGAAACGCATCGTCGCGTACTCCTCTGTGTCCTCGATGGGGTACGTCATCCTCGGATTGGTCGCGTACAACATGTACGGCGTCGGCGGTGCGACGTTCCAGATGATCGCCCACGGTCTCATCTCGGGACTGATGTTCATGGCGGTCGGCGTCATCTACAACACGACGCACACCCGCATGGTCTCGGACATGTCCGGACTCGCGGACAAGATGCCGATTACCGTCGCGGTGTTCGTCGCGGGCGCGTTCGGCTACATGGGACTGCCGCTGATGGCTGGCTTCGCGGCGGAGTTCTTCATCTTCGTCGGCGCGTTCCAGTCCACCGTCATTCCGGGCAACGCGCTTGCACTGTTCACGGGCGCGGCGATGTTCGGTATCGTCATCGTCGCGGGTTACCTGCTGTTCGCCATGCAGCGAACCCTGTTCGGCCCGTTCCGCCTCGAAACCGATTACAAGGTCGGGCGAGCCGACTTCCACGACGTGGCACCCCTCGTGGTGCTCATCCTGCTCGTCATCCTGCTGGGTGTCCAACCGGACATCTTCTACGGGATGATTCAGGACGCCGTGGGTGACATGGCCCTTATCGGCAGTGGAGGTGGTCACTGATGGCACAAGCACTCGGTGCAGGTGCCGACTGGACCACGATGGCTCCCGCAATCGTCCTCGGTCTGACGGCACTGATACTGCTCGTCGTTGACAGCGTCTCCCCGGATACGAGCAACCGTCCGCTCCTCGCGGGCATCTCGACGCTCGGTGCAGTCATCGCGGGCGGCCTCGCCGCGTTGTCCATCGTTTCCGGCACGGGCGAAGAGGCGATTATGCTGTACGATGGCGCACTCGTCGTGGACACGATGAGCCTGTTCTTCACGCTCATCTTCACGAGCGTCACCGCGTTGGTCTGTGTTGCGAGCTACGACTACATGAAAGGCCAGCCGTATCAGGCCGAGTTCTACTCGCTGGTCGTCCTCGCGGCAACCGGGATGACGCTGATGGCGAGTTCGAACAGTCTGGCGACGGTGTTCGTCAGCCTCGAACTGGCCAGCCTTCCGTCCTACGGGCTGGTCGCAATCCTGAAGAAAAACCGCGGGAGCGTTGAGGCAGGTCTCAAGTACTTCCTCATCGGCGCGCTCTCGTCGGCCATCTTCGCCTACGGTATCAGCCTCGTGTACGGTGTCACTGGACACCTGCAACTCGAACAGGTTGCGAGCAACCTGAACGTGGAAGCGTTGCCCGGCATCCTCGGCCTCGGTGTGCTGATGGTTCTCGGCGGGTTCGCGTTCAAGACGGCTTCCGTGCCGTTCCACTTCTGGGCACCCGAGGCGTACGAAGGTGCACCCGCACCCATCTCGGCGTTCCTGTCGTCGGCTTCGAAGGCCGCCGGGTTCGCCGTTGCCTTCCGCGTGTTCGTCACCGCGTTCCCGATCGGGGACGTGGCGGCCACCGTGGACTGGGTGCTGGCGTTCCAGATTCTCGCCGTCATCACGATGACGCTCGGGAACTTCGCCGCGGCGACGCAGGACAAAGTCAAACGCATGCTCGCGTACTCCTCGATCGGACACGCGGGCTACGTGCTCATCGGTCTCGCCGCCCTCACCGGCGGCAACGACGATTGGGTGATGGGCGGTGCGATGATGCACCTGCTCGTCTACGGCTTCATGAACACGGGCGCGTTCCTGTTCATTGCGCTGGTCGAAAACTGGGGCGTCGGTCGGACGTTCGAGGATTACAACGGATTGGCGACGAAGGCCCCGATAGCCTGTGTCGCCATGACGGTGTTCATGTTCAACCTCGCCGGCCTGCCGATCGGTGCCGGGTTCATGAGCAAGTACGTCCTGTTCGGTGCCGCGGTCGGTGCCGGATTCTGGTGGCTCGCGGCCGTCGGTGCCGTGAACAGCGCGCTGTCGCTGTACTACTACAGCCGCGTCGTCAAGGCGATGTGGATCGAGGAACCGGAATCCGAACTGACGATTCGCAGCACGCCAACCGGACTCTACGTTGCCGTCCTCGCGGCGGCCGCCGCGACAGTTCTGCTGCTTCCGGCATTCAACCCGGTTGCCGACACGGCCATCAACGCCGCGCTCACGCTGCTCGGGTAATCGCCGCGAAACCGAATTCGATTTTTGCGGATTTTTTGACGACGTTTCGTTTGGAGTAGAGACGCCGTTCATCGAGTTACCAACATGAGAACTGACGCCCCGAGATGGTTTGAGAGCGCGCTTAGATCTCTGAGTCTACAAACGTCAGCCAGGCAGGACCGTCATCAGTCGCTCACCGCGAACGTTCGTCACAGTAGCAATCACACTCTACGACGTTCCCCCAACCATCACGAGCGCCCATTTAAACCACTGACACACTCCAAAGGATTCCCAACAGGTTTTAGGTCTCCGACTAGCAATCGGTGGTAGAATGGTTTCGCGGCTCATGCTCGGCTGTGGCTCCGTCGGGCATGCAATCGTCGAGGAGGTGGCCGAGTGGCCCGGTAGCCTCGTCGTCGTCGACGAAAACGAAAGCAGGGTCGAAACGCTCCGCACCCAGGGCATCTCGGCGACCCGCGCTGACCCCGCCGACCCGGCGGTCACTGCCGGACGGCCGCATGTCGATATCGCGTTCGTCGCGGGTGACGACCCCGAACTGAATCGGGACTCGGCACGCGTCGTTCGCGATGCATACCCGAACGTCTATCTGGTCGCCTACGCGGGTGAAAATCCGTCGGAAACGGTGTCTATGGAGTTGTCCGACCTCGCCGACCGCGTTATCGACCCCGGTACGCTCATCGTCGATCAGGTGTTGTCGACGACGGACGGGGAGACGGCGTTTCGTACGCACGAACTTCAGCGTGTGCTCCGCGATATCGACGGCAAACTCGGGATTTTCATGCACGACAACCCGGACCCGGACGCCATCGCCAGTGCAGTCGCGCTAGAGGGATTGGCGGAATCGGTCGGCACCGAAGCGGAAACGTGCTACTACGGCGCCATCTCCCATCAGGAGAACCGGGCGTTCGTCAACCTGCTCGAACTGAACCTTCGAAATTTGGAACCGGACGACGACCTCTCGGAGTTCGCGGGTATCGCGCTGGTCGACCACTCCAGTCCGGGTGTTAACGACCAACTGCCCGAGGATACGCCGGTCGACGTGGTTATCGACCACCACCCGCCGAATCACCCGGTGGAGGCGCGATTCGTCGACCTGCGCAGTCGCGTCGGCGCGACGAGTTCGCTGCTCGCGGATCACTTGGAACACCTCGGAATCGACCCCAACGAGCGGGTCGCAACTGGTCTCCTCTACGGAATTCGTGTGGACACCAAGGATTTCACTCGGGAAGTGTCCGAAGCGGATTTCGAGGCCGCGGCGTTCTTGCTCCCACACGCGGATACCGGCACGTTGGAGCGCGTCGAAAGTCCGTCCATCACCCCCGACACCTTCGATACGATTTCCCGGGCAATACGAAACCGCGAACTCGACGGGACGGTGCTGGCGAGTTGCGTCGGCGCGCTCTCGGACAGGGACGCGCTGGCACAGGCCGCAGACCGCCTGCTCAACATGGACGGCGTCAACGTGACGCTCGTCTTCGGCTTTATGGATGGAACTGTGTACGTTTCCGCACGCGCCCGTGGTACCGACGTTGACCTCGGCGAAACCATGCGGGCCGCATTCGGTCAAATCGGGAGCGCGGGTGGGCACGCCGATATGGCCGGGGCACAGATTCCGCTCGGCCTGCTGGGCGAAGTCGAGGACGAAGAGGAGGCGTCGCTTTCGACTATCGTCGGCGAAATCGTTACGGATCGCTTCTTCGAGACGGTTCGCTCTCGTCCCAACTCCGACGGGTTCGAGTCGGGCAGGGAACACGTCGCCGCGTTCGACATTCAACTCGCGGAGAGCGACGACGAATAGCGGCCGTTCAATCAGTCCGGTTCGGCAAATCAGAATCGACGGTCGGGAAGTTTTTTGCTCGTCACAGCATGGGTACTCTGCATGGACGAGGCCGAGGAGGAAAACGGTCGCCGCACGTCACCCACGGTTCGTACCCTCTCCGACGGGGGAACGGAGGGTATCAAAGCGAAAGTCAAGGATTACATGACGCGCGACGTGGCGACCGTTTCCCCCGACGCAACCGTCGAATCGGTTGCCCGGCGAATCGCGGAGAGCGACGGTCACAACGGATTTCCGGTCTGCGACGGACGACGCGTCGAGGGGTTCGTCAGTGCGCGTGACCTTCTGCTCGCAAACGACCAGGAGCCGATTTTCAAGGTGATGAGCCAGGAACTCATCGTGGCCCATCCGGACATGGACGTGAACGACGCCGCGCGCGTCATTCTCCGCTCCGGGATTCAGAAACTCCCGGTGGTTGACGACGCGGGCAACCTCGTCGGCATCATCAGCAACACGGACGTTATTCGGAGTCAAATCGAGCGCGTGACACCCGAAAAAGTGGGCAAGTTGATGCGGACGCTCGAATCCATCCACGACACCGAAGTCTCACAGCGACGGCGGAAAATCAAACTCGCCAACCTCGTGCCGACACAGGGGAAGGTGTACGCCGACGAACTGGAGGGCCGCGTATACGAGATGGAGCGCGGACTGGCAGAACCCCTCGTCGTCATCGAGAACGGCCACACCCTCCTACTGGCGGACGGTCACCACCGCGCGAAAGCCGCAGACCGCCTCGATATCGAAGAGATGGACGCCTACGTCATCGTTACCGACCATCGCCTCGAACTCGGGATGTCGAAGACGGCCGAAAAAGAGGGACTCGAAACGATCGACGACATTCAGGTGGTCGATTACGCCCGGCATCCGCTCGTAGAGACGACCAAGCGATTGCAGTAGTTCGCTCTATCCTGTTGCTGTCCTGGTCTACCACTGTTTCCACTTGCCGATAACGGTGTCACTGGCTCCGTAGGAGTGTGGATTGTTCAGCGTATATCGAACCATCAATCCGATACTAAGCGCGATGATAGCGATGCAGGCGTTCGGTAGCAGGGCGGCGATGTACCAACTGGAGGGTGCCGAGGGCCAGAGGAGGAGTTCGGCGAGAATCCGAATCGCGTTGGATCCCGTGAGTACGCCGAGGGCGAGCGACGTGTAGCAGAAGAAGGTGAGGAACTTCGAATCGGAGGTCATCGATTCGGGATTTCATTCAGCGTGGTAAACGCTTTGTGGTGGGTTTTGGCATGGACAAGCGAGTTCGTCTGACCTCTCCGCCGTCCACCGACATCTACAATTTGCTCGGCGACCCATCGAAATCCATGCCCGGCGAGAGCGACGACCCGACGGTCATCCGCGTCGTCGTGGTTCATGCGGACGACGTTGTGACCGCGCTCGAAGCGACCGAACGGGGCCGGGAGGCCGTGCTTCGAATCACGGCTCCGTTCGCGGGACGGGTGCGTGCCCGACTCCACGTGGTGCAGGCGACGGAACCGGCGGACGACGGCCGTGGTGGTTCCGCCCCGATTCGAATCCCGCCGCGGACGCTCGTCACCGCCGAGGTACCGCCGTATCCACAGGTCGATGACACCGACCCGAGCGTGAGAGGTTCCACAGGCGAGTACGACGTGGAGGCACACCACGAGCGCCACACGGCGGGGGTGTCAGCGTGGCGCGAGGGGGTTCGGGAGCATATCGTAGAGACTGCTGAAATTGAGACGGTGGCAGGGCGACACCGGGTAGCAGTCGCAGTTCTGGGCTGAGTGATCCGATTCAAAAATCACCCACCGAATCCTTAATGGATTGCCCGGAAGAAATGACGTACATGTACGACGAGGACGACTTGGAGAAGATTCAGCAGGAACGAGAGGAGTGGGACGAAGACACCCTCTCGCCCGTGCTGGAACGGTTCGGCGAGCGGAAAGACCGCTTTGCGACGGTCTCGAATCTCGAAGTAGACCGCCTGTACGACCCGAACGACGTGGCCGACATCGACTACGAGGAGGACCTCGGCTTCCCCGGTGAAGACCCCTACACGCGCGGCGTCTACCCGACGATGTACCGTGGCCGAACGTGGACGATGCGCCAGTTCGCCGGGTTCGGCACGGCGGAGGAGACGAACGAACGATTCCACTACCTCACCGACAACGGACAGACGGGGCTCTCGACGGCGTTCGACATGCCGAGTTTGATGGGCAAGGACTCGGACGACCCGCTTTCCGACGGGGAAGTCGGCAAGGAGGGTGTCGCGGTGGACACCCTCCGCGATATGGAAATCCTCTTCGACGGCATCGACTTGGATGAAGTTTCGACCAGTTTCACCATCAACCCGAGCGCGCCGGTCATCTTCGCGATGTACGTCGCGCTGGCCGACCAGCAGGGCGTCCCCCGCGACGAAATCCGGGGCACCTTCCAGAACGACATGCTGAAGGAGTTCATCGCGCAGAAAGAGTGGGTTATCCCGCCCGAACCGTCGCTCCACACCGTCACCGACACCGTGGAGTTCGCGGTGGAGGAGACGCCGAACATCAAGCCCATCTCGATTTCGGGCTACCACATCCGCGAAGCTGGTTCGACCGCCGTACAGGAACTCGCCTTTACCCTCGCCGACGGCTTCGCCTACGTCGAGGATGCGATGGAGCGCGGCCTCGACGTTGACGAGTTCGCACCACAGCTTTCGTTCTTCTTCAACTCCCACAACTCGCTGTTCGAGGAAATCGCCAAGTTCCGCGCCGCCCGAAAAATTTACTCGACCGTGCTGGACGAGTGGTACGGTGCGGAAGACCCGAAATCGAAACAGCTCAAGTTCCACACCCAGACCGCTGGCCAGTCGCTGACCGCACAGCAACCGCTCAACAACATCGTTCGCGTGACGATTCAGGCGCTCGCTGGGGTCCTCGGCGGCACCCAGAGTCTTCACACGAACAGCTTCGACGAGGCGCTCGCACTGCCGAGCGAGCAAGCGGTTCGGGTCGCCCTGCGAACCCAGCAGATTATCGCCGAAGAAAGTGGCGCCGCGGACATCATCGACCCCCTCGGCGGCAGTTTCGCGGTCGAATCCCTGACGGAAGAAGTTGAGGAGAAGACGATGGCCTACATCGAGGAAATCAAGGAGATGGGCGACGGCTCGGTTCGCGACGGCGTCCTCGAAGGCATCGACCGCGGCTACTTCCATCGCGAGATTCAGGAAGCCTCCTACGAGTACCAAGAGCGCGTCGAGGACGGCGAGGAAATCGTCGTCGGCGTCAACAAGTACGACATGGAGGAGGACACGAAACCCGAGATTCTGAAGGTGGACGAGGAGACCCAAGACCGCCAACTCGCACGGCTCGCCGAGGTCAAAGCGGAGCGCGACGACGAAGCCGTCGAGGCCGCACTGGCGGAACTGGATGACGCCATCCAGAACGACGACAACGTCATGCCCGCCATCATCAATGCGGTGAAAGCCTACGCGACGATGGGCGAAATCATGGACGTGTTCGAGGCCGAACACGGAAGCTATCAGGAAAAAATCGGACTGGCCTGAATCGATTTCCTTTTCGATCTGTTGACAGTGAATTAGCAGTTGTGATTTAGAGTTTGTACATCGCCTCAACAGTTATGGATAGGGAGCGACTATCGGTTTCCGATGCAGGTCGCGATTCTCACCGTCGGCGACGAACTCCTCGCGGGCAACACCGTGAACATGAACGCTGCGTGGTTAGCGGAAGAAATCCACGAGCGCGGCGGGTCGGTGCGGAGAATCCTGACACTCCCCGACGACATCGAAATCATCGCCCACCGTGTCCGCGAATGGCACGACTCGTTCGATGCGGTGGTCGTCACCGGCGGACTCGGTGGGACGCCGGACGACGTGACGATGGATGCCGTTTCGATGGCGCTCGACCGCAACGCCGTGGTCGATACGGAGACACGGGAGCGACTCGAAGAGAAGGCGCGACAGTTCGCGACGGAAAACCCCGAACTAACCGACGAGTACGACCTCAAACTGGATTTGGACGAAGCCGCGGAACTTCCGGCAGGGGGACGACCGCTCCTCACCGATGCGGGGTGGGCGCCGGGTTGTGCGGTGGAGAACGTCTACGTCCTCCCTGGCATTCCGCGTGAGATGAAAGCGATGTTCGAACTCGTCGCGGACGAGTTCGATGGGGCGGTCGTCTCCGAGACGATTCACACGCCAGCGCCAGAAGGTGCGCTCGGAGGCGTTCTCTCCGATGTCCGAGACCGGTTCGACGTTGCGGTCGGAAGCTATCCGGGACGCGGTGACACACCAGGTCGCCTGAAGGTGACATCGACAGATTTGGACGAAGTTTCGGCCGCCGTCGAATGGTTACGGACCCACGTCGAGGTGGTTAATGTGGTAGATACCGATATGAAATAAAATGAGAAGATGGACAGGAATTCCGAATCGGGTTCGGTGACGGATTCGGATCGCCAGTAGTCGTTATCGTATAAAATAAACTATCGTTCGACTTCGGTTCCGAAAATGGTCGATGAACATAGCATATCTTTATGACCTTCGTTAAAGCATGCTAGCATGGATATATGCCAGACGATACCGTGGAACTCGAAGCACGGCTCGAAGAGGCGGAATCATTCGAGCCACCGGAATCGTTCGTTGCACAGGCGAACGTCGCCGACGAAGGAATTTACGAGGAGTTCGAGGAAAACTGGCCGGAGTGCTGGGAACAAGCGGGTGATCTGCTCGACTGGTACGAGGACTACGACACCGTTCTGGACGACAGCAACGCGCCGTTTTACGAATGGTTCACCGGCGGGACGCTGAACGCCTCGTACAACTGCCTCGACCGCCACTTGGACGACCGAGGCGACGAGACGGCAATCGAGTGGGTCGGCGAACTCGGCGAGACACGAACCTACAGCTACGAATCCCTCCACCGCGAGGTCAACGAATTCGCGGCCGCACTCCGCGAACAGGGCGTTGGCGAGGACGATGTAGTGACGATGTACATGCCGATGGTGCCGGAACTCCCCATCGCAATGCTGGCCTGTGCGCGCATTGGTGCGCCCCACAGCGTCGTCTTCGCCGGATTCTCGGCGGACGCGCTTGCAACCCGGATGGAGAGTGCGGACTCCAAATACCTCGTCACTTGTGACGGCTACTATCGCCGTGGCGACCCGCTTCAGCACAAGGAAAAGGCCGACAAAGGGCTCTCGAACGTGGGTCACGACGTAGAGAGTGTCGTCGTGGTAGACCGACTCGGCGACGAATACGACCACCCGATGGAAAACGGGGAACTCGATTACGACGACCTCGTGACCGAACAAGAAGGCGCGGAGGTCGAACCGGTTCAACGCGACGCCGAGGATATGCTCTTTTTGATGTACACCTCGGGAACGACCGGCCAGCCCAAGGGTGTCAAGCACACCACGGCGGGCTATCTGTCGTATGTGGCGTGGACGAGTCACGCCGTCCTCGACGTCAAACCGGAGGATACCTACTGGTGTTCGGCCGACATCGGCTGGATTACCGGCCACTCGTACATCGTCTACGGACCCCTCGCGCTCGGAACGACGAGCGTGATGTACGAAGGGACGCCGGACTACCCGGACAAAGACCGTCTCTGGGAAATCGTGGAGAACTACGAGGTGACCCAACTGTACACGGCCCCGACGGCGATTCGAGCGTTCATGAAGTGGGGACACCAGCACCCTGACAAACACGACCTCTCGTCGCTCCGACTACTCGGCACGGTCGGCGAACCCATTAACCCGCGAGCGTGGAAGTGGTACTACAAACACATCGGCCATGAGGAATGCCCCATCGTGGACACGTGGTGGCAGACCGAAACCGGCGGGATGATGGTAACGACCCTGCCGGGTATCGGGACGATGAAACCCGGAAGTGCGGGCCCACCGCTCCCCGGCATCGACGCGAAGGTGGTGGATACGAAAGGTGATGAAGTCGGCGCAGGACGTGCGGGCTACTTGACCGTACAGAAACCGTGGCCCGGCATGCTGCGGACGCTCTACAATAACGACGACCGCTTCATCTCCGAGTACTGGCAGGAGTACTCCGACCCCGACGCGGACGAGTGGGTGTACTTCCCCGAGGACGGGGCGAAACTGGACGAAGACGGCTACATCACCGTCCTCGGCCGCGTTGACGACGTACTCAACGTTTCGGGCCACCGTCTCGGCACGATGGAAATCGAATCGGCCATCGTCGGCGTGGAGGGCGTCGCCGAGGCCGCAGTCGTCGGCGGTCACCACGACGTGAAAGGCGAGGCGGTTTACGCCTATGTCATCACGGAGGAAGGTACCGAAGGCGACGAGGAACTCCACGACGAAATCGTCGCGGGCGTCGAGGACGCTATCGGCCCGATTGCGCGACCCGAGGACATTATCTTCACGCCCGAGCTGCCGAAGACGCGCTCCGGAAAAATCATGCGGCGCTTGCTGGAGGATATCGCCAACGGCGAGGAACTGGGCGACACCTCCACCCTGCGAAATCCGGATGTCGTCGAAGACATCCAGGACAAGGTTCAAACCGAATAGCGCAGAAGACGACCCGAATAACCGTATTTCTCGATTATTGATTTCGCCCGACGAGTGGAGTCGAGAGCGTGATTACTACGTGACGTTTCCAACTAGTAGCGGTAATCGCTATCCCGTCAAAACGCGTTTTCGCGACGTATCGAAGGAATAGACTCCATCTAGCGGTCGTTGTCACCAATGTCGAGCCATCGTTCCGCAAATCTTCCTGTAACCCGAATCTATATCATGAACTGTGATGCAAAACCCTGTATGAAGCGGGAACTACTCGTGACCGATTTTCTCGACCGAGCACGGGAGTACTACAACGACGAGGAAGCAGTCGTGGCGACCACGGGCGAGCGATACACCTACGGCGAACTGGGCGACCGCGCAGACCGCGTTTCGACGGCGCTCGCGGAACGCGGTATCGGGAAGGGCGACCGGGTGGCCGTCCTCGACCCGAACACGCATTACCACCTCGAATCGGCCTACGGAATCATGCAGTTGGGCGCGATTCACACGCCGCTCAACTACCGCCTCACGTCGAATGATTTCGAGTACATCCTCAACGATGCCAGAGTCGACGCGATAATCGCGGATTACGAGTACGCGCCAAAAATCGAGGCGGTTCGGGACGAAGTGCCGACAGGGACGTTCATTAGTAACGATGCGGCGAAGACCGAGGGCGACTGGGAGGATTTCGACGAAATCATCGCGGACACGGACCCCGACTACGAGCGCCCAGCGATGGACGAAGACGAGGTCATCACTATCAACTACACGTCGGGGACGACGGGCGACCCGAAAGGCGTGATGCGAACCCATCGAACCGAGACGCTCCATGCTTATCTCATCACGATCCATCAGGAAATCCGCGACGACGACACCTACCTCTGGACGCTCCCGATGTTCCACGTCAACGGCTGGGGGCACATCTACGCGATAACCGGAATAGGTGCGAAACACGTCTGCACCCGCGGCATCGACGCCGAGGCGATTTTCGAGACGGTGGTCGCGGAGGACGTGTCGTACTTCTGTGCCGCGCCGACGGTGTTGAACATGCTCATCGACCATTACGAGTCACACGGCCCGGAGACGACCGGCACGAATGATGTCAGGGTGGCCACGGCCGGAAGCGCCCCGCCGGAAGCGACCATCCGAACCGTCGAGGACGAGTTCGGATGGTATCTGAAACACGTCTACGGTGCAACTGAAACGGGACCGCTCATCACCACCTCCGACGCCAGACGCCTGTTAGGTGACGGAGAAGAGCGATTCTCCTTGAAAAAGCGACAGGGAATCGGCTATCTCGGAACCGAAATCGCCGTCGTGGACGAGGATGGCGAGGACGTGGCGCGGGATGACGCCTCCATCGGCGAAATCGTCGTCCGGGGCAATCAGGTGATGGAAGGCTACTGGGAGAAACAGGATGCGACCGAGGAGGCGTTTAACGATCGCCGAGAGGGCTGGTATCACACGGGCGACCTCGCGGTCGTTGACGAACACGGCATGGTGTCGATTCAAGACCGCAAGAAGGACATCATCATCAGCGGGGGAGAGAACATCTCCAGCATCGAGTTAGAAGACACCCTCTTCGACCACGAGAAAGTGAGCGACGTAGCGGTCATTCCGGCACCGAGTGACGAATGGGGTGAGACACCGAAGGCGTTCATCATTCCGGCGACTGGGAACCCCGACGAACCGGGCGTTACGGAGGAGGAAATCCGCGAGTTTACACGGGAGCACATGGCCGGGTACAAAGCGGTCAGCCATGTGGAGTTCGTGGACGAACTCCCGACGACCGCGACCGGTAAAGTACAGAAGTACGAACTTCGCGAGCAAGAGTGGGACGACGAGGACAGGATGGTTGGGCAGGGCTGACCGGGCGCGATCGATTTCTTGTGCCAGAATCGATTTTTGATTCGTCATCATGTACTACCAGGTTTTATTATAGCTCGGCATTATGAATTAAAAATATTTTAACTGCTAGCTGTTATGAAATAACATAGAAACAATTAATAGTCCTAAATCTACTTTGCATAGTATGGCAAACGATGGCACGGGCCAAACCCGTCGAGATATCGTGAAGATGACTGGTGCAGCAGGCGTGACTGGTATTGCCGGACTCGCTGGCTGTTTGAGCGGTGGCGGCGGCGGTGGTGGCAGTGGTAACGGAGATTACCCGGCGCTCGGCAACTATCCGGTTCAAGGGGACAAGGTGACGTTCGGTTTCAACGTTCCGCAGTCCGGTCCCTACGCTTCGGAAGGGAAAGACGAACTTCGAGGGTACAAACTCGCGGTTAAGCAGCTGAACAACGGCGGTGGCTGGGTCGATAACTGGAGTGACCTTTCGGGCAACGGCGTCCTCGACAAACAGGTCGATTACGTCACCGGTGACACGGGCACCGACTCCGACCAAGCCCGAAAGCAAGCGTCGCGGATGATTAGCCGCGACAACGTCATGATGATATCCGGCGGGTCGTCGAGCGCGGTGGCCATCGCCGTTCAAGGGCTCTGTCAGAAAGAGAAGGTGATGTTCATGGCCTGTCTGACCCACTCCAACGACACGACGGGGAAGGACTGTGAACGATACGGCTTCCGTGAGATGTTCAACGCCTACATGACGGGACAAGCACTCGCGCCCGTGGTAACCAAGGAGTACGGAAAAGACCTCAAATTCTACCAGCTATACGCCGACTACAGTTGGGGAAAAACCCAGCAGGCATCGATGAAGAAGTTCTTCGAGGAGGCGGGGTGGTCACAGGTCAAAAGCGTCGCGACGCCGTTGGGAACCAAAGATTACTCCTCGTATCTCTCGGAAGCGGCGAACTCCGGAGCCGACGCCCTGTTCCTGAATCATTACGGATTGGACGGTGCGAACTCCCTGAAAGGGGCGATTCAAGCGGGAATGAACCAGGACATGGAAATCGTGATGCCCCTTTACAACCGACCGATGGCACAGGCCGCGGGCGGCGCTATCGAGGGCATCTACGGCACCGTCGCGTGGGACTCCCAAATCGACAACGAACCCTCGAACTCGTTCACGAAGTTCTTCGGGGAGGAGTACAATGGTCGGGTTCCTTCGGGGCCAGCACAACTCGCGTACGCACAGACGCTCCAGTACGCAGCGGCAGTCGAACGGGCGGAGACGTTCTATCCCCCGGAGGTCATCAAACAGCTCGAAGGTCACGAGTACAACAACCTCGGAATGGAACAGGAGACGATGCGCAAATGCGACCACCAGGCACAGCGCGCAGTGCCGGTCGTGAAAGGGCTGCCGAAATCCGAGCAGAAGTCCGGTAAATACTTCGAAATCGTCCAGATCACCTCCCGGGACAAACTCGGATACGAATGCGGACAGGGACCGGCCGCGCAGTGCGACCTCGGGCCCTATAAATAATCGATTCGGTCAGGATACACACCAACGCTTATATTCGGTAGCGCGTGACTACTTTGATAGAGTATGACTACCATTGATGATACAAATCACAGACACATGACAGCTACGCATCGAAAGGAGGGACAGGCGTGAGTATCGTTTCGCAACTAGCGACGGTCTTGCTGAACGGTCTTCAGCAGGGAGCGATTTACGTATTGGTCGCCATCGGACTGTCAATAATTCTGGGGACGCTGAAGTTCGTTAATTTCGCTCACGGGGCGCTGTATCTACTCGGAACGTATCTCGGACTCCTCATCACACTCAACATCAATATCAGCGACGGGAAACTCGCCGAGTGGGGTTTCGGACAGGTCGGTCTCGGCTGGGGATTTCTTCCCGCACTCATCATCGTGCCGATAGTCGTCTTCGGAGTCGGCTTACTGATGGAACGATTTGTCGCCAGACCGTTCTACGACCGCCCCGATACGGATCAAATCCTTCTCACGTTCGGCCTCGCCATCGTGGTTCAAGAGACGTTCAAAATACTGTTCGGCGGTCAGAGCTACAACTTCGCACGGCCGGGATGGGCGTCCGGGCCGATCGCACTCCCGCTGGTGGGAACGATCGGAAAATGGCGGCTCTACGTCATTGTCATCACCGCCGTACTGGTCGCGTTGGTGTACCTCCTCATCGAGTACACCGACTTCGGCCTCGTCGTGCGCGCGGGAACCCGTGACGCGGAGATGGTTCGCCTGCTCGGTGTGAAAATCACGCGACCGTACCTCATGGTGTTCGGTGTCGGCGCAGCACTTGCAGGTATCGCGGGTGTCGTCGGCGGCACGCTCTACGCGGTGAACCCGAACATCGGGATGGAAGTGCTCGTCCCCTCCTTCCTCGTCGTCGTTATCGGCGGTGTGGGTAGCATTCGGGGCGCGGTCGTCGGCGGTGTTCTCATCGGACTCACTCTCTCGTCGCTGGTCGCGGTCGCGCCGCAGTGGTCGCAGGTCGGCATCTACGTACTCGCCGCTATCATCCTGCTGGCACGACCACAGGGCTTGCTCGGTAGCGAGGAGGTGGCGCCATGACCGATGAGGCGACGGACCAACCGACCGATGATGGCGGTGCGTTCATCGAATCGGGTCACGTCTCGACGTGGGAACGAATCGGCGACAGCGAGCGTTCCGTCGTCGGCCTCACGGCGCTTATCGTTGCCATCTTCCCGTGGCTGTTCGTGCGTGCACCAGTCATCAGCGACCTGTTACAGGGCTATCAGTCGTTGGCGTCGCTCATTCTCATCTGGGGTATCTTCGCACTCGGCTTCAACCTGCTCCTCGGATACACGGGGCTGTTGTCGTTCGGCCACGCCGCCTTCTGGGGCGGCGCGGCATACGCCGCCGGTATCTTCAGCGCCAGCGTCAGTGGCAGTCCGATACTCGTGGTGCTGTTCGGGACGCTGTTCGCCGTGCTGCTGGCGTGGATACTCGGATTCATCTCGCTCCGGCGTGGCGGCATCTACTTCTCCATTCTGACGTTGGCGTTCGGCCAGATGGCCTACTATCTCGCGCTTTCACCCCTGCAAGGGTTGACGAACGGAGAAAACGGGTTCACCGACGTGGCAGTAGGCAATCTCTTTGGCTTCCTCGATGCATTCGCGGCGTTCGAATCGATTCCGCTCGGAACGCCGCTTCCGCTGCTCGGCGATTGGCTCTATGTGTTCGTCGGTGCCATCACCGTTCTCTGCGTGGCAGTGGTCGTTCGTATCCTCCATTCCCCATACGGTCTAGTGTTCAAGGCAATTCGGGAGAACGAACAGCGTGCATCGTTCGTCGGGTTGAACGTCTGGCGATACAAGTTGATGGCGTTCATCCTCTCGGGTGCGTTCGCCGGTGTCGCCGGAAGCCTGTTCGTCGTTCACGGGTCGTACGTTCCCGTCGAATCGCTGTACTGGACGACCAGCGGTGAAATCGTCATCATGACCGTTCTCGGCGGCGTCGGGTCGATGGTCGGCCCGATGGTCGGTGCCGGTGTCTACCTGTACGTCGAGAACGTCATCAGCGGCAATCCCGCGATTCAGCCCTACTGGCATCTCATCCTCGGCCTCGTCTTCGTCGCCGTTATCGCGCTCTTCCCCGAAGGAATCTGGGGAATCGTCGGACGAGTGCGTGATAAACTCTCGACGCCGTCACCAGATTCCAAGCAGGGAGGTGGTAACTGATGGCGCTTCTGGAGATTAACGGTCTCACCAAGGAGTTCGGCGGACTCGTCGCTGTAGACGACGTTGACCTCGACATCCACGAAGACGAGCGCGTCAGCGTTATCGGTCCGAACGGGGCCGGGAAGTCCACGCTCATCAACCTCATAACGCGGATGCTCGACCCGACCGAAGGCGACATTCGGTTCAAAGGGGAGTCGATTACCGGCCTCGAACCGCACGATGTCGTCCAGTCGGGAATCAGCAAATCGTTCCAGACCGCGTCCATCTTCCCCGACTTGACCGTCGAGGAGAACGCCCGTATCGCCGCCTTCGCCGCCGAACACGGCTCGTTCCGGTTCAACTTCCTCAAGCACCAGCGCGACTATCCGGAAGTCGATACGCTGACCCGCGAGACGCTGGATTCGGTCGGTCTGCTCGGCCAGCGAGGTGTCCCCGCAGCAGACCTCCCATACGGTGACAAGCGTCGTCTCGAACTCGGTATCGCGCTGGCGAGCGAACCCGACTTGCTGTTGATGGACGAACCAACGGCGGGGATGTCGCCCGAAGAAACGCACGCGACGGTTGACCTCATCGAGCACGTCAAAGAGGAACTCGGCCTCACGATTCTGCTCGTGGAACACGACATGGAAATCGTGTTTAACGTCTCCGACCGCATCGTCGTGCTGAATCGCGGGCGCGTCATCACCGCGGGGACACCCGAAGAGGTGCAGGGCCATCCGGAGGTTCAGGAGGCGTATCTCGGAGGTGTCGAGCTATGAGTCTGCTCAGCCTCGAAGACGTGGACGCCTACTACGGCGAGAGTCACATCCTTCGAGACGTGACGATGCGCGTCGAGGAAGGCGAGGTGTGTGCCCTCCTCGGTCGAAACGGTGCGGGGAAGACGACGACGCTCAGGAGCATTGCAGGCGCACGACCGCCGGATGTGCGCCACGGATCGATTCGATTCAAGGACGAGGATATTACCGTCATGGAACCGGAGGACATCTCCACGCGGGGAATCTCGCTCGTTCCCGAAGAACGTCGCGTGTTCCCCAACCTCACCGTCGAGGAAAACCTCCACCTCGCGGAGGTCGTTCACAACAAGTCGAACACGGTCGGACGCTCGATACCGCAGGTCGAACACGTCGGCATGACGACGGAAGACGTGTACGAAGAGTTTGAGCGCCTCCGGGAGCGACAGACGCAGAAAGCCGGAACGCTGTCGGGCGGCGAACAGCAGATGCTCGCCATCGCGAGAGCGTTGAAACAGAACACGGACCTGCTGATGCTGGACGAACCGTACGAGGGACTGGCTCCGCAGATAATCGCCAATGTCGAGGATGCCATCCGTCGAATCAGCGAGACCGGAACGACCATTCTGCTGGTCGAACAGAACGCAGCGGCCGCCATCAAACTCGCTGACCGGTGTTACGTTGTCGATCAAGGTGGCATAGTCTTCGACGGAACGGCGGACGAACTCCGTGACGACGAAGAGACGAGGGAGCGATACCTTGGCGTCTGAGTCCACCGACCCGGATGTGCTGTTCGACGCCCTCCTCGAGGAGGGCGTCGTCACCGAAAACGGCACCGTCTCGCTCACGGACGATTTCGAGCATCGCTGGTCGATATATCTCGACACCTACGCGAGCATCACGCCGGAGGCGTTCGAGGAGAGTGTCGCCGAAACGTTCGAAATATCTCACGAAGAAGCCCGTCACAGCGAGGTAACTCGTGCGGGATTCAGCTACTACCTCGCGCTGCGTGCGCAGTTGGAGGGCGAGTACACCGGCACGGAACTCGGGCAGATGTCCGAGATGGTCGCGAGAATCGGCCCCTCGTCGCCGGTTCCCGACGAAATAACGACCCTCTCCGACGAGACGTATATCGACTTTCTCACGGCGAATCCCGACTGCATCGTTTCCGTTTGGAAACGGGATTGTGAACCGTGCGAGGCGATTGCCGCCACCCTCGAAGAAATTCGGGCGGGAATCCCCGACGGAGTGGCGTTCGCGGGCATCGACGGGGACGATGTCGTCGCCTTCCGGCGCGAGTTCGAGGTGACGGCGGCCCCGTCGTTCCTCTGTTTCCGTGACGGCGAGTGCCGGGAAATGGTGTCGGGAACTGCCGAAACCGAAAGGCTCGTCGAGTCGCTTCGGGCGGTGTACGCCTGAGATAGTCACTGCCCGCCTTCTCCAACGCTCCTGACCCCATCGTTCCGCTGTTTTTTGGACGACGAGGCGCTACTGTTGTCCCTCGCCCGCGACGAGTACGGGTCGTTTCGCCGTCAGAATGACCGATTGCGCAACGCTCCCGAACAGAGCCTTCCCGGCCGGCGAGCGTTTGCGCCCGCCGACACAGATGCAATCGACGTCGCGCTCTTCAGCGATATCGAGGATGGTATCCGCCGGGCTTCCGCTCGTCTCGACGACATCTGTTTCGATACCGACATCTTCCAGGGCTTCCTGCGCTCGCCGAACGCCCGCAACCTGCATGGCGGACGCGCCGCTGGGGTTGTCCGTAAACGAGTGTAAAAGCGTGACTTGAACCGCCGTCGCCGACTCGGGAAGGTCGATAACCGCGGTTGTCTGTGCCAGTGCGCGCGATTCGGTTTCGTCTACTGCAACCAAGACGTGGTACATGGTGACACATCGAACGGATGTGGCTTAGCCCTTCGGGTGAGCGTCGTCGTATCGCTCCGAGACGAACACGACGAGGGAGAGCAGGACCCCCAGGAAAAGTCCGATAGTGACCATCCCAAAAATCGCCAGCCCGATGGGTGTCGGTTGGAGTTCGACGACGCCGAGCAGTTTGACCGCCGTCAAATCGTCCGGGCCGAACAGTCCGAGCAGGGCGCCGACGAACCCCGCAAACGAAACGATGAGGGCGTACAGGCCGACGACGAGCCACCGTCCTTTGAATCGAGAGGGCACGAACGAACCTTGCGACAGGGCAAGGATTAGCCTTTTCATCCACTCGTCCCTAGTCCGAGTATGTCCGAAAAAGAACTGCTGTTGCTCGTCCTCGGTGGGATTGCCGTACTCATGTTTGCGATGGGGATTATCCTCGCGACGACGTGAACAGACGGCGTTCGATATTCCGCCGACTGAGGGTATGAAAAACGAACGAAAAATAGAGTGCTGACTACTGCTCTTCTTCTGTTTCGAGAATCCGTGCGATTCTCGACTTACGTCGGACTATTCGTCCGACGAGGTTCGCGAACCGTCGGCTTGCTCACCGCCGTCCGTAAGCGCCGTTTCCTGTTTCTTCTCGAACCAGGTCCATTCCTTCGAGAGCATATTGTCTTCGCCGAGTTTCCACGGGTCAGCAGGAGCGTGTGGTCCTTCGAGCCACGACTGGACGATGTTCCAGACGAAGATCAGCTGACCGATTCCCATGATGAACGCTCCGGCCGTGGCGACCTGATGCCACGTCGCGAACTGCGGGAGGTAGGTCGCATATCGGCGCGGCATGCCGCCGTAGCCGAGGAACAGCATGGCGAAGAACGTGACGTTCGTTCCGATCATCGTGAGCCAGAAGTGCATGTGCGCGAGCGTCTTCTGGTACATTCGACCAGTGTAGATGGGGAACCAGTAGTAGATACCGGCGAAGCCTGCGACGGCGATGGCTCCCATCACGATGTAGTGGAAGTGGCCGACGACGTAGTAGGTGTCGTGGAGCACGAGGTCAACCGGGATGGCTGCCAGGAACACACCGGTGACGCCGCCGATGATGAAGTTGGAGACGAAGCCAATACAGAACAGCATCGGCGCAGTCATGCGGAGCCGACCGTTCCACATCGTCGTGATCCAGTTGAACACCTTCACGGCGCTCGGTATCGCGATTGCCATCGACACCGCCATGAAACTCGCTCGGAGGCGCGGGTCGATACCCGTCGCGAACATGTGGTGTGCCCAGACGCCGAACGAAAGCACACCGATTGCGAGCGTCGAGTAGACGATGAACTTGAACCCGAACAGTTTCCGGCCCGAGAACCGCGGGAGGATGAGACTGACCAGTCCCATCGGCGGGAGGACGAGGATGTACACCTCGGGGTGGCCGAAGAACCAGAACAGGTGTTGCCACAGCAGCGGTCCGCCACCCTCCGCGGCGAAGAACGTCGTGCCGAAGTTGCGGTCGAACAGGAGCATCAGCAGTGCGCTCCCGAGGAGCGGGAACGCGAACAGAATGAGTCCCGACTGCGTGAGCATCGTCCACGAGAAGATGTCGAGGTCAGGCCATCCGACATCGTCGCCACGTTCGGTGAAGATGGTGGCAATGAAGTTGATTGCCCCCATCGTCGCACTGACCCCGGAGAGGTGCAGGCCGAGGAGCATGAAGTCCATCCCGGGGTTCAGTATCTCCGGGTTGGACGACAGCCCGCGCTCCGCGGAAATCGGCGTGTACATCGTCCAGCTTGACTGAGCGGGTTCGACGTTGAACCCGAGCATCGCGAGCGGGAAGCCGAGCCAGATGAGCATGGCCGCAGGTGGCAGGAGCCAAAATGCGATGGCGTTGATACGCGGGAACGCCATGTCGTCCGCACCGATGAGGAGCGGGATGAAGTAGTTCGCGAACGCCGCGATGATGGGCGTCCCGAACAGGAACAGCATCGTGATGCCGTGGGTGGTCAACAGACCGTTGTAGAGGTTCCCGCTCATGAAGTCGAGTTCCGCCCCGGCGAGTTCCGCGCGCATGAGAAGCACGGCAATGCCACCCCACGCGAACGCAATGATACCATACGTACCGTATAGGAGGCCGATATCCTTGTGGTCAACCGTCGTTAACCAGCGAATGATTCCGGCAGGTTTCTCTTCGTGGGCCTGCCCGGTCGGTTCTGCATACCCATAGCCTCCCCCAGTGAGAGGCGTGTAAGACCGCCAGTCCTCGATTCGAGCGAGGAACGTGGCGACCGCCAGCAAAAACACACCCATAACTACGGTGAGTGCTATCTGCCCTGTAGCTGCCATGCGATAAGGTGAGGACTGCGGGGTAAAGAAAGGTTAGGTTACGACTTCGCGCTAGATTTCTCGCGCCGCGAGATACGTTAGCAATGCCAGCCCAATGAAGGGGACAACGACGAGGCCCAAACTGATGAGGCCGACGAGGGAACTGCCGCTACTCCACGGGCTGAAGGCGAGGAAAAGGACGAAGAAAAATGCCATTATCCCGAGTGGGACGACGTTGACCGTGATGTCGAGGAGCGTTTCCCGGTCGAAGACGCGTTCTGCCATAGTAGGAGAAGGTAACGAAGGGGGTACCAAATAGGTTAATGGTTCGTGGTAGGAAGAATGGTTCCCGAACGATTGCCAATTAGACCGGTTCCGGTTGCCAGAGTGATCCTGCGATACCGCCGAAGAGGAGGATAGCGCCACCGACCAGGATAGCAGTCCCCCGAAGTTTGACCGACCCGGTCGTAAATGCCCAGATGACGCCCCCGACCACGAAGGCCACGCCCGCCGACACAACGAGTCCTTTCCACGGGTTGTGGATGTATTCCGACTCGCGAAGGATGCCAACGCAGCTGCCGACGAACATCAACATCCCACCGACGGCGACGGGAAAGAGATACTCGGCCATCACGATTCCGACTTCGAACAGGGCTAACCCGAACGCGACGAACAGCGGCCACGGACTGGATTTTCGATACTGGTCGGAGAGCCCCGGTTGTTCGTCCATAATCGAGCTTGGGGCTTCAGCGGTTTCATCGTTCCGTCTTCGACTAGCGCGTTCAGAAGTGGTTTTCTAGACAAAATGATTGCTTCTGATGGGACACTGGGGGAAAGGGCGAAACAGCTGTGACCACAACTGCTAGATGACCACAACTGCTAGACACACGCCACGCCCGCGGAAGACGGACTGTCTTCCGCAGCCGCAGGAGTTCGAAGTTTTCCTCCGCGCCCTCATTTGTCATGCTTCTTCCAGTCGCTCGCTCTTTGTTCGCCCGTTCCCACCAGGCCGCTGGAGGCCGGACGCTCCCAGCGCGCCCGGCCAATCCCAATTCGACCGGCCGTTTTCCGGAACCGTGACTCCCGATATGTGGTGGAAGACCAATCGGCTGCTCGCGGAGTGCAAGCGCAAAACCCCGTGCTCACCGAACTGCTTCTAGTCGCTACCGACGGCATCGACCTGCTCGCCGGGGGAAGGTTCGGCACTGTACAACATCGCGAACACGACGGACGAAACGACGATGAACGCCGCCGCCGCCCAGAACGCGACGAGGACGGTCGTGGCGTCCCAAATTACGCCGATGAACACCGGGCCGCCGACCTGCCCGACTTTCCACGCGATTGAACGGAGGGAGAGGCTGGACGCGACGGCGTCGAACTGCTCGCCCTCGCCGACGAACAGGGCCATGCTCGCCGGGAGTCGAAGGCTGTCGCCGATTCCGAGCACCGCATAGGCCGCAAAGAGGACGAAAAAGGCACCTGGGAGCGCCATCTCCTCGCCGAAGGCGTTGACGGTCATATCCGGAATGAAGATGTATGCGAACCCGGCCAGTGGGATGAGTGCGGTTCCTAATGCATAAACCAACGCGCCCGCGAGGATGAACCGGTGGATGTTTTCCACCCGGTCCGTCCAATAGCCGACCTTTCCCTGGGTAATGGATTTGGTCAGCTTTCCGCCCGCCATGATGCCGCCAACGACGAACGGGTTGATGCCGAACTCCGTGACGGCGTAGATGGGAAGGAAGGTGATGACCGCCATCTTCCCGACGCTGAACGAGAGGCGGAAGAAGACGAGGGCTTTGATGGCTGACCGTCCGAGAAGAATCTCGATGGTCTCGCGACCGCTAGATTCCTCGGGATCTTTTCTCCCGCCGGGGTTGTCCCGGAGGAACAGGAGGACCGAGATGAACGCCAGAATGGTCACGACGCTCAGCGCGATGTAGGTCTCACGGAATCCGTACACGTACAGCAGGAGCCCGCCGAAGATGTCACCGATGAGGCTCGATAGCGCACCGACCTGATTGTACGTCCCTATCCACAGTCCACGCGAGCTCTCCTCGCTGATTTCACCGACGACGGTCATTCCGGTCAGCCAGAGGATGCTCGCGGCAGTTCCCTGCAGGACACGGACCAAAATGACCTGTGTGACGTTTTCGACGAACATGAAGCCGACAAAGACGACCACGTTGAGCAGGAGCCCGAACAGCAGGATTCGCTTCGAATTTCGCGTGTCGATGTACCGACCCAGCGGGAGGACGATGAACAGTTGGACGATTGCGAACGCCGTGCCGAACAGCCCCTCGACGGTGCTCGTCGTCTGGAACATATCGGCATACAACGCCAGCGCGATGAGGATGGTCGAGTACGCCTGACTCCGCGCAAACGCGGTACTCGCCAGTGCAATGAACTCGCGGTTTTTGAAGAGGCGGAGTGAACTACCGCCACTCGTCTCACTCGACACTGTTACGAACCGAAACAGGTGAGCGAGCTATAAGAATCCCCGTTTTTAGTCCGTGAATTGCCGAAAGATAGGTGACAAGTTGTGACCGTTTAGTCGTCTTCGAGCGCGTCGGCGATGCGCTGAAGCTGTCGCGTCGCGTCGCGGACTTCGTCTCGGAGCTGTCGAACCTCACGCGTGAGTTCTTCGTTTCCGGCGGATTCGCCACCTCGACCGCCCGGGCCACCGCCCATACCGCCAGGGCCGCCACCCATCATGCCGCCCATCATCTGCGCGAACGGGTTGCCACCGCCGCCGCCGCCCATACCACCGGGACCGCCACCGCCGAGGGCTTCTTTCAGGCGCTCTTCACGGTCTTCGTCGCCCTCTTCTGCGCGTTTTTCTCGGATTTCTTCGACTCGTTCTCGAAACGATTTCTCTTCGCCGTCGTTTCCGTTTTCGTCTTCGTTGGCTTCCTCGTCTGCCATACCCGACCGTTCTTCCGCACGACCGAAAAGGGTTGTGTCCCATGCTGGCACGAGTTGACCGACGGTTCCCGTGAATACTCGAAGCGAGCGACTGAACGCGGGCAGAAACGGCGGCTCGAACGTTGGCTTATACACTTAAAGCGGTCGTTACCGGCAAATCGGTTCCGACGAAACAACCACATCCGACTTCGTAGTTCGGAACACTCCGGTAGGACTGTCGTTGTCCCGCAATCGCCTCACGTTACGAGGGCTGAACGATGGAAACGGTTGACAGGGTTAAAATTCGACGGTGACGATTCTGGAAAGGACTTCAATGGCTCGCGGGTCCCTCGGTTCAGTGCTGGTCAGCCTGGGCGAGCGCCGCAACCGATATGTGTTGTACTCGCTCGCCAGACATGCCGAAACTGCGCCGATGGGGGTGGAAGTTCTCGCCGGGGAGGTTGCCGGATGGGAGAACGATATGTCACCCGAATCAGTTCCCGATGAAGCGTTCGAAGCGGTACTGGACGACCTTTCTCGAAACTGTTTGCCCGCCCTCTCCTATCGCGGGTTGGTCGAGTACGACCCGCTCAGTGGACTGGTCGGACGACCACGATACTCGTTTCTAGCGAATCAGTTTGTATCTTTTCTGACTCGAATCGAACTCGGGCCGTTTCTGTAACCCTTAAACGCACGCAAGGACTTTCAGTATGTATGACCGAAGAGCCTGCTCAGACAGCAGCGGATGAGCAAGTCGAAGACGGGGGCGAGGAAACGCCGGACGAGACAAGGCCAGACGAGAAAACACCAGCGGACGACGTGCTCGGCCCGCAAGGGACGACCCTTGTCGAAGAGGTTGCGGCTGTTGATGAGACGCTCGCTACCGACGTGGAAGAACACCTCGTCGCTATCCAATCGGAGCGTCAAGAGTTGGAGGCCGAAGTGGACGACCTACGAACGCGACTGAAGCGGAAACAGGCCGACTTCCAGAACTACAAAAAGCGTGCGAAAAAGCGACAGGAACAACTCGAAAAGCGCGCGACCGAGGATGTCATCGACCGTCTCATCGACGTGCGTGACAACCTGAAACGCGCCGTCGAGGAGGAACACGAGAATGTCGAGAGTCTCCGCAGTGGTGTCGAACTCACGCTAAAGGAACTCGACCGCGTGTTCGAGGATGAAAACGTTGCCGAAATCGACCCCAACCCCGGCGCGGACGTTGACCCCCAGCGCCACGAAGTGATGCTCCGCGTCGAGAGCGACCATCCCGAAGACACCATCGCTGACGTGTATCAACCGGGATACGAGATGGCCGATAAAGTCTTGCAGGCCGCACAAGTCACTGTCAGTGACGGAAGTGGGGAGAACGAGGAGAGCGATTAGGAACGTATCGAGTAGTACAGAAACCATCTGATTGCGGTCAATATATATACCCCTCCTTTCCGTGTGTCGGTTTTTACAGAAATCGCATGCAGGCATCCGATTGAGCTCGTTCCCCGATTCGTCCCGTGTAGCAAGGTTTAAAGGAGCGAAAGCGCAAGATATCGTCAAATGACGAGTAACAAGATTCTCGGTATCGACCTCGGTACCACGAACAGCGCGTTCGCGGTCATGGAAGGTGGCGACCCCGAAATCATCGTCAACGGGGAAGGCGACCGAACCACGCCGTCGGTCGTCGCGTTTTCCGACGACGGTGAGCGTCTCGTCGGGAAACCGGCGAAAAACCAGGCCGTCCAGAATCCCGAGAAGACGATTCAGTCCATCAAGCGGCACATGGGCGACGAGGATTACACCGTCGAAATCGACGACGAGGAGTACACGCCGGAACAGGTTTCGGCGATGATTCTCCAGAAGATCAAACGCGACGCCGAGGAGTATCTCGGTGACGACGTGCAGAAGGCCGTCATCACGGTTCCTGCGTACTTCAACGACAAGCAGCGACAGGCGACGAAGAACGCCGGCGAAATCGCTGGCTTCGACGTGGAACGTATCGTCAACGAACCGACCGCCGCATCGATGGCCTACGGACTGGACGACGAGTCCGACCAGACCGTTCTCGTCTACGACCTCGGTGGCGGAACGTTCGACGTTTCCATCCTCGATCTCGGCGGCGGCGTCTACGAAGTGGTTGCCACGAACGGTGACAACGACCTCGGTGGCGACGACTGGGACCACGACATCATCGATTACCTCGCGGACGAGTTCGAGTCGAACCACGGTATCGACCTTCGCGACGACCGACAGGCGCTCCAGCGACTCAAAGACGCCGCGGAAGAGGCGAAAATCGAACTCTCCTCGCGAAAGGAGACGGACATCAACCTCCCGTTCATCACGGCGACGGACGACGGTCCGGTTCACTTGGAGAACAGCCTCACCCGCGCGAAGTTCGAATCCCTGACGAGCGACCTCATCGAGCGCACGGTCGAGCCGACCGAGCAGGCGCTTTCGGACGCAGGCTACGACAAGGGCGACATCGACGAAGTCATCCTCGTCGGCGGTTCGACCCGCATGCCGCAGGTCACGGAACAGGTCGAAGAGCTGACCGGACAGGAGCCAAAAAAGAACGTCAATCCCGACGAAGCCGTCGCGCTCGGCGCGGCGATTCAGGGTGGCGTCCTCTCCGGCGACGTGGACGACATCGTGCTGCTCGACGTGACGCCGCTCTCGCTCGGTATCGAAGTGAAGGGGGGCCTGTTCGAGCGACTCATCGACAAGAACACGACCATCCCGACCGAAGAATCGAAGATCTTCACGACCGCCGCGGCCAACCAGACCTCGGTGCAGGTCCGCGTCTTCCAAGGTGAGCGCGAGATGGCCGCCGACAACGAGCTGCTCGGCGAGTTCCACCTCGCAGGCATCCCGCCAGCACCCGCCGGAACGCCGCAGATCGAAGTCGCATTCAACATCGACGAAAACGGCATCGTCAACGTCTCCGCCGAAGACCACGGTTCGGGCAACAGCGAGGAAATCACCATCGAAGGTGGCGCTGGGCTCTCGGACGAGGAGGTCGAACGGATGCAGGAAGAGGCAGAACAGCACGCCGAAGAGGACAAGGAGCGACGAGAACTCATCGAAGCGCGCAACGCCGCCGAAGGCTCGATTCAGCGCGCGGAAACGCTCCTCGAGGAGAATGAGGAGAACATCGAAGAGGATCTCGAAGCCGACATCCGAGATGCAATCGAGGATGTGCAGGAAGCGCTCGAAGACGAGGATTCGACGAAAGACGACCTCGAATCCGCGACTGAAGACCTGAGCAAGGTGCTCCAAGAGATCGGGAAACAGATGTACCAGCAACAGGAGCAAGCCCAGCAGGCCGGTGCCGCAGGCCCCGGCGGAATGGGTGGCGGTGCTGGTCCCGGCGGCATGGGCGGCGGTTCAGGTGCGGGCGCGGGTCCTGACGGCCAGGACGCGGACGAATACGTCGATGCCGACTTCGAAGACGTAGACGACGACGAATAGACGGGCGATTCAAGTATTTCCCTACTTTAGAGAGGATAACTGATGAGTGAGGACTTCTACGACGTGCTCGGTGTGAGTCGGGACGCCGACGAGAGCGATATCAAGAGCGCATACCGAAAGAAAGCGGCCGAGTACCACCCAGACGTGAGCGACGACCCGGACGCAGAAGAGAAGTTCAAGCAGGTCAAAAAGGCGAAGGAAGTGCTTTCGGACGACGAGAAGCGTCGCGCCTACGACCAGATGGGTCACGACCGGTTCGAACAGGCCGAAAAACGCGGCGGTTTCGACGGCAATGGTGCCGGCGCTGGCGACGGGAACCCGTTCGGCGGCGGCGGTGGCATGGGCGGTATGGGCGACATCTTTGAGCAGTTTTTCGGCGGCGGTGGGGGCCGAAATCCGAACCGTCCGCGACAGGGGTCGAACCTGCGAACAGGACTGGAAATCGACCTCGAAGAGGCCTTCGAAGGGGCGAAAAAGCAGGTGTCGGTTCGCCGACCAGAGCACTGTGAGGCCTGCGATGGAGAGGGCCATCCCAAGGGAGCAGACGTACAGACCTGCCCGGAATGCCAGGGTCAAGGACAGGTCACACAGGTACAGCAGACGCCGTTTGGTCGCGTCCAGCAGTCGCGCACCTGTGGCCGCTGTAACGGCGAGGGCGAACTGTACGAGGAGACGTGTGCCGACTGTGGCGGTGACGGCGTTGTCCACCGACAGGCGAAACTGAACGTCGATATTCCGGCCGGTATCGCGGACGGCCAGACGCTCCAGATGGAAGGTGAGGGCGCGCCGGGGGAGAACGGCGGGCCGAACGGCGACCTGCTTATCGAGATTCGAGTGCGCGAGCATCCGGACTTCGAGCGGGAGGGGGCCGACCTCTTCTATCGCAAGCCGATTTCGTTCCCGCAGGCCGTCTTCGGCGACGAAATCGAAATCACGACGCTCGACGGTTCCGTTGAGATGGACGTGCCGGACGGCACGCAGAGCGGCGAGACGTTCCGCCTGCGGGAGAAGGGTATGCCCCATCTCCGGCGGCGAGGTAACGGTGACCTCTACGTGAAGGTGCAGGTGGTCACGCCCGAGTCGCTGAACGACGAACAGAAAGAGGCATTGGAAGCGTTCGCGGAAGCTGGCGGCGAGAACGTGAACGTTGGCAAGGGCTTTTTCGAACGCATCAAAAACAGCTTCTAATCGCTCTCTTTCCATCTAATCTTAGCCGAATAAGCTAAGCATATGCACGACCAGAGATAGGTAACACACGACGAATGTCTCACGTTGAGTTCTCCCGCAGACGGTTTATTCAGACGGTGGTCGGAGCGAGCGCGTTGGTTGGCGTCGCGCAAGGGCAAGCAGCGACGTTCGAACTGGGCGGCCAGCTGTCGGGGTGGGTCGGCCGCTCTCCCGAACCGATTGCCGACAAGACGAATCCGACTATTCAGATGGTGGCCGGGAGAAAGTACGTCATCGCATGGGAGAACGCGGATGGAAACCCGCACAACATCGCCATCGCGGACGGGCAGGGCAACGTGATGGAGGAAACCGAAGTCGTGAGTACGAAGGGGCAGGTTCAGACGCTCGAATTCACCGCGAAACCGGCGATGGCGACCTACTTCTCCCAAGTCGATGAGGAGACGATGCGTGGGAAAATCGTCGTGAAGCAGCCGACGACCACGGCGACCACGACGATGAACGGAACCAACAATACGACCGCCACGACCACACCCACGACAACCTCGACGATTGCGACGACCACGACGCCGATTCGAACGACCACGACGTCGATGAACCCGACGAATACAACGACCACGGATACGACGACCGACGGCGACAGTCTGCCGGGATTCGGGTTCCTTGCCGCACTCGGCAGTATCGCGGGACTGGGCTACCTGCTCCGGCGAAACGACTAAACGAGAAAAGCGCACGACGACCGACAGAGGAGGGCGCGGTTGGCAGGTTGACCAACCGCCGGAAATCGACAATCCACACTCCCACAATTGTTCCTCGAATTCTCACTGACAGCAGAAGTCAGCGAGTTACACAACCGTCAGAATCGGAATTCACATACCCGCTCGACTGCCAGCACACTCTCCGCGAGTGAGGAGTGTAACGACGAACGAGTGGGCCGACGAGCGACCACCGGGAACGAGGAGTGCTTTTGGTTCAGCTTTTACAGGGAGACGGGCAGAGCCAACGCGATTCGCGCTGGCCCTGCCGCTCGACCGTGGTAAAAGCTGGTTCTACATCGGAAGGACGGTGATTCCGACTGCGATGATGACTCCGCTTCCGAGTAGGACGAGCACGCAGTAGCCCATGATGTCACGGACCGAGAGACCGCTGATTGCGAGGAGCGGGATGGCCCAGAAGGGTTGAATCATGTTCGTCCACGCGTCGCCCCACGCGGCAGCCATGGCGACGCGGGGAACGCTGGTGCCGCTGGTTTGTGCGGCCGTCACGAGCGTTTCGCCGACGACTGCCCACTCGCCGCCGCCGCTGGGGACGAAGAAGTTGACGACGCCCGCGGTGAGAAACGCCACCGCTGGGAGCGTTCCATCGGGTGACACTTGCACCATTCCCTGTGCGATTTGCGTGGCGAGGCTGGTCGAACCCTCGGGTGCGTAGCCCATGATTCCCATGATACCGGCGTAGAACGGGAACTGGAGGATGATTCCCCAGACGTTCTCGACCGCTTCCTTCATCGCACCGATGTAGGCGGCGGGCGTGCCGTGGAGAACCAACCCAAGGAAAAGGAACGTGAAATTGACGATGTTCAGATTGAGGTTGTTCCACGGCATCGTCCCGTCCGCGATACCACGCCAGAAGTAGCCGAGAACGGCCAGCAATCCACCGAGACCGATGATCCATGCGACGAAAGCCGAATGTTCGATTCGGTCTGCGAACGTCGTCTGGGTGGTGGCAACCATTTTCCCTCCGGATTCCGTCTCGCCTCCGTCGGCCGCAGTTTCGAGTTTTGCGGGGTCTATCGTTCGCTTTTTCTCGTCACTTTCGGGGTACATCAAGACGAACAGAATCGGAAGGAAAACGAGGCCGACCACGACGAACAGGACGAGGTTCGCCGTCGTGAAAATCGTCTGGCTGGTCCCGATCGTCTCGTTGAGAACGCCGCTCGCGATGAGGAAGTTCCCGTCTCCTTCAGTCGAGTTCAGATTCAGCGGAATCGACGCCGCCAGGCCGCCGTGCCAGACGATGAATCCGGAGTACGCGCCAGCAACGATGATGGGAAAGTCGATGGTTCGAATCTCCTCGGCCACCTTTCGGGCGAAGATTCCCCCGACGACCAGGCCGAGTCCCCAGTGAACGAACGACGCGAGTGCGGCAACGATGGGAACGAACGCGACAGCACTCCGTTCGCTGGACGGAATGGCCGCCGCACGGGTCAGTAACCCGTCCACGAAGTCAGTCTTCGCGAGTCCGTAGCCGGTCATCAGGATGAGCGTCATCTGCATCGCGAAGGTGAGCAGTCCCCAGAATCCGCCGTACCATCCAGTGACGAGGATGTTCTCAGCGTGTTTGAGAGACCCGGCCTGTGGGTCAACTGTGAAAAATGCTAGCCCGTACGCGACGAGCGTGAGGATGATTGCGAACAGAAATGCGTCCGGAAGGTAGCGCTCGACGATTCGAGAACTTCCTTCCGCCATTTTTCGAATTACGTTTGCCATGGCTTCGACAGAGTGTGTCTAGCAATGAAATATAAACGTTGCCAGATGGCTCAGTGATGAACCCTTCGTCCGGATTCCGGTTCGCGTCCGAGCAGGAGATAGTGGACAACGGTTCCCCACGCGAGTATCGCTCGTCTGAGAACGGCGAACTGGAACATCCAAAGAAAAAATCCGACGGCGAAATAAACCGGCAACATCCATCCGACGAGCGCCAACTTTTCGATTCCGAGCCAAATGAGCGCGGTACCCGTCCCGACGATAATCGGTGCGACGACGGCGACAGTGGTGACGACGAATACGAGATGTGCGAAGAACTGTTTGGCGTAACGCCGCAGTTTCGATGAGAGCGATTCGAGAAATGAGGACATTCAATCGGCCAATTCGTGGCGGCCAGCATATTTGTTTGTGAGTGCCCCTCACAAAATAGTTAGACAATTTTAATAAGTGTGGCGACCAAACGAACCGTCGGACTTTTGCGCGCAACGGAACGAGATTCGGCATGAACGCACTCGGCGATCTCGTCGCTCGCGAGCGACGGAGCGACGACCCGGCGCTGGCAGTTCCCGATTCAGGGAGGTACGACTACCATCGCCTCTGTACGACTGCCTGGAAGACGGGGAACTTCCTTCGCCATCTCGGTATTCGAGAAGGTGTCACGGTCGGCATCGTCACGTCGGCCTCCGCCCAACCCATCCTCGGCTTCCTCGGTGCAACCCTCCTCGGATCTGCCGTCAGATTCGACCCGCTAAGAGAAATCGATGCTCGGGCACTGCTCGCGCCAACCGAGGCTGTAAGTGACTACGAACTGCCGCCGGGCGGCCAACGTGTCGCGTACGGTACACCACCGACTGACCCCAACGTTTCGCACTTCGAAACCGACGTGTGGAGCGAAAATCCAACGTTCCCCGAAACCCCCATCTCACCGGAAACGGTCGCACTGACCGGAAAAACGGACGTATCCCACGGGGAACTACTCGCCGCAGGCGAACGGGTATCGGAACGATGGGAACTCGACCCCGGCGACTCCGTCGTCGTTCGTGCACCGCTCTCCGACCCGCGAGCGGTCGCTGCCGGAATCGTCGCACCTCTCGCTGCCGGTGCCGAAATCGTCCTCGACACGGCCAAGACCGGTACGTTCTCCGTCCGCGATACCGACGACTCGCCGGAAGACTCGGATATCGCGCTGGACGACGTTCGTCTGTGAGTTTCGGGAACCACATCGGTTAGGTTCCCGCCCCGTGAATCCTCCGTCATGCCGACCAACACGCTTCCGGACATCGGACTCGGGACAATGGGAATCGATGAGCCCCAGCGAATCGCCAGCGCCATCGAGATGGGCTATCGACACCTCGACACCGCACAGATTTACGACAACGAAGAAGTCGTCAGGCGAGGAATCGAACTCGCCGACGTGCCGCGAGAAGACCTCTTCGTCGCCACAAAAGTTTGGGCGGATAGCCTCGCACCCGACGACGTGCTCGTGAGCACGGAAACCAGCCTCGACAAACTCGGCTTGGAATCCGTCGATCTGCTCTACGTTCACCGACCGATCGACGCCTACGACCCCAATGAGACGCTTCCGGCCTTCGACGCACTGCACGAGCAGGGACGAATTCGGCACGTCGGCGTGAGCAACTTCACACCCTCGGAACTCGACACCGCGCGCGACGTTCTCGACGCACCTATTTTCGCCCATCAGGTCGAGATGCACCCCCTATTTCGGCAGGCCGAACTCCTCTCCCACGCTCGTCGTCACGATACGAACCTCGTTGCGTACTCGCCAATCGCACAAGGTGAAGTGTTCAACCTGCCGGAACTGACTGACCTCGCCGGGAAACACGACGCGACGGAATCACAAATTGCCCTTGCGTGGCTCGTGGAGCAAGGCGCGGTTCCGATTCCGCGCTCGAACAGCGACGACCACCTCCGCCAGAATTTGGCCGCGGCCGACATCGAACTCTCGTCGGAGGATATGGCGCAAATCGACGGCATCGACCGCGAAAAGAAACTGTTCGAATAAGGAAAGAGCGTGCGATTCAGCCGCCGACGACGGCTGAATCGTCTCCGTTCGGTTTTCGGCTTTCGACGCTCTGACCTTCGACTTTCCTACTTCGCCTTTTCGAGTTTGTCGAGCGAATCCGGGTTTTCGATACTGCTCATATCGCCCAAATCCTCGCCCGTGTAACTGGCTTCGATGGCCCGGCGGATGATTTTGCCCGACTGGGTTTTCGGGAACTCGTCCACGAACAGGATTTCGCGGGGGCGGAACGGTTTGCCGAGTTCGTCGCCGACCTGTTCGCGCAGTTCCGCACGAAGGTCGTCGCTGACCGTTACGTTCGGTTCGAGGATGACGTATGTGACGACGGCCTGTCCGGTTGTGTCGTCCGGCACGCCGACTGCGGCGGCCTGATTTACCCCCTCGTGATCCATGAGCGCGCCTTCGACTTCGGCGGGGCCGACTTTCCGGCCAGCCACGTTGATGGCGTCGTCGGAGCGTCCGTGGAGGAACCAGAAGCCGTCCTCGTCCTTCTGCGCCCAGTCGCCGTGATTCCACATGTCCTCGAAGGTAGACCAATACGTGTTCAGATAGCGTTCGTCGCCCGACCAGAGCGATTTGGTCATGCTCGGACAGGAATCACGTGCAACGAGGTAGCCGCGTTCGTGGGAGTCCATGATGGATTCGCCCTGCGTGTTCACGATGTCGATGTCCATACCGAGTCCCGGCCCGCCGAGAGTACAGGGTTTGAGCGACTGAATCGGCATCGGCATGAGGAAACAGCCACAGATTTCGGTGCCGCCAGAGATGTTGATGATTGGTGCTTCGCCGCCGCCGACGTTTTCGTAGAACCACTGCCACGATTCGGGGTCCCACGGTTCGCCCGTCGAACCGAGCAGGCGAAGCGACGAAAGGTCGTGGTCGTCGAGCCATTCGTCGCCGTACTGCCGGAGCGCTCGAATCGCGGTCGGGGAGATACCGAACGTCGTCAGACCGTGACGGTCTATCATCTCCCAGAACCTGTCCGGTTCCGGGTAGTCCGGCGCGCCTTCGTACATGAAGACGGTGCCGCCGAAGGCGTGGTTTCCGATGAGCGTCCACGGGCCCATCATCCAGCCGATGTCGGAGACCCAGAAAAAGCGATCCGAATCCTTGTGGTCGAAGCCGAAGTAAATCTCCTTCGCACACTGCAGCAACTGCCCGGCGTGCGTGTGGACGATACCTTTCGGTTTCCCCGTCGTCCCCGAGGAGTACAACAGCATGGACTCGTCGCTGGCATCCAGTTCCTTCGTCTCGTACTCGTCGTCCTGTGTCAGAACTGCCTCGTCCCAGCGTTCATCGCGTTCGTCGTTCCACGGAATATCCGCGTCCGACCCCAACCGTTCGTAGACGATAGTGTGTTCGACGTGGCCGACCGCTTCTATCGCCTCGTCGGCCGTGTCTTTCAGGACGATGTCGCTTCCACGGCGGTAGAAGCCGTCGCCGGTGAACAGCACCGAACATTCGGAATCTTCGATGCGCGTTGCGGTCGCATCGGTGCCGAATCCGGAGAAGATGGGCACCGCAACGGCGCCGACCTTGAAAATACCGTACAGAATCGAATTGACTTCCGGAACCATCGGCATGTAGAGACCGACAGTGTCGCCCGTCCCGATACCGCGCTCTTCCAGCGCGTTAGCTACTTTGTTCGACTCGCGGTGGAGTTCGTGGTACGTAATCTCCCGAACGTCACCCGGTTCGCCTTCCCAGATGCAGGCCACTTTGTTCCGGTTCGGACTGTCGGTTCGCGCGTGACGGTCGAGCGTGTTATGTGCGATATTGATTTTCCCGCCGGGGTACCAGTCGGAAAACTGTGGCCCGTCGGTGTCGTCTCGAACCGTGTCGTAGTCCTCGTAGAACTCGATACCGAGATAGTCGACCAGTTCATCCCAGAACCAATCGACCTCTCCACAGGTTCTCTCGATGAGTTCGTCGTAGTCCGCGATGTCGTGTTCCTGCATGAACTGCCAGACGTTCGTGGACTCCACGAATTCCTCGGAGGGTTCGTGGACGATTTCGTTTACGTCCGCAAGCGTATCCATATGCCAACGATTGACCACCCGCCTCAAAATAGTTTACTTCGTCCCGCTACGGGAGTTCGGTGCCCTTCACTTCGTCGAGCCGTTCGACCACGTGTTGGAGATCCGCGGACTCTTCGATTTCATCTCGGATTCGCTCTCGCGACCGAACGTCGCTCGAATCGGCGTCGTACGCGCGGACGTACTCCGCGCGCGAGTGCTCTTCGAAGGCGTGGCGGATGGCGAAATAGCCGTCCGGTACGACCGTCCCGCACACCTTGCACTCCCTGCGCTCGTGCTCCGTCGTCTGGTGGACGATGGCGTTCTCGACGCTGTCGAACCGTTCGCCACAGCCGTCGATGTCACATTCCCAGGCGGGCATTCTTGTGTTGACTCTGTAATCCCGATGATAAAACCTTTTCCTGCTTGTCAGCCGACGATACTCCGGACATCCGAAAGCGCCTCAATGCAGATTTCAGCCCGTGAATCCACCGATTCCGACAGCAAAACCCCGGTAAATCCTGCTCGTTGGGCCGGAAGGACATCGCGTTCGAGGTCGTCCGCGACGAAAACGAACTCGTCTCCTGACAGTTCATCTCTCGCAATCTCGAAAATCCCTTGTTCGGGTTTGCCGACGCCGACCGCACAGGACACGACGGTCGCATCGAAATACGAGTCGAGATCGTGTCGTTCCAGTTTCGCCCGTTGGACGTGTTCTGCACCGTTCGTCAGTATACCGAGGACATGGTCGTTTGCGAGCGACGCGAGCAGTTCGTGCACACCGTCGGTGACTTCGGTGTGTTCCAATTCGGTTTCGATGAGCGCGGCGGCGAACGTTTCACCGTCGATATCGATATCGAACTCGTCACAAAGGTCGTCCAACGCGGCCCGGTACGGTTTCGAATGACAATTCCCGAAATAGTCGAGGAAACTCGACACATAAGTGTTATGGAGCCCATCGTAATCGGGGACGTTCACTTCTCGTCGCGCACGCTCGAACATCGTTTCGAACGAAATCGTGTGATGGGCCACCGTCCCGTCGAGGTCGAAGTACAGAGCGGTCATCAGGATGAAATTTCGCCCAATGCTACTTCTAGCTCCTGAAACCAGAACCACTATCGTCCGACCCTCAGAAGAGTACGGCGTGACCGACCGCGACGAGTTTCGTGTCGATATGCACGTGAAAGTGCTGGACGAACAGGTCGTCCAACGAGCAAAAAAACGTGGGCTCGATGCGCTGGTGTACGCACCGCATTTCGTCCGCCTTCCGGAGATACGTCGGCAGGCAGAGCTGTTTTCGGACGACGAACTGCTCGTCGTCCCTGCACGTGAAGTGTTCACCGGGACGTGGCGCAACCGCAAGCACGTTCTCGCGGTGGGGCTAACCGAGCCCGTTCCGGATTTCATCTCGCTTACGGGGACGATACGGGAACTCGACCGTCAAAGTGCCGCCGTCTTGATTCCTCACCCTGAATTTTTGAACGTTGGTCTTTCCGAAGCGGACATTCGCGTCCACGGCGATGTCGTTCACGCCGTCGAAACGTACAACCCGAAACAACTCAGACGACACAACCATCGAGCGAAAGAAATCGTCGAGGACACCGACAAACAAGCCTTCGGGTCGTCGTACGCACATATTCGCCAAAGCGTCGGCGAGGCGTGGAGCACGCTCGACACGCACGTCAAAACCGCCGCAGAACTGGTCGAGCGAATCCGAGATGGGGGCATTATGCGCGTCGTCCATCGTACCGGGCGCGGCCACGAACTCCGACGGCGAGCGGAGTTCGCACACCTCGGCTGGGAGAATACGTGGGGAAAGTTCCATCGCTTAGTGCTCTCCGGAATGGAGCCGACTCACCCGGATCGTGACGCGTATGAAGGCCGGTTCGACGACGTGAGCGTCTACTGAATCTATGAATCCGTATCGTGTTAGACCCCGATTGCTGAGAGGCTCGCATCCACGACAAACTGCCGGTGGACGAAGAGAGCGGCGACACTGATCTCGAACGCCGTGACGAGGAGCGTGACCATACTCGCGTGTTTGCTACTCACCGAAACACCGAACGGTGCCCCGAACTCCTTTTCGTACGGGTAGAACCACGCGAGCCCGCGTTTGCTCCCGAGCATATCGAGCGCGTAATGGGTCAACACGCCTATCCAGACGAATTCGAGGTTGCCGAACACCATCGGGAAGACGTAGAACAGCCCAAGCACCGGAAGGTTATGAAGGGTCTTTCTATGCTTGCCAAAGGCGGTATCCACGTCGGGAAAGAGTGCTCCGAGGATGACGGGAACTCCAACCTCGATGATGGTATAAAACGTCGTCGTATCGCCGGACGGATGCAGAACGTACCCAAGTCCGATAGCCAGAAGTGCGGCGTTGAGGACGTGCTCTTTCCGATTCATTCGGTTGCACGTCCCACCCTGCAATATCAAGGTTTTCCCTTTCAGCTCAGTTCTGCGAGAACGTCGGCGAGCGCCTGTCGAGCGATTTGCGTTTTGATTTCCTCCCGCGTTCCGTCGAACTCGTAGCGTTCGACGACCGCGTAGCTCCCGCCGCTTTCCCACTCGTCAGCGAAGGCTACTCCGATGAAGACGGTTCCCACCGGCTTTTCCGGTGTCCCCCCCGTCGGCCCTGCGATACCGGTCGTCGCGACACCCCACGTCGTTCCGGCGACATCGCGTACGCCGCGGGCCATCTGTCGGGCCACCGGGTCGCTCACTGCACCGTGCTCGTCCAGTGCTTCGCGCGTGACGCCGAGGTGTTCCATCTTCGCATCGTACGAATACGTAACGAACCCGCGGTCGAAGTAATCACTCGACCCCGATATGTCCGTCAGTAACGACCCGATGAGACCGCCCGTACAGGATTCTGCGGTTGCGATGGTCGCGCCCGCATCACGGAGGACGTCCCCAAGTCGGCGCTCGATTGGCGCGGAATCGGTGCTCATGGGAGAGAAAACGCCACGAGTGAGAAAGAATGTACGGGTCGATTGCAGTATACGTCAATAGTCTCCGCAGTCAGACCGTATCGCGGTCGGTGTACGTGGTGCGCTCTGTTATCTTGCCATCCGCATCGAACCGGTGGAAGTCCGAAAAGCCGAACGAAACGCGCTTCCCGTCCTGGACTCCGCTGAATCGGCCCCGAACGGCGACGGTATCGTCGCCGACGACTACCTGCTCGATTTCGTGTTTCCCGTCTTCGAGTGGTCGATTTTTAAGGTAGAACTCGCGGAACTCGGGCATGCCGGAAAGCGGCGGTTGGCCCGGTCGCTCGTAAACGATATCCTCCGCGAAGAGGGCGAACACGTCTTCGTACGCTTCTGCGTCGATATAGTCGTAGTACGACCGAACTGCATCCGGATTGACTATCGTTTGCATACCGCAAATTGCGATTTCCGGTGGCTAATGAGTTCGGGCGAAAGAAAGACTTGCCAGCACTGCGACCCCTCGGTATGGACTACGATACGCCGTTGTTCTTCCACGTGATGTCGTATGCGATGGACGCCGAGCGCGATGTAATCGACATGGTCAGTGGAAACCCCGATTGGGGGTCGCCACCAGGAATTTCCGAGGGGCTTCACGAGTATGCCGACCTCGGCGGTGCTGATTTCCAATACCCGCCGAGCGAAGGTCTGCTCGAACTGCGCGAGGAAATCGCCGCCCGCCGCAATGTTGACAGATCACAGGTCATCGTGACCTGCGGCGGCGGCGAGGCGAACTATCTGGCGATGGCTCGGGCAATGGAGCGGGAATCCGGCGACGAATTCATCCTGACCGATCCAGTGTATCCTTACTATCCCGGGAAAACGAAGATGCTCGGCGCGACGGCACGGTTCGTGGCTACCGAGACTGACGGCACGCTCGCCCCCGACGCGGTTCGTGAACAGGCGAACAAGAACACCGCTGGAATCGTCGTGAACTCGCCGAACAATCCGACGGGTGCGGTGTACGACGAGGAGACGATGCGCGAACTCGTCAGTATCGCCGAGGAGTACGACGCGCTGCTCATTAGCGACGAGGTGTACGACCACTTCGACTTCTCCGGGAAGTTCACCAGCGCGCTCTCGTTCGACTCCGACAATCGAATCGTGACGAACTCGTTTTCCAAAACGCTCGCAATCACCGGCTTCCGGGTCGGCTACGCCATCTTCCCGCCGGAACTCGTGGACGTGGCGAAGACTCGGCATATGCTGACGAACGTGGCGACGAGTCGTCCGGCGCAGTACGCCGTGCTCCACGCACTCCGCGAAACCACGCTGGATTACTACGATGAAAATCGCCGACTGCTCGAATCGCGCGTCGAGACCTTTACCAATGCCCTGGATGCCGCAGGTGCGGACTACTCGCAACCAGACGGGGCGTTCTACGTCATGGCGCGCTTCCCCGACTTCCCCGGCACGCTCTCCAACGTGGAGAAACTCATCGACGAGGGAGGCGTGGCTGGCATGCCGGGTGAAGCATTCGGCTCGTCGCGTGACGACTGGGTTCGGTTTGCGCTGGTGTCGCCACGAGTGGAGGAGGCGGCGGAGCGACTCGCCGACTACTTCGAATAGTGGCGGGTTCGAAGGAATTTCTTTGATCCATCGCCACTCTGAATTGGCGCACCCATCAGAGCTCAGCACGGTGGGTTAGACAGACTGTCGGTCTGAGACGCGTTTTGGGGATTTTGCGTTTGCCGACCGGAAACGTCCACCGGGGTTGGTCTCGGCTTCGTATTTGAACTCTCGGGTGTGATTGACGGGGAGTACCGGGATTTGTACTGGTTCGGAAATCGCTGTTGCTCGCTCAGGGTGCTTTCCAGTGTTTTTGAACGAATCACGACTCCGATGAAACCGCCTCCGCACCGCCTGCTCGCGGCGTTGCCGCTCGCCACGCCCTCCCCAATCGACTGCGTTCCTCACTCACATTCGTTCGCTCCGGTACTCATCCACCGTCAGAGGCATACTCCGACGAGCCATTCGCTCGCGTTCGCTCACGAAGACCTCGGGCGACTTCAACACGAGTCTTCGGACGTGAAGTCCTCAGACTCGTGCCCAGCATGCGCCACGTCGCCTGACGGCTTAGTCACATGTATGTGCCAGCGCGTCCACTTGAGCGACGAACGAAGCGAGCCGCGAATGCACTCCCGCGCTGGCGGGGAGGAATGGGGAAACTGCGGAGGCGGTATTAGTTGTCGTGAGTTGCGAGCAACACCTCGAATAAAATTCGCAGTTCCCGAAAACGATCTGTCACGGATGTGGTTTCGGTGAAGTCGGCGCTACTACACGCCACTCTCACACGACTCACCCAACGGCGAGAGATACAGAAGGTACACAAACCTCCGCCCGATACCCCTCATCATGGCCGAAATCGACGTGGAGGCCGTCGAACGCATCGACGAGGGGGACGTTCCGGCGGGTATCGAGGCACCGGAGTACGTACTGTACGGTGGCAAGGGGGGTGTCGGCAAGACGACCTGTGCTGCCGCAACTGGGCTTGCGAGCGCTCGTGACGGAACCCGGACGCTGGTCGTTTCGACCGACCCGGCGCACTCGCTCTCGGATACGTTCGAACGTGAGATTCCGGCAGAAGCGACGCGAATCCGGGAGGAAATTCCGCTGTACGCCGCGGAAATCGACCCGGACGCGGCGCTGGAAGACCAAGCCGGAATGCTCGGCGGCGACAGCCCGCTGGGTGGAATGCTTGGCGACGAGGAGGACGGACCGATGGCGTCCCTGCTCGGCGGTGCGATGCCGGGGGCGGACGAGGCCGCCGCGATGCAGAAACTCATCGAATTCCTGGATGACGGCCGATTCGACCGCGTCGTTGTCGATACCGCCCCAACCGGGCATACGCTTCGATTGCTCGAACTGCCCGAAATCATGGATACGATGATGGGCCGGATGGTGTCGCTCCGCCAACAATTGCAGGGCATGATGGACGGCGTGAAGGGGATGTTCGGCGGCGGAGACGACCCTGTGGAAGGAACCGACGACCTCGACGCGATGAAAGCCCAAATCGAACGCCTCCGAACGACCCTCCGCGACCCATCCAAGACGGATTTCCGCGTCGTGATGATTCCCGAGGAGATGAGCGTGTTCGAATCCAAGCGACTGCTCGCGCAGTTGGACGACTTCGACATCCCCGTTGGAACCGTGGTCGTCAATCGCGTGATGGAGAATCTGGCCGAGGTGACACCTGCCGTCGATTCGAGTCAGTTCGTCACGCCGAATCTCGACAGTTGTGAGTTCTGCCAGAAGCGATGGGACGTCCAACAGGGTGCGCTGCGGGAAGCACAGGACGTGTTCCGCGGCCACGACATCAAGCGCGTTCCCTTGTTCGCCGACGAGGTGCGGGGCGAGGAAATGCTGCGAGTCGTCGCCGCCTGCCTGGAGTAAGGTTCAACGGGAGCGTAACCCGTGATAACGTAATTCCGATCCGGAATCTGTTTTTCGACGTCTCTGTAGTGGGGTTATTCGACCACGAGAATTCGGAGGTCGTTTACGTTCGTTCCGGTCGCTCCGGTTTCGATGAGTGCGCCGACGGAATCCAAAAATCGGTGGGAGTCGTTTTCCCGAAGTGCTTCCTGACCGCCTGCTGTCGATAGTTCCCCGTCCACCAGCGCGCCTGCGGCATCGGTGCTGCCGTCCTTTCCGTCGGTATCGACGCTCGCGACCGTGATTTCTCCATCGAGTTCGAGAAGCGCGCCGAGTGTGAACTCCAGATTCGGGCCGCCCGAGCCATCTCCCCGAACCGAAACGGTCGTCTCGCCGCCCGATAACAGAACCGCTGGCGGGGAACTCGGATTTCCGGTTGCGAGTATCTCCTCCGCGATGGCGACGTGCGTTTTCACCGATTCCCGTGCTTCACCCCGAACCCGAGAGGAGAGAATCGTCGCATCGTACCCACGTCGCTTCGCCGTCTCGCGTGCTGCATCGAGGGCGGTGAAGGTCGTCGCCAAAACGTGGTTCGTGACGTGGTCGAAAATCGAATCGTCCGCGTCGGGAGTTTCCGGCAGTTCTCCGTTATTTCCGCGCTCCAATCGCGTTCGAATCGCCGACGCCTCGTCCGATTCCACGCCGTATCGGTCGAGAACGGAGATAGCGTCTGCGAAACTCGTTTCGTCCGGCGCGGTCGGCCCGCTTCCGATAACGCCGGGACTGTCACCGACAACGTCGCTGAACAGCAGGCCGACGACGGTCGCGGGGGCTGCTTTTTGCGCGAGTTGTCCGCCCTTTAGCGCGGAGCAGTGTTTCCTGACCGCATTGATGTCGTCGATGTCTGCGCCCGAATCGAGGAGATTACGAGTGACCGACTGTATATCGGTCAGCGAGATTTCCTCCGCAGGTGCAGGTAGAAGCGCGCTTGCACCGCCCGTGATGGCCGCAAGAACGAGCGTGTTTTCGTCCGCGGAATCGGCGAGTTCGAGCACCCGCCGGGTGCTCTCGACGCCTCGCTCGCTCGGGACGGGATGGTCGCCGGGTAGCACCTCGATTCGCGTGGTTTCTTCGGAGTCGTTGGTCACGACTGCTCCGCGGTCGATGTGATCGCCGAGCAGCGATTCCAGTGCGGCTGCGACCTGCGCAGCAGCCTTTCCGCCGCCGAGGACGACGATTTCGTCGAACTCCGAGAGGTCGTACTCTCGATTTTCGACTCGAAGGGTGTCGGTATCCTCGTCCAGTTCTACCGCTTCCCGGATAACGGTGTTCGGGTGAGCGGCTTCGATACCCGCCTTGATACACGCCAGTGCGGTTTCGCGAGCGGGCGTGGTGGCGAGCGCTTCCCGGTTCGAAATCATCCGAGGAGCTTCTTCGCCCAGTCACTGGACGTGAGGTTGGAAACCGTCCCGTACACTTTATCCAGCCATTCGGCGGGAAGGATGCGGGCGTAGTCGGTGAGTTCCGCCACGGTTCCGACCGGATACCGAGCCTTCGGGTGTTGGACGTTTGCCGAATCGAGAATCGTGTCGGCAACTTCCTTCGGATGAACTGCGCCGGGCATGCCGCCGTCGATCGCCTGTCGGTCGCCGTACATCTCGTAATATCGTTCGTAGGCACCGGAGCGTTCGACACCCTCGATTTCGCCGTTCGCGCGGTCGTAGAACTGCGTATCGACCGGGCCGGGTTCGACCAACACCACATCGACATCGTACTCGTCGACTTCCGACCGAAGCGCGTCGGAGATACCTTCCAGCGCGAACTTCGACCCGCTGTAGATACCCATCCCTGGAACCGAGACACGCCCCACCGCGCTGGAGACGTTGATGATGGTTCCTTTGCCACGTTCCCGCATGTGCGGAAGGGCTTCCCGGACGAGGCGAAGCGGGCCGTACACGTTCACGTCGAACTGCGCCTGAACCTGTTCTATCGGTACGTCCTCGACCGGACCTGGTTGAGCGTAGCCCGCATTGTTGACGAGGCAGTCGATGTGGCCGTGGTCGTCCACGATTTCGGAGACGACGCGCTCGATATCGTCGTCTTCGGTTACGTCCAAGGTAGCGATGTTGCAGCCTTTCTCGCCGAGCGTTTCGATATCCGCGGGGTTGCGAGCGGTCGCGTACACGTCCCATCCGTCCGCGAGGAAGGAGAGCGCGGTTTCCCGACCGATTCCCGACGAGCAACCCGTAATCAGCACAGTCTCAGTCATTGGCCCTTCTTTCGAACGGGGGTGGCTAAGAACCAACGGTTTCCTTCACCTCGTCAGCGTAGGCGTCCGCACGTCGTGTCGGTTCCGGAAGTTTGTACCCCGCACAGAGTTGCCAGACGAGGTCTGCAGTCGTCTCGGCGCTCACGCGATGGCCGGGGCTGACGTACAGGGGATTGACGTGGCGCTTTTCGGGGTTGTCGTACTGGCGCGATTGAAGCGCATATCCGATAACCGTCCCGTCAGGTGCGCTGACGCGCTCGTTCGCGAGAACCGGAACGCGCTCGCCTTTGCGCATGTGGCCCTGTAGCGGGTCGTGCAGTTTTCCACAGAGGAGGTTTTTCGCCACGCCAATCGCGGGCAGGTCGAGCATGACGCCGATGTGTGTGGCGATACCGGCCTCCCGGTAGTGGATTCGACCGCTTCCGTCCACGATGGCGAGGTCGGGTTCGAGGGAAAGTCGCTCGAACGCCCGCAAAATCGCAGTACCCTCCCGAAACGACAGCAAGCCGGGAATGTACGGAATCTCGGTCTCGACCACCGCGTGGGTTCGTTCGATAACCTCGCCGCCGCGGGCCGCGACGATTGCACTCACTGCTTTCTCGCCGACGAAGGCTTGGTCAACCCCGACTACAATCGGGTCGTCGTCCGCTTTCCCGGTTGGGAGTTCCGACTGAGCATCATCGACAGGCCCGGCACGAACGCGCTTCGGGTCGAAATCGAACCGGTCTTCGAAAATCGCGGTTTCGGCCACCTCGTGCTGGAGCGCTTCCATCTCCTCGCGGGAGAGGGACGCGTCGGGTGCGAATTCGGGACGAACGGCGCGCATTAGAACCGTTTACCGCCCATGCCGCCGCGTCCGCCGCCACCGAATTCGAGCTGTTGCGGGGCGCGCTCGCCTTCTTTCTTCAGTTTCGCGCCATAGAGGAGGCCGAGTCCGAGCCCCGTCAGGTGGGCGAGTTGTGCGACGCCGCCCGCGCCGATACCACCGAGGACGCTGGTGAACGCCGAGTAGATGGCGAAGCCGAGCGTCGCCAGCCAGAGCGGCATCGGGATGATGAAGTAAAGGTAGATGCGAAGGTTCGGATTCAATACCGTCAACACGCCCATGATTGCCGCAATCGCACCGCTCGCGCCGAGGACGGGAACCAAGACGCCCGGTTCGGTGAGAATGGTCGCCCAGACCTGCGCGAGACCGGAAATTGCGCCGGTTATCAGGAACAGGGCCGTGAACTTCTCGCTCCCGATACGACGTTCGACGACGGGACCGAAGAAGTACAGCACGAGGCTGTTGATGGCGATATGACCGAACCCGCCGTGAGCGAAGATGGACGTGAACCACGTCCAGACGTATTCGGGGTGTGCAGTATTCAGCGTAAAGATGTTCAGCCACTCGGTCGAATACGCCGGGATTCCAATCAGGAACGGCACGATACCGTACTGGAAGAGAAACGTCAGCCACATCAAGCCGAGGAAGACGAACGTCATGTTCCCGCGGAAGTACGCCAGTGGCCCGCCCGTACTGGTATCCACGCCAAAACTTCGACTGCGGCTTTGGTTGTTCACGCTATCGTCGAAGCCACTGTCGAAGACCCCTTTCGGGTCGTTCCACTGGTTCAGCCCCGGACACGAATGATTTTCCGGTAGGCGGTGGTCGCCACAGAACGTGTTGCCGCACATTCGACACTGGTACGGCATGTTCTCGTGCTCCCCACACTCGTCGCATTGCGCCATTGTTCCGACTTTTGAACCGACAGGTCAAATGGGTTTGGGTGAGCGTGCCCGTCGCCGGTTACGCTCGGCTTCGATTTCGGCCGACGAGCATCGGAACACTGAGTCCGGTGAAATACGCGAACGCACTCAACATCGTCCCGACGAGGAGACAGACCCCGAACGGTTCCACCGCCGCGAATCGAAGGTCAGACACCTGCTCGCCGCCGGGCACCGCGAGGAAGAGACCGACCCACGGTGCCGTCGTGAGAATCCAGCAGTCCAGCGGTGACCCACCATGGGTCACGTGGGCGACGGCTACCACGAACGCGAACGCCACGAGGATAGCCGTGAGGGAGTTCACCTGAACTCCCAACAGGCCCACGATTCCATCGACAGCGGACGGTGGGGCGATGCCACGGGTCAACAGTGCGAGCCCCGAGGCGAACAACAGGATGCTGATCGTCTCGTTTCGAACCATCGGAGACACGGTCGCCGTTGCGTCGGAAGTGCGCGAACCCATACTAATTGTGCCTAGTTCGAGGGTTCACCTAAAAGCAGTTTACGGCCGGTCAAACGAACGCGGTTGAAGGTTATTCCGGCTTCCGGCCGCCGTAGACGGCGAAATTGTAGTACTGCCAGAGGGAGGCAACGGAATCGAACTCGGCGTCGCGGAGCCACACCAGTTGGTCGGTCAGCGTGTCGGGGTCGTCGTAGTCGTCGCTGGCCTGCCATTGGTTCATGAACTCTTCTTCTTCCCACCCTTTCGAGCGAACCCAGTTTTTGATCATCGCATCGGAAAGCGTTTCCAGATGGTCGGCGTCGAATCGAATCACGTCGCCATTGACGAACCAGCCACCCGGAACGAGTGCTTCGTGGATAGCACCGAACAGAGTTTGCTTTTCGTCGGACGAGAGATGGTGAACCGCGAGCGAGGAAATGACGAGGTCGAACTCCTCGTGACCGTCGGGATGGTCGTCTGGAAACGTCCTCTGTTCGATTTGGACGCGGTCTCCGAACGTCTCCAGTTTGCGCTTCGCTTCGGCGAGCATTCGCTCGCTGTGGTCGACTGCGAGGACGGTGCTTTCGGGAAACCGCGTGAGCAATTTGGCGGTGAGTTCGCCGGTGCCAGCACCGAGTTCGAGAACATGAATCTCGTCGTCACGTTGCTGTGGCGGCGCATTCAAAATCGCGTCGTGAAGTTCGTCGTACCGCGGAACGATCGCTTCGATACCGGGGTCGTAAACGCGAGAGTCCTCAAAGACCTCTCCGGGTTTTTTCATGCCTCCTGTTGTGGTTCGAGCGGTTAATGCTTTCTCAAGCCTCATTCCCGTGCCGCGAATTATTCACCGAGCGCATAGGGCAGGAGGTTTTTGCTTCCACGACGACGAGTATTGGACGTGAAGGAGTACGAGCGTAAAGGATTGCTGGAGCGCGTCGAGCGCGAAGGGGCGACTATCGGCGCGTCCATTCCGGAGGAAATCACGGTTCAGGGACAGGATATCGACCTGCGCGAGTTCGTCTTCGAAATCAAGCGACGGGATACGATTCCACCGGGCGAGCGCGACCGGGTGGAGCAGGCGAAGACGAACCTCAGACGGGAGCGACTCCAACGAAAACAGCAACTTGAGGAAGACGACATCACCAGCGAGGAGGGCGAACGACTGGTCGAGAGCATTATCGGTATCGACCGGGCGTTAAACGCGCTTGAGAGCCTCGGGCCGACGAATCTCGAAGCTGAGGAACGAGCGAAGGAGGCCGCCGACCAGAAACGGTGGATGTCGTTCCTTCAGAAAGCACTGGGTAACAAAGACGCCAGCAAACGGTCACGATTATGACTCGAAACGCCGAAATCGCGGATCTGTTCGAGGAGTACGCGAACTTACTCGAAGCACAGGACGTACAGTACAAGCCCCAGTCCTACCGCCGGGCCGCGGACAACATCCGAGAGTATCCGGAGGATATCGAGGCGTTGGCAGCGGACGGCTCGGAAGCCGTAGAGCAGATTCCGCAAGTCGGCGACTCCATCGCCGGAAAGGTCGTCGAATACTTCGAGACGGGGGAAATCGACGCTCTAGAGGAAGAACGCGCCAACCTCCCCGTCCGGATAGGGGAACTAACCCGCGTCGAGGGTGTCGGCCCCAAAACCGTCGGAACCCTTTACGATGAACTCGGGGTGCAGACGTTGGACGATTTGGAGGAAGTTGCCCGTGCCGGTGAAATTCGGGAAATCAAGGGATTCGGACCGAAGACGGAGAAAAACATCATCGATGGCATCGAGTTCGCCCGCACGGTTCGAGGACGGGAACTGCTCGGAAACGCCCGGCCGGTCGGTGAACAGGTGCGAACATTCGTCTCCGACGTGCCGAGCGTCGGACGCTGTGAACTCGCGGGCTCCATCCGCCGCTGGTGTGAAACCATCGGCGACGTGGACGTGCTGGCGGAAAGCGAGGACAAGCAGGCCGTCATCGATGCGTTCACCGACTGGGAACGGGCGGCGGAAGTCATCGAAGCGGGCACCGACAAGGCTGCGATTCGCGTCTCGGACATGCGAATCGACCTTCGGGTCGTCGTTCCCGAGGAGTTTGGCAGCGCACTCCAGTACTTTACGGGAAGCAAGAACCACAACATCACGCTTCGAAACCACGCCATCGAGCGCGATTTGAAGGTAAACGAGTACGGTGTGTTCGACGTTTCCGATGTGGATGACCCCGATGCAGGCCAGCGAATCGGCGAGAAAATCGCGAGCGAAACCGAGGAAAGCATGTACGAAGCCCTCGGCCTTCCGTTGATTGCACCGGAGATGCGCGAGGACAACGGCGAAATCGACGCCGCACTCGCCGGGGAACTCCCCGACCTCATCGAGGAGGGCGACATTCGCGGTGACCTTCATCTTCACACCAACTGGTCGGACGGAAACAACACCATCGAGGAGATGGTCGAAGGAGCCATCGAATTTGGCCACGACTACATCTCCATCTCCGACCATGCGACGGGGCCGGGAATGGTCGGCGGCGTCGGGCTGGACGACGACGAACTCCGCGAGCAAATCGGCGAAATCAGGACTGTTGCGGACGACGCTGTAATCGACGTGTTTGCGGGCGTCGAAGCGAACATCGACGCCGATGGCGGAATCAGCGTTCCGAACGACGTGCTGGCCGAATTAGACATCGTCGTCGCGTCACCACACAGCGGACTCGACGGTGACGAGACCGAACGCCTCGTTCGTGCCATCGAACACCCGAGCGTCGATATTTTGGGCCATCCGAGCGGACGACTCATCAACCAGCGACCCGGACTCGACTTCGATGTACGTGAAGTCGCCACGGCCGCAGTTGACAACGACGTAGCGCTCGAAATCAACAGCAATCCGAGCCGACTCGATTTGTGGGGGGCCGCGGTGCAGGTCGCAGTCGAGGAGGGGGCGACCATCGCTATCAACACTGACGCCCACAGCCCTGGAGAGTACCGAAACGTTCGGTACGGCGTCCATACTGCCCGCCGGGGATGGGCCGAAGCGGTGGACGTGCTCAACGCGTGGGAGGCTGCGGAAGTCCGCGACTTCGTTCACTGATGGCTTCCTCGACACGACCGGCGCTCTTTCTCGACGTGATGTTGGGAAAACTCACGACCTATCTGCGGATGTGTGGCTACGATACGGGCTACGCGCTAGATAGAAGTGTCGAGGACGATGATAGGATCCTGAAACTGGCGCAAAACGAAGGGAGAACGCTCGTCACGCGCGACGAACGACTCGCGAAACGAGTGGATGGCGCGATTTTGCTGGAATCGCTCGACGTGACCGACCAGCTGCGAGAGCTCCGCGAACGAGGATTCGAGCTATCGCTGTCTCAGCCCGTGCGCTGTTCGTCGTGCAACGGTCGATTGACCCTGGATGACGGCGAGTCGCCCGACCACGTACCCGACGGAAAACGGATTTGGCGGTGTGAGAACTGTGGAAAGCGCTTCTGGAAAGGGAGTCACTGGGAGTCAGTCGAACAGACGCTCGCCGAGCTGTGAAGATTCGGAAACAGCGATTCGACTGCCACTGGTCGTAGGCGTCCATGTCGGTCATTCGCTGGTTGTGGAAGCCACAGTAGGGGGTCATTCCGTCGTCAGTTGGGACGTAATCGAAGTGTGAGCAGTTGCCGCAGTAGGTGTCGGTCGGTGTGGTTTGGCCGTGCTCCGGGTCCGCGGGTGACGAAATATCGTTCGTCGTCGCGCCGCCATCGCTCACGGCGTCCACGCTGTCCGCCGGGTGGTCGCCGAAGACGCCGATGCTACCGAGGCCGCGCTGGCGCTCGACTTCGACGATTTTCGTCTCGCCCTTGCGCGTCACTCCCATCGTGACGGTTCCGCCGGGGTCGTTGCGCGTTTTGAAGTTCACGACGGCGACGAACAGACAACAGAACGTGGTGATGAGGCCGACGAAGTACACCGCGACGACCGGGAGGGTGAGATTCTGTCCGTATCCGGCCCAGTGAGACGGGTAGGCGTACCAAAACATGGCGACGCCGAAGACGGAGATGCTCGACCCGATGGCGACTGCCGCGCGGATGCGGTCGCTCGTCGCCGGAAGGACGGCGAAAATACCGACGAACACGGCCGGAACACCCAGTCCAGCGGTCATTCCTGCCAATTTACGGAATTGTAGGCGAGAAAGCCTCGCCCTTGCGGGCGGGGATGAATCGCCGTCTTTGGTCACTTTCACTGTCCGGTAAAATCTTAGGTTCCCTCCCGTCGTCTCTATGTCCATCCGACGCGGCCTGTCCGCGCCCATCCCGGGACAATCGGACAAATTCGGACCTCCCAACCGAGGCTCGAAGTATCCCTTCGGGAGAGGTTGGGTACCGACGTTAAACAACCAAGTACCTCCGAATCGACTGTTGCGCCCGTGGGCGCGTGAGTAGTACGGTAGATAGGAGTAACGGCTCCGTGGCAGAGCCAGCACCTCGTCGGTGTGCGAACCGTAAACTCCCAACGCAGCCGCCTTTGTTGTGGCTCTGGCGGTGGGAATCCTCGCCCTTGAAGGCGGGGTGGATGTCAAGAGACCCCCACTTGTCAAGTCCGACTGCCGAAAAGAGGTCCGTCGTTCCAGCGAGGATACCGACAACGACGAGCAATGACCCGGCGAGGAAGAGGCCGACGCCGAGATAGAGGCGTCGCGGACGCTTTTTGACCCCGTCACGCCCTTGGTAGGTTTCCCCGAGGCTTGTCATGTGTCCGTCATTGAACCACTCATACAGAACTACTGCGTCAGATGTATGTCATATATATTGTTTTTAGGTAAAAACGAGCAAAAGGGACGGACGTAAGGGATTCAAACTGAAGTCGAATTTTCGATACTTTTGGCAAAACATGACAACGATGGAAATCAGCAGACAAACCAACCGCCGAATTTCGTCATCGCCACGCTTACTTGAACTTAGCAAACAACACGACCGCCAAGACAAGTTCACTCTCCGCGAGCGAGGAGTGGTATGACGAGTGAGCGGGCCGACGACTGAACGGAGCGAAGTGAAGTGAGGGAGGAGTGTCATCGTGAGCGAAGCGAACGAATGGCTCGTCAGAGCATGTCTCTGACGGTGCTTTTGGTCGACCTTTTACAGGGAGCCAGGCAGGGCCAGCGCAAATTGCGCTGGCCCTGCCCCGCGACCGTAGTAAAAGGTCGTGTCGAAAAGCATAATCCCCGTGCTGTCAAACGCCCCGGTATGGCTGACGACAACGAGGACGAGAGTCCCGCCGTCGAACTCGGTGACCGCGAACCTGTCGATGGTATTCCGGTCGCACGTATCTCCTCCCGACTGTACTGGCCCATTCAGAAGAGCGAAGTCATCCGACGGGACGGTGACGAGACGATTCGAACGCCCGACGGCCCACGGACGCTGGCCGACGTGCTGGAAGATGTGGAGGAAACGTATTTCCAGAGTGAACAGGAGTTCATCGCGAACATCCGGGACGCCATCGGCACCGGCCCGATTCCGACCGCGGACGATTCGTGAGCGTCACACGGTCGGTCGAAGAGCGGATGTTCGGACTGACGTGGGTGCAATTGTCGCTTCTCCTCGGCGCACTGCTGACCGTCGCATGGTCGTGGTGGACGGTTCCGGGCGGGAATTTGAACGCACGACTCGTTCGCGACGTAACGCTGTACATCGCCATTCCCGGCCTGCTGGCTGTAACCCACGGGCGACACCTCGGCTATCGGATAGACCGCCGAGCGATTCGCAACAGCCTCCTTCTGGCCGCAATCGTGATTCCTTTCTATGTCGTTGGGTCGTCGCTCCCGTCGATTCGTGCCTACTATCCGATGTGGGGTGCATCACCCGCGCTCGGGAGTTTCGTTCCCCACGCGGCAAAGCAGTTCATCGTCGTTCTCGCCGCCGAAACGTACTACAGGGGACTGCTCTGTGTCGGCGTTCGAAAAATCGGTTTCAAGAGCGTGTTCATCAGTCCGATCGTCTATGCGTTTCACCATCTCGGCAAACCGCCGATAGAACTCATGCTTTCGGGACCGACCGACGTGCTGTTCGGGGCGGTGGATTACGACTGTAATTCGCTTCTCCCCTCCGTCGTGGCGCACGGACTCGGACTCATCTTGCTCGATTGGTTGGTGCTACACGAACCACTGATACGACCCGAGACGGTTCTCGACTGGCTCTCGTGGCTGCCGATTCCTCTGTAGAAGACGGAACCGACCCATCGATACCGTTTCCACCCGGAAGGTTAAATCGGATGCCGGAACCACTGGTTGACGAGTAATGTTACATGTGGCCGAGCAGATCGAGGACGAAGTCCCTCCGATGGCCGCGCTTGCCGTCGCAATCGTCGCCGTGAGCACGAGCGCGATTCTGATCGAACTGAGTAGCGCGCCCAGCATCATCAAGGCTTTGTACCGAGTGCTGTTCACGACGCTCCTGCTGGCTCCGCTCGCTCTTACGCGCTATCGGGACGATCTCCGAAACTTTTCGCGTCGGGATTTCTTCGTTGCTATCGTCACCGGTGTCGCGCTTGCGGCCCATTTCGTGACGTGGTTCGAGAGTTTGGAGTGGACGACTGTCGCCGCCTCCGTGACGCTCGTACAATCACAACCGCTGTTCGTCGCCTTCGGCGCGTGGGCACTGTTGGACGAGCGCGTCACTCGACGAACCGTTATCGGTATCGGCATTGCGCTGGTCGGGATGGTCGGAATGTCCTTTGCAGATGTCTTTTCGGGTGCGGTGGTCGCCGGAGAGAACCCGCTCTACGGCAACGCACTGGCGGTCATTGGTGCAATCGCCGCGGCGGGATACGTTCTCGCGGGGCGCTCACTCCGCCAGCGTGTCTCGCTCGTCCCATACGTCACCGTCGTCTACAGCGTCTGTACCGCCGTTCTATTTTTCGTTGCGCTAACGAGCGAGGCGGAGGTCGCACTCACTGCCTATGGAACGCGGGAATGGCTTCTGTTTCTCGGAATGGCGGTCGGGCCGGGAATCTTCGGCCACACGGTCATCAATTGGGCGCTGAAGTACGTCGAATCAAGTGTCGTCAGCGTCTCACTCCTCGGTGAACCCGTTGGAAGCACTCTGCTCGCGCTTTTCGTACTCGACCAAGTTCCGGGGAGCGCAACGATTCTCGGGGGAATTGTCGTCCTCGCGGGTATCTACGTCACATCGACTGCGGAGGACGAAACGGTCGAAACTAACGAGCGGAAGGTAAAACAGGAAACCACGGAGAACCCGGACTAGTCGAAAGTCGAATAATCGAACACCGAACACCAAATATCCGAACGCCGAAATCCCGGTCAGTAGTCGGGTCGTTCTTCGTAGGCAATCGGGTCGCGGACGCCGATATTTTGGAACGCCTGCAAGCGATAGGCACAGGCATCGCAGGTTCCACAGGCGGGTTCCTCCTCGCGGTAGCAACTCCACGTGTGTTCGTACGGAACGCCGAGTTCGACTCCTCGCTCGGCGATATCAGTCTTGCTCCATTCGACGAAAGGCGCGACGAGTTCGATGGTCGTGTCGTCTTTCGTCCCAATATCGACGACCTGTTGGAACGCCTCGAAGAAAGCGGGACGGCAGTCCGGGTATCCCGAGAAATCCTCGCTGTGCGCACCGATGAAGACGGCGTCACAGTCGTTCGCTTCCGCGCAGGAAACGGCCATTGAGAGGAGATTCGCATTGCGGAACGGGACGTAGGTGGCTGGCACGTCATCGCTGTCCAAATCCGCGTCTTCGACGGCCATCTCCTCGTCGGTAAGACTCGATCCGCCAATCGTCGCGAGATGACTTGTTTCGACGTGGAGGAATTCGACGCCGAGTTCGTCGGCCTGCCGTCTCGCACAGTCGAACTCCTTGCCCTCGGTTCGTTGGCCATAGGACGTGTGCATGAGATACGGCTCGTACCCTCGCTCACGCGCTTCGTATGCGGCAGTCGCGCTGTCCATCCCGCCGGAGGCGAGAATCACGGCGCGTTTCGTCGTCGATGCATCATCGGTCGTGTCGGTTGCAGTAGTTCGTGTCATAGCCTGTGTCGTTAGGTTCCGGGTGCGTCGTTCCAAAGGTCGACGTGCAGTCGCGGAGTGTATCGATAGCCGTATTCCATCGCCAGTTTCGCGACTCGTTCGCGGTTTTCGTCCAACCGTTCGCGAGTTGCGCCTTCCGGCATCAAGAGTACGTCCGTATCGCGGACGGGGGTCGCTGCGGCATCACGAATCTCGGCGACGAGCGTTTCGATTTCGTTCAAATCGGATTCGTCCGTGACGACGAACTTCAGTTGCGTCTCGACGCTGTCAACGAACGCCGTGAGGGCGTCGATATCGATTCGACGTTCCTCGTGGCGCTCCGCCCACTCGCCGTCCCCTTTCGGGTCGCGTTCGGCGGTCGGCGTCGAGGACGCGAGTTTCGGGCTGATACTCGCCAGGTCGATAGCCGCGTCAGTAACAATCGTCCCGTTCGTTTCGACCGTCGTGTGGTATCCGTCCTCCGCGAGACGGTCGAGCAGACGAGACGTTTCGTCGTGAACCAGCGGTTCGCCGCCCGTCACGACGACGTGATTCGCGCCGTAGGATTCGACTTCTTCGACGATTTCATCCAGCGTCATTCGGGCGTGCGTCGGCTCCCAGGAGGTGTGATAGGAATCGCAGAACCAACACCGCAGGTTACAGCCGCTGGTTCGGATGAAGACGCTCGGCGTTCCTGCCAGTTTGCCCTCCCCCTGAAGCGAGTAGAACAACTCGTTGATGGGAAGCGACTTGACGTCGGCGTTCGTATCACCACTCGTATCGGCGTTGACTGGCATGATTACACCGGGCCGCCACAGAGTTCCGCGGTTTCGCTGACTGCCACTTCCACGGCCGAAACGGTGTCCGGCAGTTCCTCTCGGAGTCGGCGTTCGAGTTCCAAACTCATGACTTCCGCCGTCGGTGGCGAATCGAACACGACGACGGCGTCCGAATCGCCACTTTGTTCGAAGGCATCAATGAGTGGGTCATCCACCTCCAGCAGGAACCGATGATCCCACTCGGATATTATCGAGGTGACCGCTCCCTTATCGACGACCCACCCCTCCTCGGTGAGTTCGCCAGTGACGGTCACTTCGATTTCGTAGTTATGGCCGTGCGGTCGGCTGCATTTCCCGTCGTGGTGAAGCAGTCGATGACCGGAACTGATACGGATCGGACGGTCGCGTCCGATGTGAAGCGTTCGTTTCGGAGATGATTCTAGTACAGACTCAGGCATATCTGAAGATTATCGAGAGAATACTTAAGCTGTGTCACTCGGAGCCGGTGAGTGACTACAGCAGTCGGCGCAGGATGCGAAGCGGCAGCGTGATGATTGCGATGACGACGTTGATTATCGAGCGGAGCACCGAGCGGATTGGCGTGAGTATCGACAGCATGGATTTGAAATTAGTCGCGGAGAGACTGTTCGTTGTGGTTGCACATGCAAGGAGGAATCGTTGGTATGATACTTCTAACCGTCTTGTTCTTCCTGACTGGCGTATTCGCCAAACTTCCCCACGCTACCCTTGCTGCGGTCGTCATCGTCGCATGCTTGGATCTTGTCGACATCCCTGCACTCCGGCGACTCTACCTCGTGAGCATGATGGAGTTCACCGTCGCGATGGCGTCGCTTCTCGGTGTACTGGTTGTGGGGATGCTCTGGGGTATCTTCATCGGAATCACACTCTCGCCGCTGCTTACTATTGGCCGGATCAGTAACCCTCACACCGAGACACTCGGCCGAATGCAAGGCACCAACCAGTACGTGCCGATCGATCGCCATCCGAAGGCGGAAGTGGTGCCTGGTGTGTTCGTCTATCGCGTTGACGCCCAATTGTTCTACGCCAACGCGTCTCGCGTCCGCGAGGATCTCATGGGCCGACTCAACGCGCTTGACAGACCCGTCGACCTCGTAGTGTTCGACCTCTCGTCCTCTCCAACGATTGACCTAAGTGCCGCGGAGACGCTGGCGGAACTCCACGTCCGCTTGCGTCACGCAATGTCGAGTTACGATTCGCGGGCGCGGACACGCAAGTCATCGAACTCTTCGAGTCGGCTGGTCTAGACACGACGATCAAGAATGTCAGGGAGGGGGAGGCGATCAGCTCCATTGTCGATGAGCGGTGAGCAATATTCGTGATTGCCCTTGCCGGGCCCTGGTGATATACCTACTGCCACCGCTCGAAACTGGGAGACGGGAAGAAGTTGTATGCTCCGTCAGTGCATTATACCAAAGGGTTCAATGCAAAAGTTCATTATTGTCTAAACACTATGTTAGCACGTATGCCGACCGCCAATTACGAGGAACGAGTAAAACAGACCCTCGCAAACATCCAGGCATCGGACGACATTCACCCGCGAAACAAACGGCTACTCACCGACTACAAGCGTGACCGGACACTCGATGGTCTGAGTTACGCTCGCCTACAGAAAGTGTTCTCACACCTCAAAATCGTCGCCGAACATGTTGACCAGCCGTTCGACGACATGACGAAAGACGACGTGAAATCACTCGTCGAATGGGTGCACGACCGTGACCTCGCCGAGAGCACTATCAGCGATTACAAACAGATAATCAAGAACTTCTGGGAGTGGCAACACGGCGAGGAGACATCCGAAATGACCGACTGGATTACGGTCGGTGCACGCGGAACCAGTGAGACACTGCCGGAAGACCTGCTCACCCGAGAGGACGTGCGTGCGCTGCTCGATGGGTGTCGAAATCCCCGTGACGCGGCCTTCATCGCGCTTCTCTGGGAGAGCGGGGCGCGTATCGGCGAACTGATTGACCTTACCGTTGGAAGTATCGAAGACCATCAACACGGAAAGAAGTTGGTTATCGATGGCAAGACGGGGGCACGCCGCCTTCCTTTGCTGGAATCGACTCCGTATTTGAACGACTGGTTGAACAAGCATCCACAGCCGAATCGTGGTGCGCCGCTCTGGTGTAAGATTCAGCAGGCGGACGACGCTGACCCACTGAGCTATAACTACATTCGCCAACGGTTGCTGGAACGCGCCAAAGAGCGTGCCGAACTGGAGAAGCCGGTAAACCCCCACCACTTCCGGCACAGTCGCGCGACCTACCTCGCCAACGAGTTCACCGAGGCCCAACTCTGCGAGTGGTTTGGATGGGTACAGGGGTCGGACGTGGTGGCGAAGTACGTCCACCTTTCGGGGCGCGATATCGACGCTGCCTACACCGAACTCCATGGCTTGCGCTCCCCGGAAGAGGATGAGACTGAAAAGACAGTTGAACAGTGTCCCCGCTGTGAGGAGTTGAACGCCCCCGAAGCGTCGTTTTGTTCGCGGTGCGGGCAAGCACTTGATATAGATGTCGCGGCAGAGCTGGAGACCGCCGTGGAGCGGGTCGAGACTACGAGTGAGGAAAACCTCCAGTTTGCTCTCAAGCTCAGCAAGGCCATGACCGACGACCGTGACGCGCTCGAATCTTTCCTTGCAGAGGTAGGTCGATAAGGAGGTGTTCTGGGTTTATCTCCATAGTCTCAGACGGATTTGTCGCCGATTTCTTTCAATACATCTTCAAGATTCACCCCCGCGGGGATGTCGCGTCCACCCCTAAGGAGAGATGGTGCTTCGATTTGCTCGAGATACGCGTGTAATGCATCACCGTAGAGTGTGGTTGTCCACCGCGATTTGTTCTGTCTGGGTTCAACGTCCTGAACAAGCGGAACTTCAGTCCATGTAGCGGTGCTTTCTGGGCGTTTCTCGCAATCGATACCTGCAAAGTCTCGGGCGAGCCGGGTGATTGCCCTCTCGTCATCTGGTTCTCGTCGAACCTTCGAATCGAGTTCTGACGAAGAGATACTCCCGTCGTGATTAGCAATTTTGTCGAAGACATCGCGGGCCGGAACGCCTCGCCATTCTTTGTTGTTCAGGGATGCTATATCCTGCTCGAATCTCTGTCTTATCTCATTCTTCTCTATCAGTTGGTTGTCAGTGAGAATTTTTTCGACTTGCGCGTCGGACGCGAACCCAGTAAGTACCACTGGTGAACTTGGTGCCCCCATATCGAAGTTATATCGTTCGCCGAGTTGTTCCAAAACATGGTTGGTAACTTGTTCAACGATCCACGTCGATGAAGCAAGCTCCTTCCTGTCGAGAATGTTGTCCACATGTTGACGGATTTTTGCTTGTCGTTCATTGGTTCGTTGGATCGGTTGGACGAGTTCACGGTCAGCCATATCGAGCTGGGCATCAGCGCGCATCACACTTTGGCCTGCTCGCTCTTCGAGTTTCTCTAAGAGCATCGTGGATTCGTTGCGGACTCGCTCCCCGGTACGTTCTCCCAGTTTCCACTGATTTAACCAGAGACCCGTGAATACTCCCCAGATTACATCCGCGGCGATATCTGATTGTTCAACGTCGCGAATATTGGGAAAGAGCATCATTCGGCGAACCATCGCTCCGAGTTTCGCACCGAAAACGGTCGCCCGTGATTGCCCTCCCGGCGCTGGTGTGCTCGTCAACTCCGAAGCGAGTTCCTCGGCCGAAGGTCGTCCCTCGATGCCAAGGAGTTGTAACCATCCATCCAGCCATGTGTCTGGGGTAAGGAATCCATCGCGCACGTCGAATACGTGTTCGTCTGTCTCATCATGTTCCGCATCCATAGATCCAAGATTAGTAACTCCGTTGGCGAGGAGTCTCACATCCTCACATAGGAGGTTCAGGCGGGTAGCCAGGCGGTTTACCTTTGTGGTAATATCCTCACGAACTCTCGACTCTCGGTATGTGCCAGTATCTCCGGTCTCGAGGTAGACTCGCTGACTTTCGCTGAGATGGTACGCCTTTCGCCCGCGCTTTTTCGTGTCAGTATTGTCCGAAGACATATTTATAGTCGAGATAGAGTACTCTTTCGGAGTACTTCAATGTTATCAGCAGTTCCCAGTAGTAACTACAATGCGTCTCACAAGACAATTGTTCGCACGCGGAAAACTCACGATACCTGCGCATATCCGTGAAGAACTGGAACTAAAAGACGGTGACCTCGTGGAACTGGATATTCGCCGTGTTCGGGAGGATGCCGAATGACCGACCCCAGTGCTGACGATTTGGCGCTCGTTGCGCGCCACGGAAGTAGTAACCTTATCCGATGGCTCGCTGCCGTCCAGCTCGCCGAACACGAGGATAAGCGCGACTACCTTGAAGGACTACTGACGGAGAACAAATGACGGTGCCGAGTGATGCACCCGACACCGCTTTATTGTCTGTCTCAGAAGTTACCCTTCCGAACCGTCCGCTATCGGCATTCGAACTTGATTACCTCTACGCACGCGACGGCGTTGAGGACATTCGCGTCGAACCAACATGGGAATCCGTCGATCCCCATATGACCGGCGCATTCGACGCGTTCGGAATTGTCCACGCCGGATGGACCGGAGCATGGGTACGCGAACCAGACGGATGGAAACGGCTTGCGGCATTTCGGGGTCGCCGACCCGTTCGTCTTACCGCCATCGTCGCCGAATACGAAGCCAGCAGACAAGACAGGACGCCATCACCACGTCGTACCGGGAGAGACAGTGATGACTAAGAAGCAGTTCAAGACTCGCCAGTCGGAAGAACTTCTCGCGAGATTCAAAGCCCTCCCCGGAACGAACACCGAGAATGTAGAGAAGGCGATGCGGATGTGGCTTGATGCGCAGGGACTGAAAAGCGAATCCGGCATCGAACGGGAAATCCGCCAGGTAGACACGGACATCAACGACATCCGCAAAGCAGCGAACGAAGAGATAGCGGAGAAACAGAAACGGCGCGATGAACTCACGACGATGCTCGAACATCGACGGAGTGAACAGTTGTCCTACGACACCATCGTCGCCCAAATCGCTGATGAGATGGCCGCAAATCCAGAACGGACTATCGAGGGATTCCATTCCGAAATGAACGATCTCCTCTCACGTACGGGCGTCACAGACTCCCGTGAGGACATTATCGCAGATATTCGCACACGTGCCCGCGAAAACGGAATCGAGATTCGATCCAATCAGTTGCAAAGTAGTGTAACTGCAAATACCCCGGCAGTTGCTGCTGACGGTGCGGTTGAGCATGAACAGACGATAAATACATCCCGTTACGACTTCGGGAACGACGACGAATGAACGACCCCCAGAGCATCTATCGGGAATATGGCGGTGAACTGCAGACGTTCATTCGGCGATACTGCGAGGACGAGTTGGGTGACCTGCTGCAGCAGTATCCCAACGAAAAATCGGATTTCTGGATCGATTGGCAAAATGTCTTTCAATGGGAATCAAACGTCGCGGACGACGTTCTGGATGCATATGCCACGTTCACGACGGTATTTCAGTACGCTATCGAGAATTTCGATAACCCGATCGACATCGACCTCAACGACATCGACGTCCGGATATATAACCTCCCGGACGACAGGGTGTTCAGAGTCGGTGAGACTCGTGCAGACGATGTCACGGACTTCGTCGGGGTTCGCGGCCAAATCTCGAAGACGAGTGCCGTGAAAGTCGTCCCGACGGAAATCGTATTTCAGTGCCAGCGATGCGGAACCTTCAACCACATCCCACAGTCCTTCGGGACGTTTCAAGAGCCACAACAATGCGAAGGATGTGACCGACAAGGGCCGTTCGACCTCATCTGGGAAGACTCCGAACACGGCGACCAACAGTATCTGCAGCTCCAGCGACCGCCCGAAGAGACCTTTGGAGGAACCGGTGAAACCATCCCCGTCGTCATTTCCGACGAACTGGTGAAGTGGGTGTCCGACCGTAACCTCGGTGCCGGTGCGCGTGTGACGGTAAACGGTATCTTGCGAATCGACGAGCACTCAGAACATAAGGGTGCGTTTGACAAATTTCTCGATGCGGAGTCGATAGAGGTCGAAGAACAGGACTATGAGGAACTCGACATCAGTAAGCACAAAGAAGAGATAGAGGCGCTGGCAGCTGGCGAACACGGCGACCCGTATGAACTGTTGGTCGACTCGTTCGCCACATCACACTACGGTGATGAAGCCATCAAAAAGGCACTTATCCTCCAGTTGTTTGGTGGCGTCCCCAGAACTGCTGCCGATGGGTCACATATTCGTGGCGACTTTCACTGTTTTCTTCTTGGCGACCCGGCCGTTGGCAAGAGCAACTTGCTCGAAGCGGCGAGAAAGCTTTCCCCGCGGTCGGTTTCGACTGGTGAAAGTTCGTCACGTGCCGGCCTTACTGCTGCAGCAGTCAAAGATGACTTTGGCGATGGAGAATGGTCACTCCAAGCAGGTGCGCTCGTCTTAGCAAATGGCGGTTTGGCAACCGTAGACGAGTTAGACAAACTCCGTGAAGACGCACGCGATTCAATTCACGAAGCACTTGAACAACAGACCGTCAGTGTAAGCAAGGCCGGGATTAACGCCACGCTTCCAGCACGAACCTCACTCCTCGCGGCAGGCAACCCGAAACATGGACGGTTTGATAAATATGACCCCAAAATCGAACAGATAGACCTTGATCCGGCACTCATCTCTCGGTTTGACCTCATGTTCACGCTCAAGGACGCCCCCGGCGAAGCGAAAGACGAGAATATCGCCCGGCATATCTTAGAATCAAAACGAAACGCAGTGCGGAAACAACGTCAGGGCGAAGACGATGTCGACGATATACCCGTTTCGCCAGAAGTCATTCGTACTTGGGTTGCGCATGCAAAACGGACAATCGAACCAGTAGCAACCGATGAGGCGAACGACCACATAGTCGACTTCTACAAGCGAATACGAGAGAAGGGGTACAAGAACAGAGACGCCCCGGTGCCGGTAACTGCTCGCAAACTCGAAGCAATAATTCGCGTGGCAGAAGCATCAGCCCGCATTCGACTCTCAAAGTCCGTAGAAGTCGAAGACGTCACCCGTGCAATCCGACTGATTGAGAAGTCACTCGAAGACGTCGGAGTCGACCCTGTCACCGGAGAGATGGACGTAGACGTTATCGAAACCGGGACGTCCAAAACCCAACGAGAACGCTATCGCATCGTCATAGACGCTATCTGTAAGAATGACTCTGGCAACGGTGCGAACATTGGCGATGTCCTAATTGATGCCCAGAAACACGGAATCGATGACGAAGCGGCGGCTCACGCTATTCAAAAACTGAGAAGCAACGGTAAAGTATATGGCACCGACAAGGCTCTCCGTCTCTCGAAAGAGTAGGGACGGACCGTTGGTACCATGGTACCATTTTTGGTACGTTGGTACCGTTCAGCTCGAATGTCTTTCTCGAAGAACTGGCCCTTCTCGGTACCACCGTCGAGAATCTGATATCATTATTGACACGATGATATCATTCGCATCGTGTGGCTTCTTTTTCTATTCATCTGGTCAGACAGCGATAGTGCCGAACTTCAGCCGGTCACTGAGGGGAAAGTGAGGTTAATTTTCTCTCCGCCAAGCCCACCCTTTACTGGTTTATTTGCCCCGAAGGACGAGAATTCCGACTAATCTGCCGTGTGCAGATTTACTCTTGTGAGACGTGTGGTTTCGTCTCCTCGTGCGGTTCGTGGTCGGTACCGGCCCACTGGTCCATGAGGCGTTTGGTTTCCGGCGGTAGCTTGCGGACGTCGTCCTGCACCATTTCGGTCGTGTCTGTCTCGGTGGTTGGTGGCTCGGGTGAGTAATCAACCCAGTCGAGAAATTCCATATGCACGTCCCACGCCGCCTTGTAGCGCCCCTCGGCACGCAACTGTTCGACCGTATGTTCGTACATCGCAACGGTTTGGAGTTCGATATCGTCCGTAAGATGGTCGGCCACCTCGTCACCGATGCGCGCCATATCCTTCGAAATCTGGGCTGAGGAGACACCGTACACATCGGCGAGACGGGCTTGATGGATGTTCTTTCGGGAGCCCGCCGCCAGCACGCGGTCAAGTAAATCCGCTCGGCGTTCGACGTATGTGTAGTCGGCGGGATTTTTACCTGGTGGTACGTTCGCGGCGAGGTAGTTCGCGCTCATTTTCCTAAAATAGTATTCTATTGCGAGGTATTAAAATTCGATTGACACCCCAAACTATTTCATCGCTGCTATTTACAAATAGGGTAAATGAATTCACGAATATGTGGATATACTATAAATGTACCCACCACGTCATTGAATCAATATACCACGAATGAATGGAACGTAACTGGAACTACACTGACTTGCCAGCGTCCCCCATGGAAAAGAAGCCCCGATAACCATTGTGTATGGCATGCTAAAACATCTGATAAAAACTCCGAAGATCTTCTAAACGCCCGAAAATCGACACCAGAACGGATCGATGGCGCATTTTTATCAGGCATCTCTTTATCAGAAATCACGTTTAAGAATTGCTCACTTCGTCGCGCTCGTTTCGACCACTCTCACCTTACTTCGGTTGAATTTCAATCGGCTGATTTGCGGAATTCGTCGTTACAAAATGCAAAACTTGTTAAAATTAATTTTTTCGGAGCAAAGGCTTCTCACTGCGAATTTACTAATAGTGAATTAATAGATGCGACCATTAGAAGTGCTGACTTGGAAGGAAGTGACTTCATTAATGCTCAGTTGGTAGCTGTCGTTGGATACGAAGCAAACTTCAAGGGAGCAGATTGCCATAATGCACATTTTCAATATGTAGAATTTGATAAAACTACATTATATCGAACAAATTTCTTAGGAGCGTCTTTTAGCTGGTGTGGATTTGACAAAACTCAGTTCATAGTCTTAAATCAATTTGGACAGACCAACTTTAGTCAGTGTACATTTTCCAAATGTGATCTATCGAGTCATAGGTTCCCGGTAGCTGAGTTGTCTGGCTGTACATTTGAGGATGTGAATTTATCAAACGTAGATTTCAGCGGGTGTGACTTGGAAAATTGTAAATTTACAGAAGTAAATTTGGAAGACACTATCTTTAATCACGCAAATCTCAGAGGTGCTAAATTACCGAAATCAATAAACGAGTCTGCGGTTTTTGATGAAGCTAATCTACAAAAAACAAATCTTCAACGGCGGACGCTTACCGGTGTTTCTATGCAAGGTGCCAATCTTACTGATTCAAAACTCCAGCATGCTAATCTTACTGATTGTGATCTTAGCGATGCTGATTTTTCACATGCAGAAGTAACACATGCAGACTTAACAAATGCAACTTGTTCACGAGCAAATTTTGCTGATGCGAATTTATTGGGCGCGGATTTATCTAAAACAGATTTTGGGCAAGCCAATTTATCCAAATCTACATTAGAATTAACAACATTAGATAAGACGAGCTTTTGGCGGGCAAATCTAACTCGGGCAAATTTATTCGACACAAATGTGAATGCCCATTTCTCAATGGCGGATTTAACTGGTTCAATCCTTCGACAGGCAAACTTTGATAATTGCAAGTTTGATGGAGCTACACTTCGGGATAGTGATGCCAGAGATGCATCATTCAATCAAGCAAACTTAGAGCATGCTGCGATGGAAAATATATCTTTACAGGGTACGGATCTCCAGGATGCCAAGATATTCGGAACAACCTTTGACGGCGCACAACTTAATTCGGAGACAAAACTCATTGGAGATTGCCTTCCCTATGAAGATAAGAATTGCGTCTATGACCCTTCGAAAACTATATTCAGTCAGCTGAAAAAAAGGTGGTCTCAACGAAAGTTAGATCCAGTCACTGATTTTGAGAAAACTGGCAGTGTCTATGGTATTCTCGAAGAGCTCACAAAAAAGAATAATCTTCCTAATCAGGCGCGAACTTACTACCTCCGGAAGAAGGACATTCGTCGACAGAGTAGAAATCCACCTAATAATCTTTGGGACGAATTTTCATGGATGATATTCGAATACGGTGACAACCCGATTCGAATCATTGGTTCATCACTGTTTCTCGTTCTCATCTTCTCATCAATCTATCCATTAACAGAGCTTTCTAACTCAACGAATGGTTCTACATTATATTTTAAATTTCCAGGAAGTATTAATGCGTCGTTTGAAAGTTTCTATTTCAGTCTTGTCACCTTCACTTCGATTGGATCCAGTAGTTGGTATCCAGTTATGAATTTGTCTAAATTTATTGTCGGAATTGAATCATTACTTGGTGCAATTATGCTGGCACTCTTTGTATTTGTACTTGGTCGGCGATCGACTTGGTGATTACAAATTCCAAAACATATCTATGACTGTGGGGAAATTTGCTGTCTTAGGGGCCCGTATGCCATTGGCGAGACGGGCTTGGTGGATGTTCTTTCGGGAGACTGCTGCCACTATCCGGTCAAGTAAGTCAGCTCTCCACTCGACGTATGTGTAGTTGGTAGGGTCCTTGTCCGCTGGCACGTCTGTACCAAGATAATTAGTGCTCATCACCTCTCTCATACAAAATATTTTAGTTACTCTCTTAAATTCATATCCTAATTCACTGGTACATATTCTGGTGCTATTGCGTTGTGACAGTCTATGGTAGTTCCCCGTCAAGATGATTTCAGTTATTATTATATGTGTTGACCTTCTATGTCATCACAGTAGCTTTGAGAACCGATAATTGTTCAGCTGGAGTAATCGGTTATCAATGAAATATTCACGTGTTGCAAGTTAAATACGGTAAAGCACTCCTACAACACTATGACAACGTCAATTGATTACATGCGGAGGCTCGCAGAAGCAGGCATAGATGACCTCCTGCTACTCTCGCGCGAAACTGCTGAGCACGTACTCACGCAAAAACGGATGGAACTGGTCGAACAAATTTCAACAAACAATATCGAATCTATGCGCGACCTTGCACGCCACGTTGATCGGGATATTAGCATAGTAAAGCGAGACCTTGACATTCTCTATGAAGCTGGTGTGATTGAATATGAAACAAAAGGACAGTCGAAGCGGCCAATTCTCTCTCACAAAAATATCGCCGTCAAACCAATTGTATTTAATGGGGATGTGGTAGATTGAGTAGAAAACCAAATCAAACCACAAGAGATCAAATATTGTCTCGATTTTCCTCGTGTTTTCGTGCGTATATCGTCCAGTTATTTTCCAGATAATTTGCGGCCTCCCAAACATTCAACTCTACTTCTGGTTTTCTGTCATCTGTTCCTTTATATAGCTCATCGATATGAGAATATCCATGGCAATTATCGATGCGTACGATTTGTATTGACTCTCCCTTTTCAGCACTTTTATAGTACATTGTAACTGCGAAGCTCTCTGGATTATCATAACTCGGGTCGCACCTAATCATTAGTCGGTAAGTTCGTCCTTTGTAATCTCCGTCTAATTCGTATTCTATTTTCTTCATTTATTGTTGAAGAATGCATTTGACCCAACCCCAATTAAGTTTACTTTCTTTAGCGCAAGTTTGTTTGTATAGTGACGCCTCTGGAAAACGTTCCCTTCCTACTTCACCTTAATACGCGGGGTAATATAAGAGTGTTCAGACCGGAGCGAAAGTGATCGTTATGGGGAAATCTCCCACCGTAACGAGTGGATAATCTCCCGTCGTCTTTCGATTACCAGGAAAAGTGAACCTGACACTGCCGATACGTTTACCATTCAGCACGCAGTCATTTCACAAATAATACCCACCTCGCCATCGAACCAGTTGGTATCGTCGCAATCATCCTACTCATCTTCGCCATCCGGTTCACCGTCAAACTCATCTGGTGTCTCGGGGTGCTCGCCCTCGTCGTCGTCGCCGCACGTTACGCAGCGGGCGTGCTGGTGTAGCGCGACAAGAAATTTTCGAGTATCTCCCGACCGCACGCCGTGAGCACGCTCTCCGGATGGAACTGTACGCATTCGATCGGGTATTCGCGGTGGCGGACACCCATCACCAGTTCGTCGCCCGGGGAGTCAACGAAACAGGCGGACAACTGCTGGAGATCGTCGCCAGCGTTTATCAGCGTGGGCGAGTTCGGGATGAACGACAAGCCTTCCATCATGTCGCAGACCTCGTCTCGAACGGATTCGACGTGCTTCGTGATGATGGCAAAGTCGGCGACGCCGATCCGCGAGACGTATCCGACATCGCCGACGAACACCTCATAGATTTTCTTTGGAGTCGTGGATCATCGCCATTTTCCGGAGATTCGGCGCACTGGGCCATGTTTCCGTCGGGAACGCAACACACACGGCGTCGAAGTCATCAGAGTCCGTCACTATACTTCAGATATGTTGGACAAAATGGGAATCGTATCAGAAACTCGATTCCCATTAACCGGGGGTCGTTTCACGACAACAGTCTGTAGAGAGCGTCGAGATAAAAACCTCCGCAAAATGAGGGTTGACGGCGAGCACGAACGGGGAAATATACTGGAGGGGCGACATGAACCAAAGCCAGACCCGCGCCCAATGAGCGACCTCAGAGGTCAGCCAGTATCAGAAGGTGGGACAGCAGAATTGGCACAGTACGAACGGTAGCTTCGTCATCAGTATCGGTGACAACATCGATATCGATGGCCCACCGGTGGCACCATCTGATCGCGATGAACCATTTTCGAAGGCGCAATCGGAACGTAGTGGCGACACGGCCGTTTCCGTTCTGATATCATGTGGTAGTCAGCGATCCAAATATCGTCGGTTCTATTCATAGTAACAGTAAACACGCAAACTCCGCAGTCGGATCAGGACAGGAAACGTGAGGGTGAGATGCAAACCAAATTGCCTCTTCTGTGAAACCATGAACCGGCCAAGCGTGTATTTATTCGCGTGTCATGATGAGAGCAGATGGAACCGGAAAGGACAGTATAGACCCCGTTCGCATAATGGAATTATTCTCATCTCGGGCAAAAATCAGGTATTGTTCTGGTGTTACGGATCGATTGAGACAATGACTTTCTCTGCTACCAGCCCACCAGCCGCAACTCCTGCAACGACTCCCGGAGGATAGACAGAAGTGGTGACAATTGTGCTTCCTGCGGCCAGTCCACCAATGAGTGCGAACTTCCCAAGCGTCTTCGCGACATTTCCAATCGTCAGAATCTCTATCTCTTCATCATCGAAGTTAAAAGTGCCACTAACGACGTTCTCTGACCACTTTCAACCGAATTGTGCGGATGGGCTGCCAGTAACGCGTTGAAAATATCTCTTATCAGCAATTTGAATATTGATGACAAAGAGTAAGGGCAAAATGGCTGGTAATTGACATTTGGAAAATGCTAATAGGCAGTGTAGTGTATCTAATATTTGGGTCAGGGGGGGAATGGCAATCGATGTTTCAATATATATGGACAATGCAGATAGAGGGAATTCATTTTGGAACATTTACTATTGGTGTATTGCTTGGAATAATTTATATTAGGGAAGAGGTAATGGTAAAAAGTTATCTCAAGATTATAGGTGGTATTACTGGTGCATCTGGTGGACTTGCTTATGCCCTTAAAAAAATCCCTGCAATTCCACCTTCCGAACTACATTTTTGGGGATTTGTAATCGCTCCTTTTGCTATTGGAATTTCCCTATCCGTTCTTATTTTAGATTACTCTGGATTCTACGGTGGCCCAGGTGGGGGACCGGGTGGCGGAGAACGGCATGGTGGAGAACAGCATCTTGGCACCGAAGAAACTATCAGAGATTCATTTATTAAATCCATCACACCAATTGTGCTCTTATTCGGGAGTGCTATTATAGCTTACTTGGCAGCGAGTATTTTTCTTCTGTACTTAATGTCACTGACCGAAGTTCAATCTCTACTTCCGCGTATAGCTGGTGCAATAGTAATCCTGCTGTTGGGTTGGGCTCTTGGGCGAGTTACTGCTACCGTCGTTCGTCGTATCGCAGACCAAAGCAATTTCGATCGCATCATCGTTGATTCCTTATTTGGTCGCGTAATCGGCAGGAGTGAGAGTGCGATACTGAACGCCTTGGGGAAGCTCACTGCATGGTTTATCTATGTACTTGCAATTCTTACGGCCGCAGATGTGCTTGCAATTCAAGTGCTTTCGGAATGGATTGCAATGGCCGTCTCATACTTCCCCGCATTGATTGCAGGATCATTCATTATCGTGTTCGGCTTCTATGTGGCGGACTTTATCGGTGACCTACTCATGCGAACACGTGCAGCAGCTCAATCTTACTATATGGCATGGTTTGCAGCAGGAACTCGTATATTTCTGTACTTTACTGTCATGGTAATAGGACTCGACACGATAGGTTTCGATGTTCAGCTTTTGTATATCTTCGCTCGAGCTCTCGTCTGGGGAATAGCTATCGCAGCCGGGATAGCGGTTGGGATCGCGGTTGGTTGGGGTAGCCACGTCTACGTAGCCGAAAATGTTGAATATTTAATGGGTCAAGGACAACAAGATCCGGGGGGGTCGACTGCCCAACCCAGTGATGACTAAGTAATTGATTTCGATGAGATGCATACACGCCAGTCGGAAGCGACAAGTGAACTCTATCACAAATAGTGATAGTCAATCATCTCTCAGAAAATTCGGTTGGTGAGTAATATTTCGGTTTTCACAATTATTGCACTTAAATAATCACGCTTATTTTACGAACTATGCGGAGTTATCTGGAGAGGTGAGCCTCCAGTCCACACTGGCGGGCGAGTTCGTCCAAGTATCGACGCTTGGCAGATGCGCCTAATTTCGTGAGGAGATAGTGTCCTGTCTTCAGTTCCCGATAGGCCATCATTTCGTTGCCATTCGGGTGAGTCGGTGTGTCGTTCAGTAAGGCCCGATCTCCGTCCCCTCTTCCAGGAAGATATGGAAGCGAGATTCGCTCTAAAAGTTGGTAGTCGTCGATAAGGAATTCGACGGCGGCTTGCATCGCATCACTCTGGTTAGCCTTCTCGAATGTCTTGATGACCTCTCCGTCCTTGCGGAGGTCAACTGTACACTCACGTGGTCTGGATTCAGACCCAGAGACGGTCTCGGGTTCTTCAGAAAGCGGGCGACGAACGTTCTCCGTCGTGAGGAGTCGGAGCTCATCATCATCGGACGCAAATGCACTGTAGGTGACACACACAACATCGATACCGTGCTCGCGGAGAAAATCAGCCATTTCGAGCGAGAGGTCGGAGAACTCACGACCGACCAGAATCAGCCGCTGGTCGGTGTTGAACTCGCGTTTCGACAGGGGGTCGTCCGTGCGCGCAAAGAACTCGGAATGTTTCGTGCGGAGTGATGCCCCCTCGTCATCAATGAAGCTACGATACCGGTCGTCTAACTCCTCGTACTGCTCGTTTCGGATACTCGACGCATATTCCAGAGCCTGTGCGACGATGTCACGCGGTGTTCGGTTTCGCTTGAGTTCGATGATTACTATGTCTCCATTGCTGTCGAGCCCGATAATATCAAAAATGCCGCCTTCGCCGGGACTCCCCTGTTGGTCGATGTAGAGAATTTCGATACCGCCGATAACCGCCCCATCTGCACGGATAAGATAGTTTTCTAACGTCTTCTCCCGGGTGAGTTCGGTTTCGGCTATCCGATGCAAGTTATCATCGTCAATCCGATAGACTTCCATGAATGTACTACTGGAATCCCGTTGGATAAAAAATGAGTGTAGAACTCATTTTGGCCGTTCATTTGTGCTGAAGACCGCTTGCTTGGACGTCATTCAGAAACTATCGTCGCTGCTCCATCTTCTCCCGCTCCATCCGCCGGTCGTAGTGCTCGTCAATAACAGTCTGGGAGACGTTCGCCCGGTCGCTCACTACCCGTAGGGGTACATCCTGCTGTAACCAGTGCGTGATAGCCCCCGCCGAATGGCGTGTGATGAAATACAACTGGACACCGGTATGCCATCGCCCGCTTGCTTGCAGATATGAAAACCGTGGACTGGCTGTTCACTATTGGAATGTAGGAATCGCAGAAGCGGGCGTTGAACCCTTTGTTGCAGTGCTCCGTCAGGGATTCGAACCCTGGTCCTTGCCGTGAGAGGGCAAGATGATTGGCCGGACTACACCAACGGAGCGCATTTTTGAGTAATCGCACGGACTGTTTAACAGTTGCGTTTCGGACACGCTGTGGCCCGGTATGACACATCCAGAAGCACGAACACGCATGGCTCGGAAGTGAGACTGCCCGTAAAAAACGACGACCGCTATCGGTCGAGCGGCGACCCGGCTGCGTCCGGTTCGTGTCCGTCCAGACTGATGATGTTCTCGCGGCCGACGCGAAGCTTACTGATTTCGCCCTCGTCCTCCATCTCGGAGAGGAGCATACTCACTTTGGATTTCGACCAGCCGGTCTCCTCGACGATGTTCACCTGTTTCATCCGGCCGCCGTTCTCGCGAAGCAGCTTCTTCACGCGTGCTTCGTCGGTGAGCAGTTCTTCGTCGCTCACGGCCGGTTTGGACGTGCCAGCACTCGGCTCGGTTGGCGTTGCAGCCCCACCACCACCGCCTGGCGTGCTCTGACCGGACGAGAACGTGCCGAAGTTCCCCTGTCGCCAGGCGAACACCGCAGCCAAGCCGATGAGCAAGACGACGGCGGCGATGAACAGCATCATCGGTGATTCGGCGTTCGGGTTTTCGCCGTCGCCCGGTTGTGACGCCCCGCCGGGAGGCGTCGTCGTGGTGGTTTCTGCCGGGTTGTCCTTGAATTCCGCGAACTCCACCATTGGCCGTTGGTCGTTGAACTCGCGTGGTCCGCTCCACGAAACGGTGTCGCTCTTCGGGAGGGTATCGTGGGTTTTGTTCAGCCGATTCATCGGTTTCGCGGATTTGAACTTCATCCCCTCCTGCGCCTCGACGGTCAGTGTTTGGTTTTCTCCCAGGTAGAGACCGCCCTTGAACACGTCGCCAATGACGATAGACCCGTCGTCCTTTGCGGCGAAGGCAGTCCATTTGAACGACATCTCCACCACGCCGCGATTCTTATTCAGACCGCCGATATAGGCATTTTTCGAGAAATTTTCGGCTTTCATCACTCGCCCAGTTGCGTTCCCACCTGCATCAGTCAATTCGACGGCATTCGTTTGAAAGTCCGTATAGAGTTCCGTTTTCGAGTTATTGAACTCATTTGCGAACTGTTGGAACTGGTTCCGTTCCTGTTGGTTGTTCAACGTCCGTTCGTACCGGAACGTCCACTGAGCGGAACCGTTGTCGAAGACATAAATGTGAAACTCGACATCGTCGAACTCCTGGGAGGTGGTGATCGTCCGTGGAGTTGTCGGTGCATCGCTCTGAGTCGCCCCGAGCGCGGGTAACGACCCGATGAGCAGCACCGCGATGAGGCCGACAGCCAGGAGCCGTCTCATGTACATTATTCGTCCATGCCCGGATATAAAAGACCTTGTGACGTGCGCGCGTCAACGAACAATGTTCCCATGTGACACGACATGTGTTGGCGATTGCCATGCAGTTACGTCCTCACGTGGATCTGCATCGAGGACGACGATATCCGCTCGATACCCCTCTTCGATCGATCCGACATCCGAAAATCCGAGCAAGTCGGCGGCGTTGACCGTCGCGGCTTCCAACGCGTCCTCCGGCGTCAGCCCGTATTCGACCATCAATTCGAGTTCTTCGGGAATATCGGCGTGGAAGTTAAAGGGTGTTCCGGCGTCGGTTCCCATCGCAATCTTCACGCCTGCGTCGAGTGCGTATTCGAACGCATCCGCCATCGAATCTGCGGCTTCTTCGCCTTTCTCGACGACGTATTCGGGGATTCCAGCCTCAACACCTTCGGTCAGAATGCCATGCGACGCTTTGACGGTCGGAACCCAGTAAGTCCCCCGTTCGGCCATCAGTTCCGCCGCCTCCCTATCCATGAACGTTCCGTGTTCGACGCTCGAAATCCCGGCCCGGACGGCGTTTTTGATACCATCGGCTCCGTGCGCGTGCGCTGCGGTCGGAACGCGCTTCGCACTGGCGGCCTCCACGAGTGTAGTGAGTTCGCCTTCGTCTAACTCGGGTGCACCAGTAATCGCACCCTCGGTGAGAACGCCGCCAGTCGCCATGCATTTGATAACGTCCGCACCGCGTTTGAGTTGCTCCCTGACTGCTTTTTTCACCTCGGCACGCCCGTCGGCTTCACGCCCGAACCAATGGCCGTGCCCACCGGTCATGACGACGTTTTCACCGCAGGCGACCACGCGCGGGCCGTCGATAATCCCCTCATCGACCGCGTCTCGCGCGTCGATGGCGAGCGAGGTGGGTGCACCGAGGTCACGAACGGCTGTCACGCCGGATTCCAGTGCCGACCTGAGGTTTGCGGCCGCGCGGTAGGCGAGCATGGTTTCGTTCTCGCTGACGACGGAGATGACATCCGGGCGACCATCCATCATCATGTGAACGTGCGCGTCGATAAGACCCGGTGCGACAAACTTCCCGCTGACATCGATTTCTTCGTCGGCGGCGGGCACATCTCCCACGGAAACGATTTGACCGCCTTCGACCGCCACATCAGCTTCGCGAATCCCGTTTGCGTCTACCACGTCTGCACCGCGGAGTACGAGCATTACTGCCATGAGATCTCCTGACAAGAAAAGTATCGCGGTCGCGGCAGGGAGCGAAGTCGGGGACGCCGAGATGGGGAAAGAACGAACCACTCCGAGGACGAATGGGGCATATGACAGAGAAACCACTCTCCGAACGGAACGCGCTGATAACGGGTGCGAGTTCGGGCATCGGACGGGCGACCGCACACGCCCTCGCGCGCGACGGGGCGAAGGTCGCGCTCTCGGCACGGCGCGAAGGGAAGTTGCACGACATCGCGGAAACGCTCGAATCGAGGTACGGCACCGAAACGCTCGTCCACCCGACGGACGTGCGCGATGAGGACGCCGTCGCGTCGATGGTCGAGGAGACGGTATCGGCATTCGGCGGGCTCGATATCCTCGTGAACAACGCCGGACTCGCTCGCGGCAAACGGGTCGATGACCTCTCGACCGAGGAGTTCCGGACGATGCAGGAGACGAACGTCGATGGCGTCTTCTTCGCGACGAGAACCGCGCTGTCGCATCTCCGCGAATCGTCGGGAAACTTGATTTTCGTCGGCAGTTTCGCGGGGCAGTATCCGCGCCCGTTCAATCCCGTCTACGCCGCGACGAAGTGGTGGGTTCGTGGATTCGCCCACAGCCTCGAAGGACAAGTCGGTGAAGATGACGTGGCGGTTACGGTGGTCAACCCGTCAGAAGTTCGTACCGAGTTCGGGTCAGTGTACGGCGAATCGTTCGAAGAACGATTCGCTGAAGGCGAGGTGACAGAACCGGAGGAAGTCGCGGAGGCCATCGCCTTTGCGGCGACGATGGAGAACTCGACCATCAGCGAACTCGACGTGTACCGCCGCGACAAGTTTTCGGGATTCTGATTACCGGAGCGCGTCGGCGATCTTCTCGATTGGATGGGCCGGTTCCTCACCCTGCCAGTCTCCGAGCTGTGTTCGACAGGACGCGCCGGGCGCGACGACTTCGGTTCCGTCGCTCTCGACGATTTGGTCGAACAATATCGAGCCGATTGCTCGGCTCATCGAGTAGTGTTCGGCTTCGTAGCCGAAACTCCCTGCCATGCCACAACACCCTGAATCGAGGGCGTCCACCTCGTAGCCCGCCTCGCGCAGGACGTGAACCGCGTGGCCGTCCTTCTTCGTCGCTTTCTGGTGACAGTGGCCATGGTAGGTCAGCGAGCCAGCTCCGCCGAACGGAAGGTCGAAGTCGAAGCTATCGAGATATTCGCAAATCCCGTAGGCGTTCGCGGCGAGTCGTTCGGCCTCGGTTCGGAGGCCACCTGCTTCCGGATCGGCGGAGCGCGGTTCGGTGTACTGCCCGCTGGACGAACCGGATTCGTCGATTGCGGGGAGCAAATCGAGATAATCCGACTGGAACATCACGGCGTCGGAGGGTTCGACGACGACGACATCCCAGCCATCTCGGACGTAGGAAGCGAGCGCCGAGACGTTCGTCTCGGCCTGCTCGTGCGCGGTGTCGAGGAACCCCTTCGAATGGGCCGGTCGTCCGCTCGCCGCCACGTCGTCCGGAATCCGGACGTGAACGCCAGCCGCTTCAAGTACTCTGACTGCGGCCTTTCCGGCCGCAGGATGGTTGTAGTTGGTGTAGGTGTCCGGAAAGAGCAGAACGCGCCGAGTCGCGTCCTGCTTCGACACGCGCGCGCCGCGAGCCTCGAACCAGTCTTCGAGGCTTTCGGCGTGGAACGTCGGCAGACTTCGCTCGCTGGCGATACCGACCGTCTTCTCGGTGACGAGGCGCGAACCGGGGAGTTTCGTCGCCCAGTTTGAGAGCGGGGCGAGTTTGCTCCCGAGTGCGGAGAGGCGGTCGATGTTCGCGAAGAGTCGGTCGCGGAGGCTCGTACCGTGTCGCTTGTGGTGTTCGTGTTCGACTTCGGCTTTGAGTTTCGCCATATCGACGCCCGATGGGCAGTCCCGAGCACAGCCCTTACAGCCGATACAGAGGTCCATCACTTCGTGCATGAACTCCACGTCGAACGCCTCGTCCTCGGGGAGTGACCCGCTCATCGCCTGCCGGAGCATGTTCGCCCGGCCTCGGGTACTCGTGATTTCCTCGTCCGCCGCGCGGTAGGTCGGACACATCACGCCGCCGGTCGTCTCCTGCCCGCCGCGACAGCCACCACAGCCGTGACAGAGTTCGGCCATCCCCTGAAAGCCGTTCTCGTTGTCCCAGTCGAGCACGGGGTCGAACCCGGACTCGAACTCGTATCCGGGGTCGAAACGGAGATTTTCCGTCATATCTACGTCCCCGCAGACCTGCCCCGGGTTGAGGAGCCAATCGGGGTCGAAAGCGGATTTGAGGTCGCGGAATACACCCCAGACGTGGTCGCCGTACAGCTTTCGGTTCCATTGCGTTCTGGCACGGCCGTCGCCGTGTTCCCCGGAGACGCTGCCGCCGTATTCGACCACAAGGTCGGTGACGGCGTCCGCGATGGCTTCCATCTGGTTTACGCCCGCCGGACTCTTCGTGTTGACGAGCGGCCGGATGTGCAGACAACCCGGCCCGGCATGCGCGTAAAAGCTGGCGAAGGTGTCGTTTTCCTCCAGTACGTGCTGAAAATCCCCGACGTACTCGGGCAGGTTCTCGGGGGGAACCGCGGCGTCCTCGATGAACGAGATGTGTTTCGCGTCGGAAGTGCGCGAGAGCAGGATGGGAAGCCCGGATTTCCGGAGTTTCCAGAACCGAGCGCGGTCGGCCTCGTCGTGGGCCTCCATCGCGGAGAGCGCGGATTTACCCTCGCGGTCGTCCCGGAGCTTCGCGACCTTCTCCCGGCCGTCTTCGTGGTCCTCGGCGTAGAACTCCACGAGCAGCACCGAATCGGTTCCCTCGGGCAACATCTCCACCACGTCGTGGAACTCCTCGGCTTCACGGGCGAGCGAGATGAGCACGTCGTCCAGCACCTCGACGGCGGACGGTTCGTGGTCGAGAATCGGTGCCACGTCCGCCATCGCGTCGATGAGGCTGTCGTAGGTCAGAAGTGCCATCGACTTCGTTTCCGGAATCGGTTCGAGGCTGACGGTCGCTTCCGTGATAATCGCCAGCGTTCCTTCGCTTCCGGCGAGCAGTCTGGCGGCGTTGATGGTTTCCGATTCGCTCGCGGTTTCACCACTCGCATTCGAGGCGCTCCGCGTCTCGCTCTCCTCCACCAACCTGTCCAGATTGTAGCCCGAAACGTTGCGCTTTAACTGCGGGAACACGTCCCGAATCGCGTCGGATTCATCCTCGATGATTCGGAGGATTTCGGTGTAGATTCTGGTTTCGAGGTCCATTTCGCTCGTTGATTCGGAGTCGTGAAACGACTCCGAATCCGCCTTCTCCCGAAGTTCGTCCATCGATATTTCGCCGAATCGCGTCACGGTTCCATCCGCGAGGACGACCTCACACTCTTCGACGTAGGCGTCCGTCTTGCCGTATTTCAGCGAATGAGAGCCAGTCGAATTGTTTCCGATTGCCCCGCCGAGGGCGCTTTTATCACCCCACGCGGGGTCGGGTGCGAACTTCAAATCGTGGTCTGCAAGCGTTCGATTCAGTTCGCCGAGGACGATTCCGGGTTGTGCGCGAGCGGTTCGGTTCTCGGAATCGAAATCGAGGAGCCCGTCCATATGTCGGCTGAAATCCAGCACGACGGCCTCGTTGACCGACTGACCGGCGAGGCTCGTTCCGCCACCACGCGGGAGAACCGGAATCTCGCGGTCCGCGCAGTAGGTCATCACCGCGGCGACGTCCTCGGTCGAGGCCGGAAAGACGACGCCGATCGGCGTCACTTCGTAGGCGCTTGCGTCCGTCGCGTACAACTGCCGGGAGTACTCGTCGAATCGAACCGCTCCCTCCACCCGACTTCGGAGGTCCGCGACGAGTCCGGGACGTGTCACACTGTCGTCGTGGTAATCGTAGTTCGCCCGGTCGTCGCGGGACGGGTCATCCGCCTCGCCCGCGTCGCGTGTTGCCATGCCAGAGCGTAGGGCGAGGGGGGCGAAAAATGATGTGGGGATTCAGGCCCGACGCACGGTCGGCGAGAGCGAGCGCACGACTGCGAACAGGGTATTCCGTTTCAGGAGGGCGAACCCGGCGAAGATGGCGCCGAATCCGACGACGGTGGTCGTCGCGACGAGTTCGCCGAGCAGCGCCCAACTGAGGAGCGTCGCAACCACGGGTTCGAGATAGCCGACGAGGTTGAGTTCCGTCGGACCGATTTCGTCCAGCAGGTGGAAATAGAGTAGGAAGGCCACGACCCCCGAAATAAGGGTCAGGTACACCAGCGAGGCGATGGCCGGAAGCGACCAGTTGATTGCGGCGGGAGATTCACCGCGTGCGGAGCTGAGGAGGTGGAGAAGACCGGAGCCCAGAATCATCGCCCAGCCTTGTAGCGCGGGGAGCGAAATTTCGGTTTTGAGTGGCTGGGTAAGCACCGACCCGAGGGCGAAACACACCGCACCGAGGAAGACGAGGGCGATTCCGACGACGCCCACGGAAAGGAAGTTTTCCGGGTTCGGGTCGGCAACGATGGCGACGCCAGCGACACCGAATGCGAAGCCGAGAACGCCGAGTGCCGTGATGTGTTCGTCTGCGAGCATCGCACTCGCGAAGACGGCAGTCAAGACGGGCGAGAGGCTGATGATAACCGCCGCGAGCGCGCCTCGGACGTATTGCTGGCCGAGATAGAGAAAGCCGTGATGGCCCGCGATGATGAACACGCCGATGGCCAAAATGGCCAGCACGTCGGCTCTGCTCTCCGGTTTCCAGCTATCGGTCGTGAACATTGCATAGCCGAGAATCGCCAGTCCGGCCACGTCGTAGCGAAGCGCCGCAAACAGGATGGGCGGAAAGTGGTGGAGACCGACATCGATGGAGAGGAACGATGCCCCCCAGAATCCGGCTAGTAATACGAACATCACCTCAGTTCGTGGTAGTTGTCTACCAAGTTTAGTCGCAATCATGTATTTCTATCCAATCCTATTCTCCACGGGTTGTTAAATGTTTCTACAACATTATCGTTCGATACTGAATCACAAACAATATTTGAACTACAGGTAGAATCAAAATTCTCTAACTGACGGTATACTGGAATATTTGGCGAGTCAGTGTGACTCGCTCTCTCGGAAAAATCCAGCTGTTAAGTATTGGTACCAATAATTCAGACCAATGGACGAGCGCGACGTTACACTGCTGAAGGCGATTTCGGATTTGGAAACCGGAAGCCCCGAAAAACTCCACGAGGAAACCGGCATCCCGGTTTCGACCATCCACTATCGATTAAACAACCTCCGGGATGCGGGGGTCATCGAGAACGACCTCTACGACATCGATTTGGAGGAGTTCGGTCTCGGCGTCACCGTCGTCGTGGAAGTGTTCGCCGATTACACCGGGTCGTACGCCGATTTCGGTGAGAAAATCCTCGAAATCGAAGGCGTCACGCAGGCGTATTTTACGATGGGGGAGACGGACTTCATCGTCATCGCACACCTGAGTGGGCGCGAGATGGTCGAACGACTCATTAGCGATTTCGAGAGCATCGAGGAAGTAGACCGGACGAACTCGACGTTCGTCATCTCCACGCTCCGGGACTCCCATCGCGTCCTCCAAAGCTACAGTCTCGATACGCTGGTCGAGGAGCTCGCCGAGGAGTAGGGAGTTCCCAGGGGAGGCGAACGAGCGGAACGAAAACCGGAAAGCCACCCTCGTTGTACCACCAGCCATGATTCGAAACATCGCGGCGGGCGTCCAGTCGTTCACCAGCAACGCGTTCCTCGTGACTGGCGAACGATGTGTGCTGGTCGATACTGGTTCGAACTTCGATGCGGTGGATAAAATCGAGGAACTAGCGGACGGCCTCGACGCGGTTGTTCTGACACATACCCACCCCGACCACGTCGGCAACCTCGAAACCGTGAAAGACGCGTTCGGGGTGGACGCATACGGTTTCGACACCGACCAACCCGGCGTAGACCTTGCAATCGCGGACAAGGAACCCGTGACGCTCGGCGACAACGACTACCTCGCGCTTCACACCCCGGGGCACAAAAACGACCATCTCTGTTATTACTCCGAATCTGCCCACGTCCTGTTCGCTGGTGACCTCATCTTCCAGAACGGGAGTTTCGGCCGAACCGACCTCGAAGAGGGAGACCGAGATACCCTTATCGAGAGCATCGACCGCGTGGCTGCCACGACGGACGAGAAACTACAAGAGATGCACACCGGCCACGGGCCAAGCGTGACGACGAATCCGCATCACGACATCGAACTCGCGTCGAAAGCTGCCCGGATGTACTGAATCGATTGAAATCCGACCTGCGGGGTTACCGAAGTGCTTCGTATGCACTTTCGTACACTGCTGCGATTTTTTCCGGGTCGGCGCGCTCCGCTTCCGTTAACGGTTCGAGCGTGTGCGTTTCGCGAGGGTCGAGCAGGTTCACCACGTCTTCCACCCGCTTTTCCAGTGAGCCATCGCGGGCGCTGCTGTCCGCGACTTCGCAGGCCTTCGCGTAGCGCGCGCCGTCGTACACCCGGAATCGCCGTGGTTCGACCACGGCGACAGTGTCGAACTCGACGCCCTGTATCGGTCGTGCGATGTCGCTGTAGGATTCCACGACGGCACGGTGCGCGTCGTTGATTCGTTCCGCCAGTGCACGAAAGTGGGGCAGATAGCGCCGTTCGGTCTGGTCGTTCAGTTCCGACACCGATTCGATGGTAACCGCATCCGACAGAGGGAGATTTTCGCGGACGGTCTCCGGAAGGTCAGTCGTTCCGTTCACGACGAAACTCTCGCCGACGCGGTCAACGAGGAACTCGCGATGGGTTTGACCCAACAGGCCTTTTCCTTTCCCCGGTGCAGGCCACCAGAGACGGTGGACGGAATTGACTTCCTCGGGCGAATGGTCGCCCGCGCTCGCGTCCGCGAGTCCGGCCGCGTCCTTGCCGTACAGTCGTCCCTCCGATATGGCGGCCATGGCATCGTCGTGGTCGAACCAGAAGTCGTTGCCAGCGCGTGGTTTGAACCCGACGGCGTCGAGATGCGAGAGCAGTCCGACGGTGAACGTCGTCTTGCCCGCGTCCACTCGGTCGCTTCCTGCGACGAGTATCGTCATGTCTTCAGACCGTAGTAGCCGGGTTCCTCCTCGCTCGGCGGTTCCGCGACGACGAGTTCGTCCGCGTTGCGCATAATCCACGGAATCGCCCAATCGAGGAGGATATCCTCGGTCTCGACATCGATTTCCGCGTCGGAGTCGAGTCCCTGCAACAGGCGGGCGATTTCGTACACGCTGTACATCGAGTCAGTGTCGAGCAGTTCGTCCGGTTCGTAAAAATCACAGGGGTATAGCTGCTCGAAGTCGTCTTTCGGTCTCGGCATACTAGCGGATACGCACGTCTCGGCGTAAAACTTCACGAATCGGTGTGGGAGAATATTTCCGCCATTTCTTTCTAAGTATAACGGGGTATAATCATAACCGAGTTTTTGTAATGGAGCGATAAAGATAGAAAATGACATGCGCAGGGAACAGGGGAGTGAAGCGAAAGAGGCGCTCGTGTCGGCATTTGCCGAGTTCGGCGGCGAAAACCTCCGAGACATTTGGCTGTTCGGCCAGTCCGACTACGAGATGCTCTATCTCCGAGACGATGTCTCGGACAAACTCGAAGAGATCAACGTCTCGAAATTCGTCGATAACGAACGGTTCGGGTTCGTCACTCGGGACACCTACGATCAGTTGTATTATGCGTCCTACCAGTACACGGTTCGGGGATTCGACGATTTCGAGCAGTTCCGGATGTTCTTCGCGGACGACGAGCGAAACGTCGGAATGTTCACGAGCCTCGACTTGCAACCGGGCGGCCACGATTACGAATCGCTCTTTCGGCACGTGACCGACATCGCGTCCGGGTACGACGTACCGACGGTGGAACCGGGCGAAGTAGGACTGGAATAGCGATTCGGTACAGCGGGCGCTTGTCGTCTTTCTCGGCGAAAAATATCGGTTGATTCGGCCCTTATTCGAACCGCGATACGACGTTCTCGTAGTTGTCAGCGACCTCGTCCCAGTCGACAACCTGGAAGAAGTTGTCGATGAAGTCGCCGCGGTCTGGACCGTAGTCGTAGTAGTAGGAGTGTTCCCACACGTCCACTGCGAGAATCGGGTGGCTACCCCAGAGTGCGCCCTGGTCGTGCTTGCCAACTTTGATGTTGCGAAGCTGTTTTGCGACCGGGTCGTACACGAGAAGCGCCCAGCCACCTGCGGCGCTCGCGGCGGCCTTGAACTCGCCCTTCCAGCCCTCGTAGGAGCCGAAGTCCTCGGCGATGCGGTCTGCGAGGTCGCCCTCGGGTTCGCCGCCGCCGTTCTCGTCCATGTTCTCCCAGAAGAGGGTGTGGAGGTAGTGTCCACAGCCGTTGTGGGTGACGTTGCCTAGTGCACCCGCCGTGCTGGAGTAGTCGCCGGATTCACGGTTCTCCGCGAGGGTTTCCTCCGCACTGTTGAGGCCGTTTACGTAGCCCTGATGGTGCGTATCGTGGTGCCATTCGAGCACCTGCTCGGAGATGTGGGGTTCCAGCGCGTCGTAGTCGTACGGAAGTGGTGGCAGTTCCGCGTTCGATTGTTCTGGCATAAATGTATACCTCCGTGGAATACATCTCACCACTTGCTGTTAAACCTTGAGGAGAAGTTCGCTAGCACATATCACGATGTTCCGGCAAAAAAGGCCTCTTTGCGGTGGTTTGAGCGATTTACATGCGTTGTGCGGCATCGAATCGCTCCGCCACATCGTCCCAGTTCACGACATCCCAGAAGTTGTCCACGTAGTCACCGCGCTTGTTCTCGTACTGGAGATAGTAGGCGTGTTCCCACACGTCCAGCACGAGCAGCGGCGTAGTTCCCTGTGGTGATTGGTTCTGGTGGTTTTCAGCCATGCTCACGATTGGGATGTCCGCGACGTGGTCGTAGAGCAACATTCCCCAGCCGGAGCCTTCGACACCCTTGGATGCCGCCGAAAACTGGCTTTTGAACTGGTCGAAGCCGCCGAAATGCTCGTCCATCGCGTCGGCGAGTTCGCCGTCGGGTTCGCCGCCACCGTCCGGCGACATGTTCTCCCAGAAAACGGAATGGTTGACGTGGCCAGAGAGGTTGAATGCGAGGTTCCGCTCGACACCCTTTACGTCTCCCCACTCGTCGTTATCTCGCATGCTCTCCAGCGTGTCGAGTGCCGAGTTTGCACCATCGACATACCCTTGGTGGTGGATGTCATGGTGCAGCTCCATGATTCGCGCGTCGATTGCCGGTTCCAATGCGTCGTAGTCGTACGGTAAGTCCGGTAGTTCGTAGGTTGCCATTGCTAACCCCCGTCAACTCTGGTCAACGGTGGTGGTGTTAAGTGTTGAGGCGAACGTCAGAGGGGTTCCGAGACACACCTATCGAACACGTTTCTTGCTGAGTTTTCACCGACCACGGGCTGTCCTGGTGGATGGAGGGCGAGGGGGGATGAGCGACTGAAAGGAGCGAGAACCGACCGAGGGCTCCGTTTGAACCAGAAACTCTCGGTCATCGTTACACTCGTCTCTGACAATCTCGCAGTGTCGCTAGCTGATGCTGGTTCAAACGGAGCCCTCAGTTGGTCGTAGGTTCGTGGTTCGCTGACGCTCACCACTTACGCTTCCTCCTTCGCCCTCCATCCACCAGGACAGCAAGTTCCCTGCGAGAATTCCGAAACGAAACTGTTAGCCAATATTCTCGAATTCCCGACTATCCCTTCGCGTTTTCGAACATCGCAATCGCATCTTCGCGGCGTTCGGAGTGGTCAACGATGGGTGCGGGATAGTCCGGAGCGAGGCTTTTGCGTTCGTCCTCGTCCAGTTCGTTCCACTTGTGAATCTTCTTCGGGGGAACGTCTTCCAGTTCCGGAACGAATCGTTTGATGTACTCGGCGTCGGAATCGAACCGCTCGCCCTGCGTCATCGGGTTGAAAATTCTGAAGTAGGGTTGGGCGTCGGTGCCGGTCGAAGCGGCCCACTGCCACCCGCCGTTGTCGTTCGCGGTGTCGTGATCGACGAGTTTCTGGCGATACCAGTCGTATCCCTCGCGCCAATCCACCAGCAGGTCTTTCGTCAGGAAGGACGCGACTATCATCCGAACGCGGTTGTGAACCCATGCTTCCTCGCGCAGTTGGCGCATTCCAGCGTCCACGATGGGGTAGCCCGTTTCGCCGTCTTTCCACGCCTGGACGCCCTCGGGGTCGTCGTACCACGCGATTTCGTACTGGTAGTCCTTGTAGTTTTCCACGACGACGTCGGGTTGATTGTCGAGGACGTGTGCGTAGAAATCGCGCCACGCGAGTTGGCGCTGGAACCCATCGACCGAATCGGCATCGTCCGCGCTCTCGGCATCGTTTTTCGCCCGCTCCGTCGTTTTCCACACTTCACGAATCCCGATGGTGCCGAACTTGAGATGCGGGGAGAGAAGTGAAGTGCACTCACGGGCGGGATAATCGCGCTCGTCGTCGTAGGAATATACATCACCCTCGCAGAACGCGGATAGCAAATCACGGGCAGCGTCGGTGCCCGCTTGCGGAATCTCGGCTTCCGGTTCATCGAAGCCGAGGTCGGAGAGGGTCGGCAGGTTGTCGGGATCCACCGCTGCGACGTCCGCTGTATCGACCACGTCCCCTGGCGCGTCGAACGAATCGTCCTTCCCCCGGTCGCGCCACTTCTTCCAGAAATAGGTGAAAACGGAGTAGTAGTCGCCCTCATTCGTGGTTATGCTACCGGGTGTATGAAGCAGGGAATCGTGGAAACTCTGATGCACGATTCCCTCCTCGTCCAGCGCGTCCCGAACCTCGGTATCGCGGCGCTTTGCCAATCCAGAGTAATCCCGGTTCCAGACGACTCGTTCGACATCGAGTTCTCGGGCGATTCGTGGGAGTTCCTCGCGTGGGTCGCCGTGGACGACCACCAAGTCGCCGCCTTGTTCGCGGTAGGACTCGCGGAGCGATTCGAGCGCCGAAAGCATAAACGAGACGCGCGGCGGGGCCGCGTGGGAGAGCACGTCTCGGTCGAAAACGAACACAGGAACGACGGGGTCGTCCGAGGCGAGCGCTCGGTTATCTTCGACCCGAAGGTCGCGGCGGTGCCAATGAAGGTTCATGCCTGGAAAACGACGAGCAGCCTCTTAAGAGCCAAACCCACTTTGTGGGGTTCCTCAAACAACGATTCCCGACACAGTTTTCAGTGATGTTTTATGATGGTACCCCTCGTTACAAACCACCATGGTAAATCTTACCGCGTCGGTTGCAGACACGGTCAGCAAGCACCCGGACAAACCGGCCATCGTCACTGCAGACCAAACGCTATCGTACGAGGATCTGTGGGCGCAAATTAGCAGGTTTGCCGGTGGATTAGCAGAGCGAGGTGTCGGGAAGGACGACCGAGTCGCGATCTATCTCCCGAACGTGCCACAGTTCGTCGTCACGTTCCACGGGACGCTCATGGCTGGTGGCGTCGTCGTCCCGATGAACCCACAGTATCGAGCGCGCGAAATCAGCCACCTGCTCGCCGACAGCGGCGCGAAAGTAGTCGTGACGCTTCCCGACCTCGTTCCGTTCGTGGACGAAGTTCGCGAGGATACCGATGTCGAACACGTCGTCACGCTTGGCAAGGGTGACGGGATTTTCTTCGGTGACTTCCTCGCCCGGGGGGACGGCGAAATCGCCGACAGGGATGACGACGACCTCGCAGTCCAACCGTACACCAGCGGGACGACCGGGACGCCGAAAGGTGTGGAACTCACGCACGAAAACCTCACCACGAACGCCGAGGCCGCGGCGGAACTCGTTCCGGGTGGCATCACGCCAAACGACTCCCAGTTGGGCGTCCTCCCGCTGTTCCATATCTACGGAATGACGGTCTGTATGAACGCGACCCTGTTCCGCGGCGGGTCGTTCTATCCGCTCCCGACGTGGGATGCACAGCAAGCACTTTCGTTGGTTCAGGATGCCGAACTGACGCTGATGCATGGCGTGCCCGCGATGTACAACGACGTGATCAACCAACCCAATGCGGCGGATTTCGACCTCTCCTCGGTGCGACTCGCTGGCGTCGGCGGCGGGGGCATTCCCATCGAAGTCCTCCGACGGTTCGAAGAGCTATACGACGCGAAAATCTACGAGGGCTACGGTCTGACCGAGACGAGTCCGGTGACGCACTTCAACACACCCGAGAAGGGGCGACGTGTCGGCAGTATCGGCACGACGATTCAGGGTGTCAGTGCCCGCGTCGTGGACGACGATTTCGAAGAACTGCCACCGGTCGAGGAAGGCCCGCTGGCCGAAGATGACGCGGAACTGGACGACGTGACCGGGGAAATCGTCATCGCAGGGCCGAACGTCATGCGTGGCTACGCCGGGCTTTCGGATGCCACGGCGGACGCGTTCAGTGAGGCCGACGGAGACCGGTGGTTCCACACGGGAGACATCGGCTACTGGGACGAAGACGGCTTTTTCTACGTGGTCGACCGCAAGAAACACATGATAAACACCGCGGGCTACAACGTCTATCCGCGCGAAGTCGAGGAACTCCTCTTCGAACACGAAGCGGTCGCCGACGCGGCAGTGGTCGGCATCCCGGACGAACGCCGGAACGAGACGGTGAAAGCCTTCGTCGTACCAGTTCCGGATACCGACGTTACACCCGAGGAGATTCAGGAGTTCTGTCTGGACAAACTCGCGGCGTACAAACATCCGCGTGAGATCGCGCTCGTGGAGGAACTGCCACGAACCACGACCGGAAAGGTACAGAAGTTCGAGTTGGTAGAGCAGGCGTAATCGGAGAGTTCGCTGGTAGATTTTATTTTTCGGTCGCAATGGGCACGTCGTCCGTGTCCTCGGATGCGTGCCACCGAAGCGTTACTGTCCATTCCGATTCGTCGTCCGTTTCGGATGACTGTTCGACCAATTCGACATTGCCCTTTGGTTTGGGGAGTCTGTCAGCAGCATACTCCCCGGTCGGACGCATTCCTTCGTAGCGACCGGTGAGTTCTTCGCGGAGAGAACGGAGGTACTCGGCGAGTTCGTCGCTGGTCAAGGACGTTTCGCGTTCGACGGGCCTACTCGTCGCGCTTCGGTCGGCCGTTCCGGAAACGGGTGCGGCGTGCTCGCCGATGATGGCGTTGATGACCGCACCCAGCAGGAGAACGAGTCCGGAGAAATAGAGCCACGTGATGATGACGATGACGCCGCCGAACAGGCTGGCAGAGCCGCCGCCTTTGAAGGTCAAGTACACCTGAAAAAGCGCCTGGAGTGCGGCCCAGCCAACGGCCGCGAAGACGGTTCCCGGGAGAACGTGTTTCCAATCGAGTTCCACGTCCGGAAACAGGTAGTACATCGGGAAGAACGCGAGAATCAATCCGCCGACGAGCACCAGCGGTGTCAGCAGACCGAGATACGGAACCGTGTTCGAAAATGCGCTGAACACGGCACTGACGGCGACCGTGGCGATGATGGCGAACGTCAGTCCACCGAGGACGACGATGCCGTCCTTCAATTGGTCGGTGAGGGAGTTTTCCGCCTCGGAGTCATAAATCTCGGAGAAAGCCGTGTCGAGGCTCCGGAATATCTTCAGTGACCCCCAAACAAGGACGACGAGTCCGATGAATGAGGCCCCGGTGGCGGCGGAATCTCCCTGAAACACCTGCTCGATGACGTTGAAAATAGGGCGTGGAAGCGACCCGCTGGCAACGTCGATTATTCTATCTTCGAGGCCGCCACCGACCACGTTCACGACGATGAGGAGCAACAACAGAATCGGCGCGAGCGAAATGAACGCGTTGTACGCGATACCTGCCGCCATGAGCGTCACGTTCTTTTCCGAGAAGTCGGAGGCGACCTGACGTCCGGTCGCGGTCACTCGGTCGAGATTGGTCATAGGAGTCAATCAACGAGAAGCCTAAAGATAGGTGTGGCCGGGGAAACACCTACCAACCCAACCGAATCTGATCCTCGTAATACTCCCGCGTCCGCCGAATCTTTCGGAACAGATACCCGCCGACGAGTCCCGAAAAAACGAGAACGTAAACGAGCAACCAGAACAGTTGGTCGGCCCCGGTAATCGAGGCCATCGTTTCGGTGACGAATCCGGCAGTCGAGTTGTAAAAGCCGTGGAGGAGTGCGGGGATGGTGATTCCTTTGATGATTATCGGCCCGCGATCGGACGGCACGATTTTCGCCAACCCGAGGTAGTAGCCCGAGATGGCGGCCCAGAGGACGTGGTTCGGCCCGACGATTGCCCGCGTAACTGCGACCCCCGAAACCATAACCGCGGTTCCGACACCGCCGTTCACGTCCACCGACCCGACGACGTAGGTCAGGTTTTCGATGGTCGCAAAGCCGAGTCCGGCCATCGCGCCGTACACCGCGCCATCGACGGCCGTTTGAAAGTGTGAGGTTCGGTAGGCGTGAAACCGCACCGCGAGCCATTTCACGGTTTCCTCGACCGGTCCGACGATGAGGAAGAAAAACGGAACGATGGCGAGAACACCGATGCCGAGTCCCGACAGTACGAACCCTCCGACGGTGTTAAATATCGCGGCGAACGCGGCGAAAATCACGCCGAGGAGAAACGTGATGACGAGCGTGGGAAGCGGTTCCCGTTCCGTCGGGTCGGCCCGCCAGATGTAGGCCGCAAGCAGGAGTGCCGGAATCACCGACAGGAAAGAGAGCACCCCGAGCAGCGGGCGCTCGACGACTGATGCACCGACGAGCGCCAACTCGATGAGAACGAATGTTAGCGCGACAGCCAGCGTCATCCCCCGAGTCGCACCCGTGAGCAGCCGATAGAGTCGAAGCGCGAGTCGGTCGGTTATCGTTCGTGGTTCCCACGATTCGATGTCATAGGAGTCCTCTTGGGGGTTAATCGTGTCCTCCTGTTCGTCCATCGTCCATGCTACGTGTGCCAGATGCAAATCGGTTCGGTCACGACTCGGTCGTATCAACCAACACGCTCCGATCGACATCCGAAACCGAGTCGTGACCGGAGAGCGCGAGCGTCAAGTCGAAGTCGGCGAGGAAGTTCCGAAGCACCTCTCGAACGCCGTCTTCCCCGTCGATTGCGAGGCCATAGACGTATGGTCGCCCGAGCAGAACCGCATCCGCGCCGAGTGCGATTGCGCGAAACACGTCCGCACCCCTGCGGATGCCACTGTCGAAGAGTACGGGAACATCGTCGCCGACTTCGTCCACGATGCCGGGAAGTGCGTCGAGTGCGCCGATCGCACCGTCCACCTGTCGCCCGCCATGGTTCGAAACGACGAGGCCATCGACACCGCGTTCGACCGTCTCGCGGGCATCCTCCACCCGGAGGATGCCCTTCAACACGATCGGGAGGTCGGTGTCTTCGCGGAGGAAATCGAGGTCGTCCCACGTGAGGGAGGTGTCGCCGAAGATTTCGGTGAACTGCCAGACTGTGGCGGTCGAGTCGTCCTCGGGCGGTGCGTCGAGCGATGCCCGAAACGCTGGGTTGCTGAAGTAGTTCGCCACACCTTCTCGGTCGAGGAAGGGAAGATAGGCGTGCTTCACGTCGCGCTCCCGCCAGCCCATTATCGGCGTGTCGAGGGTGACGACGATTGCTTCGAAGCCCGCCTCTTCGGCTCGATGGAGGAAACTCGCGGTTACGTCGCGGTCGGCGCTCCAATATAGTTGGAATCAGCCGGGAGTGTCACCGAGTTCGTCCGCCACGTCCTCCATCGTCTCCGAGGATGCTGAACTGAGGACGAGCGGAACGTCCAAATCCGCGGCGACTGGCGCAGTGGCGAACTCGCCCTCCTCGTGGATGATGGACTGGACACCGATTGACGCGAGCAGTACCGGAACCGGGAGATTCTGTCCGAACAGTTCGACGGATAAATCGCGTTCGGCCACGTCGCGAAGCATCCGCGGGACGATTCGCCAGCGGTCGAATGCACAGCGGTTTTCGTCGGCGGTACTTTCTCCCCCTGCCGACCCCCCACGTAGGCGTGAGCTTCCGGGGAGAGGGATTCGTGGGCGAATTCAGCGAGTTCTTCGGGTGATGTCGGAAGGTTCGGCGTCCGGTCGGCGAGCATCCCACTGGCTACACCTCTTTCTGGCGGTTCGGGCCGAACGGTTCGGATGGCGTATCCATGGGTGTGAAACAGTCGCACGCCGATTATAGCTTTCTCCGACCGTTCCGATTACCCCGCAGCCGCCGTAAACTGCTGTGACATCAGTCATTCGGTCGAGATACAACGCGTTCATGCGATACCGTCCTAGCGTTCGGCGCTCTCGGCGAGTTGAACGAACAGTTCGAACGTTTCGGAGGCGGTGACGTACTCGACGTATTCTCCCGTTCGCTCGAATTCGACGACACCGGCGTTCTCGAGTTTCGGAAGGTGGGCGTGGAGCAACTCGACGCGCAGCCGTTCCCGCTGTGATGGGTCGGGACTGACCGGGCTTCCGCCCCACTCGTGCGCTCGTACGTGGTCGATGAGTGTGTCGACGACCGCACTCTCGTGCTCTCGAAGGTAGTAGATGATGCACCGGCGGCGCTCGTTGGCGAGGATTTCTAGAATTGCCTTCATCGGCTGATCGCTATCGAGCGACGCTTCGTCGAGTGGCCGTATCGCTCCTTCCTTTCGGATCAGTAACTCGAACCCATCGTCGGACATCGCATCCACCCTTCGTCGGTCAACGAGTAAAACTACACGTTAGATTTGTCTGAAACAAATTCGCGAAAAAGCATCCTTCCGTCGCCGTGAATGAACGATGAGTGCGAGTCGTCGTGAAGTAATCGGTCGTTTCCCCGGCGGTTACCACGAAACGGAGTATTTCCCCGGAATAAGCAGACCATATCGGTAAACATACGCACGATTATCGGTATCGTGAGGTGACATGCCTCAATTACTTCAGAGTATTAATACATAAGATAAATATATGCCCCCCTGCCACCCAGGTATGCCTGCAATGTCGAATAGAAACGAGACGTTACAATCGTATCTCGCAGAGAATCCCAAGATGATGGGCGTCGTGTTCGCCGTCCTGCTGCTACTAGCAGAAGCTGGCAACACTGCTGCCGCCCACGCCGGAACCGTCGGCGGACCTTAAATCAGGAGGTCGAAGACAAGGTCGGACGTCCAACGAAGGTCGCCCTCGAAGGCCACGGGAAGCTGTTCCAGTTGGAAGAGTGAGACGAGCTCGGTGGCCGAAACGGAGAATTCGGGAATCGATCCACCGCCGAGGAAGTACGTATCGACCGAATCCAGATACGGCACGTAGAGTGAGCCGATTCCACGTTTTGCTGTCGGGTACGTCATCATCTCGACACGGTAATCGCCTTCAGCGGTGGTGCGGAGTCGGTACAGTGTCGGCGTACCGCTTTCGCTCTGTGCGACCTCGACGCCACCGTCACCGATGACGAGGTACTGATTCGCGACGATTCGGCGCTCCTCCATGACCGACAGCGCGGAGCGAAGCGAAAAGCCAGCATTGAGCAGGCGTGCGATGTGACGACCGACCGCGATTGCACCGTCGTTTCCGACATCGCCGTGTGTGACGATTCCGCCGACGCTTCCGTTTTCGACGAGACCGAGTCCCTGGCGGTAGGAGTTACAGCCGTTTAGGAAGAACGTTTTGACGTTGGATTCGCCGAGCGACTGTGCGTCGAGTGTCCCGTCCGAACAGACGAATCCGTGTTCATCGATGTGGCCGATGTAGTGCAGAAAGTCCATCTCGGACGCGAGTAGTCGCTCCAACTCGGCGGTCGTGAGATTTTCGTGTACATCGACATCGAACGGAAGCACGTCCCGTTGACCGTACAAAACGCCGTCGTCAACGTCGTACTCCGCACGCATCTGGTTGTCGTTACAGACGATGTCGATGTCGATATCACCCCCGGTCGCGAGTCGGTCGTGACGGTGGTCGAACGCGCTTCGGAGCAGTTTGTTCGCGCCGAACGGGCGACCAGTTCCAAGCCATGCTTGCTCCAACGTGTCGGTTTCCGATGGATTGACGTATGGTTCCTCCGCGGAGGTTTCCCCACGGTGCTCTCCGGCGAACCGGACAAAGTCGTTCACGTACGACGGCGTCGAATTCGGACGTTTGCTTGGAGACGGATTTGCTCGACTGATGACCGCGAGTTCGTCGATGAGGTATGGAAGCAGTGTGGCATTTTCCGCCTCCGGAGTGACGGAGACCGAGAGTCTCCAGGTTGGAATCGCGGTTCGAATCGAGTCGAACGGTATCGCAAGGTACGAAGCGAGACGCTCCGCAATCGGTGCATCGTACTGCTTCGAAAGGGACTGTTCGATATCGTCACCCACGAGCGACAGTTCGTGGAGTTCGACCGGATACAGTCCCTCGGTTCGAACCAAACAGTCCAAGAACAACACCTGCTTGAGCACGCGCTCTACCTCCGCGTCGAATCCACACGTAGTGTCGAGTGGATGTTCGAATCCGTCGTCGGTGACGATTCGTGGGGGTGTTCCCCCGACCATCTCTGCGCCGAGGTAGTATGCGAGTGGTGCGGCGACGTAGACGTACTCCCGTCGAGGGGGGACTTCGATTCGGATACCCGTCTCGGGCGTCGTGAGACCGTCCGGAATGTCCAATTCGTCGTCCAGTTCGACGGCGGGTGGATGCCCGCGAAGCGTCGGAAACGACCGCTCGGGGCTTGTCGTCTTCAACGCCGATCCGAACGTCGAAACGGCCGCCATCACGTCCGCTGGGTCGTCCGTCGTTGTCACCGTCTCGGCGGGACGTTCGTGGTACGAACGCGCGCCGATTCGGACGGTCGTTTTCCCGTCGAAATCGAACGCGACGCGGTCAACCGATGTTGTAATCGTCATCGCACTTTCCACGCTCAGATATATCTTGATCGGTGCGTGCAGTTCGATGCAGTACTCCCCTTCGGGAAGTTCCTCTCGAACGTTTCGCCCGACTTCGAACACGAACGCTCCGTCCGCGTGTCGAACGTGCGTTTCTACGAAGTAGGGGAGCAACAGTTCGGCCGTTTCCATCCCGACCGCGGCGTCGGTCGGGACGAAAAACCGGTCGTCGTCGACGGGAGTCGGTTGCACTGTAGACGACGTTTCGAACTCGAACCGACGGTCTTGAATCGGGTCAAAGAGCGTAATTCCCGGCCGCTTCGTCGCTGAAAACGTGGGATTCACGTGTCGGCCCCCGATACGGCGTCCGTGCGCTTATCGGCCGCACATTCCCCGACGGACATGGCTCTCTCGACCACGCTATTCGACACCGAGTGCGAACCAGTCCGTCGTAAACTTCGTGTTCGGCAGGTGCCACCGTTGTTCCGGCCCCGATTCGCCGACACGGAGTTCGACAGTCGCATCGAACAGTGGTTCGACGGTCGAAACCACGTCACTATCGCGGTCTGCCGACAGGATGTAGTGTCCCATTCCGGAGAACTGCGACACCGTGTCGAAACAGCAGTCGAGGAATTGTCTCACATCGTCCTCGTCGTGTTCGTCGAGGAGTGGTCGCAGGGAATCGAAGCAGAACCGAAGTTCCCCTGGATTCATCCCCTTTCGCTCCGAGACGACGTCCCACAGCGTTCGTTCAATCGCTTCCAGGAAATCGAAGTGGTCACCGGCCACATCGGTCACCGAGTAGTCGGTCGCGATGGGCGCGGACGGTGTCTGCGACGCGGCCGACCGAGCCGTTGCGGCGAAGTCGAGTACGAACCCCTCCCCTGGTGTATCGGTCGCCGGAAGCCGAGCCATCGCGGTCTCCACGTTGCGGTCGAGGAGGGCAATAAAGCGTGTTCTATTCGTTCCGTTTTCACCCAACAGTCGTGTGCTCGCTGTATCTATGACGGAATCGGGGACGAGTCCCGTCAACAGGAGATTTCCGCCCCGTTCTTTGATGCGTGCGAGTTCGGATTCGACTTCGATGATACCGTCCGCGGAGACGGTCACGTAATGGCCGTGAAGCGAGAACGAAACCGTTCCGTTGGCCCGTTCCTCTCCGTTCTCTTTCGGAGCGAAAAGCGCGTCGAGAGCATCGGGCTCGATGATGTCGTACAGACACGTCTGAATATCCGAGGGGGCTACCCCAGCTGCCTCGGCGACGGTCTCCACGACGGTCGTTCCAAGCATTCGCCCGTCCTGCCATGCGTTCGATTCGTGTACTTTCGTGACACCCGTCGTCGATGGCCGGCCGTCACTGTCCTCTTTACCCATATCTCTCTTCCCGTAATGGATTCAGGCGTATAAGTTCTCCCTATTCTTTGAATCGTTCGTCCCCGTTCGTACGGTCTCAAAACGGTTTCATCGGGTCTACAGCCGTCAAACGATAGTCTACCGTCTTCAAAGGATGCGTTTCAACGGACGGGAAAGTTACGGCTATACCGACGAAACCGCATCGTAACACGACTTTTGATCACGAACAACGGCTTCATCGCGGTCTCGTCGTCTCTTCCGACACGACAAGAGTTTTCGTTTCGGCTCGGGTAGCGACAGTCATGTTCACACTCCGCGCAGGAGGCGAGCAACGGTGACGACCGACCAGTTCGGCGTCACGGGAAAGATAGCCATCGTCACCGGGGCATCCAGTGGAATCGGTAGGGTCGTCGCCGAACGGTTTGCCGAAGACGGGGCAAACGTCGTGGTCTGTTCGCGCGAACAGGACAACGTCGACCCAGTGGCCGAGGCAATCGGTGAGAACGCCTTCGCGGTTGAATGCGACGTAACCGACCGCAAGGCGGTAGATTCGCTCGTCTCGGCCACCATATCCGAGTTCGGCGGACTCGACGTGTTGGTGAACAACGCCGGTGCGAGTTTCATGGCGGGATTCGACGATATCAGCCCGAACGGGTGGCGGAAAGTCGTGGACATCAACCTCACCGGAACCTACCACTGCACTCAAGCGGCGGGTGAGGCGCTTAAAAAGGATTCCGAGGGCGGACGAACCGGCGGGTCGGTTATCAACATCGCCAGCGTCGCGGGCCAGCAGGGGTCGCCGTACATGAGCCACTACGGGTCGGCGAAAGCGGGAGTTATCAATCTCACGCGCTCACTCGCGTTCGAGTGGGCCGGGTCGGGCGTCCGGGTGAACTGCGTCGCGCCGGGATTCGTCGCCACCGAAGGGCTGGAATCCCAGATGGGAATCAGCGCGGATGACGTGAAGCGCGAGGAGGTAGAGCGTCGGGTTGGCCTGTGCGAGGAAATCGCCGACGTGGTGCAGTTTTTGGCCAGTCCAGCCTCCTCCTACGTCGTCGGCGAGACGATTACCGCGGCGGGCGTGCCCGACATCATGGAATCGCCTGAACTCTGAGGAAAGTGCAGTACGAGGAGCCGGGTGTTTTATGACTGGCCGTCAGTTTTTTCATCTCGTTAGTCTATCCCTGAAGTCTGTGTCACACGGTAAGGAGGAAGGTGTGACGCGATAGGTAGGAAGTCACGACTGCAATGAAACCGCGCAGTCCTCGAAGCCTCGCCAGCGCGCGCCACCTCGCTTGACTACCCAGCCGAACGGTTGCGGCGGCGCAATTAACGTCAGGGGAAGCGAGGCGACGGCGTCGTCTCGACAGCGAATAGCGCGGAACGGAGTTCTGCGGACTGTCGAGCGGCAATGCCGCGAGACAACGGCGAAGCCGTGAGTCGAGAGTGAAGCGAACACCGAGCGCAACCCTGCGCTCACGGGGAGGAGTGGGGAGACTGCGGAGGCGGTTATTTGGAGTCGAGAATTGCTGACAGCACTGGCAGACCGTTTGAATGACCGCTGTTGACCGTACTGTACCATCGAAACCGCTCAACATCCCATTCTCCCGTGAATCCCTTCGTCGTCGAAAACACCGATACTGATAGGAACCTGCACACAAAAATCATCAACTACGATATGCCCGCAGAGAGAACGGTTCACCTCCCGGTCGCGGCACAGCCGAGCGTCGAAACCCTCGTAGACCTCACGCAGGAAGCCGAACGGTTAGGATACGAACATGCGTGGCTCCCCGAAACGTGGGGACGGGATGCGGTAACGAGTTTGACCGCGATGGCGCTCGGAACCGAGGAAATCGGGCTCGGGCCGTCGATTTTGAACGTCTATTCGCGGTCACCCGCGCTCATCGGCCAGACCGCGGCCACGCTCCAGGAAGTTGCGGACGGTCGTGTTCGAATCGGTCTCGGTCCGAGCGGGCCGGTCGTCATTCAGGGGTGGCACGGTGCGGAGTTCGACCGACCACTCCGGCGTACTCGCGAGACCATCGACATCGTCCGCACGGTGTTGTCCGGCGAGACGGTCAACTACGACGGCGACTGCTTCACGCTGGCCGGATTCCGTCTGCGCTGTGACCCGCCCGAAACCCCGCCGCCGATCGATGCCGCCGCGATGGGGCCGAAATCGGTGGAACTCGCTGGCCGATTCGCCGACGGGTGGCACGCGACCGTCTTCACCCCCGATGGAATGCGCGACCGACTCGAAGACCTGCACCGCGGTGCCGAACTCGGCGACCGCGACGCTGACGACGTACAAGTAACCCTCTCGCTGACGTGCTGTGCGTTGGAAGACGGCGAGCGCGCACGAAAACTCGCTCGACACCACTCGGCCTTCTACATCGGTGGGATGGGTACCTACTACCGCGATTCGCTGGCCCGGCAGGGCTACGAGGAACTCGCAAACGACATCTCGTCGGCGTGGGGAAGCGGCGACAAGGAACGGGCAACCGAGCTCGTCGGGGATGACCTGTTGGACGACCTCTGTGCCGCGGGAACGCCCGAACGCGCGCGCGAGGAGTTCCGGAAGTTCGCAGACATCGACGGCGTCGATGCGGTCGCAGTTGGTTTCCCTCGCGGTGCGACGGTTGAGGATGCCCGCGAGACGATGGCCGCGCTGTCTCCCTAACGAGTTAGGCCGTAGACACATTTTTTGCAGGGTCGAAACGGGTACCGGGGGTGAACGGGGCATTCCCCTTCGCATCTATTCGACCAGAGCACAGTCACGACGACTGGGAGAGAGGTAGTCTTCGGCGGTAGACTACCTCCGCCTTGCCCGCCATTCTCCAGTTCGACCGTTGCGAGACCGGTTTTCGATTTTGCGGAAAAAGAGAAGTCGCTTGCGCACAATTAACACACGTATGCCGACCGTCCGATTTCGTGGGAAAACGATCGAGTGCGAAGAAGGTGCAGTACTCCGAAACGTGCTCCTCGACGCGGGTGAGACGCCACACAACGGCACGTCTCATCATCTGAACTGCCGTGGGAACGGCGTCTGTGGAACCTGCGCGGTCGAACTAGATGGTTCGGTGAGCGACCGAAACGCGAAAGAGGAGAATCGACTCTCGAAAACGCCACACAACCTCGAATCCGGGCTTCGGCTCGCGTGTCAAACCCGTGTTCTCGGCGACGTGGCTGTCGAAAAACACGACGGATTCTGGGGACAGAAGGTGAACCGATGAATGAGACAGTCGAGATAATTGTCACGGAGGTATCCGGGTGGGATGGAATCGAAGCGGGAGAACACCGGTTCGGCGGCGCCGAGTTTCGTCTCGGCCCGCGCGAAGTCGGTCACGTACATCAGTGGGGTATCCTCGACATTGCCTTTCCACGCCGAGTGCGCGACCAGTTGGTGAAAGAGGGAAGGACGGAACCGCATCACATCTTTCCCGAATCGGGATGGACGACGTTTCGGATCGAGGAGGCAGACGATGTCGAAGACGCGCTCTGGTTGCTGCGACTGTCGTATCTGAGCCACGCGAAAGCGGTGAAACGGACGGTGACAGACAACGTGCTCTCAGGACTCGCTGTGGATTCCGAACTCGCGTCGCTCGAACCGAGCGAGGAACTGCGGGCAGTGCTGTAGCGGGGTGTCGTCGCGGTCAGCGTTCGGCCCACTCGGTCGCTTTTTCCACGGCGTCGGCCCTCGAATCCGTTTCGGCGATGGTTTCCCACTCGTCGGTTTGCACCTCGTAGGAGAACACCGCATACCCTTCGTCCCTGTAGGTGAGATTTTCGACGTACAACTCCTTGCTGCCGTCCTCACTGAGCCAGATTCGAATTTGCTTTCCCCCCTCCAAATCCTCCCGGCGTCGCCATCCCGAAATCGGCACTACGACGACCCCCAATCGGTGATGCCGAGAACCGTATCGCAGTCGGGACACGTCCAGACTTTCGGCGTGCTGGCCGCAGCCCCGCGTTCGAGCCGCTGTGCCCAGTCGGTAATGTCGGACTCGCAGTGCGGACAGATAGCCATGCACACCGTGACGACGCTGTTTGACTTGTAGGTTAGGGCGACGTATCGAACCCCTTCGTCGATGGCCGACTATCGTCGATAGTAGACGTTCCCCGAGACGACCACCGTATCGGACGAAGAACCACCTGGAACCGAGCGCGACGGTCTGCGAACTGCGACGACGCCGCGTTTTAACGTCGCCCACTTCAGCAAGATGAATCCAGCGACGATGACGAGGAAGCCGAGTATCGTGCTGTCGGTGATGGGTTCACCGAGTAGCAGCCAGCCGAATAGGGTGGCGACGACCGGGACAACGTAGTTTACGAGATTTGCCTCGCTCGCGCCGATTCGCTCCAACAGGTCAAAGTAGACGAAGTAGCCCACAACGCTGGCGACGAAGGCGAGATACGCGAGCGAAACGAGCGCGGACGGCGTCGGCGACACGCTCGGAACCCCGCGAATCACAGCGCTCGTCGCGTGGAGGAAGAGCGCGCCGACGACCATCATCCACGCCTGCTGTGTCAGTGTCGGGAGCGTGGTTCCGATTTTCTGCGTCAGCACCGACGCGACGGCGAAAACGAGCGCGGCGACGAATAGCAAACCGACGCCGACGGTTCCGCCGCCGAGCGACGTCGGATTTGCGACGACGATGACGCCGAGCAGTGCGATCAGCACGCCAGCGACTTGGAGGCGTCCGAATCGCTCGTTCGGCAGGAGTGTGACCGCGAACAGCGGCGTGACGACCGGTTTCAAACTCAGGACGACGGCGGCGACGCCGCTCGTGACGTACTGCTGGCCGGTGAAGATGAGCGCGAGATAGAGGCCGAAGATGAAGACGCCGCCGATGACGACGAGGAGCCAGTCGGTGCGCATCGCTGGTCGCCACTGGAAGTCGTCGCGGCGGATGCCGAGTCCGGCTACGACGGCCAGCATCACCGCGCTGGCAACGTCGTACCGAAGTGCTGCGAACAGCACCGGCGGAAACGCGCGGAGGCCGGTTTCGATGGCGACGAACGACGACCCCCAGATGAGCGACAGGAGAACGAACAGAACCGTATTCCGATAGCGTGCTACATTCATTAGATGTCGTGAAACACTCCTTGTGGTTGGGGAATACGGATAGTAGCTTGTGATACTTCAAAATTCTCGGAACCGCGATACCAATTCACACAGACACATGCATCAAATATGATGATAAAATCGCCCCCTCGGAAACGGTTTTAATGCCTCGCGTTCAGTCATCGCTATGGCAACTTCACGCACGGGGGGCGATCTGTTCACCGAGACCATTGAGTCCTACGGCGTCCGATACGTCTTCGGCAACCCTGGAACGACGGAACTGCCCGTCATGCGCGCACTGGGCGACAGCGAGTTGGAGTACGTCCTCGCCCCCCACGAGGATATCGCGGTCGGAATGGCCGCAGGGTACGCCAGCACTCGACAGTACGAGCCGGACGAGGAATGTCCCGTCGGTGTCGTCAATCTCCACGTTGCGCCGGGTATTGCACACGGACTCGGGAACCTCTACGGTGCGTCGGTGACGGGCGCGCCACTCGTCGTGACGGCGGGGGCACACAGCCTCGATTTCCGTCACGAGGAACCGATTCTATCGGGCGACCTGCTCGCCATGACTGACCAGTTCACGAAATGGAGTGCAGAGGTGACCGACGTTTCGACGCTCCCGACGATGCTCCGACGGGCGTTTCGTGTGGCCCAGACGCCACCGACCGGCCCGGTGTTTCTCTCCCTCCCGCTTGACGTGATGATGACCGAGACGGACGCCGAACCCGAGCGAATCGGTCGGATTCAGAACGTCGGTGCTGGCGACCCCGCCGCAATCTCCGAGGCCGTCGAATTGCTTACGGAAGCGGACGACCCGGTGCTCGTCGTCGGCGACCACGTCCCGCGTCACGGTGCACACTCGGATACCGACCCGGTGGACGCGGCGGTCGGATTGGCGGAGGCAACGGGGGCACGCGTTCACGCCGAAATCCTGTCCTGTGAAGTCTCCTTCCCGGGAACGCACGACCAGTGGGTGTCCCATATTCCGCCGGACGAAGACCTCGCGGCGGCGGTGATGAACAGCGATACGGTCGTCTTCGCGGGGTGTTCGACGAACACGACGCTCACTCGCCACGAGCGCGACCTCGTTCCCGACCACGCGACGATTCTTGACCTGAACGACGACCCGTGGCAGGTCGGGAAAAACACTCCCGCGGACGTTGCGGTGACGGGTGACCTCGGACTCGTGATGGACGCAATCGCCGAGGGAGTTGACCTCGGAAACGACGAGTTAGAGGGGCGACTGGAGCGCGTCCAGCAGTTCAAGACGTTCGCCCAGCAGAAGATGGCGTCGATGGGGGAAGACGAGTTGGACGATCCTCGCGCCTCGAAAGCCGAACTCGTGGACACCCTGCGTACCGCCGCATCGAACCCCTATATCGTGGACGAGGGCGTCACCGCGAAGTACGCCATGCTCACACGCTGGCCCTTCGAGCGCGAAGGGTACATCTCGAACAAGGGTGGTGGGCTGGGCTACGGCCTGCCCGCCGCGGTCGGCGCAGGCATGGCCGAGGCCGAGAAAGACGATCCTCGGCAAGTTTTCGGATTCATCGGCGACGGGTCGTATCTCTACTATCCACACTCGCTATACTCGGCGGCTCGGTACGACGTGGATATGACCGTCGTCGTCTCGGACAACCGCAACTACCGCATTCTAAAGGACAACACGAAAAAGCTGTTCGGTGGCGAGGACGACGACCACGAGTTCGTCGGCATGGATTTCGACCCGCCGGTCGATATCCCGAAGAACGCCGAAAGCCACGGCGCAACCGGCTATCTCGTAGAATCAGCCGAAGACATCGAGGAAACGCTCGAAACCGCGCTCGCTGAGGATGGACCGAGCGTGATCGATGTGCTGGTTCACGACTGAAATTCCGTTCGTATCTCGGTCGATTACTTTCGAAACACCCGAAACATGTCCCGTTCTCTCGCTTCGGAATCGATCTCGGCGAGGCCGAGGTCGGTGAAAATCCGGTTCCAGTTTCGGTAGTAGAGGGGAAATTCGTCGTTGATGTAGTTCACGCCGAGTTCCGGCGATTCTGGGTCGTCTTCCGAGCCATCGGTGTTCTCGTCCGCGTCACTGTCTTCACCGCCCTCGTTTTCCACCGTGATGAGCAGGTCATCGGTAATCCGGGCGAGTTCAGCGAAGACCCATTTATTGTCGGGATGGAGATGCTGAAGCGTCTCCACGGAAAACACGGCGTCGAACTGTCCGTCCTCGAAGTCATCCACGACGTTCTCTATTGCATCGTGGTAGAACGTTCCTCGTTCGGCGAGTTCGGGATACGTGTTATCCATCACTTCGAACGCTTCGTCGTTGATTTCGATGCCGGACAGGTCGTCGTAGCTGTTATCGAGAAGATGTGAGAGATGTCGTCCGGAACTGCATCCGAGTTCCAATATCGATGCATCTGAACCGAGAGCAGAATCGAAATATTCGCGAATCAGGTCACTCGTTTCGTTCGGCCCGTAGTAGGCGTAGTAGTCCGGCGAGTACTCCCCCGACCGTTCCGCCCATCGTTTTCGGACTTCATTTGAATCCACTCCTATGGATATGGCGACTGTCCGTAAAACTCCGGCGACGGATACGCGATTCGTGACGGGATGTCGTGGGTGAAGCGCAACCAGCGTTAACTGGGTGGATACCAAAGATCGGGATGGAATGTCGAACCTCCTTCTGTGCCCAGAATGCGGTTGGACCGGATCGAAAAACGACGGTAACGGAACGCACGTCTGTCCGGCGTGTGGTGCCGACATCGACGGATAGACGCGGAGCAATCGAAGCGTCAGTTCCGAAGTCGGCCGCCATCTATCGTTTCTGGAAACAGTTTCCCCGGATTCAGCGTGTCGTTCGTGTCGAGTGCGCGCTTTATCCGACGCATGGTTTCGACGCTCTCCTCGCCATGTTCCAGTTCCAGATACTCGCGTTTTCCGCGCCCGATTCCGTGTTCGCCCGTGCAGGTGCCTCCGACTTCGATCGCCTTCTCCACGATTTCCATCCCCACGTCCTTCGCCCGCTCGATTTGGTCGTCGTCCGATTCGTCCACCAGCACGGAGTAGTGGAGGTTGCCGTCCCCGGCGTGACCGAAACAGGGAATCAGCAGGTCGTGTTCGTCGGCGAGTCGGCGGACGAGCCGAACCATATCGGGATAGTGGCTGATAGGGACCGTCACGTCCCCGGGATGAAGCGGCGAGAGTTCCGGGTCGTAGGCCTGTACCGCGAAGGCGAGTTCCCGGCGTGCCTGCCACAGTTCGTCCATCTCGTTGCCTTCCGCGACCTCGAACCGCGCGACATCGTGCGCCTCGAACACCGACCGACAGAATTCGATTTCCTCTTCGATGCCGTGATTCGCGTGGAACTCCACGAACACCATCGGCGCGTCCGGCAGGGCAGACCCGGTGTAGGCATTTGCCATCGTCGCGCTCGTCTCGTCTACGAGTTCGATGGTCGCCACGTCAACACCGGAGCGAACTGCGTCGGAAACCGATTCGACGGCGTCGGAGAGGGTCTCGAAGATGGCTCGTCCCCCGCGAATCTGTTCCGGCAGTCCGGCGAGTTCGAGAGTCGCCCGCGTGACGACTGCCAGCGTCCCCTCACTACCGACGATGAGGTCTTTCAGATTGTACCCACTGGATGTTTTGACCGCCTTGCTCCCCGCGGTGATGACCGACCCGTCCGCCAGCACTGCTTCGAGTTCAAGCACCCAATCGCGCACTTCGCCGTACTTCACGGTCTTCATCCCGCTGGCGTCGTTCGCTATCATCCCGCCAACCGTGGAGATATCGCCCGACGACGGAAGCGGCGGGAAGAACAGTCCATGCCTTGCAACCGTTTCGTCCACGGTTTTCCCGAGGATTCCCGGTTCCACATCGATTTGAAAGTCGTCGGGACGGACGTCCAGAACGCCGTCCATCCGCGTCACATCGAGACTGATGCCACCGCGCGAAGGTGTCGCGTTGCCTTCCAAACTCGTCCCCGCGGCGTAAGGAGTGACGGGAACACGGTGTTCGTCCGCGGCCGCGAGCACCGCCGACACATCCGCCGTCGATTCCGGCCAGACGACCGCATCCGGCCGAACCTGCTCGTCCTCCGGTGTCCCCCAATCGCCCGCATGTCCGGAGCGATGGGAGTCGCCGAACGAAATCTGGTTCTCACCGAGCGTCAGGTCGCGGAGAAACGAGCAATCGTGCGTCATGCGATAGCACTCGTCGTGCTGTGAAATAAAACTGTTCGACCGGAAAACCGTCGGATCGCTCCAGTTTCGAACAGTCCCTACGCTACTCCGCTTCCAACTCCTTGATGACTCGCGCCGGGTTTCCACCGACGACGACATCGTTCGGCACGTCGTCGGTGACGACCGCGCCGGAGCTGATGACGACGTTGTCACCGACCGTGACGCCCGGGTTGATGACCGCTCGTCCGCCGATCCAAACGTTGTCCCCGATAGTGACCGGTTTGCCGTACTCCGGCCCCTCGATTCGCGTTTCAGCATCGATGGGATGTGTCGCGGTGTAGATGTGGACACCGGGGCCGAGCAAGCAGTTTCGACCGATTTCCACCCGGCAAACATCGAGAATCACGCAGTCGAAATTTGCGAAAAACCCGTCCCCCACGTGAATGTTGTAGCCGTGGTCACACCGAAAGGGCGGTTTTACTTCGACGGTTTCCCCTGCTGACCCGAACAGCTTCCGCAACAGTGACCGACGTTTTTTCATGTTCGGTTTCGATAGTGTCGTTAAACTCCCGGGTGAGCTTCCTCGCTTCTTCGTGTTCCGCTTCCAAGGCTGGGTCGTCCGCGTCGTACAGGTCGCCTCGCAACATCTTTTCCTTCTCGGAGACCATTCTACAGTTTGATTTACTGTTCGAAGGTAAATACGTTGGCGTGGTTCCGACAGCGGTGGTATCCGACGACGCTACCGCGGAATCCACCCCGTGTCGATTTTCTCGCGCCGACCGTCGAGGATCGAAAACCGCTCGCCGCGTCGCCCTTCCAACCAGTACAGCAGACGCTCCGCCCACTGCAATTTCTCCCCTTTCATCGCGTCCACGCCCGGGTCGTCGAAATCCCACCCGAGGAAGACGAGTTCATCGGCCCCGAAATGGTCGGCCAGAAAGGCCGCCCGGTCGCCGTCGGTGAACCCGCCGAAATTCTCGACGGGGCCGCGAGGTTCGGCCTGCGTCGTCGCCAACACGTGATTCGCGTCGAACGTCGGGACGAATTTCCGGACTGCCGGGATGTTGTCGCCGTGTGCGTGCGCCGCGACCGGAACGCCCTGTTCGGACAGTTCGCGGGCAGTTGTCGGATTTTTGTCGAGATCAGTCACCATGCAGTCCACATCGATTTCGGCATCGAGGAGTACGTCAGTGGCAGTCGATGCCGAAAATACTACGTCCGCATCCCTCGCCCTGTCGAGTTCGCTTTCGAGCGACGGCCCTGCACCTGCGATGGCGACCGTCGCTCCAGCGAGCGCGTCGAACCGGGAATGGTCGAACGGTCGCACCAGGTCGGCGAGCACGTCGCGGGCGTGTTCGTCGTCCGCTCGGGGGAACCCGAAATCCTCGCGGATTTCGGCGTACACCGGTTTCCAATCGCTGAAGTTCATGTGAATTACGTACGCTCGCGTCCGAACTCGTGGCCGATTATCGCGGCGTCGAGCGTTTCCGATACGTCGTGCGTTCGTATCACGTCGGCACCGCGTTCGACCGCCAGCGCCGTTGCCGCGAGACTCGCTGGCAGGCGGTCGTCGGTGTCCCTGCCGACGACTTCCCCGAGGAAGTTCTTCCGGTTGATGGAGACGAGAATCGGTCGTTCGAGCGCTCGGAACTCGCCGAGTCGGTGGAACGTCTCCCTGTCGTCCGCCAGCGTTTTTTCCTCGCTCCACCCGCCGAACGCTGGGTCGAAGATGGTTTTGTCGGTCAGCGGTTCGCGTGCCAACGCGTCGTAGATGTCGTCAACGCGCTCTATTGCGCCGGGGCGTTGCAAATCGGATGGGCTGGCCATTTTCACGACGGCCGCGTCGTGGCGCTCGCAGACGGCCGCCATCTCCGGGTCGGCGAAGCCACAGATGTCGTTTACCATGTCGAATCCACGCGAAAGCGCTTCGTCCGCGACGGTGGCATAGCGCGTTTCGATGGAGAAAACCGCATCGCCTGCGTGTTCGATGGTTTCGATTGCGGTGTCGAGACGGTCGAGTTCCTCCTCGGCGGTGAGCACTTCGAATCGCTTGTTCGCCGATTCCAGCCCGATATCGACGATATTCGCACCTTCGCCGATGAGTTCCGAATCGACATATTCGGCGGCAGCTTCCGGATCGTCGTACACGCTCGGGTCGTATGGCGACTCCTCGCTGACGTTCAACACGCCCATGATTCGGGGTGGATGTGCCGGCCCGATTTGTAACCCTCCAGCGGAGACGTTCTGCATACTCGAACCAGAGGAGTGCAGGAATAAAAGTCGGCCCTTTCAGGCGAGATCGCTCGTGGCGATGTCGTCGCTCCAATATAGGGTGTCATCGTACTCTATCGGCATCGATTCCAGTTCGAAGAACCCGTCCAGTTCGTCTGCCGTCCGCTCAAACGTGTCGAACGTTCCCGAACTCAGATATTTATACTCCGCTGCATCGAGGTTGATGGCGGTGTGCGCGCCGATAGCGCACAGTTGAGTCGTGTATGAACGAAGGTCGAACAGATACGACTCCTCGTTTCGTGTGACGTGAGCGTGGTAGCACATCCCCGACTGTGGCTGGCAGAGTGCCGTTCCACCATCGCCGACAGTAACGTACTGATGGCCCGAGAGCATCTGCTTTCGAGCGATAGAGAGCGCGACACGGAGCGGGAATTCGACGTTCAGCAGGCGGGCAAGGGTGCGACCGACTTTCGTTGCCGCGTGATTGGAGACGTCAGAGAGCGTGACGACACCTGCGTGACTTCCCTTCGCTATCAGTTCGGACCCCTGTTCGTACGACCGGCAGGCGTTGAGCAGGAACGTTCTGACCGCAACGTCATCGATATCGCGCGTGTCGAGAATCCCGTCGGAACACTGGATTCCCTCGTGATCGACGTGGCCGATATAGTGGAGGAAATCGATCGGTCTCGCTAGCAAGTCGCGAAGTTCGTTCGTCGTGAGGTCGTATTCGATATCCACATCGTACTCCACCAACTCACGGAAGCCGTACAGTTCTTTGACGGTACCCTCCGCTTTCATGTTCTCGTCGTTGCAAACAACGCGAATTTGAATATTCGACTGTTCGGGTGCTGTTCGTTCGATACGCCGACGCCGCGATTCGACGGTCACCTTGTTGCTCCCGAGTGGACAGCCATCGCCGACCCACGCGTGTTCGATCGTTTCGGCGGGCTTCGGCTCGACGACTTGCCGACCGGGAGTGGGCGCACTCGATTCCGTCGCGGAACTCCGACAGAACTCTCCGATTGTGGCGGGCGACGGGCGAGTCGGCTTTTTCGTCGGCGTCGTCGGGCAGCGAACGAGTGAGAGGTCGTCCGCGACGAACGGCAGCATTTCGACGTTTTGGGGCGTGGGAATCACGTCAGTCGTGAGCGGCCACTCGGGGATGTGTGGTTCGAGCGTTTCGAACGGGACTGCCAGATAGTCGCGCAATCGCTCCACAAGCGGGGTGTCGTACAGCGCAGCAAAATCGAGGTCGACGCGCGATTCGACCTGCTGTCGCTCGTGAAGTCGTGGCCGATACAGCCCTTCCGTTCGTGTGAGGCAATCGAGGAAAAACACCTGCTGAAGTGTGCGACCGACCGTGACTTCGTAACCCGCTTTCCCATCGAGCGAGTGTTCGAACTCGTCGACGACGAGGCGCGGATTGGTTCCGGAAACGACCTCGGCACCGAGATAGTATGCGAGGGATGTCGCAGGATACACGTATTCGCGGGTCGGCGGAACGACGAGTTCGACGCCCGTGTCCGGTGGTGTGATACCCCCGGATACGGAGAACTCGTCCGCACGTTCGATGGTTGGTGGATGGCCACGGAGACTCGGAAACGACCGCTCCGGACTGGTCGTCTTTAGTGCCGACCCGAGGAGTGAAACGGCACCCATCGTTGCGTCGATGTCGTCCGGTACCGTAATCGTCCCCGCTGGTTGTTTGTGGAGCGACCGTGCACCGAGCGTAACGGGGGTCTCCGAATCCAATTCGATGACAGTGTTCGGGCCATCGGAAGAGACCGTAACCGGACGTTGACGGCGAGATACAGCTTGATAGAGCCGATATCGAGTTCCAAATGAGCGACGTCGCCGGAGGAGAGGGGACGACCCAAGTTAGCGGATCAATTGAAGACGAGGTCGAAGTTCCGGTCTCTCACATAAATGTTGAGCAACTTCGGAACGATGATCGTCTCGGCCGAGAACGTCGTCGCTGCCGTTACCGGGAACGGAACCCTCTCGACATCTTCCGAGCGGAGGGATGGTTCATCTGGCGTGTGGAGTTCGAATCGAACGTTCTCGATGGGGTCGTACACCAACACACCTGATGGATTCGTAATCGTCTCGAACTCCGGACGGGGTGATTCACCTGCATCGAGTGTGAACATCGTGTCCGTCATAGTCGTACCCAGTTCGTCATATGGTCATACTTCGGAACGTGCCACCGTTGTTCCGGAACGAGGCTCTCCGTCTGTCGAAGTTCGACACGAGCGTCGAACAGCGGCGATAGTTCCTGGACGATTTCCGCGTCGTCAGGCAGCGGTAGATGGTAATGAGCCATTCCGGAAACCCCTTGAACGAGCGCCGTAACCGTTCGGAGAAATCGTTCGACTGCGGGCTGTTCGTGCTGTTCGAGCGGTTTGGTAAGGGAGTCCAAAGAGAGGCGTAGTTCCGACGAGCCAAGGCCATCGGCCCACTCGTCGTAAAAACTGACGGCGGTGACGATTTCCGAGCGAAGTTCGCGGAGCCCATCTCCGGAAGTCGGCTTCGGGACGGTTGGCATTGGCACCGCGTCGATGATTGCACGTTCGTCGTCACCCCAGTCGATAACCCACACGTCTGGATCGTCGGTGGTCGTACCGGCGGGCAGTTTCGAATTCGCGTATCGGGCCGTCGTTCCCGTGAGGACGAGGACGCGCTTTCGTTCTTCCGTCGAGGCTCCGAGGAGTTGAATCGTCGTCCGATTCGTCGTCGTCTCAGAGACCCTTCCCGTGACGAGAATATTACAACCTCGCCGCTTAAACTCGGAAAGAACATCCTGAAACTCGGGCGAGGAACCCCCGCCGCGGAACGAAATCTCTGCGGAGCCCATTGTTAGATAACTGATGGAATCGAATGAAGATAAAAATTGGGATGGTCTCGAAAACCGTTACTTCGCCATGTCGTCCATCGCGTCGTTGATATCCCGAATCACCATGGTCTGTTCCTCCACGGCGGCGGCGACATCACTCGTTTCCTCGCCGATCGTGCTCGCGTTCTGTGCGGTTTGGTCGACCATCGATGCAACTTCCTCCGCACTGGCGGCTTGCTCGTCGGTCGCATCCGCGACCTCTTCGATACCGAGCGACGCCTCCTCGACGGCTCGCCGATTTCGTCGAGGCTGTCCATCGCGACATCAACTCGCTCGATACTCGTGTCTATCTGTTCTTCTCCTTCGTCCAATCGCGTGACTGCTCTTTCCGCGTCGTTCTGGATTCGGTCGACCATCTCCTCGATGTCCCCGGCCTGTTCCTGTGATTGTGTCGCCAACTCCTTGATTTCGTCCGCGACGACTGCAAACCCACTCCCTGCTTCACCCGCTCGCGCCGCCTCGATCGAAGCGTTCAGCGCGAGGAGATTCGTCTGGTCGGCGATGGCGTTGATTATCTTGGTTATCTTACCTATTTCCTCGATTCCTTCTCGAATGGTGTGCACGTCACGGCTGACGTTCGCCGTTAGCTCCTGTATCGTTTCCATCGCCGAGACGACGTCCGCCGCGTAATCTTGGCCGTCCTTCGCTCGCTCGCCGTTGAAACCTGCTCGGCGGATGCGGCCACTTGCTGAATGGCCGCGCTCAGTTCCGACACTTCGGTCGCAACGGTTCGCATTCCGGTAGACTGTTCGTCGGAGAGGGTTGCAATCTCGCCGATGCCTTCCGCGATTTCTCCCGACGACTCGTACAGTTCGAGCAGTCCCTCGCGTGCTTCGTCCGCGTCGTCGTCCTCGAAGTCTGATTCGAGGAGTTCGTCTTCGATGTCGGAATCGAGTTCCACCGCCGCCGTTTCCCGCCCCAACTGTTGTGCCATGGCGTAGTATTTTACTCATATGGTGTATCTTATCAGATATATTATCGGAGGAGTACCGTTCGGTATAAATTATTATATTGTATTGATCATTTCGAGCGCGAAACGTGGTTGACCGATCGAATCGGCCGCCGCACAGACACGCTCTTTTTGTCCTTCCAGTCGCTACGGACGGGTGATGGGTAAAGTGAGTATCGGGCTTCGCGGCTGGCGATTCGACGAAGAAGAGGTGTTCACCGAGGACGGGAACTACCGACCGATGGACGAGATTTCCGCCGACACGCAAAAGCGGCTTGGACGGTTGTCGGCCCTCGTTGGGTCGCCCTGTGACGCCTGTTGGCTGATTCACGGCGACGAGAACCTCCCGGACTGTAACGTGACCGAAGTGGTGTACGGCGAACCACTGTCCGAAGTCTCGGTCTGTTCCGAACACGAAACGGACTTCCTCTACTGGTATTTCGAAAACGGCGGCGAACGGTTCCGCGGCGAAGACGAACTCCAAGACGAGTTCCACGAATGGTTTGCAGACGGCGGACGCGCACCGGACGGCTACGGCGGGATGGAACACGTCGATACCGACCCCGATGACCTTCCGGAACCGCCGGAACCCGACCTTGAAGCGATGAACGTCGAACTGCCCGAGGACGAAAAGGAGAAAATCGACCTCCGAGACGTAGACATCTCCCAAGAGTATCCCAAATGAAACCCGCAGTCGCCATCGTCGAACCGAAGACACCCGGCAATATCGGAACCATCGCGCGTGCGATGAAAAACTTCGGCATGGACGACCTAAAACTCGTGGATCCCCCGGAAATCGAGCGTGACGGCGACGCCTATGGATTCGCCGCGCAGGCTCGAAACGACGTCCTACCAAACCACGACGAGGTGACGTTCGATGAACTGGTCGAAAACTACCATACCGTCGGCATGACGGCGACGACGAACGAGGACGCCAGTCGCCACGTCCGGTTTCCGTTCAAAACGCCGCGCGAATTGGCCGACAGCCTGGCCGAAGTCGAGACGAAAACTGTCCTCATCTTTGGACGCGAGGCGAACGGTCTGACGAACGACGAACTAGCGCGCGTAGACGAACTCTGTTCGATTCCGGCCAGCGCTGAGTACCCCGCGCTAAACCTCGGACAAGCCGCCACCGTCACGCTCTACGAACTCCGCGATTTGACGGTTACGGAGCGCCAACTGCCAGATGTCGAGCGGGAACGCGCGACCGAATCGGAAATCGAAGGCTTTTACGATACGTTCGCCGACCTGCTCGAAAGCAGCGGGCATCCGGCGGAAAAACGCCCCAAGGCGATGCGAATGATTCGCAGAGTTATCGGACGGGCACACCCCACTGGACGGGAAATAACGACACTCCGTGGTATCGTTCGTCGAGCGAACCAGCGCGCAACGGCGTCTGACGCTCGTCGAACGACCCGAAATGATAGGTAACTACTTTATGTCGTGTCGTCAGAGTAACTGGTAGCAATGCTGTCCTCCCTCCACTTTCATTCCCTTCCACTCGGGACTCAGTTTACGCTAATCGTAGCGGTTCCGAGTGTCCTAATGCTCCTCGTCGGCAAACAGGTGTTCCTTCCGGATGCTCGTATCCGAACCCTGTTCCGTGATTTCTTCAAGACGGATTGGAAGTACCTTGGCGTCGCGTGGGTCGTCACAAACATCGTGAACACTCTCGCACTGCACTTCCACGCGGGGCGAACGTTCACCGAGTTCGTCTACGCCATCGAAGGCGCGACGGTCGCCACGTTTCAAGGAATCGCCTCGACACCGCTGACGCTCGCGTTCACCGCGGTGTATCTCGTCGGGTTCCCATTCGTCGTACTGTTCACCTACTTCAAGCTGAAAGCACACGACGAGGAAGAGGCGAAACGGTACGCGCTGGCGTACGTCTTCCTCGTCCTGCTGGCGGTGCCATTCTTCATTCTCTTCCCGGTGAAGGTATCGTCGCTGTATCTGACGACAGTCGAACCCTTGATGTACGAACTCGACCCCGCGATTAAGTACGGTATTTTTTCGACTGATACGCTCGTAAAGGCGTTCCCGAGCCTTCACACCGGACTGTCCGTCCTCGCGGCCCTGTACGCTCGAAAGGCGGATGCGGCGTACTCGTACACCATCGGCGTTCTCGCAGTCGCCATCGTCTTCTCGACGCTATACCTCGGCGTTCACTGGGTAACGGACGCGGTGTTTGCTGTCGTCCTCGTCGCCTGCGCCTACTATCTCTCGCAGCGAGTTAGCGAACCGCGCTGGTCGGTCGTCTCACGCGAAGCACTCGCCGCGGTTCGCCGAACCGCCGGCCGATAGAACGCTGCATATTCAGCCACCATTGCTTTTATCGAGCTATTCGTTCGTATTGCCGTGCGGCTAATACAACTGCTCGTTGCAGATGAGCATCGAGACTCGGCGCTCACGGTCTTAGACGACCACAATGTGGATTACGCCGTCATCGAAGAGGCCGGAGAGCGCAACGAGTCCACCCTCGTTCACTTTCCGCTGCCGACGGAAGCAGTAGATGACCTCCTAGACGAACTCCGGGACGAAGCCGACATCGGGGAAAAACGCCTACACCGTCGTCACCGACGCCGAAACCGCGACAACGCAAAACATAGACGAACTGGAGGAGCGATACGCCGAGACGGACGAGCGAATCGACGATACGCTTCCGGAGGAAGAACTCGTCACAAAGGCGCGAGCGCTGAACCCGAACAGTCGGACGTACTACGCGATGACGTTTTTCAGTACGATCATCGCCGCCGCCGGACTACTGCGGAGTTCGCCGGAGGCGATCGTCGGGGCGATGGTCATCGCCCCGTTTTTCGGTACCGCACTTTCGGTCGCGGCTGGCGTCTGCTGTGGCGAGGAAAAGCTGTTCTTCGACGGCGTCCGCTCGCAGTTTTTCGGAGTCTCTGTCGCGGTTCTCGGATCGGCGGTGTACGCCGTGATTGCCCGTGAAATGGGGTTCGTTCCCCCCGGAATGGTGCTAACCCGGAGTTCGCAGTACACGCTTTTCATGACACCGAGCTTTCTGTCCGCGGGAGTCGCCATCGCGGCGAGTACAACGAGGGCATGTTGCTCCCGCGGTCGAAATCCGTCACCGTGACCGTCATCCGAACGTCCGAACGGAACTATCCGTAGTTAGCACGAACCCTGGACGCTTGGGTCAGCGAGAGGGTTGACGGTCGCGTGGAGGTCAGCGTTCACTTCGTTACCTTCGAAGGAACCGGGAAACAGGACGAGAGCTCCGGGCGAAAGCAGAACTACGGGGACGATTCAGTCCGATCCGTTCCGGTAACAAACGGTCAAACACTTGTACGCGGTTCCGAAATCGACACCTATGGATTCGATGTCTAAACTGAAGATACGGGGAGAAACGCCGCGCGTAGCGTTCGTCGCGAGCATCCTCCTCGTTCTTCTCGGCGCGCTCGCGTGGGCCAGCGGGCTTCCGTTTCTCTTCCCCAGTCTCGGGCCGTCGGCGTTTTTGCTCTCTTCGAAGGTCGGTGAACGGGTGAGCGAACCGCGACGAGTCGTCGGTGGACATGTCATCGGTGTCGTCTTCGGACTCCTTACCTACCATCTCGTCGCGCCGGGTCTCACCGTAATGCAACCCTCACCACCGTTCTCGATAGCGGCACTCCGACTGTCGCTGAGTGGTATTCTCGCGGTTGGGTTGACAACGGCGGGAATGGTCATCACCGACCTCCGACACCCGCCAGCGTGTGCGACGACGCTCATCGTCGCGCTGGGCCTTCTCACTAAACCGGCGGAGGGTGTGGTCGTCATCACCGCCATCGTCATACTGGTCACGGTACAACAGGCGCTCGCGTATCTCGAAACGGTGCCGCCAGCGCCCGACGTGTTCTACCGAGGGAACGCTGGAGAAGAAACGGGGCCGAAAAGCGATTGAAAGCGAAAGTCGATCCTCAGGCGCGCTGTTGGATCTCTTCGCGGAGCACTTGACTCACGAGGTCGCCGTCCGCCTTTCCGCGCAGTTGCCCCATGCATTCACCCATTAGGCCGGAGAAGGCACCCATGCCTTCTTCCTCGACTTGTTCCTCGTTTCGCTTGACGACCGTAACGACCGCTTCGCGGACTTCATCCTCGCCGACACCAGCAAGGCCTGCTTCCTCGACTGCTTCCTCGGGGGACAGTTCCGGATTCTCCGCGAGCAGTGTCAGTACGTCGTTGACGCCCTCCTTCGCCAAGTCGCCATCCGTGACGAGATCAATGACGCCGAGGAAGTGGTCGTCGGTCAGGTTCTCGACCGGCACGTCCTCACGCCGGAGTTCCGTCACCGTGCTTTCCAGCAGCCCGGCGACGAACGTCGGGTCTGCCCCGGTTTCGACTGCGCGCTCGAACAACGGCATCCGGCGACCGTAGGCCACCTGTTCGGCGAGTCCCGCACCGAGCGAGAACTCGGATTGGTAGCGTTCGACCTTCTCGGTGAGCAGTTCCGGCGTCTCGACTTCGGTCGGGTCGAGGTCGACCGGCGGAACGTCGGTTTCGGGGTACATCCGCGCCGCACCCGGCAATGGGCGGAGATAGCGCGAGGTTCCGTCCTCCTTCGCGCCGCGGGTTTCCTCCGGCACGCCTTCGAGCGCGACTTCGGCGCGCTCGGCGGCGGCCGCAATCGCGCCATCGGCGACGTTCGGACTCGCGGCGACGATGGCGACTGCGTCATCGTCACCCGCACCGACGGCATTGCGGAGTGCCGCGACTTCGTCCTCGGTGACGCCGTAGGCCGGGAGTTCGTCGGTGTGGAAGATACCGCCAGCACCGTGGCGTTTGGCGTGGTCTGAGAGTTCCGTCCCGAGGCGGCGATCCGGCTGGATTTCCCGCCCGACGAGACCGTCGAAGCCGAAGAGGGGAACCGCCGTAACTTTGCCACCCTTGTCGAGCGCGCCGCGGATAACGCCGCTGTCGGTGTCCTCGAACACGCTCGTCACGTCCTGTACCTCGCCGACTTCCGCGTCTCGGTCGTGGAGTTCGTCGCGGATGGCGAGAAGTTCGACCTGTCGCCCGACCTCGTGGCGGACGAGGTCGTCGATATCGTCCAAACTCTGCACACCCTTCATTTCGACGCGGGCGCCCTCCGCGATGGAGACGTTCACGTCCTGTCGAATGGTTCCGAGTCCACGCTTTACGTGGCCGGTCGAGCGCAGGAGCATGCCGATTCGTTCGGCGGCCTCACGAGCCTGTTCCGGCGAGCTGATATCCGGTTTCGTCCCGATTTCCACGAGCGGGATGCCGAGTCTGTCTAAGCTGTAGAGGACGCCGTCTTCGCGCTCTTCGATGCGCTGGGCGCTTTCCTCTTCGAGCATCAGGTCTTCGACACCGACCGGGCCGTCGCTCGTCCGGATTTCGCCGTCCGTGGCGACGAGCGTCGAACGCTGGAAACCGGAGGTGTTCGACCCGTCGACGACGATTTTCCGCATGAGGTGGGCCTGGTCGATGACGTCCATATCGAGCAGTTGGGCGATTTCGAGGACGACTTCTCTGGCTTCCTCGTCCAATCGGTGCGGCGGTTCGTCGTCCTCCTCTACGAGACACGTGGAGTCGTAAGCCAGATACTCGAACTCGCGGTCGATTTGACTCTCTTCGAGTGCGGCTTTGTCAATTTCGCCGAGTTCGCTTCGGGTCGGGTGAAGGAATCTAGTGAACGTTCGGGACGACTCCTCGGGTTCACGCAGTTCGGTCGGACATTTGCAGAACAGTTTCGTCTCGGTGTCGAGTTGCTGGTGGATTTCCAGCCCTGCCACGAGACCGAGGTCCTCGTAGTCGTACTCGCTCATTGGTCGAACCTGAGACGCGGAAGGGTAAAAAACCGTCCAGTTCGCACGGGTCGATTGGAGTCGCTCAGATGAGAAAGGGGAGTCACTGCGAAAGGATACCGACTGTTCCATCGCCAGTCATACAACATATTTGATATATTTATCCATCTCCATTATACAGCGGAATCAAGTATTTTAACACATTTAATTTGAATTTATCTTGATTATTGTTCTGATTTCCATGAATTATGAAAAGTGTTGATTCTTGAACAAACCGTAAATATAAATCTAAAGACGAGAGATATGGTGATATGACTGATTTCCTCGGCCCAGGAAATCTCATAGAAAATACGCCGATTCGCGTCCTGCATGTGGACGACGACCCAGCACGAACACGCCTTTCTGTCCTGTTACTCACGGAATACCTTCCCGATATCAATATATATACGGAATCCGACCCAATGGAGGCGTGCACCCGTCTCAACGAGGGCCTCGTGGTGGACTGTATCGTCAGCGATTTCGATATGGGTTCGATGGACGGACTCGATTTTCTGGAAGCGGTGCGCGAGCAGTATCCGAAACTTCCGTTCATCCTCTTTACCGGAAAGGGGAGCGAGGAAATCGCCAGCGAGGCGATTTCCGCCGGCGTCACCGACTATCTTCAGAAATCCGCTGGAACCCACTGCTACGCCGTCCTCGCGAACCGCATCGAAAACGCCGTCAGCCAATATCGTGCAGAGAAGGCCGCAGCGTCGTACCAGCGCCAGATGAATACGGTGTACGAACGGGTGACTGACGCCTTTTTCGCCCTCAACGACGACTGGCAGTTTACGTTCATCAATGGGCATGGAGAACGACTGCTGGATAGATCCGAGACGGAACTGCTCGGGAAGAACGTCTGGGACGTGTTTCCGGACGCCGTCAACTCGCAGTTCGAATCGGAGTATCGTCGGGCGATGGAGACACAGGAGCCGACGACGTTTGAGGCGTATTTCGATCCGTTAGAGACGCTGTTCGAGGTTCACGCGTACCCATCCGAGGAAGGATTGTCCGTCTTCTTCCGAGACATCACCGCTGGGAACCGGATTCGGAAAGAACACCGGCGCGAGAAGGAGGTACTGGAGCGAGTGTTCGAGACGAGTCCGGTCGGTATTCTCGTGCTCGATAGCGACGGCGGGATCACACGGGCGAACAATCGAGCCGTCGAACTGCTCGAAGTCAACGAGGAAAAAATCACGAACCGACCGTACGATTCCTCTCAGTGGCGGATTACGGACGAAGACGGAACGGTTCTCCCGAGGGAAGAGTACCCGGTGCGGCCAGTGCTCGAGGAGAACGAACCCGTTCACGACGAACGAATCGGCTACGAAAGTCCCAGTGGTGAGTGGGGAATGTACTCGATTAGTGCGGCGCCCATCCAGGACGAGGATGGCGAGTTAGAACGTGTCGTCGTCGCTGTGAAAGCCGTCTCCGAAACTTGAGCCTCGCCGCTCATTCGCTGGGGAACTGCTTCGACTCGGTTTCATCACCACGGGCGGAGTCTGCCCGTTTTCGAATCTGCCGTCCGAGTCGTCGAACGACGATTTCCCGAAACTCGCTTGCGTCGTCCACGTCGATGTCAGCGGCGTGAGCCTCCTGGCCTCCAAACCCGACTGAACTTGCAGTGTCAACGATAACCGTTCCGAGTCCCCACCTTCGCTGAAACGGCGTCTCGCGCTGGATGACGGTCTGCACCCGGTAGTAGGGAACGATGTGAATTCTCCTTCGCCAGAACCCGTTTCGGGTCTGGACGTGGTCGTCCCCGACGTAATAGCCGCGATGTTTCCACTGATACTGTCCGGCGACCGGTGCGAGTAGGAGCAACGCCAGCGTGGCGTACCAGAAACCAAGCAGTCCGGTGAACCAGTCGATGGCGTATGCTACAGCCGCGATACCGAAAACGACCAGCACGTACCGGACGATGTACCGGCGTCGGGTTCGTTTCGGTGGCCGAACGAACTCCGGTTCATCGAAGGATTCGATGGAGTGGGCTAACCTGCGGACGCGACCGCGAGTCGCGAGGGGTATCGCAGCCTCCGACCCACCGGATGGACCTTGCCCGGGTGCGTATCCTGCGGTTTCGATGGAAAGCGTGGCGTATCCCGTGAGTCGCATGACTGGGTTTTCCCGAAGCGTGAGCGTCTGAATCTTGTCGAGGGGTATCGACCCGTCGTACCGTTGGAGCAAGCCGCGTTCGTATCTGAGCTCGTCGTCCACGCGTAGCAGTGTGAAATCGTAATATCGCGCGAACGTCACCATCGCGCTGGCAACCCAGAGCACTAGCGCTGAGACCAACAGTTGAACGACGCCGAACAAGACCGACAAGCCGCCGAGTGAGTCGTTCGCGCTCGTGAGAAATGGCACGACGAAGAAGACCAGACCGAACACGCGAGGTTCTATCGAGATGGCGGAAAGCAGTAGCAGTTCTGGCGAACTGATCTCGTACAACAGATCCGGTTGGATTTCGCCGTCACCCTCGTCGCGTTCCTCGGCACCTCGTTTTCGGCGCTGTATCTCGCGTTGAAGCCGTCTCGCTTCCTCATAGGCGACGAATCGGAGATTGGCTTCGGTTTCGCCGCCACCCGCCGTTTCGAATCCTACGGATGCGATTCCGAGGAAGCGCTGGACGACGTTTCGCCGAATATCCACGTTCTGAATCCGGCGAAGCGGAATCTCCCGTCGTCGCCGCGAGATGACGCCGGAATCGATGTCGAGCGAATTGTCGGTGAGCATGTACTCGAACCGTCGATAATAGGTGAGTTCCCAAAGTCCCGCGACGAGGAGTCCGGCGACGACGAGCACGAAAGCGATACCGAACGTGATGAACTCCACCGCGCCCGCGAGCGTCGTCCCGACGAAAAAGAGCGAAACCGCGACGCTCATACTCCGCGTAACCAGTCGATAGGGAAGCGAGAGCGGGTGGAGTTTCATACCGCATCCTCGTACTCGCTTTCGATTGCGAGGTTCCGAAGACGACGCTGGAGGTCGCTCGCCCGTTCCGGCGTCAGACCTGGAATCGTCACATCCGCACCACGTGACCCGGCGGTGTACACGACGACGCTGCCAAGGCCAGCCAAACGTTCGACAGGGCCACGTTGTGTATCGACGTGCTGAACCCTGACGAAGGGGACGACGGTCGTTACACGGGTGAACACGCCACGTTCGAGATAGAGGTCGTCGTCACGGATTTCGAACCGCCACGAGCGATATTTGAGAACGACGTACGCGCCGCCGGAAGCGAGTATCACGAGTGCGACCACGACGGGGAGCCATACTGCATTATCGACCACAAATCGGCCTGCCACGAACAGTACTCCCCCGACGAGCGCTGTCGTGATGAGAACACCCGCGAACCAGACGATTCGGACGCGGGAGTTGAGTGTCTCCATGCTTGCATATCCGGAGCAGCGCTGTATAAAAGTAGGCGTCGCATAGGTTCGTGGTTCGGTGCTACTGTCGTCCTACTCTCTTTGAAGGACACCCATACCGTTTCGTTCGGTTTGCTCTGATTCGAATCAGTCGGCATGGAACAAAGATACCAGAAAACCGTAGCATTCGTGGACAGCATGACCGAGAACTCGCCCACTATCGACCGTCGCCGATTCATTCAGGCGACCATCGCCTCGACAGCTGTGCTCGGAGGCGTCTCGTCGGCAGGTGCACTTCAGTCGGACGGTAACAAACAGTTCGCTATCGAGCAGGACGGTAAGTGCATTCCAATCGAACCGCTCTCGTTGTCGGGTCTTCCCGTCGAGGAGTTCTACGACTATCGGACGCCCGATACCGACCCGATGTCGTACAAGTACGCCTCCTTCGGAACGGAAAATCTCCAGCGCGACGACACCAGTATCCTCTTCCTCTATGAGGGACCGAAGGGACTGAGTCTCGTCATGATTCACGACAAGCTGGACAGCGACGACGGCGGTGCCGCTTCGTTCCGTATCACTAGCCTCCCGGTGAAAGGAAAGTTCATCATCAAGGACGACCAGTACGATGGATCGACGAACCGCGATACGTTCGACTACTCCGTCACCCGTGACTGGAACGGAAACAAATCCGCGAACGCGGTCGTTCACTGGACGTGGCAGGGTGGTCGCTCCGACGGCGCTGTGTACCGCGGTCTGGGGAACGATTTCGAGTTCACGATTCATCCCCAGTTCAACAAAAAGGCCCTTCTGTCGGACGAAGGCGGCGAATATCAGGGTGACGTGAAGAAGTGGGAAGTGCTGTCGGGCAACCCGAACAACCCGACGCGCACGAAGCTGAACATGAACAAGGAAGTCAAAATAACGAGCAAAGGCTGTAGTTCGGAGACCACGTCGAAGACGTCGGCGAAGAAGACGACGAACGGTGGCGGCGGTGAGACGACGACGCCAGCGACGACTACTTCGAGTCCCTCGGACGTGAACAGCGGTGGAAAATCGTTCTTCGCCAAGCTCTGGGACGGTATCGCATCCGTGCTGAACTCGGTGGTGTCGTTTTTCACCAGCCTGTTCTGACCCCGCCGACGGTTTCGGTCGCAGTCGATGGGTCGAAAAAACGAAACGCGAAACGGCTTACTCGTCCTGTCCGAGGATACCGCGGTGCGTCATCGCTTCGGGGTCGATGATTTCGTCGGCTTCTGCCTCACTCAGGTAGCCCTTTTCGACGACGACTTCCCGGACGGTTTTACCCTCTTTTAACGCCTCCTTCGCCGCTTTCGAGGCTTTGTCGTAGCCAATGTGTGGGTTGAGCGCGGTGGCGAGCGCCATGCTCTGTTCGACCTGCGTCTCGCAGTGTTCCGCATCGACTTCGAGCTTCTGGACGAATTTCTCCGCGAACACCGTGCTGCTATTCGAGATGAGTTCGGCGGACTGGAGGAAGTTGTGCGCCAACACCGGTTTGTAGAGGTTGAGGTCGAGTTGTCCTTCCCCTGCGCCGTATTCGACGGCGGTGTCGTTGCCGACGACCTGTTTGTGCATCTGGTTGACCGCCTCGGCGACGACGGGGTTGATTTTGCCAGGCATGATGGAACTTCCAGGCTGGTTTTCCGGCTGCTCGACTTCGCCGAGTCCGTTACGCGGGCCGGACGCCAGCAGGCGGAGGTCGTTCGCGATTTTGTTGAGCGACCCGGCGACGGTTCGAAGCGCACCGTGTGCTTCGGCCATCGCGTCGTGGGCGGCCTGCGCCTCGAAGTGGTTGTCCGCCTCGCGGAACTCGATACCGGTTTCCTCGCTGATGTACTCCGCGGCGAGTTCCGGGAAATCAGGGTGCGTGTTCAGACCGGTTCCGACCGCGGTTCCGCCGAGGGCGAGTTCGGCAAGGTGGTCGCGCGTGTGGTCGATGCGGGCGAGTCCTTTCTCGATTTGCGTTCGATAGCCACCGAACTCCTGTCCCACGCGAACCGGGGTCGCGTCCTGTAGGTGAGTGCGACCCGTCTTCACCACATCGTCATACTCCTCTTCCTTCTCGGCGAGTGCTTCACGGAGAGTATCGAGTGCCGGAAGCACGTCCTTCTCGACCGCTTCGAGCGCCGACACGTGCATCGCGGTCGGAATCACGTCGTTGCTGGACTGGCCGAAGTTGACGTGGTCATTGGGGTGGATGTCGCGCGAACCGACTTCGCTGCCGTAGATTTCGGCGGCGCGGTTGGCGATGACCTCGTTCGCGTTCATGTTCGAGGACGTGCCGCTGCCGGTTTGGAACACGTCGACGGGGAACTGGTCATCGAGTTCGCCCGCGATGACTTCGTCGGCGGCCTGAATGATGACTTCGGCCTCGTCCGCTTCGATCATTCCGAGGTCGCGGTTGGCCTGTGCCGCCGCCTTTTTCACGATGCCGAGGGCGCGGATGAACCGTCGCCCGAACGTGATTCCCGAGATCGGGAAGTTCTGTACCGCGCGCTGAGTCTGTGCGCCCCAGTAGGCGTCAGCAGGCACTTTCATCTTCCCGAGGCTGTCCTCCTCGATTCGGTATTCCTCGTCGCTCATGTGCGTGGGGTCTCCAGCCACGAATAAATAATGTGCTCAATCGGAGTCGCCGAACAGGTTCGTAATAAGTATACGGTATTAATATCAACACGTTCTCGCCGTCGCTGTATCGATTCGAGCGTGGTTACGCCAAACATTCCCTATTTTAAATAATTAACTCGACTGAGAATTAACTTAACAATAATTAAGTGGGTCTTTCCGCATAGTTATGACACACTTACGAGGTGTGACTATGACAAACAATGGAAATGACGAGCTGTCACGGCGAGACTACGTGAAATACACCGGTCTTGCGGGTGTTGCTGGCACCGCGGGGCTTGCCGGTTGTCTCGGCGGCGGTGGAAGCGGAGACGGAAATAACGGCGGAAACGACAACAAAGGCGGGAACAAGGTCGAAGTCCAACACTGGTGGACGGGCGGTGACGGCAACGCGGCTATCACGGCATTGTTCGAAGGATTCGAGGAGAAACACGACATCAAAATCAAATCGAACCCCGTTTCCGGCGGTGCGGGACAGAACCTGAAAAACGTCATCAAAAAGCGTGTGCTCAATAGCAACCCGCCGAGCACGTGGCAGGCGTGGCCGGGGAAGAACCTCAAGCCCTACGTTGAGGCGGACAAACTGGAAGACATCAGCAGTTCCGTCTGGTCGAAAAACGACATGAAAAACGCCTACCTGAAAGGGCCGAAAGACGTCGCGAAACCGGACGGGAAGTTCGTGACGGTGCCGCTCAACATCCACCGTCTGAACAACCTCTTTTACAACGCCAAAGTCGTCGAGAAGGCGGGTGTCGACCCGAAAAGCATCTCGAAGCCGAGCGACCTCGTGGGCTTGATGAAAACGGTCGAGAACAAAACGGATGCTGTGGGGATGGCCCAGCAGACGAAATCCGGCTGGTCGACCCTCCAACTTTGGTCGCAGGTTCTCCTCGGCGAACACGGCGAGCAAGCGTACAACGGCTTCATTAAGGGGAACGTCAAGGCGAACAAGCAGGCTGTCAAGAACTCTCTATCCATCGTCAAGCAGTACCACAACCACTTCAACGGCGACGCCGGTTCGCTCGACTGGCAACAGGCGAACAAGAAGCTCATCAACGGCAAGGCCGCGTTCTTCCATCAGGGCGACTGGGCCGCCGGAATGTATCGCGGTCAGGATAGCTTCGAGTTCGAAAAGCAGTGGAACATGGTGCAGTTCCCCGGTACGAAGGGGAAATACACGCTGGTCATGGACTCGTTCCCGTTCCCGAAGAACAACCCGACGCCGGAGACGACGAAGAAATTCCTCCAGTACATCGGCTCCGTGGACGCACAGGAGCGGTTCAACCCGAAGAAAGGTTCCATTCCGCCGCGTACTGACGTTCCGAAGGACAAGTTCGGGCCGTTCCTCTCGCGCCAGATGGACCAGTTCAAGAACTCGAAATCACAGCCTCCGTCCATCACGCACGGTCTGGCGACGAGTCCGGAGACACTGACGGCGCTCAAGGACGCCGCGACGTCGTTCAACTCCAGTTGGAACGTGGACAAGACCTACAACAAGTTCGTCAAGGCGTTCGAATCGAACTGATTTCGACGCCCGACTTTCCATGCAAGGAATACGCGAATTACTGAAAAACGGCAGACGCGGGTCGAATCGTGAGGGGGAGCTTCGAGCCGACGGTGGCGAAACGGTCGAACGGCACCGTGAGACCGATCAGTCGATACTCCAGAGCGAGTTCGTCCAGAGTCTTCCGTTCTGGCTCCCGCCGTTCCTGCTGATGGGCTTTTTCGTCTACGGCGCTATCGGCTGGAACCTCGTCATCTCCTTTACCGACTTCGCCTCGCTCACGCTTCCGACCTACGACCCGGCGACGTTCGACTTGGAGATGTACCGGCAGGCGATAAACGACCCGAACTTCTGGACGGCGGCGCGAAACACGGTGGTTCTGCTCATCGTGTTCACGACGCTCTGTCTCGTGGTCGGATTGGCACTTGCCATCCTCATCGACCGGGAAATCCGGTTCGAGAACGGATTCCGAACCATCTATCTCCTGCCGATGAGCCTCTCGTTCGTTGTGACGGCGAAGGTGTGGGCGTGGATGTACAACTTCGAGAGCGGAATGATAAACGTCTCACTTCGGCAGTTCGGACTGGGCGGACTCGCTCAGCACTGGATTAGCGACCCGACGACGAAACTCGCCGCGGTCATTTTTGCGTTAATCTGGCAGTTCAGCGGGTACGCGATGGTCGTCTACCTCGCGGGACTGCGAGCGATTCCGGACGACCACTACGAGGCGGCGCGCGTAGACGGCGCGAGTTCGTGGCGCATGTACCGTCGAGTCATCATCCCACAGTTGCGCTCGTCCACGATGGGCGCGGCGGTGGTGCTGATGGTGTTCGCGCTCAAGGCCTTCGACTTCCTGTACGTGATGTTCGGGACGAACCCAGGCCCGGCGGCGGACATTTTGGCAACGATGATGTTCCGCGAAGCGTTTGCATCCAACCACTGGGCGTACGGTTCGGCGATCGCCATCATCCTCTTCCTGATGGCGCTCGCTGTCGTCGGTCCGTATCTCTACAGCGAATACAGACGAGGTGAACTATGAATACGACAGCGACACGGAGGCATCGATGAGCAGTCCATCTGCAACGCCGGAACCGGACGGACGAACTCGCCGAGAGCGAGCAGTCACCGCGTTCCGCAACGCGGGGCCGCGGCGATTGGCGCTGTACGCGGCGCTGATAGCGATAGTCGCGTTCTATCTGGCTCCGCTGGAAGCCGCCATCATGACCGCCATCAAGACGAACAGCGCGTTCAACGAGACGCTTCCGTTCGTCCCGCCAGCGCCGGACGGCTTCACGCTCAAACCGTGGCGGGTGGCGATAGACAAACTCACGCACGGTATCGTGAACAGCCTCATCCTCGCCATTCCGGCGACGATACTGTCGGCGACGTTGGGAAGCCTCGCGGCGTACGGAATCACGAACGTCGAGTGGAAGTACCAGATGCCGATTATCGCGCTGTTCATCGCGGGCATCTTCATCCCGTATCAGGCAGTGCTGGTGCCACTGTCGCGCCTGTTCGCTATCGTGGACACGCAGGCACTCCTCTCGCCGCTGTGGGGACTGCCGCTGATGCACGCCCACTACGCGAACATCGTGAATCTCATCATCGCACACACTGCGTACGGGATTCCCATCACGTTCTTGCTGTTCCGGTCGTACTATCGGAACCTCTCGGAGGAGATGCTGGAAGCGGCGCGTCTCGACGGCGCAAGCGTGTTCAGCATCTACCGAAACATCGTGCTTCCGCTGTCGAAGCCGATGTTCGCGGTAACGCTCATCTACCAGTTCACGCAGGTGTGGAACGACCTGCTGTTCGCGCTGGTCATCCTCCCCGGCGGTGCCGGGGCGGGCGAACCGGTGACGGTCGCTCTGACGAACCTGAGTGGCGGCATCATCCAGTCGTTCGGCCTCCAGATGGCAGGCGCGTTCGTCGCGGCGGTGCCGACGCTCATCGTCTACATCGCGTTCGGGGAACAGTTCGCAAAAGGAGTTGCAAGCTAATGATAGGAATATGCACGACACGACGGAGGAGTACGAACGATGGCTAACTTAACGCTCGACAGCGTCACCAAATGGTTCGATGACGACGGCGACCGTATCGTCGCCGTGGACGACGTGAACGTCGATATCGAGGACGGGGAGTTCCTCGTCCTCGTCGGCCCTTCGGGGTGTGGAAAATCGACCACGCTTCGGATGATTGCGGGACTTGAAACCGTCTCGCAGGGAGACGTTCGCCTCGGCGGACGGGTTATCAACGACCAACCGCCGACGACGCGGGATATCGCGATGGTGTTCCAATCCTACGCGCTCTACCCGCACATGACTGTTCGTGAGAACATGAGTTTCGGGCTGGAAGAGTCGACCGACCTGTCGAACGACGAAATCAGTCGCCATGTCGAAAAGACCTCCGAGATGATGGGTATTGCCGACCTACTCGACCGCAAACCTGGCGAACTCTCCGGCGGCCAGCAACAGCGCGTCGCGCTCGGTCGGGCCATCGTCCGCGACCCGGAGGTGTTCCTGATGGACGAACCGTTGTCGAACCTCGACGCAAAACTGCGGTCGCAGATGCGTACCGAACTCCAACGCTTGCAGGAAGACCTCGGCGTGACGACGGTATACGTCACACACGACCAGACCGAGGCGATGACGATGGGCGACCGAATCGCCATCCTGAACGACGGAAAACTCCAGCAGGTTGCCACCCCCATCGAGGCCTATCACCGGCCCGCGAACCGATTCGTCGCCGGATTCATCGGCGACCCCTCGATGAACTTCTTCGAGATGCGACGTGACGGCGATACGCTCGTCGGCGAGAACTTCGAGTATCCGCTTTCCGGGGAAACCCTCGACGAAGTCGGCGACACGGAGCGCGTGACGCTCGGCGTCCGCCCGGAAGACATCGAACTCGTGTCCAGCGGCGAGGGATCCCACGAGTTTCGAACCATCGTCGACGTCGTCGAACCGATGGGCAACGAGAACAACGTCTACCTCCGATTCTCGACCGCGGACGACCGACCGGTAGACGAGCGACCGACGTTCGTCGTCACGGTCGGCGGGATGCAACAGGTGGAAGAAGGAAGCAAGGTCGTCGCGCGAATTCCTGAAACCGCGATACACCTGTTCGACACCGAGACGGGAGACGCGCTTCGAAATCGAACGCTTGACCTTGCCGAAGCATCGATTCCGAACCGCTGAGTTCCCTCGATACGACTCGCTACTGTTCGTGCTCCTCGGGCGTGTAGGTTTTCAGTTCGAGCGCGTGGATGTTCGTCGTCATGTGGTCGCCCAGCGCGTCGTACACCAGTTGATGCTGTTGCACCAGCGATTTTCCTTCGAAGGCAGGCGAGACGACGAGTGCGGCGAGATGATCTTCATCGTGCTCTCCGCGCGGGTGCGTAACCGTTACGTCGGCGTCTTCGAGTTCCGATTCGATGAGTTCCGCGACTTCGTCCGCGTTCATGGATGGTGATATCGCGTGAAGGGTTAAAAAGTCGGAGGAACGGGATGCGTGGAGAGTTCGATTTGTACGTCTTCAAATTTGAACCTACGTGTATTCAGTAGGAGCGCTAGGTGGTGCCGACTCCACATGACCGCATCACACCCTCCCAACCGACTCCTGTCATTCGCTGACGCTCGTTCTGGTCGTCCCTCGCGCGGGCGAACAACGAGATGCGCCATCGCGCGCCACGCGACCCGCCCAAACCACAAATTTTTACGAACCACTGTGGCGCGTTCCCCAGCAAGCCCGAGGCGTTCACCGCCGACGGACTGTCTGGGGTCGCGTGAGGGATGAGTACCACAGCGACTGAAAGGAGCGAGGAACGCAATCGGTTGGGGTGGTCGTGGCGGCTTACGGTGGCGGTTATTTGGAGTCGGCGAGACCTAGCACATCGGGAACAATGAAACAGCAACCGGTGGCGATAACGAAAATACCGACATTCACTCTTTTCCTGTTCGCTAGCTCCACCAGCCGAACTGCTCTTTGGCCTGTTCGATCGCTCCCTCGACTTTCTTTTCCAGTTCGTCGATGGAGCGTTCGACGTATTGCACCCGGTCACGGGGAATCCGGCGGACGATGTCGTCACCGTCGTCGTTCTCGCCGACCTTCACGAGCCAATGGTCGTCGAAATAGACGATATCGTCGTTATCGACTTCGCGTTCGGTGGTTCCGTCCGGGCCGTCGTAGACGATAGTCGCCGTACCGAGATCGGGGTCTGGCATGGTTCGTTTCTGTGCCCGGAAACGACAAACGTCTGTCGGCCGGAAACGAACGTGTCAGTCCTCTTCCGCTCGGCGCTTCAAATCCACAGGATAGTTGGCGAGCACGTCCCGACCGATGATGAGCTGGTATCGCATATGACTGCGGTCTACCACGCTGGCGGTCGTTCGATGCCAGTTGTCGCCGAGGACGATATCGACATCCACCAGCGGGCGCTTTTTGTTCGACCGCCGACTTCCCGACCTGACCGTGGTACTGCTTTTTATCGGGCCGGCACCCACCTTCGCTGCGAGGTCGATTCCGATACTCGTCCGTTTCGCTCCAGTGTCGGCTTTGGCGACGGCCGATTCGATTCCCAACAATCCGTTGACCAGCACGCGTTCGGTGTAGCCGACCGTCAAGGGGCCACTGCCGGGATTCGCCTGTGCCCGCGCAGGCTTGCAGCCAGGGACGGAATCGTCGAGCGTTTCGGCGAGTACTTTTACTCGCTCGTCCGAAACCGTCCCGCCTGCCCGCTCGATGGCGAGTCGTGCGATGAAGGGTGCAGCGCTAGTTCCCGTAGCGTGATAGAGGCCGGTGAACCCCGCGGTTGGATTCACTTCGAGGACGTACCAGTCTCCGTTCCACTCCATCAGATCGACGCCGGCGATATCGAGACCGACGACGTGTGCTGCTTTTCTGGCGATAGCTCGAACCTCATTAGGCAGTTCGTCGGTGGCGTTCTCCGGGACACCACCGCGAGCGACGTTTGTTCGCCAGTCACCGTTCGGGGCGGAACGGCGCATCATCCCGACGACATCGTCGCCTACCACGTACGCACGAACGTCCCACTGTCGGTCGTCCTGTCTGAGAAACCGCTGGAGAAACGTGTGCCGTCGCCCGACGAGATGACTCGGCCGCTCTGTTTCGTGGAGTTTCCACGCCGTTTCGCCGTGCGTTCCGATGCCCGTTTTCAATACCATCTGACTCCCGATGTGGTCGCGTCCGTCTGCAAACGAATGACCACTCAAGGCGAAATAGGAGTCGGGCGTCCGAACGCCGTGGTTGGAAAGATGGACAGCAGTCGCGTACTTGTGTATCGCAGTCAGCACGTCACGAGGGTGATTGACCATCGGGCGGATACCGGCGAGAACATTGGCTATCTCTAGCTCTTCGAGCGGGTCGTCGATAGTCGCCAACAGAAGTCGATTCACGAGCACGTCCGCATCCGGTACGAGGGATGGTTGGTCGCCGATTATCCGAATGCGTGTGTTCGCTTTCCGAAACCAGACGGGCGTATGCCCCAGTCCTTCGACCGCGTTCAAGATAGCCTTCGTCTCCTTGCTGTTGTGAAAACTCAGAACACCCACCCGGACGGAATCGTCGCTCGAGACGGTCATACATACGTTAGGTGCGGAACGAGCGTGTCGGTTTCGCCACGTATATTCAGTACGGCAGGTGGATATCGAGGAAAACGAAAGTGGCGGCTTCGACTACAATCCGACCGCTTGAACCAGGGAAATCCCGCTCGCCAGCGCGCCGACGAGATAGCCACCGATTGCGCCGCCATTGAGCAACGGGAGTCCAGCGTGCGCACGACCCTTCAGCACCAACCAGAGCAGGACGACCAATCCGGCTAGCGTGCCGACCATCGCGGTGAGTGCGGGCAGGTTGAGCGCGAGCCCCGAGACGAGCGGGTCGGCAGGCGAGAAGAAAGCCGCACTAGCGACGAGCACGGTCGGCATCACGGCATCACCGAGGCCGATGAAGAAGGCGTCACGGACATCCTCACCGTCGTCGGATTCGCTGGCTTCCGCGGGGTCGTCCGATTCGCTTGTCGCATCCGATTTGCTCGCCTCGGTCGATTCCTCGTCCGGCGAGACCGCACCCTCACTGGTTGCTTGTGCGGTATCCTCCAAGAAGGAGTACGAGAGCGTCATCGGAATGACGAGAATGACGGGGATTTTCAAATCCATCACGCCGGAGGCGAGCGTGAGCATGTGTTCGGTGCCGTAGACGCTGATGGCGTCGTAAATCGCGAGCACCGCGAGCAGGATGATTGCCGGGAGGAGACCGAAACTGATGCCAAATAACCCCGCCGCGCCCGCTCCCATAACGACCCCGGCGGTGTCGATGACGTACCATTCCGGGTAAACCGCGAGGGCAAGCGCGACCAATCCCGCCGCAATCCACGCGATGACGTTCACCGGTGCACCGCCGACCGTCACTTCGACTACCGAGGGAATGACCACGCTGAAGACGAACAGGGAGAGCATGCCGCTCGTGAGGATGATGACAGCCCGTAGAATCCATTCGACGCCGAGTTTGATGACGGCGAGCATTCCGGCCGTGAAGACGAGGATGACGCCGACGTAAACGAGACTGTTCGTCGGATCGGAGGGGTCTTCGACCGTCTGGTAGCCCGCCGATTCGAACGGTTCGACCAGCGCCAACGCGCCGAGTTGCACCCCGAGGAAGATGGCGATGGTCAACCCGGACGCAAAGAGCACCCGCGTTCGTTTGTTCATGGCCGAAGCAATGAAGTGACCCCTCTTTGTGGTTTTGGGTTCGACATTTTGGAGGAGTGTCGTGGTTTGTTCTTCGATTCGGTACCCATGATTGCGTTCGACTGAATGGCGCTTTCGCTGGTCGGCGAGTCTGCACGTTTTGTGACTGGTGGTCGGAGTGCTGACGTCCTCCGACTTTGGTGAGTACGTGAGTTGCTATTCATAGTATTTTGACGATGTCTTAACGAAGTCACGACTCCAAAACCCGCCACCGTACCGCAATCGCCCAAATGCCTCCCCATCCGACTCATGCGCTCACCTTCGTTCGCGCACTCGTCCCTCGCGTGATAACCCGCAAGCCTTCGGACGACAAGTCCTCGGGCTTGCAAACGCATGCGCCACTGTGTTTGCGTCGATTTCCGAACCCTACGTTTTCCACATGGCGCCCGCTGGCGCGTTCCGGAGGGCAGACCGCCCGGAGGATCGGGCTGACAGCGTGCAAGGGATGAGCGGAGTGAGTGCAACGAACGAAGTGAATCGGTTGGGGAGGGTGTAGCCCGCGGGTGCGGACATGTGTTGTCGTGATTTGTTGACAGCAACTCAACGACCACCCAAAACTAAAACCCGCTCGAATCACTTCTCGTCCGCAACTACCGACGTTACTTGCTATTCCCCAGTCAACGCCTCACTCGCAGGCGAGAGCGAAATCGTCGAACCCAGTCCCTCATCGAGAGCTTTCTCGTACAACATATACGCCGAAGCGACCGTCTCGATTCCTGTTCCGCCGCTGTCGAAGAGGGTGATTTCGTTCTCGGACTCCCGTCCGACGACTTCGCCCGCGACGACTTCGCCGAGTTCGGCGTGAATGTGGTCTTCCGTCACGGCACCCGATTCGAGCGCGGCGAGGAAGGACCCGGCGTCCTGTGTCGCTCGTTTGCGTAAATCGGGAACGTACGTCGCGCGTTCGATAGTTGTCGCGTCGAGTTCACGCTTTTTCGGGTGGTACTGTCCCATCGCGGTAACGTGGGCACCGTCTTCGAGCAGGTCGCCGTCGAACACCGGTTCGCTGGCCGTGGTCGCCGTAATCACGATTTCGGCGTCCTCGACTGCGGCGGCGCTGCTGGCCACGGCGGCGACCGAGGCATCGAGTGCTTCGTTCATCTCGCCAGCGAACGATTCGCGACTCTCTTTGGTTGGTGAATACACCGAGACGGTTTCGATGTCGCGCACGGTTGTTACTGCCTTCAGTTGCCCGCGCGCCTGCGCGCCGCTTCCGATGATGGCGAGTTTCGTCGCGTCCTCCCGGGCGAGTGCGTCCACGCCAACCGCACCCACCGCGCCGGTTTTGAACGGATTCATGCTCGCACCGTCGATGAGGGCGAGGGGTTCGCCGCTGTCGGCATCGAACAGGGGCGTCATGAACCAGGCATCGCCCGCACCGAACCCGGCGGAGTACATGTAGCCGCCCATCGCCCCGGTTTCGGGAAGAATCGCGGAGTAACTCGTCAGCATCCCCGCTGGTTCGCCGTTCGGGAGTGTGGTACGCGGTTTTGCGGGCGCGCCCGCACCTCGCTGGCGGTAGCCCTTACGGACAGCCTCAACGTGCTCATGCGGCGTTGCCAGTCCGGCAACGTCGTCGCTCGTCAGAAACAGCGCATCTGTCATGATTGGCAAGAAAACAGCCAGCGACAAAACCGTTGAGGAAACGAAGAAGATTAATCTGCGGAGTTGACTGGGGTAGAAGACTGGGCAGGTGGGGCGTTATCGACAGGGCCGTTTACGAACAATGCGTGGCCGATGAGGAGCACCGACGCGGTTGCGCCGAGCGGAATTGCCGTCGTCAGTGCGAGTCCAGCAACGCTGAGTGCTCCAGTTACGCCTACCAGTGCGAGCGGAATCAGGCCCAAAATGAGGTCGTAGTATCCAGTCATAATCTATTATAGAATATGCGGGGAGGGTATATAACTCTTCCCCATATGAGAGCCAGTCGTTCTGTGTATCTACTCTATATTCACAGACTCATTGACGCATTGCTTTCTCATAAGTTATGAGAATCAACTGAGGATACAGGGCAGGAGGCCTTAGTTTACAGCAGTTTGAGCCAATTTTGGATATGACTGAGAATTATTTCCCCTATCGAAACCCCTTGTCAATAATTACCACGGGTGTTGGTGACGGAAAGCAGAGGTCGAAGATACCCACGAGTAATCGTCATTGGACGGCGGTAAATCTGCGACCCTATGTTTTCCACAACCGAACGTCAGTCGTGTTTGTCCTTTGGACGTTCCGCGTAGGTTTATAAGGATAAAAGCTTAAAGTGTACGTATGAAGGTGCGAACACAGTATCTCGTCGCACTCCTGCTCGTCGTCATTGCCTTCGGCGTCAGTGCGTATTTTTATCCCCAGATGCCCGACCGGATGGCCACTCACTGGAACGCGAGTGGCGATGCCGACGGGACGATGTCGAAGCTTTGGGGCCTCTTTTTACTCCCGACCCTCACCGCCGGGCTTCTCGTCTTGTTCGCTGTGATTCCACGAATCGACCCGTTGAGTGAGAACATCCAGATGTTCCGCGAACAGTACGAACTGTTCGTCGTCCTGTTCGTGGCGTTCATGTTGTACGTCCACTCGCTCGTCATCCTATGGAATCTCGGCTATCGGTTCGAATTCACGACGGTGCTCGCACCCGCGATGGGAGTCCTGTTCTACTTCATCGGAACGTTGATGAACCGCGTCGAGCGCAACTGGTTCGTCGGAGTCAAAACCCCCTGGACGCTCTCGAACGACGAAGTGTGGAAAAACACGCATAGTAGAGCCGGAACGCTGTTTAAATTCGCCGGTATCATCGCGGTTCTCGGTGCGTTCGTCCCCGTGTACGCGATATATTTCATGGTCGTGCCGGCGGTCGGCACCTCCATCTACCTCACCGTATACTCGTACGTCGAATACCGACGCGTTACGGTGTAACCGCCGCCACCAGTCCCCGCCAGGTGACCAAGAAAACGAGTCCGATTCCGGTGACGACGAGGACGAACGAAAGCGGTGCGTCGCCGTGAAACAGCGACGTTGCTCTCAGCCCCGCTCCGATAAGGGATGCGATGATCCACGCTCCGCCGCCGAACCGAACTGCGTCACGAACCGATTGGCGCGCTTGCGTGCTGTAGGCTCCGACGAGGAGTGACGCGATTATCCACCCGATGAGAAACGGAGCGACCGTATCCGCGAACAGCAGCGGTGTCGCTATCGGATTCTCGTTGTGACGGAGGCTTCCCATCCAAAGGAGTCCAAGAATTACCAGCAGATCACCGATACCCAATCCTGCCGTGGTTGGCGAGCGGTCAAAGCGCCCGGTGGCGAAGGCACTGCTCATACGGTGTACTCAGGACGCCGGGGTTATGTCGTTCCCGATGTGCGTTTGACGCCCGCAACGGTGCAGTCGAATCCACGGTTTCGAACGCGCGATATGACTCAGCCAGAAAGGCCCGATGGATGCTCAGCGGGAGACACCCGACGGATGGATGTGGGTTGCGTCCAAATCATCGCTATGGAGTATGCGATACTGGGCTGGCCCGAGGACGGGCCAACCCTTCGCCTCGATCACGAAGAGTTCAGTTACGCGGGCAAGTTCGTGATGTCGAACTCGGGAAAAGCAGTCGCTCGGCAGGACGGCGAACTCCTCGCCGCAATCGCGTTCAACGAAGACCGAACGGACGAGGGGACGATGTGGCTTCGATACGTGACGGTTCGAATAAACAGGCGGGGAGACGGTATCGGGTCGGAACTCGCCCGATTCACCACGGGGCGGATTCACGAGCGAGGCTACCGCCGCGTTCGAATCGCGGTAAACAACCCCTTCGCGTATCAGGCACTCTACCGGGCGGGATTCAGTTGGACGGGTGAGGAGACCGGGTTGGCGGAACTCGTGTTGGAATATCCGGCGGCGCAGTCTCCCATGAAGTATCAATCCGGACTAGACGTATTTCGCGACCGTGACCTCTCGGCGGATGAGGAGTCGTTTTTAGCCGAAAAACGCGGTTCGGCACCGCCCTCTCCACGCTGAACGGAAGCGAATTCTGCTCGTGCTTGTTCCCTTCGTTTTACCCTTTAACACCCGATTAACGAAGGTTGGGTACGATGAGATACATCTATGAAGACGAGTCGGCGAAAAATACTCGGTCTTGTCGGCGCGGGACTGTCAGTCGGGACGACAGGCTGTTCAGCCCTTTCGAACAGCAGCTCGAACCCGAAAGAAACCTCTGCGCCGGGCGGAACATCGGTGGATCAAGAAACAACGACGGCCGATGTAGATATCGGCGACGAGGAGACGACCACTGAGGAAACGACGGACGAGGAAGAGGAACCCGAGGAAATCGAATCCCCGAAGGGGCTTTACGACTCGGTGACCGTTCCGAGCGACCCGAGTGGATTTACCTACGCAAGAATGGGTTCGGATGACGCCCCCGTCACCGCAACCGTCTATGGTGCGTGGAAATGCCCACACACACAGAAATTTGTGCTCGGCTTTTTGGGCGACATCGTCGAGAAATACGTCAAACCCGGCGACGTGGCGCTCGAATTCCGTGCAGTTGCGTACAGGGACGGCGAAGGGTTCCACGGCCCTGACGAACCCCGAGCGGCACGAGCAGGACTCGCAGTCTGGAACAACGACCCCGAATCGTACTGGGATTACTTCGAATACATGTTCCAAAACCGAAGCGGGGTCGATGGCTGGGCCACGACGGAGACGCTCATGCGAATCGCGGAGAAGGCGGGTGTGGAAAACCTCGATACGATTCGCTCGGAGATCGAGAGCGGAAAGTACCAGCAACAAATCGAGAAAACGATGACGCAGGTTCAGGAAATTCCCATCTCCGCCGTCCCCCGGGTTGTCGTCGATGGCGAGACGACGGCACCCACGGCACATCCGGATCGGACGATTGCACAGCTGGATGCCGCCCTCGGAAAGGGATCGGGGTCGGAAACGACAACGACGGATAACGGGTCAACTACGACGACAACTGACGGAACGACCACGACGAGTGACGGTACCACCGACGGTACAACGACGACTTCCGAGGACACTACCACGACCAGCAAAGACTCCACTACTACCACGACAACGACTTCCGGATAACGTCAGTTCGGTGTTCTCAAGCGACTCCGCTCCCTCAGACTGGCCGATTGGGTTGAATTTATATCAAATTACGAAATACATTACTTTATAACGATGACCCTCCACACGATACAAACAGTCCTCTTCTCTCCCGACTCGTTCTTTGCTCGTCGGAAATCAGCTCCCGCGCTCGTGTTACCCGTCCTCGTCGTGGCGTGCGTTGGCCTCCTCGACGTTGTGGAACCGCTCCTTGCAATGGTGGTGCTCGACGCGAACGACCCGAAGAACTTCTTACCGACGGTCGTCGGTGTCGGATTCGTACTGACGTTCGTCGTGTGGCTGTTCTACAGCGTCGCGTTTTACGCCATCTCGTCGCTGTTCGATGCTGAGGGTTCCCTGCGCGACACGATGGCGGTTACCGGCTGGGGGTATCTCCCGTCAATCATCCACAGCGCGTTGATGCTCGTCGTCGTTGCCGTCGAGCTCGACCCATCGAGTGCCGGAATTGCGGGCCCTCAGCCGACGATGGAGATGCTTGCGGGAGGAGCGGTTGGCTCCCTTCTCCTCCGACTCGTCGGCCTCCTGTTCGCGCTCTGGCGAGCCTACATCTGGGTGGCGGGGGTACAACACGTTCGCAACGTCACTCGTAGACAGGCCATCGTCTCGGTCGGAATTCCGGTCGCCATCGTTATCATTCCGAGTCTGCTCGGTGTCTCGTTTCCGGTGTAGGAAGAGAGCCTTCAAGCCACCGCACGACCTACTGCCAGCAAATGGGAAACTCCGCACTCCGCCAACTCGCGGCGCTCGAAGACATCAGCTTCGACGACGTGGAAGGCTCGCTGGTTGCAGTGGACGCGCACAACTGGCTCTACCGCTATCTCACGACGACGGTGAAATGGACCCGTGACGAGGTGTACACCACCGCGGACGGAACCGAAGTGGCGAACCTCGTCGGCGTGGTGCAGGGATTACCGAAATTCTTCGAACACGACCTGACTCCCGTCTTCGTCTTCGACGGGAGCGTCACCGACTTGAAGAGCGACGAAATCGAGAGTCGGCGCGAACAGCGCGAAAAACTGGAAGACCAACTGGAGGACGCACGCGAGGAGGGCGACGCCATCGAAGTCGCGCGTCTCGAAGCGAGCACGCAACGACTCACGCCGGTCATACAGGAGACGACCCGCGAACTGCTCGATCTGCTCGACGTACCGATTGTCGAAGCACCCGCCGAGGGCGAAGCACAGGCGGCGCACATGGCCCGAACTGGCGCGGTCGATTACGCCGGAACCGAGGATTACGACGCCCTTCTCCTTGGGGCACCGCTCACGCTCCGCAAACTCACGAGCAAGGGCAATCCGGAACTGATGGATTTCGACGCGACGCTCGAAGAACACGACATCACGTGGGAACAGTTGGTGGATATCGCCATCCTCTGTGGCACCGATTTCAACGAGGGAATCTCCGGCGTCGGCCCGAAGACAGCCCTCAAGGGAGTCAAAGAACACGGCGACCTTTGGGGCGTCCTCGAAGAGCGCGGCGATCACATCGAATACGCGGATCGAATTCGAGAGATGTTCCTCGATCCGAACGTGACCGACGACTACGAATTCGATGCCGGGATGAACCCCGATATCGACGCTGCCCGCGAGTACGTCACGGAAGAGTGGAAAGTGCACGAAGACGAAGTAGAGCGCGGGTTCGAGCGAATCGAGGAGAGCGTGACACAAACCGGCCTCGACCAGTGGACGTAGGGCCGGTACGTTGACGGAATCCCAGGCGGTAGCCGGAGGCATGAGCGAGGAACTGTCGCCGAACGATTTGGCGGAGGGGATGACCGTCGAACTCGAATGGGCACCGAATGGACCGGGAACCGGCGGCACCGTCGAAGGAACCGTGACGCGTGTATGGCGACCCGAGGACGACGTTCGGGAGTTCACAGTACGGGACGACGAAACCAACTGGAACGTCTACACCGAGTATCGAAAACCGCCGGTGGAACGGGTTGAAGTGAGTGCTGGCGAAGCGGGCGGTAACGAACCCGAGGCCCAGACGGTCGGTCGAATGGAACGGATCGTTCTCCGAAGTCGGTAATTTGGGATTGTGGTTGGTGGTTTCGACAGCACTGTTTTTGTGCGATTTGCGCTCACAGTGGATTCTTTTTACTGCGTTGTTAGCTACTGGCGACTCCAATGAAACCGCATCACACCCTCCCTACCCTCCTCACTCCTTCGTCACTTCGTCCACCGGAAGACGTTCCTGCTCGCTTCGCTCCGCGGGCGTGCGACTTCCGAGCAGTCGCTCACTTCGTTCACGACAACCTCGCGCGGACAAACCTCTATCGGAGGTTCGCCTTCGCGCGCCACCGCGACAGTAGGTCAACCAGCCGAAAAGCGTCTACACCAATCATATGTGAAAGGCGCGCTCGCTCGTCCTTCCCTCGGCCTGGTGGGATGAAAGGGCAAGCGTAGCCAGCGAGGGCTTTCGAACGGTTTTGTTGCTAGCAAAGTCGTCAGCAGTGAATGATCGATGTTCGATTACGGTTCAAACAACTGTGAAAACTGCGTATAATCGACAAAACCGTGTTGCTAGTGGCTATCGAGCGTAGAGTTTCGACCCGACGAGCATCGCGAGTCGGGTGTCGTCGTCGGGCGACACCGCCACGTATGGCTGCGAAACCGGCCCGAACACGTCGACTACTCTGCCGACGCTCTGGAGGCTTTCATCGACGACCATGGTTCCGATGTCCGGGTACTCCTCGCTCGGCGATTGCACGATTGCGAGACCCTGTGCAGTCCGGACGACCTGCCCCAACCGACGCATCAGTTGCGCATGGCCGTGACGTATGCGGCGACGGCCTGAATGAGGTCGTTTTTCGACGCGTCGTCCGCATTCTTGACGAGTACGCGGCCGCGCTCCTCCCACCCTTCGCGTGAATAGGCTTTGTCGCGTTCGATGACGGTGTCGTAGCCGACCTGTTGGACGGCCCGAGCGATTTCGTCAACCGTCGGTTCCTCGACGGCGGAAGCTTCCGGTACCCGCCGTCCTTGACCGCGTGTCAACCCCGCGTCGATGTATGCGGGCCAGATGACTTTTTCGACCATACTCCTCCCTCTGTTGCGACCCGTTAAACGCCTTTTCGTGTCACTCCCGTCGAGCGAGGAACGTGAGCAGAGCGAGTGCGCCCGCGAACGTTGCAGTCATCGCTCCGAAACCGGGTTGACCACCGGATTCCGTGGTAGTCGCGGTGGTCGTACTACTCATCGACTCGGTCGTGGTGGTCATCGTTTCGTCCGTCTCGGTCGTAGTCGTCACATTCGCTTGCTTGTACGCCTCGGGATGGAACGTCTTCGCCAGTTTCGTGATAGGATAGACGATCCGTGGCGCGGGTTGGTTCAGGTAGTTCGGGTTCAGAGACACCGTCCGGTTCCGTTTGGCGGCGGGGGTGTCGCTGTACGTGCCGGGCGCTTTCATACTCCCTGAGAGTACGAACCACTCCGGTTTTTGCTGGACAACGACCTCACTGCTTATCTGCTCGTAACCGGAAATGTCGGCTTCCGCGGCGACGTTCGTTCCGCCGCCCGTCCGGATGATGGTGTCGATGTACGTTCCTTCTCCAGCAGTGAATCCGCCGCCCATGACGTACAGTGCCTTCGGGCGATCCTCGCCTTTGACCGCCTGTCGAACCGTTTGGATTCGGTCTTTCATCCACGAGACGGTTTCCGTGGCACCCTGGCACTCACCCGTGAGCTGCCCGGTCAGTTCGGTTTTCGCGTAGATGTCCTCGAGGGATTTCGCCTCGCGGAACTTATACACCGTCAACCCTGCATCCCGCAACTTCTGGACGGTCTGGTCGGGAATGATGTTTGGCGCGAGCACGAGATCCGGGTTTTGTGCGACGACCTTTTCCGCGACAACGGTGGTCGTTCCGGCACCGGAGACGTTCGCCTTCCCGTTCGCACCGTCGAGATAGGCCGAATATTTGGTCACGCCGACGACCTTCTGCTTTCCGCCGATTTCCCACATCGTCTGGGCCGCACTCGGCGAGAGCGTAACGATGCGCTGTGGTTCCTTCTCTATCGTCACGTCAGTACCTGTCGCGTCGGTTTTCGTTACCGGGAACGAGCAGGTTTCCTGTGCCCCTGCAACCCCAACGGAACCGACTGCGATACCACCGAAAAGCGTTGCGACGACGAGAATCGCCGACAACAATAGCTGTTTCATGACAATCGGCACGTCGAGCGTATTCAATAAATATTTACCTAAAGCAACCAGACTTGGATACCGATGCGATATGGGACGCGCGTAACCACGTGGTGTGGGGGATTGGTGGCGGCGCTCATCGTTGTCGTACTACTTAGTGCCGCGACCGGATCGGTTTCACTTTCGCCCTTTCTCGTCGCGAAAGCCCTGCTCAACGAGATAGCAGCACCGACGGGAATCCGACTTGCGGAGCACACGCTTTCCGTTCCGGGTGTCCTCTCCGTCGGTGTGCCATTGCCGGAATTCACGTACACGCCGCTATTTTCGTTTCCAGTTCCGCAAACCACCGAAACGATCGTCGTAACACTCAGAATGCCGCGAATCGTCCTCGCTGGTGTCGTCGGGTTTGCCCTCGCCACAGCGGGTGTCGTCATGCAAGGCTTCTTCCGGAATCCAATGGCAGACCCTTCCATCATCGGCGTTTCGTCCGGTGCCGCAGTCGGTGCGGTGGCGACCATCGCCTTCTCGATTTCAGTTCCGTTCGCGCTTCCCGTCTTCTCCTTCGTCGGCGCAATAACCGCCGCCTTTGGTGTGTACCTGCTAGCTACACAAGACGGCCGGACACCGGTTGCCACGCTCTTGCTGGCCGGAGTAGCGATACAGACGCTCCTCGGTGCGGTCGTTTCGTACCTCCTTCTCGAAAGCGGGAAGAGCCTTCGCGAGGCGGTCTACTGGCTAATGGGACATCTCCATTTCGCCTCGTGGACGAAAGTGTGGATTGCCCTTCCGGTAGCACTCCTCGGCTTTTTCGTCCTCGCTCTGTTCGCACAGGAACTCAACGTCCTCCTCCTCGGTGAGGAAGATGCCCACAACCTCGGCGTCGAAGTCGAACGAACCAAGCGTCTCCTCCTCGCCGTCGCGAGCGTCGTTACGGCCGCTGCCGTCTCGGTCTCCGGCGTCATCGGGTTCGTCGGCCTCGTCGTCCCCCACGTAATGCGACTGCTGGTCGGACCAGACCATCGAATCCTGCTCCCGACCAGCGCCCTCGCGGGGGCCGTTTTCCTCGTCGCAACCGACACTGTCGCCCGGTCTGCGACGGGTGCGGCCGAACTTCCGGTCGGCATCGTCACCGCCTTTCTCGGCGCGCCGTTTTTCCTCTACCTGCTCCGCAAACGCGAGGTGCATTCGCTGTGATTCGAATCGACGATGTGTCGATTACACTCGGCCAGTCGCAGGTGCTCGACGGGGTAAACGCCCACATTGCGGACGGAAAATTCGTCGGCCTCGTCGGGCCAAACGGGGCCGGAAAGACCACTCTTCTTCGGGCGATGAACGGCGTCCTCTCGCCCGATTCAGGCCGCGTGCTGGTCGATGGCGAGGCGATAGCCGACCTCTCCTCGAAGGCCGCCAGTCGCCGGGTGGCGACCGTCCCGCAGGACACGACCCTCTCGTTCGATTTCCACGTGCGCGACGTGGTGGCCATGGGTCGAAATCCCTATCGGTCACGGTTCGGCCCTGGCGACGGCGATGAAAATGACGTGATAGACCGGGCGATGGAACGAACCGACGTAGCAGAGTTCGCCAACCGACCGATTACCGCCGTCAGCGGCGGCGAACGCCAGCGAATCCTCCTCGCTCGCGCACTCGCACAGGACACGCCCGTTCTTCTGCTGGACGAACCGACCGCCAGTCTCGACATCAACCATCAGGTTCGAACCTTCGAACTCGTCCGCGAACTCGTTCACGACGGCAAAACCGTTGTCGGCGCGATTCACGACCTGAATCTCGCCGCACACTACTGCGACGAACTCCTGCTTCTCAATTCCGGGTCGGTGCTTTCGGCCGGAACGCCGACGGAAGTACTGGCCGAGGAAACCCTCCGTGAGGCATTCGATGCCCGCGCAGTCGTTTCCAGTCATCCTGTCACGGGTTCGACGTATGTGACCGCCCTCCCGGAGCGGACGACCGGACGCGACAACGACGCGAAAATTCACGTCGTCGGGGGCGGCGGAACCGTCTCACGCCTTCTCTACTTGCTCTCCGTGGCGAGATACGAGGTTTCGGTCGGCGTCCTGAACGAGGGTGATTCCGACCTCGAAACCGCCCGACTGCTCGGACTGGAGACGGTCGTCGAGGAACCGTTTGCACCCATTAGTTCCGAGTCGCGGGACGCGCTCGAAGCGAAAATTCGAGAGGCCGACCTGACCGTTCTCGCAGACGTAGAAATCGGGTCGGGTAATCTGGCGAACCTCGAAGTCGCGTGCGGCGCAGGTTCGGTCGTCGTCGTCGAAGAACGTCCGTTCGAAACGCGAAACTACGCCGGAAGCACCGCTGCGGTTCGCTATCGAGAACTGTGTGAACGCGGGACTGTCGTCTCGCCGGAAGGTTTGCTGTCGGCGGTCGAGGAGGCGCTCGACGCCGCTGGGGAAAATCACGTCACGAGTCGGCAGTAGACCGATACTGCATCAATTCGAATAGCATCAGCGCGGCGAAGATGCTCGCCGCAACCATGACGATAGCCGCGACCCCCACACGAACCGAGGGTGCGACGACGACGCCGGTTCCGAGGAATGCACCGGTCAGCAGCGCCATGGCGAACCGTTTTATCTTCGTGAGGGAGACGAAACGCTGTGCGACAGTCGGGTCGAGACCGACGATTCGAGATCAGACGACGTAGAGCGAGAGGACGATGAGAAACGAGAGGAAGGCGACACCGAGCAGTAATGAGAATACGACGGCTTCCACGATATTCGCCTCTGTTGGCAGTGAACCTGTCGTGTAATGTCATAAGTCTACCGAACGACACGTGTATCGTTCCGAAGTAAAGGAGTGCAGTGCGGGAATTGTGGTACCCCGGGATGAGAACTTTCGTGGGAGGATTGGTGACACTTTGGAAGGAGGCCAACCTTCCGCCAGAGCCTCCGGCACCGCCGGAATACGACGCTCACACTAGCACGCTTGCGCGCCCGAGTCAGGCAGGCGCATCTGGACGAAGAACCCCTGGCCCCTTTGTTATACGCCAGCTAAACCACCACAGAGACGACCTTATCCAGTGATAAAACCCTACAGGTCGGGGAGTCGTTTTTATCAGGTTCGCGCCCTGACAACCAGTATGAATCAGGCGGAGATTGTCGTCGTCGGCAGTGGGTTTGGGGGGCTTTCGACGGCCTGCTATCTCGCTGACGCGGGTGCGGATGTGACGGTCGTCGAAAAAAACGAACAGCTCGGCGGACGTGCAAGCCAACTCGAACAGGATGGCTTTCGGTTCGATATGGGGCCGTCGTGGTACCTCATGCCCGACGTGTTCGAGCGGTTTTTCGGCCACTTCGACCGAACGCCGAGCGATTACTACAGCCTCGAACGACTCGACCCACACTATCGTATCTTTTTCAAGGATGGGGACGAAGTCGATATCCTTCCTGACCTCGAACGAAACAAGGAACTGTTCGAATCCTACGAACCGGGTGCGGGCGAGGAACTGCTACGCTATCTCGACCGTGCGGAGCAAAACTACGGCGTCGGGATGGAGCATTTCGTCTACACAGACCGCTCCCGGTTTCGGGATTACGTCTCCTGGGACGTGGCGAAAAACGCCCGCGGGCTAAACCTTCTGGGGTCGATGCAAGACCACGTCGAGGACTTTTTCGACCATCCGAAACTCCAGCAGATAATGCAGTACACGCTCGTCTTCCTGGGAGGGTCGCCGAACAACACGCCCGCAATCTACAATCTGATGAGCCACGTCGATTTCAATCTCGGCGTGTACTACCCCGAGGGCGGCCTCGGCGGCGTCGTGAACGGTATCGTCGAACTCGGCGATGAGTTGGGTGTCGAATACGTCACCGACTACGAAGTGACGGGAATCACGGGACACGAGGGCGATTTCCTCGTCCACAGCGGAACCGATTCAATGTACGCAGACCTCGTGGTGAGCGACGCTGACTACGCCCACACCGAACAGGAACTGCTGCCGCCCGAGGCGCGCAAATACGACGCCGAATATTGGGAGTCACGCACCTACGCACCGTCGGCGTTCCTGCTGTATCTCGGCGTCGAGGGGGACGTTGACGAACTCGCCCACCATACGCTCGTCCTGCCGACCGATTGGAACGAGCATTTCCACCAGATTTTCGAGAATCCGGCGTGGCCGGACGACCCGGCGTACTACCTCTGTGTCCCCAGCAAAACGGACGATAGCGTGGCCCCAGACGGACATAGCAACCTGTTCGCCCTCGTCCCAATCGCCCCCGGACTACCGGATGGGAAAGCCATCCGTGAGGGATATCGCGAGAAGATTTTGGACGATATCGCCGAAAACACGGGCGTCGAATTGCGTGACAGAATCGTCTTCGAGAAGCAGTTCTGCGTCTCGGATTTCGCCGACCGCTATAACAGCACGAAGGGCACAGCCCTCGGACTGGCGCACACGCTGTTGCAAACCGGGCCGATGCGACCCAGTCATCGCTCACCGAAGGTCGATGGCTTGTACTTCACCGGGTCGTACACGACGCCGGGAATCGGCGTTCCGATGTGTCTCATCAGCGGGCAACACACTGCCGACGCCGTTTTAGAAGACCACTAAACCAGCAATTCATTCGACACACGATGATTCGATACCTGCTGAAACTGTCGCGTCCGCGGTTCTGGCTCTACTTGGCGGGGCCGGTACTGGTCGGTGTTGCCTACGGGGCGACGAGTCTCGACGAATTGTTCTCCGTTCCGGCAGTCGCGCTCTTCGCGTACTTCCTGCTTCCGGCGAACGTCTTTCTCTACGGCGTCAACGACATCTTCGACGCCGACGTTGACGAGGAGAACCCGAAAAAGGACGACCGAGAGGTTCGCTATCGGGGGAGCGCAGTCGTGCCAATCGCGGTCACCGGTTCCGTGCTTCTCGGGGTAGGGCTTCTCCCCATCATCCCCCGAGTCGCTTGGCCGTGGCTCATCGGGTTTTTAATCCTCGGAGCGGAGTATTCGGCGCCGCCACTGCGATTCAAGACGACCCCACTGCTCGATTCGGTTTCGAACGGGCTGTATATCCTTCCGGGTGCCGCGGCCTACGCCGCACTCTCCGGAAGCAGTCCACCCCTACTCGCAGTCGTTGGTGGATGGCTCTGGGCAATGGCGATGCATACGTTCTCCGCGATTCCGGACATCGATCCCGACCGGCGAGCCGGAATTCGTACCACTGCAACGATGCTCGGGGAGCGCCAAACGCTCGCGTACTGTGCCGTTTGCTGGTTGAGTTCGGCACTCCTCTTTTTCCTCCTCGACCCGCGAGCAGGCGTGCTGTTGCTCTGCTATCCCGCGTTCGTCGTGGCGTGGGTCGTCCGCGACGTGGACATCGACCGGGCCTACTGGTGGTATCCCGCCATCAACACTGCCATCGGAATGGTTCTGACCGTTGGCGGACTGTGGAGGGTCTTCCGTGGATAGACTGACTGCCGAAGCGAAACTGTCGGCGCTCATCCGCGAGAACCGGTTTACCATCGCCGTCATCTTCCCACTCGTCGGTGCTCTGCTGTTCGTGGCCGGTCACGAGGCATGGCTTCCGGCGTGGCTGGCGCGAAATCCGGTGCTCATCATCTTCGGGACGCTCGTCATGCGCTCGCCGCTCGTCGCCGGACTCGTGCCGGAAATCGACCGCCGGGCGGGAATCGCTCTCGTCGTACTCGCAGTGTACACCTACGCCATCGAGTTCGTCGGCGTGACGACCGGGATTCCGTACGGCGAGTTCCACTACCAACTCGAACTCGGGCCGATGCTGTTCGGGACGGTTCCGGCGGGTCTGCCCGTCTTCTTTTTCCCGCTCGTTCTGAACAGCTATCTGCTCTGTCTCCTGCTGCTCGGCCCGCGGGCGGACTCTCGGCTCGCCCGCGTTACGGCCTCGCTCGTCGTCGTTCTCGTCATCGACCTCGTCTTAGACCCCGCCGCGGTCGCCCTCGGCTTCTGGGCCTACGATGGTGGCGGCGTGTACTACGGCGTCCCACTTTCGAACTATCGTGGCTGGGTTTTGAGTGGGGCTGTCGCGGTTGGATTGGTCGAACTCGGTTTCGACTGGCGTGCGCTCCGTACCCGTCTCGACGGATGTGAGTTCATGTTGGACGATATGGTCAGCTTCGTCATCCTCTGGGGTGCGATGAACGCCTACTTCGGGAACTGGATTCCCGTCCTGATTGCGCTGTTTCTGTTCGCTGGACTCCGTCGAATCGACCGGTTCGACTTCGCCGTCGCTCGCTCGGCGCGAGGAACGCCCCGATGAGGCCCGGTGTTTCGCTCAGCGAACCGGCGACGGCGACCCCGTTCCGGTTCGGTGGCCGTTTTCCTCGGGGATACTGCTCACCGCTCTGAAAACCGATTCCGGGTCGCTGGTCAGTCGCCAGTGCCAGCGTGTTCTGATGAGTACCCACAGTCTCCGAGCGAGGCTCAATTGCGGCGTCGCGGACAGAACGTCGTACTCACATCCTCGAATAAGTCGGTGATGCTCCGCGTAGAGCACCGACGCCAACAGGACGGCGAACTGACAATCCTTGGGAAGATATTGGATACCGTTTACTCCCTTCCAGTACAGCGATTCCGCGCGGCGAAGTTCGTCGCGAATCACCGCGGAAAACGCCTCGGAATGGTCGAGATTTTCGATCGCTTTGTCGGACACTTCATGGCGTGAGAGCGTCGTCTGTGGCAGATAGATGCGGTTTCGTTCCACGATGTCCTCGCGCACGTCGCGAAGGAAGTTGGTCAACTGGAACGCCTCCCCGAGTGCTATCGCGTGCGGACTGGCGCGCTCGGGGTCATCGGCGTCCATAATCGCGAGCATCATCTGACCGACGGCGGCGGCCGAACCGCGCATGTACGTCTCCAGCTCGTCGTACGTTTCGTATCGCGCCGTTTCGATGTCCATCTGCATGGCGTCGATGAACATCTCGATTTCGGCATCCGGGATGCCGTGTCGATTGGCGACCTCGTGAAAGGCGGCGAGTACGCCGTCGTCAGTCGGTTCACGACCGAGTGCTTGGTTTCGGAGTCGTTCCAACTCGGCGTACTGTTCGTCGGGTGGGACACCTGCCGCGTCGTCCACGATTTCGTCCGCGGTTCGGAAGAAGGCGTACAACACGTAGGTCGGGTGGCGCACTCGTTCCGGCAGGAGACGAGTCGCGACGTAGAACGTCCGCCCGGTTCGTCGATGTATCGATTTGCTAGCAGTAATTTGGCGTTCTGTGACCATTCAGTGAGTCTCCGGTTTCGAGGTTCGGCGACTTCGTGGCACCTGAATACGATGTCCTACCTGATAAATCGTTTGTGCAGACAGTCGGTCGAGGTGCTACTTTTGTCCGTTCAGGAGTACGCCCAAAATGAAACCAACGACGAGCGCTAATCCGACGCGACGCGACTCTTCGAACCGAATGAATCGCGTTTCGTCAGGTGTTATTTCGACCACACCGACGGGGGTCGCACCGACGCCACCACCCATCCCGAAGCCGTCTTCACCTCCCCCGCTACCGAATCCGTACCCAATGCTCGCGACCGGGACGATGGTTCTGTCGCCGACCGAAATCGGGTCACCGTACACCGTTTCGACGGTCGCACTCCGGCGGAGTCGCTCCGTTAACGATTCGATTCGTTCGAAGGAGCCCATGTCCCGCGAATACGCCAAGCAGCGACAAGATTTTTCGGGGCGTGGGAATGGGTTTTCCCGTCGAACCGAATCGGCAACGGCGACCGATGGATATGCGTCGCAGTGACCACTGTGGCGGATTTCTGTTTATCTACGGATATTTATATAGGACAATTAGCGACGCTTTTGATCGTCCACTACCGTAGTCGAAACGTGACGCGACGCGGTGTCGCCGTGACAATACATTGGAACGTCATCCATACTCCGCCAGCCAGCACACCGCGCCACACGTCATCTCCGTACTGAGCATCCGAACTAGTTAGCGCTCGGTTCGTCCCTGCAACAGCAGTCCGATACCGACCAACCAACAGCTAACGCCCAATCCGAGAACGCCGAGCGTGAGCGTCGTCCGTGTTTCCCCCAGGACGAACCCATCCGCCGGAATTGACTGCAAGAGAACCGTCACAGCTTCACCCGGAGTCGTGGTATGCGAAACGATTTCGGCAGTTCCAACCAGGATTGCAGGTATCGAGAGCGCGAACAGTGCCACTCCCGACGCTATTGACAGCGTGCCGATAGTATGAATCGTTCGCTGCTCGACCACGCATCCACCTCGTAAAATGCTACCATGTGATGAGACTTAATGCTGTCTCGCGGCCGTCAGACCGATTTTCGGCCGACGCGGGCGTACCAGACCGCGAACCCAAGTGTCAGAATTAGAGCACCACCGAGGAAAAAGAGCAGTCCGGGTGGAATACCAGCGTTGGCAGACCCTTCGGCAACCGTTTGAACCGCTGTCGTCGTGCTTTCCCGCATCAGGTCGGTGGTCTGGTCGAGAGCGGTCGTTGCGGTTTCCCTCGATGTTTGGGTCGTCGTTTCGGTGGAACGCGTCATGGCTTCCGTCGTCGCACCGTTCCCTCCATCACCGCTTACGGTGGTCGATGCCCCGTTGCCCGAATTGCTGCTCGCAGTCGTGCCTGATGCGGCATCACCGGCGCCATTTCCACTAGAATATTTGTCGCCACCGCCATCACTGTTCGATGTCGTGCCGAACGGAAGCAGGCTTCCCGTGGAGAGTCGTTGAACCACGAGGCTCGCCACGCCGAGAACGCTCAGTCCACCGAGTAAATTCGAGAGGGCGGATTTCAGTCCAACCGTATCCGACTCGTTTCCGGCGAACAGGACGAGCGGCCCAGCCGTCGGAGCGTACACTTTCATCTCACGGCCCTTTTCGGAGTAGGCCGTGTCCGCGACCTCGACGAGGTTGCCTTCTTCCAATTTTTCGAGATGGTACTGGACGTTTTGCAGGGATGTATCGACTCGCTCCGCGATGGTTGCCGGCGTTGCGGGTTCCTCGTAGAGGGTCGAAAGGATGTTCCGGCCGGTTTCCGAGGAGAGCGCCGAGACGAGTTTGTCGGCGTCCTCGCTATCGACGCCGACGACGCGCGGGTCACGCTCTTCGTCCGCGACGGAGTCGACGGTGGAGGGCAAGAAGTCGACCATATCCTACCATTTCAGTCGGCGATAATAACTCTGCCCGACTGGGGTTTCCCAGCGTTTTATTACCCCCCAGCGAAAACGCCTGTTCCGATAGGACGAGTCATGGACGGTGAGTCGAATTCGTTGCAAACGTTGCTACAGATTCTCGCGGAGCCACGGCGACGATATGCGCTATATCATCTTCGGCGACACGACGAAACCACGGTAACGCGGCTTGCGGATAACGTTGCGGGATGGATGGACGCGGTTCAAAGCGAACCGTTGTCGGCGCAGGCACATGTCCAGATATATACCGAACTTCACCACACTGACATTCCGAAGCTCACTGCCGCGGAAATCGTTCAACTCCACGAAGATGACGAGCGGCTAGAAGTCGTGCAGTTCCCCGAGATGTTGAGCAGCCTGCTCGACGTGACCCTTGAATACGACGACAAAGAAAGCTGATCCGTCATCGTTGCAGGATTTACCCGTTTACTAATAAATCATCTAGTCGATGAACTGTCGGTCGTAATGGATCGGATGCAGAAAGTGCTTCTCGTTACTGGCACCGCGTTCTTCGTAACGGGCATTGCGGTCACTGCCGGAGGACTTTGGTCACCAGCGACCGACGCAAAAGCCACGAACCCCATCGACTCGGATTCGACGAGTGCGAACCAGGGGCAGGACGATTCGACCAGCACTGGCGACGAGACGCAGGACGGCGAGGGTAGTTACTCGAACGACAAGCGTTCGGGTGAAAGCGAAGCGAAAGACAACGACGAGCGGAGTAGCGACGGAGACAACCGGAATGGCGACGAAACGGAATCCGATTCGGGAGACAGTGACCAGGAACGGAACCAAGACGACGAAAAAGGAGACGAGAGGAACAACGACGACTCGGACACCGATGACGATTCGGAAGACCAGGATGAAGGAGAAGACGAGCAAGAAGACGGTTCCGAAGGCGGAACCGGGACGACGACCACGAATGAGAGCACGACGACGCAAACGACGACCGCCAGCGAGACGATTACGACGACACGAACAACGACCACTCAGACGACGACAAGCGGGACGACTACGACGACACCCGGAAACACTACAACGACAAACGAAAACACCACGACTACGAGTGAGAGTGCGACGACGACCACCGAGAGTGGAGTCTAGCTGAGCCTCTTTTTTGGGCGACGCCCCCTTATCCGCCCCATTCGCCGCCCATGTCGCCGGCGATTTGCTCGCGCCACATATCGTATTCGGTGCTGCACTGTGGATTCGCTCGAACGTGAGCGATGAATCCCCATCCGCCGTCTTCGAGTCCGGCGTCGCAGAACGGACACCGCTCCGGATTCGTCCAGGAAGTCGTTCCCGTTGTTTGCGTTTGGTACGACATGGACAGCACTACAACAACATATTATAAAATATTTTGGGCCAAAGAGGACATTCTAATATCTACTTAGGCCTATTGTGACTAAACGTCCATAAATTTCGCATTCGTGTTAGTGTTCGTCTATTCATGGTACCAACACCGCAGACGGCGGATTGAAGGCCTGTTTCCGCGTCGATAGTTTCATGAAAGCGTTCGCACCCGGAAGCGTCACGGCGGTGTTCGCACCGACCGAATCGGGCGACGAATCGAGGGGCGTTAGTATGGCGATCGAGGACGGTATCGTTTCCGACGTGCAGACCGCCGGCCGAACGGAGGTTGTGCTCGGCGGTGATAGTACCAACTTCGAACCCGTTGAGGGCGTGCTCGCCGAACTCGATGTCACGGCACGCGTCGAACTCGATGCCGACATCCCCATCGGATGTGGATTCGGCGCGAGCGGCGCGGCAACGCTCGCAACCGCACTTGCCGCCAACGAGGTGTTCGAACTCGGCCACTCGCGTGACGAACTGGTTGGGTTCTCGCACGTCGCGGAAGTCGAAGCGGGCACCGGCCTCGGTGACGTGTTCATTCAGTCCGCAGGTGGCCTGTTAATGGACGATGGGTCGGGGCGAAGGCGCTGGAAACCGACCGACGCCGTCGAGTACGTTTCGTTCGGTGGCGTTTCCACGAGCGAAGCCCTCGGCGACGATGAACTCATGGGTCGCGTCCGGTCAGTCGGAGGGCGAATCCTCACGTCGCTTCCCGACAACCCGTCGCTCGAACGAGTGACACGCGATGCGTGGGAGTTCGCCCGCGAACTGGAACTCCCGACCGGTCGAGTTCGGGAAACCGTCCTCGAAGTCGAAGCGGAAGGTGGCGTGGCGAGCATGGCGATGCTCGGCGAAACGGTGTTCGCCGTGGGCGTAGACGGTGTCCTTCCGAACAGGACGACCGTGTCACACCACGGAGCACATCGCTTGTAGTCGTCGTCGGGCCACTTAGTCCGCCCGTCGTCTTTTTGCCTCTCGACGGACTGTCTCTATCGGTGCCATGACTGACTCGGCGACCGGTACCGACGAGACGGCCGCGGATGCACACGAGTCGGCGCATCACGAGCGTAGTCGATGGCCGGTCGTCTCGGCAGTTGGGGCCGGAGTGCTCTACGCGGGCGTCGCACTCGCACTCCTGGGAAGAGCTACCGATGTCGTTCCGCCGATTGCCGGTCTCGTAATCGCGGTCGGTGGCGGCGGTGTGTTCGTTGCTGGATTGGTCGGGTGGCTCGACCAAGCCTATCTCGAGGGATATTGGCGCAAACAGGTGAGTACCCGACAGCGACGGGCGTATCGTGCCACGATGGGGCTGTTCTTGATAACGGATTTGGCGACGTTCGGCGCGGGATTCACATACTACTTTTTCATCCGCATCGACGGATGGTCACCGGCGAACCTCCCCGACGTGGTGAGTTCGCTTGTGCTGGTCAACACCGTACTCCTCGTCCTCAGCAGTTTCACCCTCCATTTCTCGCACGAAGCGCTCGAACACGGGCGTCGGAATCGGTTTCTGGCTCTGCTCGGCCTAACGATTGCTCTCGGAGTTGCGTTCGTCGCGGGACAGGTTCTCGAATACAACGAGTTCGTCGTGGACGAAGGGTTTACGCTCGCATCCGGCATCTTCGGAAGCGCGTTTTTCGGCCTGACCGGACTGCACGGGTTACACGTCACGCTCGGCGTGATTCTGCTCGGTATCGTCCTCTGGCGGGGTGTGCGCGGCCAGTACGACGCAGATCGAGACACGTCAGTCGCCACGGTTTCGTACTACTGGCATTTCGTCGATATCGTTTGGCTCTTCCTCGTTCTCGTCCTGTACGTCGGTGCCGAGATGACTCTGTGAAGGTCACCGTGACGTCCGTCCCGCTCGTTCTTCTCGTTCGAGGAGCTTTCGGTACAGTGGGGGCGTGAGAATTCCAAGAATGCCGAGCAAGATGGAGACGATGCCGAGCGGGAGAAGGAGCGGGTCGATGGTGAGACACGAATTCACCGAGGTGATGGTCGCATACCGAACGGTTCCGCCGGACGTGATGAGGACGCCGCGCTGAAACGCACCACGGTGAACGAACCGTCCCCGCACGTCTGCGACTCCTCTTGGACTCCGAACGGCTTCCTGGAACGCTCGCCGTTCCCCCTGAGTCAGTTCCGCGGTGCTGAGTTTATCGAGCGTTGGACTCTCCGGAATCGTGTACTGTGCGGTTTCTGCGGACGAGTAGACGACGATGGTTGGATTCCCGCACAACCCTAATTCGGACTGGGCGATGGCGTACCCACTCAGCACACCAGCGGTGATTCCGATGGCGACGAGGAGTGTGCCGAGAAACGGCGCACCGTAGGTCAACACGACGGAACCGGTCATATTCTCGTCCGACAGCGGACTCGAGTATCGTTCGTCCCCGCTCATCCTTCGACCTGCCAACGCGAACTGAGGTATTCGAACGTGAGTGCCAATCCGAAGCCGTAGAACCAGTGAGCGATGAGAACGAACACGACGTAGCCAAGGAGTTGGAGGCCGGTCTGTCCAGTGTAGAACGCCAGCGCGAACCCGACGGAGATGATTGTGGCGAACGCGAGTCCGGTGATGATTCGCGGCCGTCCCGGTAGGTACTCCGCGAACACGGCGAACAGGAGCGCCCACGTCGTCATGCCCCCGGCGAGAAAGAGGAGGTAGCCGAAGGAAACGCCCCGCGCACCGACCAGTTCTGCGAGTTCGGAGAACGACGAGAGGTCGAACACGCCCAGCACCGTCGCGGTGAACAGGACGCCGGACATCAGGGTCGTTCCCACGAGTCCGCCGGTTCCGGCGGCCAGAGCGATTCGTGGAACAGCGGTCAACAGCGGTTCGACGGTTCGAAGGATAGTCGGGCTTCCTTCGCCGGGAACTGTCGTGGAAGACGGATACGTTATCTCCGGTTCCGACGGTTCGACGCCGTACCGCTCCTGCAACCGTCGCTCGAACCACTGCCACTCCCGGGTGAACTGCTGGCTTCGTTTTAACCCCCAGACGTCGGCGGTTCGAACCGGCGTTCCGCTCCAGTACGACCAGAGCATGTTGTACAGCCACAGAAGAACGCTGAGGCCGATGAGGAATGCACCGATAGTAGCCACTCGTTGGGGCGTAGCGAACGTAGCAGGGTAGATAGCGTGCCGACGCGGGAGGGTTAGCAATCCCATCAGGATGAGCGTCCCGAACGTCACTACGGAACCGAACACCAACAAAATCGACTGAAACAGCGCGAGTTGGCGGTCGTACAACCGACCGGTGAGAATCGGGTACCAGTAGTAACTCGCCGCAATCATCATGAACGGGATGATTCCCATGACGATCATGTGGAAATGGCCGACGACGTAGTACGTTCCATGATAGAGAATGTCGACAGGTATCGTCGCGAGGAACACCCCTGTTACACCCCCGACGACGAACAGTCCGATGCTACTGATACAGAGCACCATCGGTGCGGTAAGTCTGATATTCCCCGACCAGATGGTCGTTATCCAGTTGAAGACTTTGATAGCACTCGGGATAGCGATGGCGATAGAGACGGCCATGAAACTCGCTCGGAGGCGCGGGTCGATACCCGTCGCGAACATGTGGTGTGCCCAGACGCCGAACGAAAGGACGCCAATACCGAGGGTCGAATAGACGACGAAGGTAAAGCCAAACAGCTTTCTGCCCGCAAATTTCGGCAGAATAAAGCTCATCAATCCCGCTGCGGGGAGGAAGATGATGTACACCTCCGGGTGGCCGAAAAACCAAAACAGATGTTGCCAGAGAATCGGGTCGCCACCGCCGGACGTGAAGAACGTCGTGCCGAAGTTACGATCCAACAGCAGCATGATGAGTGCGCTCCCGAGCAGTGGGAAGGCGAACAGGATGATGCCGCTCGTCGTGAGTATGTTCCACACAAAGATGTCGAGATTCTCCCACCCGACGCCCTTCCCGCGTTCGTACACGATTGTGATGATGAAGTTGATAGCTCCGAGCGTCGTCGCGATGCCGGAGAGATGTAACCCGAGGAGGAGGAAGTTCACCTGTGGATTCGGCGACTGTATCGAGAGCGGAGTGTACAGCGTCCACCCGAGTTCCGGTTCCCGAAGCGTCCAAAAGAACCGAAAAATATCGCCATGAATCCCGAAGAGGTTGAGAAACTGGCCGATAACTTGTGAGAGCAGTCCGCCGCGAGCAAGGAGCAACGACGGTGGCAGGAGCCAAAAACCGATGGCGTTGAGTCGCGGAAACGCCATATCATCGGCCCCGATGAGGAGCGGAACGAAGTAGTTCGCGATGCCGAAAAACACCGGCGTCACGAAAAAGAAGAGCATCGTGATTCCGTGAGCCGTAAAGAGGGCGTTGTACGTTTCCACCGACCAGATATCCGCGTTCGGCGTGAGCAGTTCGGTTCGCATCATCATCGCATCCGTTCCGCCCCAGAGCGCGGCGAACGTCCCGAAGAGGATGTACAGTATTCCGATTTCACGATGGTTCGTGGTCGTCGTCCAGTGTGCCACCGTTTTCCTGAGCGTCGTCACATCGATATCGAACTCACGCCGTGACCGATAGCCCCCATCCGGCCTCCTGGCGCGTCGGCGGGACAGCCGGAAAACCATCCAACAGCCACAGAGAACCGCCCCGAGGATAGTCAGCTCGACTACTGCGCGGTTCACGGTTCCCACCCCTCGTACATGGTACGTACTCGCGTCGGGAGCCAGCACGATAAATACGAAGGCCGAACAGAAAGAAATTCTATTTGACAAATTCCCCGAGTTAGCGATAAACTATATCAGAGCGTCAGTTGACTCCGGTACAATGCGACTTCGTCGCGTGTGGATATTTGCCTGTCTTTTGGGCGCGGTGGGAGTCGTCGCAGTCACGCCAGCGACCGCACAATCGGTCAACAAACGGCTCATCGACCAGTTAAACTTCCAACTCATCTACGTGGCGCTCCCGTTGACGCTCTTCGTCGAAGTCATTCTCATCTACGCTGTTGTCCGGTTTCGGGACAACGACGACCCACTCCCGACGGCGGAAGACCCGGCCCTCGAAATCACGTGGACCATCGCAACCGCAATCATCCTCCTGTTCGTCGGTATCGCGGCGTACACAGTTCTCGCGAGTCCGTACATCACGCCGAATCAACCGGGAGATCCGATCGATATAGGTGCAACCAGTAGCAACGAATCATCAGCGTCGAACGCGATGACGGTGCGCGGCCTCGCCTATCAGTGGGGCTGGGAGTTTCGGTATCCGGAGTCGAACCGCACGACACAGGACGAACTCGTTGTTCCGGCGAATCGTGATGTATACGTTCGAATGACATCCGCGGACGTCATCCATTCCATGTTCGTCCCGGAACTTGGCCTCAAACAGGACGTATTCCCCAGTCGAACGACTGTCATTCACACGCGTGTCTACGAACCCGGAACGTATCGCGGCTACTGCGCCGAGTTCTGTGGCGCAGGCCATGCGCGAATGCGAACGACCGTCAGGGTGCTTCCAAAGGACGAGTATCGGCAGTGGCTCCGAGGAAACGCGACCGCTGGGCCTCCCAATTCGACGCTGCAGGGAACCGCGAGCTCACGGGTCGTAACCGGGTGAGCGGAAAGAAAAGCTGGAGTTAGCTACCGTTCGAGAGTTCGACGTTTTCCAGCGTTAGACCGACTTCCTCGACGGAAATGGTGATTCGACATATTTCGTACGTCTCTCCATTTATCGATAGCGTGAGTCCTTCGATAGTCGTCGTGGACTCCGCTACGGTGTAGTTCCGTTCTTCGATGGTGGCGTCCGGTAGCCCCGGCCCTTTCACGGTAGTATCCGAGATGGTTATGGTCGCATCCTGTATGGTTATCTCCTGACTGCCGATTTCGTGAACCGCGTCAGAAGCGGTTTCTGACGAATCGCCAGAGGACTGTCCGTCCGCAAGTGCGACGGTCGACCCGCCGCTGATAAGCAGTATGCTGACGAGCATGCTTGCTACGAGTCGTCGCGATGATATTCGCATGATACAGTTATCTTCATTCGCCGGAAACGCCAAAAACCGGGTAGATGGTTGGGAGCGGTTCGGCTGGATTATCGGAAGTTTATATCGTACACTAAAAACATAAACAATTGTTCGGGACTCGTTAGAATTGTTTTTCTCGATTCTGATGTGGTTGCAGTGAGCGTAAAAATATTGTGTTACTCGTATCGGTCGTTAGAATCGTTTTCAACGACGTAGGGGGAGCCAGACGTGTGATATGGACTGCCTGACGTCCCACTCAGTCGTCTTTCTTCCAGTCGCCCGGTTCTTCGCCGTGAAACTCCCCCTTGGCTTCGCGCTCCTGTGGCCAGAAGGTAAGAAGCGTCATTAGGGCGTAATACGCGCCGACGATGCCGATGACGACCTCGCCGGAAACGCCCGGAATCGACGCAGTCTCGAGCCACGTTTCGTTCGGCACGAAGATGGTTATCCGGAACAGCCATGCGACCCCCAACAGCAAAAAGAGCGGGTAGTACACCCGTCTGAGTCGGCGCGAAAGCGCCTCACGGAAGGACACCTTGAGCTTCGGCGTTCGAAGGTCATCACCCAACTCTTCGCGCCACTCACTGAGCGTCACGCCGACCGGATTCAACGCGTTTGCGTACACGTTCTCCTCGATGAGGCGGACGCGAGCACGGATGGCGTCGTAGGCCCGATACCGCCGAACGTCGAACAGCAAAAACATCGAAATGGCAACCATCCCGATTGGAATGAGATACGGCGGCGAGTCGCTACTTTGGAAACCGAGCGCCAACACGGCAGTGACGAGGGCAATCGCCCAGTCGACGGTGAGGTCGAGTCGGTCGAGGTATCGGCCGGATTGGGACACCGCACCGCGGTAGAAGTGTGGCATCATCGTGAGAAACTCCTCGCGGTCGTCCGCCGCTTCCCCGGCAACCTCCCGTGCCTCGTGCTCAGTCGGGTCGAACCCCTCCTCCCCCTGATCGACCATCAGTCGAGGTAGTCGGTCAGCGCGGTTAACTGTGTCTTTCGGTTACAGATGCTCGAAGAACGGAGCAAATCGGTGGTCGCCGCATTTCGGGCCGATTCGACGGCGGTCAGTCATCCGACTGCGCGCCGAGTTCGAACCGCTGTACCTTTCCGCTCGTCGTTCGGGGGAGCGTCCGGACGAATTCGATGACTCTCGGATGTTTGTACGCCGCCATCGTCTCCAAACAGTGTTTCCGAAGTTCGTCGGCATCGGGTGTCTCACCCGCTTTCGGAACGACGTACGCTTTGACCGTCTCGCCGCGTCGCTCGTCCGGTTCACCGACCACGGCGGCATCCGCGACGGTCGGATGATGGTGGAGTGTCTCCTCTACTTCCTGCGGGTAGACGTTGTACCCCGCAGTGAGGATTACGTCCGATTTTCGGCCGAGCACTTCGTAGTAATTGTCGTCGTCCCGACGGACGATGTCGCCGGTTCGGAAATAGCCGTCCTCGGTGAACGCCTCGGCGGTTTCTGCCGGCAAGTTGTGATATCCTTTCATCACGTGTGGGCCACGAACGAGCAGCTCTCCCGACTCACCCGATTTGACTTCGTTACCATCCTCGTCTACGAGCTTGCAATCGGTCGCGCGGAACGGCTGTCCGATGGTTCCGGAGCGCGGCCCGAACGTTGCGTTGATTCCGGCATGCGTTCCGCCGCCGGTTTCGGTCAGCCCGTAGGCTTCGAACAGTTCCAGCCCCGCAACTGCTTCGAACGTCTCCTGTACGGCGGTCGGCATGGTCGTCCCGCCCTCCATCGACTCCTGCAAACTCGACAGGTCGTACTCGCCAAAGCTGTCGTGTTCGATGATATCGACGTACATCGCGGCGACCGCACCGAATTTCGTGATTCGTTTCGACTCGATAGTTGCCATGGCATCTTCCGGGTTCCACGATTCGGGGTCGCGGAGATACACGCTCGCGCCACGAATGAGCGGTTGCCACGTCCGGTTGACGAATCCGGCGATGTGTGAAAGCGGTAGCACTGACAGAAACCGTTCGTCTTCGGCGTCGAGGGTCGTCCGTTCGAATCCCATGAACGACTGCGCCCGAAGGTTTCGATGCGTGAGCAGGACACCCTTCGGTTTCCCCGTCGTTCCGCTCGTGTACGGTTGCATGGCGATATCATCGTCCAACCGCTCGACGAGAATCGGGTCGTCGTCGATTTCCTCGAACGAGTGATTCCATCCATCATCGCGGCTAATGACCAGTGGGTCGTGTTCCAATTCGTTCACCGCGGCTTCGACTGTGTCCCGGAGCGATTCGTCAGTCACGATAGCCGCGGCGTCGCCGTCCGCTAATCGATACACAGCTTCCCGTGTGCGGTACTGCGGATTCATCGGGATGAACGGCGTTCCCGCTTTGAGCGCCCCGAGTGCGGCAACGACGAACTCCGGACAGTTTGGTAGAAACAGGGCGATTCGTTCGTCGGGTTGCAGTCCCCGGGCATGCAAGCCGCCAGCAAAGCGCGCGGAGCGGTCGCGGAGTTCGGCGTACGTGTATCGCTCCCCGTTCATTTCGAGGGCGAGTTTTTCCGGATGAGTCTCCGCGGTTTCGTCGTACAGTCGCGCGACGTTTCCCGAACGGGCGGCGACTGAAAACGAGTCGGGCTCCATGTGAACCGTGCCGCCGGTCGAAACCAAAAATACGGCAAACCGTTCACTCTCCACAGAGTCGAACTATCCGATTAGCGGGTTGCTTCGGTTCGAATAAGCCCGACGTACCGACTTTTGTCGATTATTGCGGCGACACGCCGACACGGCTTATCGGTCGAACGAACACCGCTATTTAGGAGTTTTGTCGCCGTCCCTCCCGTGATGGCCGACAGAACGTACGGGGCATCCACGGCTGATTCGTACCGGATTCGGCAGTACGAACCCAGAGACAGAGCGGGAGTGTTGGCGCTGTACGAGACGGTTTTCGACAACCGCCGAGGACGCGGCGATTGGTTCGATTGGAAGTTCGCGGACAATCCGTATCGGTCACGCGTTCCCATCTGCGTCGCGGAACAGGACGGACAGGTCGTCGGTGCGCGTCCGAGTCTGCCGATTCCGCTATGTGTCGGCGGAGCGCGGGAACTCGCACTTGTGCAGGTCGACCCGATGGTACATCCCGACCACCGCCGACAAGGACTGTTCACTCGAATGGCGAAGGAAGTGTACGACTACTACGGGCCGCGTGAGCCATCGATCGTCGTCGGCTTTCCCAACGAAGCCGTGAAATCTGGCCTCGAAAAGATGGCCGAAACGCTGTCGCTCCGAGACGGCATCATGTCGGAGTTCACTGAGTTTCATCGCGTCCAGAATCCGCGAGCGCTGACCGACTCCGTCCTCGGAAAGGTCGCAGCGCCCGGTGCTCGCGGGTATCTCGCCTCCCGAGACTGGATGGCACCCGCCGCACCCGACGATGAAACCGATTGCTATACCGGCGTTCCAGCGACGCTTCTCGAAGAAATAGCTGCCTGTCACCGAACCTCACGCGTCCATGCGGTGCGCGACGAGGTGTTTTTCGCGTGGCGCTTCGCCAACCCGCGATATGACTACACGACCTACGTCTTCCGGGGGAAAGATGGACCGGTCGCAATCGTCGTCGGGAAACAGCTAAACGCGGACGCGAACATCGTTCATCTCTCGGACGCACTCCCGGTGACTGGGGGACGGTCGCGGACGAAGGCGTTTTCCGCACTGCTGGGTCGAATCGTGGCCGACAATCGGAATGCGGATGTCATTGTCGCCGCCGGAACGACGATTCCGCGGTCGGTATTGGCCCGACACGGCTTTTTCGGAACCGACCGACTTCCACTTTCGAAACTTACCTCCGCATACTGGTTCTCGGCGCGACCACTGGTCAAGCCGGGAACGAAAAAGACCTCCGACGAACGGTGGGTCGTGAACGGACAACCGTTGGCCGAGGAAGAACGCTGGAACCTGTCATTCTGTGAGTTGGAAATCGGATAGCCGTTACCCACGATACTGTTACCGCATCTTTGTCACTGTTTAGAGATATCGTTGATACTCACACGACGTGCAGGAGAGGCGGTCTGCGGTGCGCAGGATGATGCCGTCGCCACAACTCACACAGATTCCTTCGTGTGCGTCGAAACGGACGACTCTCGTTCTGGATTCTCTCTGTAGCAGTTCGAGCGTGGATAATTCTTCTCGATGCTGTTCGATCTCACGTTGGAGTTCTTCTATCTCCTTGGCTAACCGACTGCGTCGTTTCCCAACTAGCGGTCCCTCCATCGAAATCACCTACAGTGTAGTAGGGCACGGAAGTATTTAGACCGGTTGTACCGCTTCATCGAGAAGTTTCAATAATCGCTGACCGTCCGTTCCCGTTTGAAACTTCGAAAACAAAATCGTCACTCTCGAAGTAGTCGTGACAAAAAGCCGGTGGAGGGATTTGAACCCTCGGCCTATTCCTTACGAAGGAATCGCTCTAGCCAGTCTGAGCTACACCGGCACGCGTACTGCGTTCGCGTCCCGAGCCCGACTCCGCGACACTCTGTCGGACGCCGGCACAGGGCTTCTAACTACATTCATTTGTAGACACCACGTAGTGCATAAGGGTTGCGAAATGCCTGCGGACTTCCGGGTTAATCCATCACGAACTACCGCGTTAATCGCACGTCCAAACAGACGTTCAGTTCGTGTGGCGCGTACGAGCGCACGTCTCGGCGCGTCTCGACCGATACGTCGTACTCCGGTTCCGCCGCGGCGCGAATCGCCGTTTCACCCGGCCCGAACGGATCGTCTTCGTGTTGGATGTCGTAGTAGTGGATGACACAGTCGTCTCCCGTGAGGGCGACTGCGGTATCGAGGAATTTGTCCGCGCTGTGCGGGAGGTTCATCACGAGTCGGTCAGCCCAATCCTCGTACTCCGACGTGGTTTCTCTCACGTCTCCGGCAATCGCCGTCACTCGGTCTTCGACCCCGTTCAGGCGTGCATTTTCTCGAAGATACTCGACTGCAACGTCATTGAGATCCGTCCCGACGACCCGTGCATCACGCTTCGCGAACGGGATGACGAACGGGCCGACACCTGCAAACATGTCGAAGGCCCGTTCGTCGGGTTCGACTTGTTTGGCGACACGGTGGCGCTCGGTGGCGAGGCGAGGCGAGAAGTACACTCGGGCCACGTCGAGCGCGAACTCACAGCCGTATTCTCGGTGAACCGTTTCGGTGACATCTCCTGCGAGCACGTCCCAGTCTCGCACGCGGGTTTTACCCTTGATTTTCGATGCACGGTTGAGTACGGTTTTGACTGGAAATGCAGACGCCACGATTGCGTCGGCGATGTCTCGCGCGCGCTCGGCGTCGTCTTCGTCGATGAGAACGATATCACCGAGTCGCTCGTACGTCGGTTCGAATCCGAGGATATCGGCCGGCATGTCCGGCGTCTCACGGGTCGGTACGTCGTGTTCGACGACTTTGAACCCATCCGGAACGGCATCGGGGTCGGTGATCGGAACGTAGAGCCAGTCGTCTTCGACGACGATTTCAAGGTCGTCCGCGATCAGATCGGACTCCGCAAGTTCGCGGCGCGTCGTCTCGCCTCGTTCCCGCTCGACGCGCACGCAGGGCGCTTTCATACTTCCTTCTTGCCGGAAGCGGGCGTTAACGCTGACGCTTCCAGCCGCGAGCGTCGAGCGAATTCATTCACACCAACGAACACTTGTGAATCGAAAACAGCTGCTTGCCCCTCCTCCCGGGTGTTCACTATTGACACGGTAATTGAACGACGACGCTTCCATCTACGGTGAAACGTCCGTGCCTCACACGTAACTCTCGATTCGCCGTCCAATAGCGCGCGAGTCGAAAACCGGGTGCGGTTCGGTTTCATCACGAGAACCAACGGCGCAGTTATCGAATTCTGAAAATGAACGATTCCAAACGGTGGCCCCACTTTATTCCCGGTCTCGCTGTAGCGCCGCTTGGCTCTCGTCGAGCCGGAGGAAAATCATGGCACAACAACTCCAGCAACGGCCAGAACAGTACGGAACAAGCCAGCAGTCACAATCACAGCCACAGCGATACCGACCGTCCGGTCAGGAAACACAACAGCAGATGCCACAGCCGCAAGGAGGACAGCAGTTCCAGCAGCCGCAGGGACAGCAAACACAGCAGCCACAAACACAGCAGTTCCAGCAACAGCCCGGACAGATCGGTCAGCAGATTCGCAACCGGTACCAGGAATCGGTTCCGAGTGAAGTTCGTCTCGCCGTCGAGGATTTAGAAAAAGTCTCGACGACGGCCGAGTGGGCGAAGATGAAGGCGACGCAGCGTGGCCTTCCCCGCGTGGCGACCATTTGTGATGACATTCAGGAGATTTCGGAGCTTCAGAAGAAACTCATCATCCGCCAGTCACCACTCAGTCACGTCGTTGGGCAGTGCTCACAGCAGGTTATCCAAGAGGGTTTGCAGCAGTTACAGCAGCATATGAACGAGCCTGAGGTGAAAGACACCATCGAAAAAGTCCAACAATCGCTCGACTCCATCAACAAGGGCCTCACCGCGCTCCAGTCCGTTGGCGACCAGCAAACCGGTGAACAGATGGGCCACGGGAGCGGTCAAATGGGGCAACGGAGCGAGGGACTGATGGGTCAGCAGAGTGGCAGGCAGATGGGCTCGCAGGTCGGTGGAATGGGTCAACAGTTCGGCACGCAACAATCCGGGCAGTTCCCCGGCCAGCAGTACTGAACGAACCGCGACTGACGAGTCTTTTTTTGACCGTGGCGTTCCGCGCCCCTTAACCCCGGGGAATGCGGAGTGTCGATATGCTCACCTTCATCGGTCTCGGCCTGTACGACAAGCGTTCTATTACCGTCGAAGGCCGCGACGCAATCGCCGACGCGGACGACCTGTTCGCCGAGTTCTACACCAGCAAACTCATCGGCGCGGACGTTGCCGACCTCGAAGCGTTCCACGGGAAAGACATCGAAGTCAGAGACCGTGCCGGCGTCGAACAGGATCCGGCGGAGATCCTCGCCGCCGCAGAATCCGGCCACGCCGTTTTCCTCACCGCTGGCGATACCATGATTTCCACCACGCACGTTGACCTCCGACTACGCGCCGAGGAGCGCGGTATCGACACCCGCGTCATTCACGCACCGACGGCCGAGTCGGCGGCGAGCGGTCTTACCGGCCTCCAAAACTATCGGTTCGGTAAAGCCACGACGCTGCCGTTCGACTACGCCCACGGCGCGGACGGACTTCCGGCCAGCGTCACTAACGTACTGGACGAAAACCGCGACCGTGGTCTCCACACGCTCATCTATCTGGACATCAAGGTCGGGTGGAACCCGTCGGGAAAAGGGGACGCCGATGCGGAGGACGAGTACATGACCGCCGACGTTGCTGCGGAAATGCTCGCCGAGGGATACGAGGACGTGCTCGCCGTCGTCGTCGCGCGTGCAGGAAGTCCCGACCCGTTGGTCGAGGCCAACCGACTGTCGGAACTCGCAACGCGCGATTTCGGCGACCCGCTCCACCTTCTCGTGGTTCCGGGCGACCTACATCATATCGAAGCGGACGCCCTCGAATCTCTCGCGGGCGCTCCGAGTGAGCTTCTCAGCGTCGAATAGCCGTTTTTTCGACACGCAGCGATTTCAGTATCCTCGTTGAATCGTCACTCGCATTGAATAGCGTCGTCAGTCGCGTTGCATAGCGTCGCTACTCGATTTGGATAGCGCTGTCGCTCACCGGTCGAGTGCGCGAAAGAAGGAATTATTCAGTTGGAATCAGACGCGTATCTGATTTAGTTCTCTCGGCGGAGCGCGAGGAGCGCAGCGGCGAGGAGTGCGACAACGGAGATTGCGACACCGAAGCCAGGCTGACCGTCGTTGTTCGAGGTCGTCGTGGTCGTCGTGGTGTCGGTTGGCTCGTCGGACGTGGACGTCGTGGACGACGTTGCTTCGGACGTAGTCGTCGTCGTGGTTGTCATCGTGGTCGTCGTCGTGGTTTCTGGGTCTTCCTGAGCGTTCTGGTTCAGGACACCCTCGACGGAGGACGATTGACCGTTGGCGATTGCTTTGACCGTGAATTCGGTATCGTTCTCGTATTCGCTGAAGTCCATCATGCCTTCGAAGGAACCGTCTTCGCCAACCGTCAGGTCGTTGAGGTTCTTGAAGAAGACACCGGAGCTAACCTGCATTCTTACCGAGGTGCCTGGTGCGAAGTTGGTCGTACCCGAGACGGACTGGTTGTCGGAGGGTGCGGCCGAGACGTCGTTACCGTCGTTCACTTCGATGGTCGGTTCTTCGACGGAGAACGTAGTCGAGACGGACTGGTCGTCGTCCGGCGTGACTGCGTAATCCGAATCGACAGTGAACTCTGCCGTCCATTCGCCCATGAGGTCGTCCTTGTCGATACCATTGACTGCATCGGTTTCGACGAGGAGGTAGAGCGACTCGTTGGCACCATCGTCAATCATTTTAACTCCCGAGTTGGTGGTGTCGAACGAGTCAGCCTTCGTGTTTGGCTCAGGGTCGTTCTCGGTGACCGTCATCGAGAGACCGTTGACGCTCGACAGGTCGCTAGCATCGCTGACAGCACCGTAGATCCCCGTCGTGTCCTTGATTTGAACCACAACGTAGTCACCGTGTGCGACGCTGCTACGCTGGGTGACTGCATCCATGAGATCCGTTGGGTTATCGGCGTCGAGGTTGGCAGGCGCGATCCACGTCTGGGCGCTACCGGTGTTCCGTCCGTTGACGTTCAGCGCGGCGGCGTTCTCCGGCGTGCCGTCGGCGTCAGCGTCGACTCGGAGCTGGTAGATGTTGTCGCCCGAGGTGACTGCAACAGGCTCGTCGAGGCTGTCAGTGACCCACGTAGCGTCGACACTGTCGCCGCTTTCGGCGCCTGCGTAGATAACGTTGTCAGCATCGTTGTCGGTCGTTTTGTACGTGTTCAGGTAGAACGTGACTTTGCCGTCGTCAGCGTCACCGGAACCGTCCGTCACGTCGGCGGAAATGTTGAAGTTCGACTCGTTGCTACCGACCTGAACGGTCGCGGAGTCGGTGTTGTCGAGGTCGACCGTAATTGGGACGATGTCGCCGCGTGGGACACTGTAGGAGGACTCCTCGAAGTCCGCGCTGATGTCGCCTGCGTCCGTGACGGTGACTTCGAAGGTTTCGCTTGCGTCCGAGTCGCTCACGGAGAGAGTAACGTTGTACGTACCTGCGTCGACGTCAGTGAAGTCGAGAGTTGCCTCGTCACCGTCGTCGCTGAAGGTACCGACGTCCTCACCGAATGCTTCTTCGGACGTCGCGTGGACGTCGAAGTTGTTTCGGTTCGAGTTTTCGAGCGTGAACATGATTTTGGAGTCCGAACCTGCATTCTTCACTTCGGTCGCGTCAGTGCTCATGTCGAGCGTCTGTTCGACGACCTGGAAGGACGCAGTACTGCTTCCGTCGTCAAGCTGAAACTGCCCTTCGAGATCGGAAGTGTCAACAATAGTACTGTTCTCGTCAGCGGTGTACTGATCCTGGTAGATCCAATTGCCGTCTACTTTCTTCTCGAGCGTTACATCCGAATCGTTAGCGAAGCCAGTCGCTTTCGCGTCCTGGCCCTGGAAGATCGGCGAGTCGACACCGACTTCCACATCGGCTGTGGCAGCCGAACCTGCGAACGCGGTTGCGCCGGCGACCCCCGAGATAACCATCAGCGCCGTCAGGAGCAAGCTGCGAACCTTTGTGATATTTCCTGTCATGCTTTCTCGTTAGTTGTTTCTTGGTCGGCGATATTTTCTTTCCCACGACCACTTTCGTGTTTTGTCCAACCCAAACCGATTTTGGGATGAATGTGGTACTTCATCTGTCACCATGGGAAGGGGGAACAGGAAGAAAGTAATGCTATCATTATAAATTCTTTGTGGTCTGTGAATCCGTCGTTGCGGACTCTCGCGCGCGTATTCAGGCAATAGAGCATTTCAGGGAGATTCAATAAATAGGTAAGAAAACAGACTATAATTAGGTTGTGCTGCTATCGGTCGCTCGGAGAAAAGGGGGATTAACGTGGAGATTCACAGTTCCAGTCTTTAAGTGGCATCGGAAAACAAATCCGAGCGAAGATATGATTTCATGTCGACTATGACTTCAAAACATCATTGAAAGAAAAATTATATATCTGTCCTCTTTGCCAGTCTAACGGCAAAATTTCCCGCTAAAATACGCAGCCGTTCGCTCAGTTGCGCTCGACGAGTTCGATTTCGTGCCCGTCCTGGTCTTTGGTGAACGCGTACCGGTCGTTGCAGGATTCCGGGTCGCGGAAGTCCGTCGCTTCTCGCTCCATTAGCGTCTCCCAATCGTCGTGGAGGTCGTCCGCGCGCACGGCAAGGTGTCCCCACGCATCGCTCATCTCGTACGACCGACCGTCGTAGTTGTACGTGAGTTCGACCGCCATCGACTCCTCGGCGGCGTCCTCGGGTTTCATGAAGTAGTTGGCGAAGGTGTCTGATTCCCATCGACCGGTGTGTTCGTATTCGAACTTGCGCGTCCAGAACCCGAGCGCTTCGTCCGCGTCTTCAACGCGAATCATCGTGTGGTCGATGCTCCATCGGGCACCGTGGTCTCGTTGGACGATTTCGATTTCGTGGCCGTCGGGGTCTTTGACGAAGGCGTAACGCCCGCCACAGGAATCGGGGTCGCGGTAATCCTCGACGCCAGCATCCATCAGTTCCTCGTAAGCATCGTACACGTCCTCGACACGGACGGCGATGTGCCCCCACGCGTCGCCCATCTCGTAGGTTCTGTCGTCGTGATTGTACGTGAGTTCGAGGACGGCACCCTCCTTGTGAACGTCCTCCGGGCCGAGGTAGACGTTCGTGAACGTGTCCGCCTCCCATCGACCTTTCTCCTCGTAATCGAGGTGCGTGCCGTACCAGTCGAGCGTCTCGTTCAAATCCTCTACGCGCATCATCACGTGGTCGATTGTGCCGCTCATACGTTCGAAAAACCCGCTCCGGAGCGAAAAACGTACCGTTCGCGGAAGTGTTGTGTAGTCGTGAAAACGACTTTCGATATGTTAGTTTACGCACGTTCGGTAGTTACCCTTACTCCCGGTTCAGCGAATCACGCACGTCGGGCCTATGAAACCACCATACGACGGCGAAAAGCGCGATCGAACCGAGTGGAACCACCAACCCATCGTATCCCACGAACCTGAGTGTGAAGTTCAGGTGGGTCACTCCAGCCAATACGAGGAGGCCAGCAGTCACCCGTCGGTCTTCGAACCGACCGGCGAACGCACTCATCAGTGCGAGCAGATAGAAAACCACACTGAGGGGCCACGCGAGAAGCTGTCCAGGTAACCCAGCAGTTCGAGCATACAGATACTCGGGAAGCGTCGTGACGTGCAACGTTATCGGATTTGCTAGCCCCCACGGGAAGACCAGCGTCGTTCCACCGGATGTGGCGAGAACGGTCCACGGAACGACCAACAACGAAAGCAGGACGAGGCGTCGAGGTTTGGTCGCAAAAGCGAAGACAGAACGCGCGAAAACAGGGCTCACTTCCGAAGAATCATCCTGAGAACGTCCTCGTCGGCGAGTTCGTGTTCCACTCCGACCTGCTGTTCGTCGTGTTTCGCGCTCGGGCCGCTGACGCGCGCAAATCGGAATCGTTCGCGCATTTCGCCGCCGAGTCGGTCACAAGCGTCCTCGATGGTGCTGCCATACGGAAGAACGAGCGGTTCCTCGTAATCGACGCCTCGCCCCGGTTTATCCATATAAATGCGCATCAGCCCGAGTTCGTCCCAGATCTTCTCCCGCAGCGCATCGAGTCCTTTCTCCTTTTCCGCGCTGATGAACACCGCCTCGTCGGGGTCGATATCGTGGTCGCGCAGTTCTTCGTTGACCTTCTGGGCGTAGTCGTGTTCGATGAGGTCGACTTTGTTCACCGTCACCATCGACGGGATGTACACGCGGTTGTCCATGATGCCGTCGATGAGACGGTCGATGTCCACCTTCTCTCGGAGCGTCACGTTCGCGTTCACGTACCCTTGCTCACGGAGGACTTCTTTGATGACGTTCTCCGAGATATCCTGGTCAGCGCTGGACGTGACCCGAATTCCGCCTCGTCCCTTCTTCGCAATCGAGATGCTCGGCGGTGTGGAATCCAGCCGAATCTTGTTCTCGTACAACTCCTTCCGGAGTCGTTCGTACTGGTCGATCTCGAAGACAGAGAGAACGAACACCACGAGGTCGGCGGCACGGACGACGGAGAGGACTTCCTGTCCGCCACCGCGTCCGTGGGCCGCACCTTCGATCAGTCCCGGCACGTCGAGCAGTTGGATGTTCGCGCCGTTGTACTGCAACATGCCCGGATTGACGTTCAGCGTCGTGAACTCGTATGCGCCAACCTCGCTCTCTGCGGCGGTGAGTGAGTTCAGGAGCGTGGATTTACCGACGCTCGGAAATCCGACGAACGCAACCGTCGCGTCGCCCGTTTTTTCGACCGCGTACCCTTCGCCACCGCCAGCAGAGGACTGGTTTTCCAACTTTTCCTTTTTCTCCGCGAGTTTCGCCTTCAGTCGCCCGATGTGCGACTCGGTCGACTTGTTGTACGGCGTGTTGGTAATCTCCTCGCGGAGTGCTTCGATTTCCTCCTCCAGTCCCATTAGCAACACGTCAGCCGTGACTGCCGAAAAACTTGTTCCTTCGCGTCAACGGAACACCGCCGTTGATTTCGGTACGTTAATACGTTTCGGCTATCGTAACGACTACACGTGATGCCGAACCCCGCCCGCCTCCGCGACAGCACCCAAATCGTCCTCCCCCGCGATGCCCTCAATGGGATTCGAGCTGAACTGGAACGCCAGTTCATGATCAGTATCGTCCCGCTGGAGAAGGGATATCTCCGTATCGTCGGAAGCCCGGTCGAAATCAAGCAGGCGAGCAAGTTTCTCGGACGCCACGGCGTGAGCTTGCCGTAATCACTGCATCGAACCCGTTGTAGACTGACCGGAATCGGGGTTGTTCCGCGTCTTCGACATAGTAGAGTCGAGTCACTGCCGTTACGAGATTTCTACTGGCCGGATTCGTCCTGTATTTCACATTTTTGCTCTTCACGTTCCCGTTCGTGCGTTCGACTATTGGTAATGAGTGAGAGAGTGAATACGAGCGGGAGCGAGCAATGCGTATTCTGCGGCCATCGCGTGGAAACAGTACTCATGAAAGAAGTCAACTCACGAAAGAAGTTAACGGCGAACGCTGGGGAGAGTTCATCCGGAATTCCCCGTCCACGCGCGGAGATTATAAGTTACTTTGCTCCGACCGCTAAACGCTGACGGCGAGGCAACGCCCGACGCGACGATTTCACTCACGCCACTCCTTATGACTCCGGTTCTGGCTGTCACGAACCGTTAGCGAAAACATGAGCGAACCGGTTCGGCGACGAGAACGAGTAGCAACGGGAACGAGTGGCACGCCCGATGGTTCACACAGACCGCCGTTGAACGCCGCAAAAGAAAATCCTTAAAACTCCAGCGAGATTTCGTTCGGGTATGGCTGATACAATCGAAGTCCTCGTACCCGGAGGGCAGGCCAACCCCGGCCCACCGCTCGGCCCGGAACTCGGCCCAACCGCGGTCAACGTGCAGGAAGTCGTCAACGAAATCAACGAACAGACTGCCGCATTCGACGGCACCGAAGTTCCCGTCACCATCTCCATCGAGGAAGACGGCAGTTTCGAACTCGAAATCGGTGTCCCGCCGACGGCGGCGCTCATCAAGGACGAAGCCGGATTCGAGACAGGCAGTGGCGAACCGCAGAAGAACTTCGTCGCTGACCTTTCCATCGACCAAGTGAAGAAAATCGCGGAACAGAAACACCCCGACCTCCTCGCCTACGACACGAAGAACGCGGCGAAGGAAGTCGTCGGTACCTGTGCCTCGCTCGGCGTCACCATCGAAGGCGACGACGCGCGAGAGTTCAAAGCGAAGGTCGACGCTGGCGAGTACGACGACGCACTCGAAGCCTAATCCGGGTTATTCCTTTCGAAGTCAGACGAACAGCAGGAGTAGCGAATAGCTACCAGCGCCGACTGTAAACGTCCAGAAACGACTTTTGCGCTCCTCGGGGAGTTCTTCTTTGATGACGTTGAGGATGATGCCACCGGCCAAAAACGCGAACAACGTATTTACGAGGGGCTCATCGATTTCCGTGGCGTATCCAATGGACCATCCGATGATGACCGCTCCGGCGAGCAACCAACGACCGAGCCGATTGTAACTCTCCTCGTGGTCTTCTCTGAACCCGACATCGTTGACGACGAAATGCAAACCCATCGCGACGGCAAAGAGAACGAGATTTACCGCCCCCGGTTCCTCCTGATGCACGAGTAGATAGCCGATGAGTCCGTTGTAAGCCGCGAAGGAACCGATGTGAATCACAAAGACCGCATTCTGTTGCCTTTCGGGTTTGTCCTCGGTCACTCTCACGAGGCGCTCCAATCCGTAAAAAAAGATGAAGCCGACCAGTGCAACGAGATAGACGTGTCGTTCGATAAACTGCGTCAAGAAGGTGACGTACTTGAGAACCGTCTCGCCTTCGCCCAACTCAGGGAGGATGTGGACGAAAACGTAGGCGACCGATGCGCCACCCGCTACGGAAAGCCACCGACTCCGTGGACTCGAACGTAACGACCGCACGCTTCCTGCCACGAGATGTACCAGCGCGAGGAGAAGCGCCAACAGACCCGAAAGGGAGACCATATGGAATAGGTTAATTCGATAGCATGACACAAACCGGTGTCGGTGAGTACCACAACGCGTACTGGTTCGACGGGTTTAAGTTCGACATGCGTCAATTTCCGGTGAGACAGGCATCGCCTGTTTCACTGACCCGTAGGAGCATTCCTGCGTACTACGGAGGTGAACGATGGCAGATAATGAGATAGAGCAAGCAGTCTCTCGCGCACTCGAGGACTCCCCGGAGCGGAATTTCCGCGAAACGGTTGACCTCGCGATTAACCTGCGCGACCTCGATTTAAACGATCCGTCGAATCGTGTAGACGAGAGTATCGTACTCCCGTCAGGAACTGGACAAGAAACCCAAATCGTCGTGTTCGCGGAGGGTGAAACCGCCCTCCGCGCCGAGGATGTCGCGGACGACGTTCTCGGTGGCGACGAGTTGGAAGAGCTGGGTGACGACACCGACGCGGCAAAAGACCTTGCCGGCGAGACCGACTTCTTCGTTGCTGAGGCGTCGATGATGCAAGACATCGGTCGATACCTCGGTACCGTGCTCGGTCCACGCGGTAAGATGCCGACGCCGCTTCAACCCGACGACGACGTCGTCGAAACCGTCAACCGGATGAAAAACACCGTCCAGCTTCGAAGCGGTGACCGACGTACGTTCCACACGCGTGTCGGTGCAGAAGACATGTCGGCGGAGGAAATCGCCGACAACATCGACGTTATCATCCGGCGTCTTCACTCCAACTTGGAGAAAGGCCCGCTCAACGTCGATACGGTCTTCGTGAAGACGACGATGGGACCGTCCGTGGAGGTGGCCTAAGATGTCCGCAGAACGGAAGACCGAGACGATTCCGGAGTGGAAGCGCGCGGAAGTCGCCGAGTTGACGGATTTCGTCGAGAACTACAGCAGTGTCGGCGTCGTCAACATCACCGGCATCCCGAGCAAACAGCTCCAGAACATGCGTCGCAGTCTCCACGGGAGCGCGGAACTCCGCGTCAGCCGAAACACCCTCGTGGAACGGGCGATCGAATCGGTCGGAAGCGGCTTCGAAGACCTAGAGGAGTACATCTCCGGACAGGTCGGCCTTATTGGAACGAACGACAACCCGTTCGGCCTATACAAGGAACTCGAAGAATCGAAAAGTCCGGCACCGATTTCGGCGGGCGAAATCGCCCCGAACGAAATCACCATCCCGGAAGGTGACACGGGCGTCGACCCCGGCCCATTCGTTGGTGAACTCCAGCAGGCCGGTGCCGCCGCACGGATCATGGATGGCTCCATCCACGTGACCGAGGACAGCCTTGTCGCGGAGGAAGGCGACGAGGTTTCCCAAGAACTCGCAAACGTGCTCGCCGAACTCGGCATGGAGCCGAAAGAGGTCGGTCTCGACCTGCGCGCCGTCTACTCCGACGGCGTGATGTTCGAGTCGGACGAACTCGCCATCGACGTGGACGAGTACCGCGCGGACATCGAGCGAGCGGCCGCCTTCGGTCGCAACCTCTCCGTCAACGCGGTCTACCCGACCGAACAGACCGTTCCCCTGCTCGTCTCGAAGGCGACTGGCGAGGCCAAGAGCCTTGGTCTTCAAGCCGCCATCGAGAGCCCGGATCTCGCTCCGGATCTCGTGAGCAAGGCGGACGCACAGGTTCGTACCCTGGCTGCACAAATCGACGACGAAGACGCACTCCCCGAGGAGCTTCGCGGAATCGAAGCACCTGCCGCGGGCGGTGCTAAGGAAGAAGAATCGACTGACGAAGAAGCAACTGACGCCGAGCCCGAAGACGACGATGACGACGACAACGATGATGAAGACGCAGGCGGAGAAGGCCTCGGCGCAATGTTCGGATAACTAACAATGGAATACGTTTACGCTGCACTCATCCTGAACGAATCGGGCGAAGAACTGAACGAAGAAAACCTCACCAACGTGCTCGACGCCGCCGGCGTCGAGGTCGAAGAGTCCCGAGTGAAGGCGCTCGTCGCCGCACTCGAAGACGTCGACATCGACGAGGCCGTCGAACAGGCCGCAGCCGTCCCCGCCGGTGGAGCCGCCGCAGACGGTGCCGCAGGTGGCGACGAGAGTGGCGACGAAGGTGTCGAAGAGGAAGAGGCCGCTGAAGAAGAAGAAGAAGACGACGACGAAGACGAAGAGGCAGGCGGCGAAGGCCTCGGCGAACTCTTTGGTTAAACGGCAACATCAAACCAGTTTTTTTCTTTCGCGTGCAAATCGGACAGCGACGGCTGTGGGGTGGTACTGTCGAGAGGTCACAAACGTTTAAATACGAATACGGAACTAGTCCGCCTCGATGGAGGTGTTCGGAACACGATTCGTTGTAGCTCCGGCAACGACAGCGACAGCACTCGCGTTCATTCTTGGTGGCTCGGAACGGTGAGCGGACTGACGCCGGGGATTCACGTCAACAACCTCGCCCTACTGCTCGTATCGGCGGCCCCGGCGATACCCGGATCACTGGAATTCGTCGGTGCATCGATGCTGGCCGCGGGGGTCGTCCATTCGTTTCTCGATGTCATACCGACCCTTGCGCTCGGCGTTCCAGACCCGGTGATCGCGGTGTCGGCGCTTCCCGCCCATCGACTCGTCATCGAAGGCCGTGGCCGCGAGGCGATTCGCCTGTCTGGCCGTCGCCTTCGCGGTTCCACTTGCGATTCCGGTGACGAAGGTGATGACGACGGCGTACCCGTTCGTTCGACGAAACCTGCCGTTCGTTCTCGTCGGGGTCGCAGGATTTCTCATCGTTACGGAACCCGCAATGCGTGGAAAAGTCGGTGGCCTCGTCGCGTTCTGTGCGAGCGTCGTTCTCGGCGTGGTGACGCTCGACCTATCTCCCGCCGCACCGCTGGACGCGGGTGGCGTTCTGACACCGCTGTTCGCCGGACTGTTCGGTGCCCCGGTACTGGTCGATGCGATGGATGGCGCGGGCATACCGGAACAGTCAGATGCGGGGCTCGCCACCGCACGCGTGGATGTCGTTCTGACGGTATTTGCCGGTGCGATTGCCGGGGCAATCGTCGGCTATCTCCCCGGCGTTTCGAGCTCGATTGCCGCCGTCATCGCGCTCGCACTGGTTCCCGGGCGTACCGGGGCACGCGGATTCGTCGTCGCAACGAGCGGCGTCAACACGGCGAATACAGTTTTTGCGCTGTTTGCGCTCGTCGCCCTCGGCACACCGCGAACCGGCGTGATGGTCGCTCTCCGAGAAACGAACACGCCACTTCACTTCTCGACGCTCCTCGTTAGCGTCGCGATTGCCGGAATCGTCGGGTTCGTCCTCGTTCTCGTGCTTGGCGACTCCTACCTCCGAACGGTCGGACGGGCGGATTACCGAAAACTCTCGGTCGGTGTGCTCTCACTGCTGGTCGTGGCGTCGTTCCTGTTCGCGGGTATCGTCGGTATCGGGATCTTCCTCGTCAGCGTGCTCCTCGGACTGCTCCCGCCGCGAGTCGGTTGTCGTCGCGTTCATGTGATGGGCGTGTTGATGGGCCCGCTCGCTCTCGGCGGATAGCTGTCGAAAAAAGCCGTGGCGGAAGGCACACGAGGAGTGTATTGCGCGAACAGGTCGCGGAGAAAGACCGGCGGTTAGGCCGCGTCGAGATTCGCCCACGCGTCCTCGACGTAGTCGCCGGTTTCTGCGACGATTTCCGCCCATCCTTCCGTGTCGGGTGTCATCCCGACGAGACGAGCGATTTTCATGATGCTGACGTGGTACACCGTTTGTACGCCCGGTTCTTCTTCCCAAACAACGACGTTGCAGGGGAACAGCGCGCCAATTTGGTGGTCGCTTTCATCGAGCGCTCGATTCGCCATCGACGGGTTGCACGCGCCGAGGACGTGATAGTCGTCCCGGTCGGCATCGATTTTCTCCGCCAGCAATGTCGAGGGGGAGAATTCGGTCGCGACGCCAAACCCCGCGTCCGTGAACGCCTCGCGGACGTGCTCGACTGCTGCTTCGTGTTCCATGTTCAACGTCGTTCGCTTTTCGCCGATGTCGTCACCGTTCAACTTCTCTGGATCGATTGCGAGGCTCATACAAAATCGCATACTCAGCGGTTGATAAAAGGACTGTTGTCCGAAAAGCACTCTCGGCGAATACTGGCCCATAACTTCGAGGCAGCGGCCGACGAACGTGTTGTGTACGGCAAACACTTGGCTGTCCAGCGCGACTGCGGTTCCACACGTCTCGCCGTGGATGAAATGCATCTCGACGGCGTCGTCGAAACATCGAATTGTACAGTCCAGCAACCCGTGAATGTAGAGAACTTCTTGATGGGCTTTTTCCGATAGCTTCGAGACGCACGTCGCGAAGGACGTTCACGCGTTCTCGTTCGTCGTACGCGTCAGCAACGTCATCGCGGATGTACAGCAAGTCGGACACCTCGTCGTCGTAGTACAGCACGCTTCGAGGTGGTCACCGACTCGATCCAGTAGGAACGTGAACAACTCTTTGGATTCGGTGGCTGTCCCGGTCATGAGAATATCATGTGTTCGCACGACGACAGCATTAATCTTCCTCAGATTATCCCAGATGAAAATCAGTCCGAGAGCTCTCGAATGAGGGTGTTTTGCAACGATTCCCGTATCCGATGGCTGGCTTCCGCATCGGTGATGACTTCGATGACCTGTGTTCCAGCGGTGTCGAGGGACGTTTGGAACTGTTCTCGGAACTCGGAAAGCGTCTCTACACGGTCGAAATCGAGGTCGTAGAGTCCCTCCGTCGCTTCGAAATCGAGGCCGTGTGGCGTCCTGAACTGGCCGGTGAACGGCGGGTCGAACGATTCGATGGGTAGCGTGTGGAAAATCCCCCCGCCGTCGTTGTTGATTTCCACGATGGTTGCGTCGACGCCACAGCGCGCGAGTGCGAGCAACCCGTTCATATCGTGATAGTAGGCGATGTCGCCAGTGACGAGCACCAATGGGTCATCCGTCGCGCTACCTGCCCCGAGCGCGCTACTGGTAATACCGTCGATACCGCTCGCGCCGCGATTGCCGAGAACCGTCACGTCGGCGGAGCGCGGTTTCCCGAATCGGTCGATATCACGAACGGGCATGCTGTTCGAGACGAACAGGGTCGCCGGGTCGGGGGCGAGTTCGGCGACCGACGAAAGGACGCCACCTTCGAAATCCTCGTTCGTCCCTTCGACCAGTTTCCAGTGGCACGATTCTGCGCGTTCGAAGCGAGCGAACCAATCGTCGTTTTTGGTTTGCCCTGTGAGTTCGTCCGCCAACCGTCGGGCGAACCGCGCCGGGTCGGCCACGACGAGGTCGGTCGCCGTGAACGTTGCTTCGCGCCAACCACCCGCCGAATCGACGAGGAACTGCCGCGCAGCAGTTCGTTCGAGATACTGTCGGAGCACCTTCGAAGTCGGCGATGCGCCGAACCGAAGGACGACATCCGGGTCGGGCCACTCGTCGGTCACGTCCGAAATGAGGTAGGAATCGTAGCCACCGACGACCGTTCGGTCGTGACCGAATCGGTGGCCCGATAGCGGGTCGGCGAGAATCGGGAATCCTGTTTCGTCCGCCAGTTCCGAAAGCGCGCTTCGTGTTGGCATTGGTGCGTCGGCAGGACCAACGACGAGCAGGCCCCGCTCCGCGTCGGAAACCGCGTTCGAGATTTCGGCGAGCGATGCGGAATCCGGTTCAGGGACACCTTGGGATACGTGGACGAACGGGCCCTCCCGTCCCGTCCCGGCGAGTGGATGCTCGTCCGCGAAATCGTCGGGAACGTCGCCGGAAACCTCGGTCGGTTCGAGCGGTTTTCGGAACGGGAAGTTGAGGTGCACCGGGCCGGGCGGTGTTCCGGTAGCCGACCCGAGTGCGCGTGCGGCGGTCGTTCTGAGATATCGGAGTTTTCGTGGTTCTGCCGCCGGTTCTGCGATATCGGCATACCATCGAACCGCATCCCCGTACAGCTTCTCCTGGTCAACCGTCTGGTTCGCGCCGCTGTCCCGAAGCTCAGGCGGACGGTCTGCCGTGCAGACGAGCATCGGCACTCGTGCCCTGTCGGCCTCGATAATTGCCGGATGGAAGTTCGCCGCTGCAGTCCCCGAGGTGCAGACGAGTGGCGTCGGTTTCCCGGTTCGCTTTGCCCGACCGAGCGCGAAGAAGGCCGCGGAGCGTTCGTCCAAATGCGAGAACACCTCGATGTCGTCGTGGGTCGCAAACGCGACCGTTAGCGGTGTCGAACGGCTACCAGGAGCGAGACAGACCGCGTCGACGCCGCCTTCGGCCAACTCGTCCACGAACGTATCGGCCCACAGCGTGTTTCGGTTCGGGTGGCTCATTCGAGTTCGTCCAATATCGGCAGGAATTTCAACTGTACCTCGTCCCACTCGTCATCCGGGTTGCTGTCGGCGACAATGCCGTTGCCACCGAACAGCGTCACGCGCGAATCAGCGGCGACGCCGGAGCGAATCCCGACTGCGAACTCCCCATCGCCGTCCGCATCGAACCAACCGACCGGTGAGGCGTACCAGCCACGGTCGAACGTTTCCGTCTCGCGGATGGTTCGTTTGGCATTTTCGGGTGGCAGACCGCCGACAGCGGGCGTCGGGTGGAGGGCTTCGACCACCGACAGAACGTGTTTGTCACCGTCGAGTTCGGCCGAAATCGGTGTTTGCAGATGCTGGATGTTCGAGAGGCGTTTGAGCCGCCGGTCGCCGACGAGAACAGAGGAAGCGAGGGGTTCGAGTCCGTCGCGGATCGTTTCGGCGACGAGTTCATGCTCCTCACGGACTTTCTCGCTGTCGGCCAACTGTTCCGCGAGTTCGTCGTCTTCTTCGGGGGTTTCGCCTCTCGCAATCGACCCGGCGAGCGCCTCCGTTTCGACGGTCTGCCCTGTGAGCGAAACCAGACGTTCGGGCGGCGCGCCAAAAAATCCGCTGTCAGTGGAGGGTTCGAAGAGGAATCGATAGCAGTCCGGATAGGACGTTCGCAGTCGTTCGAGGGTGTCCAGCACGGCGATTGGATTCTCCAGTTCGACTTCGAGTGCGGTGGCGAGTACGACTTTCTGTAGCTCCCCGGCCCGGATTCGCTCGGTCGCTCGCCGCACCTGTTCGCCCCACTCTTCCCGCGAAGTGGTGTGACGAGTCGATTCGACGCCCGGTGCCTCGCCGCGCGGGCGCATCTCGGGCAGTTCGGCCAGTTCAGCTCGCAGGTCGGTTAGCGTTGTTTCGATTTCGTCGCGCGTCGCATCCCGGCACGAAACCGTGAGCCACGTTTCGGTGTCCGTTCGAGTCAACTGAACGCGTGGGAGGACGAACTCCGCGCCGGGGAACCCATCCCACGGCGGTGTCGGTTCGTGTTCGGCGTGAAACGAGAACCCTCCGAACAGTCGCGGGCGTGTAGCTTCGGGCCCTCCGTCCGAATCGAGCGACACGAACAGGTCGCGCGCTTGCTCGCGGACGGAGTCGAAACGAGATACCCTGTTGGCGGTGAGGCGAGCGACGGCACCACTCGCGGCGATTTCGAGTCCGTCCGGGGTCGTCCAGTAGATTCTCGGTGCCGGCCGCCCAGCGAGAAACGAGCGAAACGAAACGTCGGATATTCGGCAGGATCGGGTTGCGAGAGAGGTACCCGCCGACAGTTGACCGTCACGGTGCGGTGGCATTGAGAGACAACTCAGGAGCGATAACCCTTCAGCCTAACTATATCGCTCCTCATTCCATGGATTTGCCGTATTAGAATAACCTCTTCTTTCCCAGTATCCGCGTTCAGACTCGGTGAGGAACTCGATTCCGTTCACCCATTTTGCCCCTTTGTAGGCGTATTTGTGGGGCGTGAGTACTCGAAGCGGGCCACCGTGTTCCCGGGGAAGCGATTCGTCGTCGTATCCCCACGCGAATAGAACTTCGTCGCGCATGCAGGCAGAAAGCGGGAGGTTCGTCGTATACTCGTCGAGTGCGGAGAACATTACGTGAACCACGTCGTCTTTCACGCCCGCCAGTTCCGCGAGGGTGGTGAACGTCACGCCGGTGAATGTACAGTCGAACTTGCTCCAGCCTGTGACGCAGTGGAAGTCCTGTCGCTGTGTTTCGCTCGGCAGGTCGCGGAACCCGTCCCACGAGAACGTCAACTCGGTTTCGACCGCGCCCGTCACGGAGAACTCCCACGTCTCGGGATTCCAGTCGGGCGTGCTTCCTTTCGAGAGGACGGGAAACTTGCTCGTCTCCCGCTGTCCCGGTGGCAATCGCTCGCCGTCGTACTCTTCGTGGAGATGCGTAACGTCCCTAACGCTCATGTCCGAACTCTGGGTGAGCAAAAACGTCAGTCTAACGACTGCGGAGAGGTATGCGGAGGGAAAACTAATCGGAAAGTGGTGCCAGTAATGTATGGTTATCCGCGCGTAATCTTCATATCTCGCTTCGAGAGGGCGGTACTCACTGAATAACAAAGAACGGCGTGGCGTAATCGACTGACGCATGTCCGAGACAGAGCAACAAACGAGAATGCGGGAGCGTCCAGCGATGGAAGCCGCAGAGGAATCGACACGAGACGTAGCGATACTCGCGTCCGGGGTATCAGTCCTTCTCGCATGGCACCAATTTTTCATCAGAGGGAATCGAGAACGCGGTCTGTTTATCGGTCTGTGGCCGCCGACCATCCTCGCGTTCGCCAGCTATTTCAACCAGAAGCGGATGGAACAGCGCCTCGAATCGCTGAAGCCTAGCAGTATCATCGACTCGCTCGACCAGATGTTCGGTAACCGGTGAGCGCCAACGGAAAATTTTCCTTTTTTCAATACCCTCGCCCAGAGGGGTTTCAAAAAATGCAGATATTTCTGTTTGGTCTCGAAAAATGAATTTACAAAACAAAAAGCTACGTTTCACAACCGTCGTACTATCTACCCGTCAGACTTAAGAACACCCCTCCCGAAGCCTGCAACTGTTCCAATGCCAAAGGTAGAGATCACCGTCCCGGAGCACCTCGAAATGCAAATCGCCCAGATGGTCGAACAGGGCGAGTTCGTCAACCGTGAAGAAGCTATCGAGGACTTGCTCGCAACCGGTCTCAAGGCATACAAGACGAGTGGGCCGATGGACAACGACCGAGAACCGGGTCTCGAAGATGAGGGGATGATGGGGCACGAAGACGAGTACGTCTTCTAACGCCGTTTTCGCCTCAACGTGTGAACAGTTCTCAGAAACTCTTAAACCGAATAACTACCAATGCGCGATTATGCATAAAGACGACCTCCTTGAGCTTCACGAACAGATGGTTACCATCATGGAGTACTTCAAGGAGCAAAACGACATTCCGAACGGTTCGTTCGAAGCGTACGACCAACTGGACGTTGACCCCTCGCACGTACACAAATCCAAGAGCGAGCACAAGCACGCCGTTTTCGTGCTCGGAAACTCGCTAGCGAGCGTGATGAGCGAGGACGAATTCAGTGAAGCCGGTCGAATCGGCAAGCGAATGGAAGAACTCGCGGACGACGCCGAAAGCAAAATCTGATTTTTCGGGCGTAGCGACGTGCAGATTCGAGTTCTCGGTACGGCACAGGACGAAGGTATCCCTAGATGTGATTGTGAGTGCAATCAGTGCACATCGGGCGTCGTTCGCCACGGACCAGCAATCAGCCTCGAAGCGGACGACGCGACGATTCTGGTTGATGCACCGCCCGACATCAAGCGGGCGATTGGGTTATCGACGGTCGATTCGATAGTCCTGACGCACGCCCACGTCGGTCATTACGGTGGCCTGTTTTATCTCGGACGGGAAGGATACGACACTGACCGCAAACCGATCTACTGCTCCGAAACGATGGCCGACTGGTTTCGGGACGGGAACAAAGCCTACTATCATCTCGTCGCGCGCAAAAACGTCGAACTGCGGCCGTTCGTTCCCGACGACTCGTTCGAAGTCGGCGGCGTGACCTGCCACCCGATTTCCGTCCCGCATCGGAACGAAGATGCCGACACGGTCGGATTACGGTTCGAAGACGGTGGTTCGTCGTTCGTCTACATTCCGGACATCGATTACTGGACACCGAAAGCGGAGCGCATGGTTGTGGAAAGCGACGTTGCACTGGTCGATGGAACGTTCTTTTCGATGAGCGAAGTCGATGGCAGGGAAGTTCCCCATCCGCCGATTCCGGAGACGATGAAGCGGTTCGAGGGCTGTGACACCGAGCTATATTTCACGCATCTGAATCACACAAATCCGGTCGCCAATTCGACCTCGTCGGCCCACCGAAGCGTGGTCAAAGCTGGATTCAACATCGCGATTGATGGACAAGTAATTTCGATGAGGTGCATCTGACGGACGTACTACGGCAACCCGAAACTATTTGAGGAGGATTCCGTTTTGACGTAAATATGGATGCGCGCACGGTCGAACAGATAACCGATTGGGATTCACGTCCCTTCTACGGAGGCTTCGACGCACTCCGAGATCTCGCCGACGCCGAATTTTCCGGTGCCGTCAAAGCGGGCGGCGCGTGGCTCTTCATGTTGAACGGCCGCGTTGTCGGCGTTTATGACGGCGAACTCGCCGATTTCGGGGATTCGGATGGAACAGTCTTCGAAGCACCACACCCCTCACTTCCGCTGTTGTTCAGTATGCAGAAACACGGTGGGAAGACGCAGGCGAAATACTACACCAACGATACACCCCTCGCCGAGGCGACTGACACACTTGCTTCGAAGAACTTCACGGGATACGTCGAACTCAGCGAGAACGTCCTGAGCGGCGACTACTACGTCGTCTATCACTCCGGGCGCTCTATGAGTGTCGCCTACGTCGGCGAAAGCGAAAAGCTGCTAACCGGCGACGAAGCGTTCGAACGCGCGAACGACGAAGTCGGCATTTACGAAGTCGTCGCCGCGGATGTGGACATCATCGACATTCCCGAACCCGAAACACCGTCCGAGCCGGAACCGACACCGACCCCGGTCGAAGAGACTGGTGAGACAGCGGACTGGACGCAAGAAGCGTCGGAGGTCTCACAGCCGACGCCAAGCGCGGGTCAATCGGCGAACGCAGAACCACAGTCCGCATCGTCCGCGCCGAGCGAGGGACAGCCGACCCAGTCTTCCCAGCCAGCACGATCGGCCCAAGCGTCCGAGCCGACTCCATCAGGGACGACCGCTTCCGAAGCGCCACCGAGTCAGCGGCCTGCTTCGGAGACGGAGCAAGAAACGGAACCGACTCCGCGACAACCACAATCGTCAACGTCGGAGAGCGAGACGGAGGATACGCCAGTTACGTTCTCGGACGAACAACAGTGGCGGGAGACGACGACGATTCCGTCGCTCGACCCGGACAAAAGTAGCTCCACGAAATCGCGCGAAACCGGTGTCAAACAGCGACGAAATACGCGACAGCCACCACAGAGACAGCCCAAAAGCCGTGGCGCTCGTGACGGTTCGACCCGGTCGAAGGAGTTGGAAGCCGAACTCGCCGCACGTGCGGAGAAAATCGAAGCGCTTCAAACGAAACTCAAGAGTACCGAGGTCGAACGTGACGAACTCAGAAAGGAACGCAACCGCCTCCAGAGTGAACTCGAAAGTTTGCGTGCCGAACTCGAAACGGTTCAGCAAAACAGTCCCGGCGCGACCGCGGAGCGACAGATAACGCCGCAGCAAGCGCTCTCGGAGACGAACCTGTTCGTTCGATACGGGTCGAAAGGAAAAGGGACGCTGGCCGATGCGGCGGCGGGCGACACAGACCGAGAGACGGTCGAAACCAACCTGAAACTCGAACACCACACGCAGTTCGACGTGGAGGGCGTCGCCGTCGATGGGCAGGAGTACGAGACGTTTCTCCACGAGTCGATGGAGTACCAGTTCGTCTCGTGGCTCGTCGTCGACCTGCTGTACGAAATCTTGGAGACCGGCCACCAGCGCGGACTGAAAGACCTCTTCGATGCGATTCAGCAAATCGACCGAGCAGAACTTCACGGCAACCTGACCGCGGAAACGGAGGAGGGCGAGGAGGGCGAGGTGTCGTTCGACGTTATCCTTCGCGACCGAATGGGTAACCCGCTCGTTGTTGCGAACATCAACGACTCGCGCGACCCGGCGACCGGCGAAATGCTCGGGTCGCTCGTCGATGCGTCGAGCGACGTCGCCACCGCGAACAACGAACTCAGTGCGGCGTTCCAGGTCACGAAGAGTTTCTTCGAACCGGCGGCGTTGGAGACGACGGAGGACGCAACCAGTGGCGGGCTGCTGACGCGTGAAAAACGAGAAAGTTTCGTCAAGCTATCCCGTAAGCGGGGATATCACCTATGTCTGGTCGAATCGCGTAACGGCGAATTCCACCTAACTGTTCCAGAACTCTAAGCTTCGGGTTTTTCGCCGATTTTCATCGTGTCGAGTTTGTCGGTAATCTCCGACAGTTTCTCGTCGAGTTCGGCGACGAACTCCTCAGTTCGGTCAGTCGTAATTGCGCCCTGATTCGAGGGCGAGATGAGATTTTCTTCTTCGAGGACACGGAGAGAGTATCGAACCTTGTGGTGTGGGTAGCCCGTCTCGTTCGACATCTTGACGATGCCGATGGGCTCGTTTTCGATAACCATCTTCAGGACCTGCAAGTGGCGTTCCAGCATATCGACTTCCTTCTCCAGTCGATCTATCATGGCATGTGTTAACTTGTCTTTGAACCTTTTAAAGGTTGTTGTCCGCATCGCAAGCAGAAGTGCAGAGAAGGGTTTTCCAGTGAGACGAGTTAACACTTCCGGCTTTCGGACGAGAGTATCGCCGAAATTGCAAAAAATCGACCATCGACAACTCGTCGATATACATGTTCGTGTATTATCCTGCTTCGAAGACCGTAATCGGTTTAGGAAGTGCGCAAGAAGAGATTTCCGGTATGACCGTAACTATCGTCGGTTCGCAACTCGGCGACGAAGGCAAAGGTCGCGTCGTCGACCTCTACGGCGACGCCGCTGACGTGGTCGTTCGCTATCAGGGTGGCGACAACGCAGGCCACACTGTCGTCGAGGACGGTACCGAATACAAACTCTCTCTCGTTCCAAGCGGGGTCATTCGGGGGAAAGTCGGTGTCCTCGGAAACGGCTGTGTCGTCAACCCCGAAACGCTGTTCAGTGAAATCGACGCCCTCCGCGAGCGCGGTCTCGAACCGGATGTTCGACTCGCACGACGCGCACACGTCATTCTTCCGTATCACCGCGTTCTCGACGGCATCGAAGAGGACGTAAAGAAAGACGACGACCTCGCAGCGGGAACGACCGGCCGCGGTATCGGCCCAACCTACGAGGACAAGGCAGGTCGACGCGGTATCCGAGTCGGCGACCTCCTCGACCCCGACGTGCTCCGCGACCGACTGGAGTACGTCGTCCCGCAAAAGCGCGCGCTGGCCGAGGACGTGTTCGGCATCGAAACTGGCGAGGAGTTCGACGTGGACGCCCTCTACGAGCAGTACAAAGCGTTCGGCGAGCGCATGAAAGACGAGGACATGACCGTCAACGCCGGCGACTTCCTCGGCAAATACAACGACGGCGGCAAGAACATCATGTTCGAGGGCGCGCAGGGAACGTCCATCGACATCGACCACGGTATCTACCCCTACGTTACCTCCTCGAACCCGACCGCTGGCGGTGCGGCAACCGGAACCGGTCTCGGCCCGGGCGTCGTCGGACAGGGTGAGGTCGTCGGTATCGTGAAAGCGTACCTCTCGCGCGTCGGTACGGGACCGCTCCCGACCGAACTGCACGACGAGACGGCCGAATACATCCGCGAGGAAGGTGGCGAGTTCGGTACCGTCACCGGCCGACCGCGAAGAATCGGCTGGCTCGACATGCCGATGCTCCGCCACGCCGCACGTGCAAACGGATTTACCGGCATCGCCGTCAACCACCTCGACGTGTTGGCGGGTATCGACGAACTGAAAGTCGGCCACAGCTACGAGTTGGACGGCGAGGAACTGTTCACGATGCCCTCCACGACGGAACGCTGGGGTCGCTGTGAACCGAATCTCAAGAGCTTCGAGGGCTGGCCGGAAGTGGACTGGAGCGAAGTCGTCGAGCAAGGTTACGACGCTATTCCGGACAACGCACGTGCCTACCTCGATTACATCAGCGACGAACTCGACGCGCCCGTCTACGCCGTCGGTGTCGGTCCGGGCCGAGAAGAGACCATCGTACTGACGAACCCGATGGAATAACCGCTCGCAATCGTCCCGTTTTTCCTATTCGACCGCGGTGAGGTAAATCGCGGCGAGTGCAAAGCCAATTCCCGCGACTTTTCGCGCCGTGAACGGCTCGTCCAGAAACATGATTCCGATGAGGGAACTCGTCGCGATGAAGAGTCCGAAAATCGGCACGACGATGCTGACCGGTCCGGTTGACAACGCACGATAGTAGGCGAGGATACCGATGGCGAGGGAGACGCCCGCGCCATACATGTACGGTGCCTTCTCGCTCGTGAGGTACGGAACGATCTGTTCGCCTTCGTATATCGTGACGGCGAGGGCCGCGATAACCAGCATCGTGTTCGCCACCACCGCGGCAACTGTATCCGGAATGTCCTGCGTCGCGGTGCTGACGAGTGGCGGGAGTGCTGTGTAACCGATCAGGGCGATGACCGCCCAACCGATGTAGTTCATGGGAGGAATTTCGTCCCAGTGGTGAGAATCGTTTCGAAACCGGCTAGCCCGAACCACCGAACCCGTCACGCTTTTGCCCCATCCCTTCGTCCACCCGGATATGAAGAAATCCCTGATGGACATCATCTGCTGTCCGCTGGATAAACAGGAACTCGAACTCGACGCTCGACAGGAAGAGGACGAAGAGGTCATCTTCGGGACTCTTACCTGTACCCAGTGCGGCGAACGGTACCCTATCGAAGACGGAATTCCGAACCTTCTTCCGCCGGATATGCGCGAAGCCTGAACGTTTTTGTACTGGTAGAGAGAGGACTGTATCGTGTCTGAGACGGTATCGGTTCACGTCAATCGCGATGGCCTCCATCATATCGACGTAGCGCAGTCGTTCGAAACCGACGGCTCGTTCACCATCGCGCTCAAAAACCACGGAGCACCGATCCATGCCCATCTTCATCTCGACGACGACCTCTCGGAAGTCGCGTCACTAGGTGCGACGAACCACTACGTCAAAGCCAAAGACATCCGTCACGTCCCTGTGACGGTCCACGATGCTCCTGCTCACGGAAAGCTCAAAATCGTCACCGGTTACGGGGCCGAAACGACGTATGTGGACACGAATATCCTCGAACCCGAGGAACGAAGCAGTTCGATTCCGGTAGACGAGGCACTCTCGAAACCACAGGGGGGTCGTCCCACGGAACCAAGGCAGGGATCGAAATCGACGCAGTCTGACACGCTGAAGAACCTGCCGCTCGTTCTTCTCGGCCTTTTTGCACTGGTGCTCGTGGTCGGCGCGGGATTCCTCGTCGATAACGGCGTTGCACTATTCGGCGGCCTCGTGGTGATGATCGGTCTCGGCGTGGCAACGTACTTTCTAACACGATAATCGTGCCTCCCGAGGCATCGATATACCGTTTCGGTAATCGCATTCCTTTTGCACGCTCCCTTCGTGCACGTCGATAATGTCACTTGCCGAAACCACACGGGAGGCGGTTCGGAGTCGGCCGTTTCTCTACTCTGCCCTCCGCGCTGGAATTTTGAACTACACCGCCACTGCCCGATTCCTTTCGGACGAGGTCGGCGACGACACCGACGCGATTTCGACGGCACTGACGCGGTTTGCGGACGACGTTCCGGACTTCCACGCCGAGAAGCGAGACGTTCGTGTCGTTATGCAGAGCGGGCTCGGAATGGCGGACGACGACCCGCTGCTCGTCGTTGGGGATGCCGGATTTACCCCGGATTCGGGGTCGCTTACCGCGGTGATTGCCACAGGAAATGTCGATGCGGCAGCTCTCTCACACGTCCTCGCACGACTCGTAACGGACGGTATTTCGGTCATCGCGGCCGCAGTCGCCGAGGAGTCGCTCGTCGTGGTCGTCGAGCGACGGGACGGCGCAAACGCGGTTCGGGATGTCGAACTCGCACTCGACTCGGTGCCGGAACTCGGCGGACGATGACGCTTCCGACGATTTAAAACGGTTGCTGATACTACGCTTTCCCATGACACTCTCCGTAACGAACACCCTCTCGGGTGAGCGGGAATCGTTCGAACCGGGTGACCCCGAGTCGGTTCTCCTCTACTACTGTGGGTTGACCGTCTCGGACTACGCACACCTTGGCCACGCTCGCGGATGGATTCACACCGATGTGATGCATCGCTGGTTGGAACACCTCGGCTACGACGTGCGCCACGTCGAGAACTTCACGGACGTGAACGAGAAAATCACGGCACGCGCAGGGGAAGATGACCTCGGCGACGACGAAAGCGAAGTCGCACACACCTTCATGACGGAAGTCATCCGCGACATGCGCGACCTGAACCTGAAGCGAGCGGACGTGTATCCACGGGTTAGCGAACACGTCCCGGAAATCATCGACCTCATCAAGACGCTAGTCGAGAAAGGATATGCGTACGAATCGAACAGGTCGGTCTATTTCGACGTGACGACGTTCGAGGATTACGGAAAACTCTCGAACCAGCGAGTCGAGGAGATGGAATCGCAGGGCGATGACGAAGCGGACGAACGAGGCGAGAAGCATAACCCCGCGGACTTCGCGCTCTGGAAGGCGAACGGCGTGGACGAAGGGTCTATTGAGGAACACCGAAACGCGGACACGGAGTACGCGGTTTCCAATCCGTCGGGCCAGACGTGGGACTCGCCGTGGGGCGAAGGTCGCCCGGGGTGGCACATCGAGTGCTCGGCGATGAGCATGAAACATCTCGGCGAGACCATCGATATCCACGTCGGCGGGCAAGACCTCGTCTTCCCGCACCACGAGAACGAGGTGGCACAGAGCGAGGCCGCCACCGGCCACCAGTTCGCCCGGTACTGGCTTCACGTCCGTCTGCTCGAAACCGACGGCGAGAAGATGAGTTCGAGTCTCGGGAACTACTCGACAGTTCGTGGCGCGATGTCGGAAATCGGCCCGAACGCGGTTCGGATGTTCCTCCTCTCGACCTCCTACTCCAATCGACAGACGTTCAACGACGAGACGGTGAGCGAGGCAGTTGACCGTTGGGAACGGCTTTCCGGCGGCTACGAGCGCGCAGTGGACGCACTCGATAGTCCCGACGCCCGAACCAAAGTCGAGGACGACGACCTGCGCGAGGAAGTCGACACCGCTCGGGACGAGTTCGAGTCGGCGATGAACGACGACTTCAACACTCGTCGCGCGCTGGCGGCCCTGCTCGAACTCGTGACAGCGGTCAATCGCCACGTGGACGACCACGAGGAGTACGACTACGACGGGCTCAATCGAGCGGTCGAGACGTTCGAGGAGTTGGGCGGCGGCGTCCTCGGATTCGCGTTCGATAGCGAAACGGACGGCGACGTGCGACTCGCGGAAGACATCGTGGAACTCGTCCTCGACCTGCGAGAACAGGAACGCGGTGCGGGCAACTACGAGCGTGCCGACGAGCTTCGAGACGAGTTGGAAGCGTTGGGTGTCGAAGTGCAGGACACCGACTCAGGGCCGTCGTTTACGTTCCCGTAATCGGCGTAACCCAACCTCGAACCCACGCTACAGTCGTCGGTTTTATACGCCGGGATTGTGTACTGGGTTTCGACATGGCACGCAAACTACTCGCTGGCACGTTTCTGGCAGTACTCGTCCTCACGAGTGGCTGTCTCGGATTTATTCTCGGAGATACGTTGGCGTTCAGCGCCAACAAAGCGACTGTCGGCGACGGGACGCTTTCGGATACGAAGTACGAAAAGGCGAACGAAAAGCAACTGGAGACGAAGCGGTCGTTCGAAGTCGCGGGAGAGAGCCGCGAGGTCAAGGTGACGAACTGGGTCACCCAGTACGAGAAATCCATCGGCATTTCCGGCGTTGCCGAGGGGACAGTGGCGCAAGTCACGGTACTCAGCAGTCCAACGTTCGAAATCGCTGACGAGCCAATAAACCCGATTGCGCGCTACAACAACAAACAGTTGGTCGAGAAGTTCGTCTCGAAGTACGGCAACGTCAACGACGTCCGGGAAACCGGCGCGAAAAACGTGACAATGCTCGGAACCGAGACCAAGGTCTCGATGTTTTCGGCTGAAGCGAAGACGAACGGCGCGAAGGTCGAGGTGAACATCCACGTTACGAAGGTCGAACACGGTGACGACGTGGTGGTCGTGATGGGTGTGTACCCGAAACAGCTAGACGAAACCGAAAACGTCTATCGACTCATCGAGGGCGTCGAACACGAAAAGTAGCCACCCCACGCCGAGCGACTGCCGGGCAATATTTTTTCTTCTTGCTTCTGGTATGAACTGCATGAATCGTACCCCTCTCGTTGGAATAATTCTCACGGCTCTTGGGTTGCTAGGCTATCTAATCGGGGTTGTCACGCCGTATCCGGGACGAGCGTTCTCGATTACGGGAATGATGGTCGGAATCACGCTGATCGCCATCGGCAACGCGACGCAGCCGGAGGAATCGACGTGACAGTCGAAGCCCTCGCGTTTTCCGACGGAACCGTCGAGACGTTCGACGCCATCGAAACGGCCCACGAAAAACCCGGAACGGTGTGGGTGCGTGCGAGCGATGCGACCCCCGCGGAACTCGATTCCGTCGCCGACCTGTTCGACATCCATCCCCTCTCGGTCGAGGATATTCGAAACGGGGTTCGTCCGAAAACCGAGGAGTTCGATGGCTATACCTTCGTACTGCTCAAAACCGCCGAACTCGTCTCCGGCGATACGACGTTTCGAGAGGAAATCAGCGTCAAACCCGTCGGCGTATTCGTTGGCGAGGATTGGCTCGTCACCCTCTCGGAACACGACGTGGACGCCGTCAACCGAGTCTGGCAAGCCGCACTCGCCGGTGACCGGCGCGTTCTCGGTCGGGGGTCGGACTTCACCGCCTACCGAATCTGTGACGGCATCGTGGACGGCTATTTCGACGTGCTCGACCAAATCGAAGACAGAATCGAGGACGTGGAGGATGCGGTCATCACCGACACCAGCATCGAGACGTTGGAGTCGATAAACCGCGTCCGGCGAGAACTCCTCTCCTTTCGAAAACTCGCGTGGCCGACCCGCGAGGCGGTCGGCTCTTTGTCCCGAGGAGACCCCGAAGAAGTGCGCTTGGAGACGGAAAAATACTTCCGCGACGTGTACGACCACCTCGTGCAACTCGTCGATTTGACCGAGACCTATCGGGACTTGGCCAGCGGCGCGCGCGACATCTATCTCAACTCACTTTCCATCTCGACCAACGAGGTGATGAAAAAGCTCACCGTGGTCGCCACCATCGTCCTGCCGCTCACGTTCGTCGTCGGACTCTACGGGATGAATTTCCGGGATAGCCCGTACAACATACCGGAATTCGGCTGGACGTACGGCTATCCCGCCGTCATGATTGGTATGCTGTTCGTGACCGTGATTTTGGTGGCGTACTTCCGGAAGGAGGGCTGGTTGTGATGAGCACTCGGCGTAATATTCGCCTACCAGCCGTTGTCGATACGAGATAACACCCAGTTCGAGTACCGTATCGCCAGCCATCGAACCGCGAAGCTTCGTCTCAACCCGGATCGAATCCGCTTTACAGACCGAAATCGGACAGGTTAGCCTGCACGCCGGAGACCATCTCGGATTTCCTCCGAAGCGTGTTCATCGAAATCGGTAGTTCGGGGACGATGTTTCGAACCGCGGTGTGGAACGACTCGGACTCGCCGAATTCGCCGTCGAAGGCGTTTCTGACGCTCTCGCGCACCTGCCAGACGCCAACGGGTGCCCAGTAGTCGTCGCTGACCTCGCGGAGGACGAGGGCTTTGGCTTGCCGACCGATGTCTTCCAGATGTTCCAGCACGCCGAGTCGGGAGGCGTAGTACGCGCCCGCCGTCTCATCGACGTATTTCGTTCGGCCCTCGAATCCCTCGTGGGCGCTTCCCATCCAGATGTCGCCCGTCGTGGATGGATTCCAGATGCTCCCCGGCGCTTTCATCTCCACCAGTTCGAACTCCCATTGCCCCGGTGCGAGGACGACCCAGTAGCGATTGCCCATATACTCGTTCACCCACACCTGCGTCTCGTCGATGCTCGGGGTGTTCCGGATTCGACCGCGGAGGTATTGTCCGACCGTGTCGTCCACCGCCGTAATCGACCAGCGCGTCGGCACGAGTTTCCGGTTTCGTCCCTGTCCGAGCGCCCCAGCAGAGAGGACGTTGTTGATGTCGTATACGTCGAAGCCGCGACGGTAGAGATAGGTCATCGCGCCCTGTGCCTGCCAGTCGTCGTCCTCCAGCGTTTTCTTGACTGGACGCGGGACGTGGGGATTTTCCGCGAGATTCGCCGAGGACGCCCGGGCTGAGGGGCCGGTCGGCGTTGCGATGTCGTCCACGTTCACGTCCAAATCGAGCTTCTCGGTGAGCCCGATTTCCACGTCCACCGGACGGTCGGCGATGGCGATTTCGCGCTGGACGCCGACGAAGCCGTCCCACACGTCCTCGACGTTGACTTTCGCGGAGCGATTCGAATTCAGCAGGCCGGTTCGGTACTGGAGGACGTTGTCGATATCGAGGCCACGTTGGTACCAGTCGCCGCTCGTTGCGAACTCCGAGGCGCGTTCTTCTTCGCCAACCGGCGAGAGAATCCCAGTCGAGACGTTGGGGTACGACGACCGCCCAACGAACACCGAGGGCGAGGTGCTTCCGAACAGCGAGTCGCCTTGTGCGACCTCGGAAAACCGGTCTTCGAAGTCGTCAACGTAGTCCAGAATCTCGTATGACTTCTCCTCGGCGAGACGGCGGCGGCGCTCTTCCTCGTCCGGCCGCAGGTCATCGATGTACTCGTCCAACCGCATTCGGTCGAGTTAGGGACGGGAATGGCTTCAACGTTCGGACACCGTGCGATGTCCTGTGTACCGTCCCTGCACAACCGGGAATCGTTTATTTTATTTCCCGACGGAGGACTGCACATGGGAAGCGCGTACCGACGGGACGGTGTCGTCCGGTGACGATTCGATTACCCATTCGACCGACGGACTGGCGACTGATGGGTCGCACCGCGTGCCTCGTGCTGACGGTTCCGCTGTACGCCGTCATCGCGCTCCTTGCGGCAGTGATTGCTCTGACAACCTTTTCACTCGGGCAGAATCCGACGCTTGTCCAGTTCCTCCTGCGTGGGACGATTCCGCTCGAAAATCGAGTGATTATCCTCATCAACCAGTATCCGTTCGTCGGGACGAACTTCACCGTCGAACAGGGCGTCATCATCCTGCTCGTCGCGGTGCTGGTCGGCGTCAATCTCGCCATGGTCGCCTATTATTTCCGCGAACACGGCATCTCCATCCAACAGGGTGGTTCCGGAACGCTCGGCATCGTTTTTGGCACTCTCGGTGCAGGCTGTGCGGCCTGCGGGTCGGTGCTCCTCGCGGGGGTTCTCTCCCTATTCGGCGTCACCGCGTCCGCGACGCTGTTCCCATTCGACGGACTCGGTATCGCAGTCGTGGCCCTTCTGTGGATTTTCCTCTCCATCTACTGGGTCGCGGACGGGATGCGGGGTGGAGAAGTGAACGGCTGTCCGGTAGACATCTACACGCGATAGCGTGGGTTGTGAGAATCGAGGTTCGGAAACAGCAGGCGCTCGGGGGAGCAGACTGCCAAAAAAGTAAGCGTGATTAGCTGTGGATTCCCATCGCCTCTATCTGTTCTTGATACCGGTTTCGGATGGTGACTTCGGTCACCTGTGCAACGTCCGCGACTTCGCGCTGCGTCTTTTTCTCGTTGCAGAGAAGTGACGCGGCGTAAATCGCGGCGGCGGCGTACCCCGTTGGGGATTTCCCCGAGAGTAAGCCTTCTTCGGCGGTCGTTTCGATGATGTCGTTCGCTTTCGACTGGACTTCTTCGCTGAGTTCGAGTTCAGAACAGAACCGCGGGACGTATTTTTTCGGGTCGACGGGTTTCATCTCCAGGCCGAGTTCCTGTGAGATGTAGCGATACGTTCGACCGATTTCTTTTCGTTCGACGCGGGATACCTCCGAAATCTCTTCGAGGCTTCGCGGAATTCCCTCCTTTCGACAGGCGGCGTACAGTGCGCTCGTTGCGACACCTTCGATAGACCGTCCCCGAATCAGGTCTTCCTTGAGCGCTCGACGGTAGATGACGGACGCGACTTCCCGTACCGACCGCGGTACACCGAGTGCGGACGCCATTCGGTCGATTTCGGACAGGGCAAATTGGAGGTTGCGTTCGCCCGCGTCCTTCGTCCGGATACGTTCTTGCCATTTTCGCAGTCGATGCATCTGACTGCGCTTTTTCGAAGAAATAGAACGACCGTAGGCATCTTTGTCCTTCCAGTCGATGGTCGTCGTCAGCCCTTTGTCGTGCATCGTCTGCGTGGTTGGCGCACCCACGCGAGATTTCTGCTGGCGTTCCTGGTGATTGAACGCACGCCATTCCGGACCTGGATCTATCTTTTCTTCTTCGACGACTAACCCACAGTCGTCACAAATGAGTTCGGAGCGGTCGTTGCTCTTTACTAAATTGTCGGACCCACATTCAGGACAAGCACGCTCTCCCTCTCGTTCATTCGCCGTTTGCTCCCCTTCAAGTTGGCGCTCACGCTGGCGAGTAGACCGTGTCATCGCACTTTTATAGTAGTAACTTCGATTCACTTAAACCCTTGGGCAAAAGCCATATATACTTGACAACCGGTGCCACACTTTTCCCGTATATCGGAACCTGTTTACTCGCCCACAGACGACTTCCTTGCAATGCCAGTCATCGAGTGTGATGTGGACGAGGCGCGCGAGACGCTCGCCGACGCCGGGGTGGTCATCTCGGATGGAAAGAGCGAATACGAGCACTGGCGGGCCAGATACGACGACGCCGTCGCCATCGCATACGACGACAAACTCGTGGTTCAGGGGTCAAACCCGCAGTCTATCGAAGCGCTTCTCCGCGATTCGGGCGGGCACGCCTATCTCTACTTCGACGGTGGAAGTCGCGGCAATCCCGGCCCTGCGGCCATCGGTTGGGTCATTGTCACCAGCGACGGTATCGCCGGAGAGGGGAACGAGCGAATCGGGCGCGCAACGAACAACCAAGCCGAGTACGACGCGCTCATCGCCGGACTCGAAGCCGCCCGCGATTACGGATTTGACACCATCGACGTAAAGGGGGATTCCCAACTCGCCATCAAGCAGGTCACCGGCGCGTGGAAGACGAACGACCCCGACCTTCGCGAGCGCCGGGTTCGCGTCCGCGAACTGCTCGACGGATTCAACAAATGGTCGCTCAAGCACGTTCCGCGGGAGGTAAACGAGCGCGCGGACAAACTCGTAAACGAGGCGTTAGACGATGGTTGATCTGCCGGACGACCGCGAACTACCGACCGAGACCGTCGAAGAAGCGGAGCGACTGACCCACCTTGCACGCGATGCTGACGGCGACGAGGCGGACACGTACCGTGACGAACGCGACAGACTGCTCGCAGAGCATGACTTTGTCGCGCGGACTCGGGAGGACGATACTCGAACCGTTCTCGTCCTTCATCCCGACGAGTGGCTCGCAGATGGAACGATTCGGGTCGAACGAATCGAGGATACGGAACGAGCGATCGAAATCCCACTCGACGGCCCCGGCGACCCAGACAACTGGGACGAGATAGACGCGCACAATCGAACGGTTGCGGCAGCAGTTCGAGAGAATCACGGCGACGTTCACGGTGCGAATGCCGAGTCGTTCGCCGACTTCATGAGCAACCATTACGCCCGACGGGTAGAGTCAGCGACCGACGACGAAGTCACCGAGTTCTGTACGGAGTATTTTCCGCGGAACGCCTGGCCGAGTGATAAACAAAAAACGGTCGTAGAACAGTCGGTCGAACTCGTGTTCGACTGTGTTAGCTGTTCTTCTCGATAAGCGCACGAACCTGTTCTGCGCGCTCGTCGTCGGTAACGAACTTCGAGAGCGACCACGCGAACGAGTCTTCGACCGCGTCGAGACCGTCCTGGGTCAGGCCGTACTGATTGGTTCGCTTGTCGAGTTCGCTCTTTTCGACCAGTCCGCGCTCGACGAGGGTGTCGAGGTTGGGATATAGGCGACCGTGGTTCACTTCCTCGTCGTAGTAGTTTTCGAGTTCACGCTTGATAGCGAGACCGTACATCGGTTCCTCGGTGAGGACGATGAGGATGTTACGCTGGAAAGCGGTGAGGTCGCGGGCGGTACTGCTTTCGGTGAGTGTTTGTGCCTCTGACATTGGCTTTGACAGGAAGGAATATGTAACCGAGATATTTAACCCTTCTCAAGTTTCTTGGTGTTTCTCTCCGCTTTCGCTCGATTTTACGGTTGAAACACCACTAGTCGATTGCGGAGGTGTGTTTCGATTTTGGGTGGTTTCATCGAGCGATAGAGGGGGGTTTGAGTCGATGCCGAAAGGACTTTTTGGTCTTCCCGTGCAGTCGCAAACGACCCATGACGAATCTCTGGGAAGACCTGGAAACAGGACCGAATGCCCCCGAAGAAATCTACGCAGTCGTCGAGTGTCTCAAAGGCGACCGGAACAAGTACGAGTACGACAAGGACATCCCCGGCGTCATGCTCGACCGCGTGCTGCACAGCAACGTTCACTACCCCGGTGACTACGGGTTCATCCCGCAGTCCTACTACGACGACGAAGACCCGTTCGACGTGCTCGTCCTCGTCGAGGACTCCACGTTCCCCGGCTGCGTCATCGAAGTCCGCCCCGTCGCGCTCATGAAGATGGATGACGACGGCGAACAGGACGACAAGGTCATCGCCGTCCCCATAGAAGACCCACGCTTCGACCACATCGAGGACGTCGACGACATCACCCAGCAGCAGAAGGACGAAATCGACGAGTTCTTCCAGACGTACAAGAACCTCGAAAAGGACAAGGAAGTCGAGACGCTGGGTTGGGAGGACAATCAATCCGCACTCGACGCAATCGAGCACGCACAAGACCTGTACGAAGAGAACTTCGCCTAACCGTCTCGCTGTCCGGTTTCCTACAACTACCGGTTTTTTCGAACCGTCGTCGTTCGCGAGTTACACGACCAAAATCAGCACTGTCGCTACCTTGTGGAGATGAACGTGTCTTATAACTGCTACAGTAATCCAGCCGCATATATTTACTAATGGACACGAACACGTGATTCCAATGCCAATCGGATTCCTCGCCGAAAATGGCCAAGTCGTGCTCACAGCAATGGTGTTAGTCCTTTCCGGCGGTGGCGTCCTCTACGCCGTTCAGTTTTGCTCCCTACGCCGCGGAAACGACAATGCACCCGTCGATTCGCTTCGGGAGTCGGTCGCCGGCCAGAACCGAATCGCGCTCGTCCTTCCGGAAGGTGCGAGCATCGATTCGCTCGCCGCGGCAGTCGGTTTGCAAGCGCTCTGTAAGGATTGGGGCATCGCGGGACGAATCACCGCAGAAGGCGAGGTAACGGGCAAGGATAGCAAAGCGTTCTGTAACATCTTCGATATCGATTTGACGACCATCGACGAGCGAGGCGAACGTCTGCAAGACTGTGACGCCGCACTCGCGATCGGTGGTGGCGGGGCAGTTCCCCGACTGTCGAACAATCCGCCGGTCGTCGGCGTCATCCGCCATCGACCCACCGCGGAGGAGAACATTTTGACCGTCACGCGGACGGACGACGGAGCAACGTCCACCGTCGTCACGGGACTCGTTCGCGATTCGGGGCTCATTCCCGACCAACGAGTGGTCACGGCACTCCTGTACGGCATCCGCGCTGGAACTCGGGAGTTCCGCCGCGCGAACGGAAAAAACGATTACGGCACGGCCGGATTCCTCCACGCTTTCGCGGATCTCGGACGTATCGAGGATTTGCGGTCGCCGGGGGTCAGCGGCGACACTTTCGATGTGCTCGGGGAAGCCATCGCCAACAGGCAACGTCGTGCCAGTTTCGCCGTGACGAACGTCGGCATCGTTCCCTCGGTGAGTGCATTGGAGGAAGCCGCGGATTCGCTCCTTCGGCTGGAAGGCGTCTCGACTGCGGCAGTGTTCGGCATTCACGAGGAAACCATCGTCGTCTCCTGTCGGGCGGAAGACGTTCGCTCCAGCGCGATGGATATTCTCGATGGGGCGTTCGATGCAAGCGCGACCACGGGTGGAAACACGGATGCAGCGACGGCGCGAGTTCCGCTCGGTATTTTCGCGCAAGTCGATGGAAAACATGCAAACACGTTGGATTCGCTCATCGATGCGAGTACGCGCAAGGCACTTTTCACTGCGTTCGAGACGCCGTAGGTTCGACACTGTGTGGCACGGAAACGAAGGTTCTTGTAGCCGCCTGTGGTAGGGCCGCGTATGGGTCTCTTCGATAGGCTCCGTGGAGATGACGACCCCCGGGTAGCCTTCTTTGGTATCGACGGCGTGCCGTACAGCTTTCTCAAAGATAACGCCTCGGAGTTCCCGAACATCGCGTCCCTCGCGAAGGAGGGGAGCGCCGGAGCGATAGACAGTATCGTCCCACCCGAGTCTTCCGCCTGCTGGCCCGCCCTCACCACGGGTGTCAACCCCGGTGAGACGGGCGTTTACGGCTTCCAAGACCGCGAAGTCGGGTCCTACGACACCTACGTTCCGATGGGCCGGGACGTACAGGCCACGCGAATCTGGGACCGCGTCGCGGATTCGGGACGCAATGCGACGGTGATGAACGTCCCCGTGACGTTCCCGCCACAGCGAAACGTCCAGCGCATGGTTTCTGGATTCCTCTCGCCGGGCGTAGACAAGGCGGCGTACCCCGACGAACTCCGAAACTACCTGAACTCCATTGACTACCGCATCGACGCGAACGCGAAGTTAGGACACAAAGAGGACAAATCCGAGTTCATGGAGAACGCCCACGAGACGCTCAAAGCGCGCTACGAGGCGTTCCGCCACTACATCGAACAGGACGATTGGGATCTCTTTTTCGGCGTCTTCATGACGACCGACCGCGTGAACCACTTCCTCTTCAAGCATTACGAGGAGGACGGGGAGTACAAACAGGAGTTCATCGACTTCTACAAGAAGGTAGACGAGTACCTTGGGAAGCTTCGTGACGCGCTCGCCGACGACGTGACGATGGTCGTCGCCAGCGACCACGGCTTCACCAGCCTCGACCACGAAGTTCACTTCAACCAATGGCTCGAAAACGAAGGCTGGCTTTCCTACGAGGATGACGACCACGAGGAACTCGGCGACATCGCCGACGACACCGTTGCCTACTCGCTCATTCCGGGTCGTTTCTACATCAATCTCGAAGGGCGCGAGCCGCGCGGAAGCGTCCCTGAGGACGAATACGAGGAGAAACGAGCCGAACTCAAGGAGAAACTCGAAGCCCTCGAAGGGCCGAACGGCAAGAAGGTGTGTGCGCAAGTCGTCGAGAAGGAAGACGCCTTCCAGGGCGACCACGAGGATATCGCACCCGACCTCGTCGCCATCCCGAACTACGGCTTCGACCTGAAGGCCGGATTCAAGGGTCACGACGACGTGTTCGGCGTCGGCCCGCGAAACGGCATGCATAGCTTCGACAACGCTTCGCTGTTCGTGGATGACGCGGACGTGACCGTCCCGGAGGACGTTGACCTGCTTGACATCGCGCCGACCATCCTCGACCTGATGAACGTCGAGTACTCCGCGAGCGAACTCGACGGGCGAAGCCTGGCGTAGAAATATCGACTCGATTTTTTTGGAGACACGTTCGCGGAGCGACTGCGACGTTGGTGTATATCGAGTGAACACTGCCACACAACTCCGATTACTGCTCGCAGATTTTTTCGCCCACCTACAAATCCCGGGACAAACGAGCGAGAGAGTCGGTGTCCTGCTCGTAGTTGTCTCAGTCGGGTCGATACGTACGGGAATAATGATGATGCAGGTCGAACGAGACGAAACTCAATACTCAGACGGAATCTGGTTTGTCGTGAATGACGAGGTTCACGTCGCGCGGTTCGCCTTCCAGATCCGCGACGATTCGTTCCACCACGGTCTCTGCTTCCCGAAGGACGAGCGGTTTCACCTTGTTCACGACCCAGCCAAGCGAGACGAACATCGGCAAGTCTAGCATGCCGGAGTCCGCCGAGTCCGCATCGAACTGAATGGAGAGCCACACCCGCGAGGCGGTTTCTCCCCCCTCCGGTGCTTCCTCGGGTACCTCCTCGACACGCCAGTGGCCGTGGGCGTTGATATCCTTGATAATCTTCCAGTCGATGCGATTCGGGCGGTCGAGTTCGACCACTTCGGAGCGAACCGTGTACTGAATCTTCCACCATTGCAGGTGAATGTCGTACTCCGTTCCCGGCCCACCATCGCCCTCGTGTGTGACGCCCGTGAGGTGCTTCGAATAGTTCGCGTAATTCGGAAAGTCGATGAGGAACTCGTAGGCCTCCTCCGGCGGCACGTAGACGACGGTGCTGAGTTCGACTGAATCCACGCCTTTCGGTTTTGCGTGGCTGAAAGTAAACATTCCGGCGAAGGGTGTGGGTGCAGGTGCGGAGGTTGCATACGCCAGTAGAATCCTTTCAACGCTGGCGCGAAAACCGAGTCGCATGGCGAAACCAAACGAGGAGTTCACGTGCGAACAGTGCGACGAAACGTTCGAGCGACGCGAGCAGTTGAACGAACACATGGAGAAGGCTCACGAGGTCGCGCCGAACGAGGAGAGCGAAGACGCCGCAGCGGCAGGGTCGGACGCAAGCGGTTCGACTGGTTCCATCACCGAGGAGACGAACGACTCGCCCTCGGCGGCGGAACCGTCCGAGGCCGCCGGTCCATCCGAGAGCGATGCCGACGTTCGTCCCGACGAAGAAGATTCGTAAATTACCGACAACAGTTCTTTCTCTCGAACGGCCGCCAATACCAGCAGTTTATACAGCCGACGAGCAATCCTCGACCATGACACGCTACGACGTCGTAATCGTCGGTGGCGGCGTCGCGGGTCTCTCCGCTGGCGTCTTCACCGCCCGCGCAGACCTCGACACGTTGGTCGTCAACGACGGGGTTTCCATCCTCCACCGAAACGCGATTCTCGAAAACTTCCCTGGCTTTCCGGCCGGAATCGATTCGCGTCTGTTCTGTCTCATGCTCGAAGAGCAGGCCGAACGCGCCGGATGTGCCCGACTCGACGCCAAAGTCTCGGACGTGAGCCACGCCGATGACGGCGACGGATTCGCGGTCGAAACCCCCGATGAAACCGTTCACGCCGAGCGAGTTATCGCGGCATCGTGGTTCGACTCCTCGTACCTCGACGGCCTCGACCTCGATTTCGAGGAGTCTGGGAGCAAGCAGTACGTGTCCGTGGACGAGACGGGGCAAACCGGCGTCGAGGGACTCTACGCCGCGGGGCGACTCGCCGAGCAGTATCACCAAGCTATCGTTTCCGCGGGCCACGGGTCGCAAGTCGGGATTACTGTGGTTCACGACGCCGCCCCCGAGTTCTACCACGATTGGGTCGCCCCGGAGGGCTACTTCACCAACCGCGACCGCGAGGTACCGGTCGGCTGTGAGGAGATATCGGAGGACGAACGCCAGCGTCGCGCGCGTCTAGCGCACGACCGACTTCGGAAATATGTCGAGGAGTGGGAGGACGAGACTCCCGTCCCGCATCCGAGTTTTTTCGAAGAGATGGAGTGAGGAGGCTGGGTTGGCAAGGAACGTTCTCTTTCATAATATCACACATTTCGTTTCGACGCGTGCGAGAAACGCGGGAGAGACAACTGAACGGAGTCGATAACGCGAGTGAGCGGTAACTATTTATCTTCCGCTCCAATGAAAACCGCCTCCGCACCGCATTCGCGGTTTCTCCGAAACCGCGCTGTCCTCGCCGCCATGCCAACGCGCTCCGAGATGGTGTAGTTCGATTCCGTCACCGATCCTTCGCTCGAATTAGTGCCCACCGGACGAAATGTGGAGACCGACGATTCCGACAACGATAACGCCGATGAAGACGATCCGGAGTAGGTTGGCGGGTTCATCGAACAGGGCAATGCCGAGGGTTGCGGTTCCGACCGCGCCGATGCCCGTCCAAACTGCGTAGGCTGTTCCAACGGGGAGCGTTTTGAGGGCCTCAGCCAGCAAAACCATGCTGACAATGAGTGCAATGACGGTGGCGACAGAGGGCCAGAACTTCGAGAGACCATCCGAATATTCCAATCCGATGGCCCATGCGACTTCGAACACACCAGCAATAATCAGAATTTTCCACGACCTCAGTTCGCTTTGGAAGCGACAAACGGAATGGGTTCCGCTTTCACTTCCTTGCTTCCCACCCTGCCGAAAACCAAGTCTCTTTATCAAATCCTTCTGAACCGTCTACGAAATGAATAGGGTTAGAAATGAGTGATGACGAGGTAGACCCGGACGAGTTGGGGAAGTCAGTCGAACGACCGATGTATCGACTCTTTACCGAATATGGGGATGACCATCTGCATTGGTTCATCATCGGTGTTCTGACGAGTATGTGCGCCAGATTTCTCGCGCTCGTCCCGCCAGTCATCCTCGGTGTCGCGCTGGATTCGGTGTTCAATAACAATCGGGGCTACGAACTTCCCCTCGTTCCTGCGACGTGGATTCCGGAGACGACGATGGGGCAGTTCTGGTTCTCCGCGGAAATCATGGCCGTCTCGATGGTGCTTACGGCAATCAGCAACTTCGCGCGCTCATCGACACTGAATCTATTCTCCCATCGCGTGAAACACGAGGTTCGGACGGCGACCTACCAGTGGATGCAGAGACTCGACATGGAGTTCTTCGACGACCACAAGACGGGCGAACTCATGAGCATCCTGAACAACGATACGAATCGCCTCGAACTGTTCCTCGACAACATGATGGGGAGTGCGATTCAACTCCTCGTCCTCATCATCGGAATCAGTGGGATTCTGTTCTGGCGTAATCCCGATTTGGCAGTCGTCACGCTCGCCGTCGTTCCGGTTTCGGCGATATTCACGTGGTGGTTCATGCGACGAGTCGAAGCGTTTTACGCCGACATTCGGTCGTCGGTCGGTGATTTGAACACTCGACTGGAGAACAACCTCGCCGGAGTCGAAGTCATCAAAACCGCCGGAACCGAATCCTACGAAGACGAGCGCGTCCGAGAGGCCTCGTATGAGTATTTCCGACGCGACTGGAAGGCGCTCCGGATGAACTTCATCTACCGCCCCGGATTGCAACTGCTCACCTCAATCGCGTTCATCGCCACCTTCGTCGCGGGTGGTTTCTGGCTTCTGACCGAACCAGCACCGCTCTGGTTCACCGGTGACCTCTCTGCAGGGGATTTGGTCATCTTCCTCCTCCTCACCCAGCGAATGGTCGAACCGCTCACGCAGATGAGCGAAGTTGTGGACAGATACGAGGACGCGAAAGCTTCGACCCGACGCATCTTCGGCCTCATGTCGATTCCGCCCAGCATCACCGACAGTCCGGACGCAACCGCACTCGATTCCGTCGGAGGCAGAGTAGAGTACGACCACGTGAATTTCGCCTACGACGACGGCGAGCAGGTGCTGGATGACGTGACCTTCACCGCCGACCCCGGCGAAACGGTTGGTCTCGTCGGCCCGACTGGTGCCGGAAAGTCTACGATCTGCAAACTCCTGCCGCGGCTGTACGACGTGACGGGCGGCGAAATTCGCGTGGATGGAACCGACGTGCGCGACCTGACCGTCGAAAGCCTCCGCGAACATATCGGCTACGTCGGACAGGATACGTTCCTGTTCGACGGAACGGTGAAAGAGAACATCAAATATGGGTCGTTCGATGCGAGCGAGGGGGAAATCGTCGCCGCCGCGAAAGCCGCGGAAGCCCACAAGTTCGTCACCAACCTGCCCGAAGGCTACGACACCCGAGTCGGCGAACGGGGCGTGAAACTCTCCGGCGGGCAGCGCCAACGAATCTCGATTGCACGAACGATTCTGGCCGACCCCGAACTGCTCGTGCTGGATGAAGCGACGAGCGCGGTGGACACCGAAACGGAGATGCTTATCCAGCGCAGCCTCGACCGCCTCACCGAGGATCGAACGACGTTCATTATCGCCCATCGCCTCTCGACCGTGAAAGGCGCGGACACCATCCTCTCCATCGAGGACGGAAAAATCGTCGAACGCGGAACCCACGAGGAGCTGCTCGACAACGACGGGTTGTACGCGGATCTCTGGCGGGTGCAAGCGGGCGAAATCGACGCGCTTTCAGAGGAGTTCGTGGAGGAAGCATCCCGACGGGCGAGCGCGAGTCAGCCAACCTACGGGTCGAACCCGTGACCTTTTACGGGATACCGCACCCAGTAGCGGGTAATGCTTAGCGGAGTGAACGTGGCGTTGGGGGTGACGGGGAGCATCGCGGCGGTGAAAGTAGTCGAGTTGGCACATGAACTGCGCAGGCGGGGCGCGAACGTCCGGGCAGTAATGTCGAAGAGTGCGCAGGGAATCATCCATCCGTGGGCCGTCGAGTTCGCGACCGAGAACCCGGTCGTCACCGAAATCACGGGGAAAGTCGAGCACGTCGAACTCTGTGGTCGTGGCGAGTGGGCCGACGTGCTTCTCATCGCACCAGCGACCGCGAACACGGTCGGCAAAATCGCCGGTGCGGTGGACGACACGCCGGTGACGACCTGTGCGACGACAGCCCTCGGTGCCGACGTTCCGGTCGTCGTCGCACCAGCGATGCATGAACCGATGTACGACCACCCCGGCGTCCTCGATGCAATCGAGCGCGTCGAATCGTGGGGAGTCGATTTCGTCGAACCGCGAATCGAAGAGGGGAAGGCGAAAATCGCCACCGAGGACATGATCGCGCTCGATGTGGCACGAGCGACCGGAAACCAACCACTTGCCGGAAAGGGCGTCGTCGTCACTAGCGGTGCGACCAGCGAACCCATCGACCCCGTGCGAGTGCTGACCAGTCGCGCCTCGGGCAAGACGGGCAGAGCAGTCGCCCGCGCCTGCTACATCGCGGGTGCAAACGTCGCACTCGTCCACGACGCCCCGGACGTTCCCTACGCGACCGGCGTGCAGGTGGAAACCGCCGAGGAAATGACGAACGCCGTGACCGACCTCGTGACTGCGTTCCCGGCGGATGCGCTGATTTCCGTGGCCGCAATCAGCGACTACACGGCAGACACCGAAGAAGAAAAGATTCGGTCCGGACGAGACCTCTCGCTCGACCTGCAACCGACGCGAAAGCTCATCGACACGGTTCGGGCGGACTATCCCGACCTCCCAATCGTCGGCTTCAAAGCCGAGACGAGCGGAGACGACTCGGCGATGGTGACCGCAGCCCGCGAAACGCTCTCGCGTGCGGAGTGCTCGTTCGTCGTCGCAAACGACGCGAGCGTGATGGGAGAAGACGAGACGAGAACGCTGTTCGTCCGCGAGAACAGCGTTCGAACGTACAGCGGGAGCAAGACGGAACTCGGATTGCAGGTCGCTACCGAACTCGCCGAGGAACTTGCGGACGATTCGTAATGGCCACGACACCACGTCACCAGAGTAATAGCGCGTTCGCCCGTGGTTGCACTCGAATTCCAATGTCCGGATTATCGACACCGCTTACGGACGTTCTCGACATCGACGTTCCTATCGTTCAGGCACCGGTCGGGAGCGCGACGTGTCCGTCGCTCGCCGCCGCTGTCGCCGATGCTGGTGCGCTCGGCATGCTCGCATTGACGTGGCGAGACGAAGCGACGACGCGGAAACTGCTCGTCGAAACCGCGAACCGAACCGATGGCGTGTTCGGAGTCAACATCGTCGTGGATTCGAACGCGAAGGGGATTCCGACGACCACTCACATCGATAGTTGTCTCGACGAAGGCATCGAGGTGTTTTCCTTCTCGTTCGGCGAGGCCGCACCGTTCGTAGACCGTATTCACGCCGAAGGGAGAATCGTCCTGCAGTCCGTCGGGAGTGCAACAGAGGCCAAAGATGCGGTGGAAAGCGGCGTAGATATCGTCGTCGCACAGGGGAGGGAGGCGGGCGGACACGTTCAGAGCGACGTTGCGACCATGCCGTTGGTACCACGCATCGCGGACGCCGTTTCCGACACACCGGTCATCGCCGCCGGCGGTATCGCGGACGGGCGGGGCATCGCGGCCGCGCTCTCCCTCGGCGCGGATGGCGCGTGGCTCGGAACGCGATTTCTCGCGACGGAGGAAGCACACGTACACCGACGCTACCGTCGTCGAGTCCTCGAAGCGAGCGAGACCGAAACCATCTATTCTACCCTCTTCGACGAAGGGTGGCCGGACGTTCCTCACCGCGTCATCGAAAACTCGACCGTCGCGGAGTGGGATGCCGCGGGCAGACCACCGGACGAACGCCCCGGAGAGGGAGACATCGTCGCGGAGTCCGCGGCGGGAGAAGACGTCCGGCGATACGAGGATTCGCTGGCAGTACCCGGCATGAAAGGGAATGTCGAAGCCCTCCCACTCTATGCAGGGCAGAGCGTCGGTTTGACGCAGACGGTGCAACCCGCGGACGAACTCGTGGCGACACTGTCCGAAGAAACGATGGATGCACTCGAACGGGTAGACGGGTACCGGGTGAGCGTCGATTAAGCGTCTCCGTCTTCCTCCGGCCACTCCGCGTCGCCGAAGAACTCGATGCCCATCTTCTGGGCCGACCGCGAAATCATGTGCGCTCCCGTCGGTGCGGTGATGAACAGGAAGACGATGCCGACCAACGAGGTGAGTCCCGCCCCCTGTGGACCGTGGGAGACGAACAGGGCGAGGAACAGCGAAGCGGCCCCGAGTGTGGTCGCCTTGCTGGTGGCGTGCATTCGGTTGTACACATCGGGGAGGCGCAGCAGGCCGAGCGTCCCGACCACGAGGAAGAAACTCCCGACGACGACGAGCAGTGCGATGACGACTTCCTGAACCAGTTGAATCGTACTCATTTGATAATGTCCCCCTCGATGACGTACTGCGAGACCGCAATCGTGCTGATGAACCCGATGATGGCGAGGACGAGGCTCACCGTCACGAACAGTCCTTCGCCGCGATACAGCGCGAACAGCGCCGCGATTGCGACGACGTTGGTTCCAATGGTGTCCAGTGCGACGACCCGATCCGGAACTGTCGGTCCTTTGATGACGCGGTAGCCCGCGAGCAGGGTGAGTCCGCTGGCGATTATCAGTCCCGCCAGATAGACGAGATGGAGGTCGATGAGGCTCGACTCAGTTGCCATGACCCTCACCTCCCTCGGGTCGTGTGCCGCCGTCCGGTTGCTCCGCTTCTTGTGGTGGTTTGTTCTCGCTTTGCGTCGAACTCACCTCCGGCTGTTCCCGAGGAATCTCGGGAATCGGGTCGCCGGGTTTGCCCTCCTCGTCGAAGATGACGAGGGCGTAGTCCTCCCACGTCCGAATCGGTTCCACGATTGCGTCGGGGTTGCGGGCATCGATACTGTGAACGTAGAGCGCGTTGGTTTCGTCGTCGTAATCCATAGTCAACGTTCCCGGCGTGAGCGTGATGCTGTTGGCAATCGTCGTAATCGCACCGTCCGTTTTGACACGGAGCGGGACGACGACGACGCCGGGTTCTATCGGCATGCTCGGCGCGAGCACGCGGTATGCCACGTCGATGTTCGCCGTCGCGAGTTCCTTGAGGAAGACTGTGACGTAGAGAATCGCGTACGGTGCGGCCTTGAGACTCCGTGCGACGTTCGTCTCCGGTGTGTAGAACTTCCGGAAGGTGAACGCGATGAGCAGACCGAAGGCGAGTCCGATGAGGAACTCGCCGAGGATGGCCACCGGTTCGAGTACGACACCTCTGACGAACAACCAGAGGATAGCGAGTACGACACCGATGACGGGCCATTTCTTCATTTACCGGCACCTCCTAGCACCGCGTTGATGTAGGTTTGTGGTTCCGTCGCGGCCCGTGCGGCGGATTCCGCGGCCAAATACACCGGGTCGAAGCCGATGCCGACCAGCAGAACGAGCGCCGCCAACGCGCCGAGGACGACGATTCCAGTCGGCGTACCGCCCTGTTCGACCATCGAACTTTCCGGCCCCCAGAAGGCGCGATTCCACGCCCGGGAGAAGTACGCGATGGTGAGAATCGCCCCCGCCAAAGCAACGGCGAGCGCGAGCGTGGCACCGGCGTCACCCGCGACTCGGAAGACGAGGAACTTCCCGAAGAAGCCCGAAAGCGGCGGAATGCCGATAAGCGAGAGTGCGCCGACGAAGAAGATACCCGACAGCACGGGCGTCTTTCGTGTCAATCCACCAAGGTCGGCGAATCGGTCGGTGCCGACCGCCGAGAACACCGACCCGGAGGCCAGAAACAGCAGTCCTTTCGCCAGCGCGTGGTTCAGCGAGTAGATGAGGGCTGCCGTAATCCCGAGGATTCGCACTTCGGGCACCGTCGCCGCGATTGCCAGCGGGAGGACAATGAATCCGACCTGCCCGATGCTCGAAAAGGCGAGCAAGCCATCGACATCGTCTCGCCCGACTGCACCGATACCGCCGAGCAGGATGCTCGCGCTGGCCATGACGAACAGTACCGGTCCGAAAAAGGCGAGCGCGGAGTTCCCCGAAAGTCCGGGAAGCGTGAGTCCACCGGGAATCGTCAGCCCCGCGAAGACGGTGAAGTAGAGGCGGATGATGGCGTAAATCCCGACCTTCTTCACGACGCCCGCGAGCATCGCGGAGACGGGTGCGGGTGCGGCGCGGTAGGCTGCGGGCACCCAGAACTGGAAGGGCGCGATGCCCGACTTCAGCGCGAATACGGTGAAGAGCAACGCTGACAGCCCGAGAACGGGAAGTTGAGCTATGTTCTCCGAACCCGTCGCGAGTCGCTCCGCGAGTTGCGCCATGTTGAGCGTTCCCGTCGTGGCGTAGATGCCACCGATTGCGAGGAGCATCACCGCACTTCCGATGAGGTTGAGCACGACGTACTGGAGCGCCGCGCGGGTGTGCTGTGGCCCGCTGTAGAAAACGACGAGGACGTAACTCGACATGAGCATCACCTCAAACCAGACGAACAGGTTGAACACGTCGCCCGTGAGGAACGCTCCCGTCACGCCGACCAGCATGAAGTGATACAGCGGGTGGTAGGAGAGTCGCTGCCCGAACTCGTCCACGTACTGCACCGAGAAGGCGAGCGCGGCCAGCGAGACGACCGCCGACAGCGCGAGCATGAACATCGAAAGCGAGTCGGCGACCAGCGTGATGCCGAACGGTGCTTTCCAGTTCCCGACCTGATACGCGATGACATTCGACGCGCCGAGCGGGTCGATCTCCGTCCAGAGAGCAGCGACTGAGACGACGTAGGCGATGCCGCCGAGGAGGCTGACACCTCGCTGGACGTTCGGGAATCGCCGGACGACGAGCGTCAAAATCGCCGTCATGAGCGCGACGAGCAACGGTGCGATGACCAACTGATTCATGTGGACTCACCCAGTTCGTTCATGTCGATAGTTCCGTGTTCTTCGTAGACTCGATACGTCAGTACGAGCGCGAACGCGGTCGTTCCGAACCCGATGACGATGGCTGTCAGGACGAGCGCCTGCACGAGCGGGTCGGTTGTGCTGCCGTGACCTCCGTGCCCCGAGATGATGGGGACGCTTCCCGCGAAGCCACCCATCGTGACGAGGTAGGCGTTCGTCGCCTGACTGATGATGGTGATTCCCCAAACGACGCGGACGATGTCCCGCCGCAGGACGAGGAACGTGCCGAGTGCGAACAGCAGACCCAGCACCGCCGCGAGGACGAACTGGGGGTGTGCTGCGGCCGTTTCGCTCATTCTGCACCCACCACCGAGAGAATCGTCAGGAGCGCGCCAACGACGACGAGGTAGACCCCCGTGTCGAACGCGAGCGCGCTCGCCACCTCGAAATGCGGGTAGAGTGGAATGCCCTCCAAGATGGTGTACGTCTGGTATAGGAAGTTCTTCTTCGCTACCATCGACGCGATTCCCGACCCCGCTGCGATGAGCAGTCCGATTGCGAACATCGCACGGTAGTTCTCGACGATGCCGTGTTGGAGATGCTCGACCGGGCCGCGGACGACGTTGTGGAACAGTTCATCTTCGAGGAAGTCCATCCCGTAGACGATGTAGATGAGGGCGAACGCGGTAGTTGTCAGGACGCCGGCGATGAACCCCCCGCCGGGCAGGTTGTGGCCCTGCAACATCAGCGCCACCGCGGTGACGAAGATGAGCGGCACCACAGCGCGCGTAATCGTTCGCGTGATGACCGTCGTCATTGTATCTCACCTCGTTCACGCATGGCGATGAGTGTCAACACTGACAGCGCAGCCATGGCGACGACCGAGATTTCACCCATCGTATCGAAGCCACGGTAGTCCACCAGAATGACGTTGACGATGTTGTGACCGCCTGCCAGTTTCACGGTGTTCTTGTACTCCGTGAAGAACGTGGCAATCGAGTTCGGATTCGCCGCCGTCGTGAGAAGCACTGTGACGAAGACGGTTGCACCGACGGCGAGCGACAGCACGCCGTCGCGGACTGCTCGACTGCGACTCATCTCCCCGTAGAACGTCGGAAGCCTGTCCAAGACGAGCAGGAAGATGACGAGGACGAGCGTTTCGACCACGAGTTGCGTCAGTGCGAGGTCCGGTGCTTTTGCCAAAATGTAGAAAATGGCGACCATGAACCCGAGAATCGAGAGCGTGAGCACTCCTGCGACGTGCGACGGGGCAATGCTCACCGCTACCGCACCGACGACCGCGACCAGCAGGACGAGCAACATCGGGTAGGTGATTGCCAACCCACCGAACGAAGGCAGTGAAACCCCCGCGGCGACGTAACCACCGAGTGCGAGGGCCGAAACTGCTGCCAGCGTCCACGTCGCGTAGGTTCGGAGCAGGCCGGTTTGAACGCGAGGCACCATCGCGATGCTCACGTCGTTCAGGCCATACACCGTGTTGTCGTACCACCAGTTCGCACGAAGCGGATTGATAGCGAGCAGGCGGTTCACGCCGTCGTGCAGTCGGTCGTAGAACGGGTAGGCCGCCGCGCCGATTGCGATGGTCGTCGCACTCATGATGGCGGCGGGGCTGAGATGCGTCGGGAGGCCGTAGTGGAATCCTTCGCCGTGTGCACCCGGCGGAACGACGCTCTCGATGACCCCTGCGACGAAATGGTCGAGCGACGCGGGCGCGAAGTGGAGCGTCGAGGCGACGCCCCCGAGTCCGATGAGCGCCGCGACGGTGCCGAGAATGGCCGTCGGCACCAGCATCATCGCAGGTGGGCGATGGACGTGTCCCAATCCTTTCGGCTTCTCGCCGAAGAAGAGCATCACGAACTTGATGGAGTAGAGGAACGTGAAGACGCTCCCGAAGACGGCCACAATCGGGTAAAGCCACGTAAGGCCGCCGTGAACGTGGGCGGCCTCGTACGCAGCGTGGAAGAGGAACTCCTTCGAGTAAAATCCGTTGAACGGCGGAACTCCGGCCATTCCCAATCCGGCAATCACGGTGATTGCGGTGGTAATCGGGAGGTCGTGACGAAGCCCGCCGAGGTGTTTGATTTTCCGCGTTCCGGCCTCGTGGGCGATGATTCCGGCGACGAGGAACAGCGGAGCCTTGAACATCGCGTGGTTGAGGATGTGGAACGCGCCGGTCTCCGCCCCGAGATGTGACGCGAATCCGAATCCGGCGACGATGAGGCCGAGGTGGCTCGCTGTCGAGTACGCCAACAGTTCCTTGATGTCGGTTGCCGCGACGGCGAGGATGGCCGCGATGGTCATCGTTGCGAGTCCGAGTATCGTGAACAGCGTCATCCAGTCGGGAATCCCGTGTGCTCCTTCCGTTACTTCGGGGAGCAAAAGCGGTCGGAATCGACCGATGAGGTAGACGCCAGCTTTGACCATCGTCGCGGAGTGGAGAAACGCCGAGACGGGTGTCGGCGCTTCCATCGCGTTCGGCAGCCAGATGTGGAGCGGCACCTGTGCGGATTTCGCCGCCGCGCCGATGGCGACGAGGCCGAGGACGGGAAGCAACATGCCCGCGTCCACCAGTCCTTCGTGTACCTGCGTGGGATGTTCAAGCATCCACGCGAGGTCGAAGGCGTGTTGCTGTGGCACCGTGTTCGCCAACAGCAGAAAGCCGATGAGCATGAACAATCCGCCGGAGACGGTGATAATCATCGATTTTCGGGCTGCGTACTGTGACGACCGCTGGTCGGTGTAGTGGCCGATGAGGATGAACGAGGACAGACTCGTCAGTTCCCAGAAGACGAAGAGGGAGACGAGGTCCGCCGCGAACGCGACCCCCAACATCGACCCCATGAACGCCAGCAGTGCGGTGTAGTACTTCGCCTTGCCCGGTTCGTCATGCATGTACGCGCCTGAGTACGCGAGGATGAGCACGCCGACCCCACTGGCGAGAAAGCCGATGAGGAGCGCGAGCCCATCCACGTAGAACCGGAGCGAGACTTCGAGCGCGGGTATCCACTCGAACGAAACGGCGCCGTGCGTGCCGTACTGGCTTGCTACCATCCCAAAGCAGGCGAGCGCCACCGCCGACGCGTAGTAGGCGGTGCGCTCTCCCAACACGCGGTAGACCAGCGGCGTCAGCGCCGCCGCCGCGAAGGGGAGCATCACCAGCGCAAGCACAACCACGGCTACCGGGTCAGATGGTGATTGCACACTCGAATGTGAGCGATGGACTCACCTTAACGCTTCTCAATACCTCCGACTCCCGCACCGAAAATTTCCGGATGTCTGTCCAGTAAATCACTTAAAAAACGACCAAATAAAAATAATCGGTGCGATAGTCTCGATGCGTCGCCGATTCCACCGGAAAAGCGGTTCCCGACCCGCGGTCGATTCGGGTCGCAGTCGATCTGCGATGGCCAGCCAGTTCTCACGCCCGAAATGGCAACACATATGTATCTATTTTTTGAGATTAATGACAGCGAATAATTTCACAGAAATTATATTTCAAATTTTATTATTTCTATATAAATTGTCGATTCTGATACAGGAATATATATATATAGTTATATCTTTATTAGGTATAAGTATCAAAGCCTGTTGTAACGCCCTCATCATTCGAAGAAAGTAGAATTGAGCAGGGGACGAAATCATGCTAAATTCGACATTAGAAAGCATCTATCGAGAAAATTAGCATCCCTACAATTCTTGTCGGTGATAATGCACGTCGCAGGAGAACACAACATATGACACTCAAGTAAAAATCCAACGTTAAAAACTCAGAAATTAGGTTTGTTTTGGCAGTCATCGGTATAATTCTTATAATGGCCATTACTGTGATATTAGCCGAAGTAATAGGGACGTTTGTCATGGGTCTTGGGAATCAGGTTGGAGAGTCAGGGCCTCAGGCAACTCTTGGAGTCAGTGCTACTGCGGATGACGGAACGACCGACGGAGCGATTACGATTGAACACAATGGTGGAGATGCACTGCACGCGGACAGTACCAAGTTAGTAATTAGTGTTGCAGGAGTAGAAACAGAAATTGCTCCTGCAAGCACGGGTACATCTTTAACAGTTGGTGGAAGTGCAACCTTCACAATTGACGACACAAATGATAAAATCGATTTACCTGCCTCTAACGCTTGGAGCGATTATTCCAACAGTGCGGCATCAGGGACGCTATCTGCTCTCAGTACAGGTGATGTGGTCGAGGTCAAAATTATAGACACGAATAGCCAAAAAGTCATCTACAGGACTGAGATCACGGCATAACGCCACTAACTCGATTTCTTCTAACTGTATTTTTCCCACTCGTAGTGACACGACCGACATAACGTTACTAAATTCTCTAACCGATTCGGTTCCTCGTAGTTGTCGAATCTATGACGTTTTGTAAGATGGTGAACGTGCAGACTCTGTTCGTTCATTTTCAGGTGCTCACGATTCGATAATCCACAGTCTTGACAGACGAATCCATCACGTTCGAGTAATCGTTTTCTTTGTCTTCCCCAGTTCGGCCCGTAATCGATGGGTTCCGATTCACCAGTTCCTCGTCGAAATGGCTCAAACCCGGCTTCCACAAGTGAGTGGGACCACGTTCCATATCGACTGATAAATGGTTCGTGGGAGAATTCACCTTTCTCTCTATATTCCGACCATTTTGGTGGTCGGTCTAATTCCTCTGCAAGTCTTTTGATATCAGCTAACAACTCCTCCTTGGAGAGGTTCATGTGCTTTTGCACATCTAATCCTGCCTCTTCCAACGCGGTATTCCACGATTCGAACTTCGTCTCGTATGTGGTGGAATAATACCGACCGCACTCGTTCATTTCTGGTTGCGTTGGAGCACGGTCAAACTCATCCGCTAACGAGCGTAATTCATTGAGGAGTTTTTATTTGGAAATATCGTGTTCCATTGAGGGACTGAATCCTGCAGCTTCCAATCCATCATTCCATGACCCGAATTCACGTTTGAAGGGTTCTGCGGAATACGCACCGTATCGCTCCATTTCAATCTTCGAAGGAATCTTGTCGAGTTCGTCAGCGATTTCTCGAAGTGCTGCAAACAATTCCCCTGAATCAATTTGATTATTGGGTCGTGTTGCATGATACTTGAGTCCGGAAACATTCCATGCCCCCACCCATGAATCGAAAGCATGGAGGTAGGGACGTGGCGAGTATCGCCCTTCGTCCCTCATTTCCTGCATTGTTGGAGCGCGACCGAACTTTTCGACCATCCTCTGCATTTCCTGTAATAACTTTTCTTTCGCAATCTCATTTTCATGATTTGTTTCAAACCCTGCAGCTTTGAGTGCCTCATTCCATAAATCGAACTCTCGATAGAACGGCCTATGTGAATACTGACCGTGCTCACACATATCCTTTTGAGAAGGAGTTTCCCCGAGTTCCTGTTCCAATTCAGACAATGCATCAATCAACTCCTCCCGCGAAATCCTTCGACTCGTCGTCGTTTTCGGATCAAGTCCCGCCGCCTCCTTCGCTTCCGGCCACGAACCAAATTGCCGGAAGTACGGGAAAGCGGAATACTCACCATGCCCGTTCATTTCCTCGAACTTCGGCGGACGACCTAGTTCCTCAGCTAACTCCTGAAGAGCGAGAACCAACTCATCTTCTGAAATCCCGTTTTCGTGGTTCGTGCTGAATCCGGCGGCCCGTAATGCATCGTTCCACGACCCGAACTGATTGTAGTAGAGTGTAGAGGAGTGTGGCCCTCGGTCGTTCATCGCAGTCTGTTTCGGTACCTCGCCCAATTTCTCCGCGAACGTTTGCAAATCCGAAATCAACTGTTCGGCGGACAGTTTGCTCGCCATATCGTCACTAGTGACTATTTCGACTATCGTATTTGAATTGTCGCTCGAAGAGGGGAAAATGAACCTCTCGAATACCGCGACTCACCGAAAAAGCCATCAGCGATGATTTCAGGGGCTGCCCCCGGGAAGGGGGCTGGAAACGAATCGAACCTTGCTGGGGTTTGAGTAGGGTTTTGGCAATCGATTTGCTGAGGTGCGGGTCTCTCCCACCCGCATTTGCTCAGATGGTCGGGATGGTAAAAGAAATGAGCCTTATCCGCAGTGAAAGTGAAAGTGGCGAGGTAAGGTCGGATGTACCAGTGAGTTCGGTCGGGAGGCAGCACCGAAACGTGACTGCTATGACCGAACACAGTACACCGTAACAACGATGAGGGTTCCTCGCGTTTAAGACGTTGCTTGCTCGTGGCGTTCGCCACCGTTTCGATTCCGTCCGCCGTTCTTCCACCTTTCCGCTCCGAAGCCCACGTTACGCCAGAGAGTGCCTACCTCGCCGACAATACCGGCACCTTTTACTGCTGGGTTGAATACCCCCAACATGGACCAGTTGAAGCAGTCGCTTCTCGAAGCTCCGATTATCGAGAAAGACGGGTACCACTACTTTGTTCATCCCATTAGCGACGGGATTCCGATGCTCAAACCGACACTGCTGCGTGAAATCGTTATCAAAATCATCCGCAAAGCGGATCTGGAAAACGTCGATAAAATCGTCACGCCCGCGGCGATGGGGATTCATATCTCGACTGCCGTCTCGCTGATGACCGATATTCCGCTGGTAGTCATCCGCAAGCGCCAGTACGGCCTGGAGGGTGAGGTTGCACTCTCCCAGCAGACCGGCTACTCGGAGAACGAGATGTACATCAATAACGTCCACGAGGGCGACCGCGTTCTCCTGCTGGACGACGTGCTCAGCACCGGTGGGACGATGAAAGCCGTCACCGAGGCGCTCGAATACATCGGTGCGGACGTCGTGGACGTGTGTGCCGTCATCAAAAAGGTGGGTGCGAACGAACTCGACGATACGGACTATCAGGTGAAGACGCTCATCAACGTGGACGTTCAGGACGGCGAAGTCGTCATTGAGGACGAACACGGCGACGGCTGAGATGTTCTCCCGTCAGTTCCTGGCGATGGTCTCGACGTTTACGCTCGTAACGGGTGCCCTCCTCGTCGGTGACGCGCTCAATGGGTCGGTCGTCACGGGCACGTACGGAGTTACGTCGGTGGCGTTTGTCCTTCGAGTGCTTCCCGGTATTGCGCTCATCTGGGTGGGTTACACCCTTCGAGAAAATCACGAGAAATTCGTCTCCGCCTACTTCGCCGGACGAGAAGCGGCGGCGAAATCCGACGACTCTGGGGACGGGGAGTTCGACGAACGCATGTCCCCTCTCTCCAGCGATTCGATGGAAAACCTCGAAGCGCGCGAGCGGGAAGTCGACGAAAACAACTAACGCTCATTGCAGAACTTTTATGCTTGTGCCGCATTAGCACAAACCATGGCGTTAAAGAATAGTGTCCCGAAATCGCTCCGCGGTCCGGTTGGACTACTTTCGATAGTTGTCGCACTGCTCAGTGTCGTCATTGGATATATCTATCTGCTGTTCGGCCTATCGCTGTATTTCGAACTGATTCCACAGATGAAAAGCACGATGACGACCACCGAATCGCTTATCGTCATCGCTGGAGGAGTCGTTTTCGTCCTTACCGGCTACGCCGGTTGGCGTGGTTTCAACTACTTCGCGTACTAATTTATGGACATTCGAAACCATCCAGACGCACCGGATTTTGACGACCTACAGGACATCGTTGTCGAACCGATTTCCTAAACTGAAATCGAGACACGCAGGGCTGACGGGGAGGTTTTAGTTGAAGATAACGTCCGTGAGCGAGACGACCTAAACGTGGTTGCCTACCTTAGCGGCGATCCGGACGCTCTACAAACCGACAACATCGGTGTTCCGTACTACCGTCTTACGCAGTTGTTCGGGACACCGCAATTTCCCGAACTACAAGCCGGGGAGGATATCCGTTGGCGAACCGATGAAACGTTCAAATATCTTTTTCGGGTGACGTATAAGGGCACTCACGATGAACTGCCAAACGAGTGGCTTATGACGATTCACGATTCCCACGTTCGGTTTGCTGCCAGTGTCGCGGAGTGGCGCGACGAAGCGATGGGGTTCACCGCCGATTCGAAACTCGCGCTCACGACGTACACCCTTGCCCTCCAGATCGTTCTCGAACCGGTCGAGTGCGTATTTGAAGATATGCTCTTCTAAGATATCATGGACGACCTTGGAAACCGGGTCTTCTACTGGTTAACTGATGAGACGAACGTGACGATACTGCTGTTCGGCCTCACCGTACTGCTCAGTGGTTCGAGCCTCGTGTTGTATTTCCTCTCCAGTCAACGCTCGGCTACTCGGGTGGAGTTCGGACTCCTCATCACAGCGATGGGCGTCCTGTTCTACATGACGCTCCGAAATAGAACGTTCTAACGTGTCAATACGTGCATGAGGGTGAACGCGACCGTAATCGACCCGACGAGGAGACCTGCAAAGACGGGAATTATCATCCCATAGCTGTACATGTCGTACCAGTATCCTGCGTACGTGATCAGGATGAACGACGGTACCGAGAGCAGGAAAAAGAGTGATGAGAGGTAACTCGCCAGCGTGGGGTCATCACCGTGGTTTGCGAAGGTGCCACGTTCTCGGATGGAGCGTTCGCGCGTGGGAACGTCTTTCGACACGGTGCAGTCTACTGACGCTCGAAACAAAACCCTTACGTTGACACGTATGCGTCAACCGTCAGCGCAGTGAGGTACGCACCGAGGAACGTCCCCGCGTAGACGATAATTGCAGCAGTGACCGCCGTTCCGGTCACTTTCGGAAGCAGGAGGTCACGCGCGCCAGCCGTGTAGGGAAGAATCCACAGCGGGGCGACCCAGACGCCGACCAACGTGATTCCACCGGTGAAGAATCCGAGGATACCGACGCGAATGCTCTCGTGCAAATCGTTTGCGAGCAGGTGTGCATAGATTCCCGCAAGTGCGGTGAGACCCAACACCAGTTGTGGGTCTACCGACATGGTCATCAGCTCGGATTTGGTATATACGAATGCTCCGAGTCCCCCGATTACGCCCGTGACGAGACTCTTCGCGAGCATTGCAAGCCAGTATCGTCGTCGCAGGTTTCCTTGAACAGTATCGGTCGTCCATTCGTTCGTGTTCGTTTCCGTCATTGTTGGCTCCCTTCTATCTCGACCGGAATTCTAACTTCTTGGTCACCGATTTCACCCTTGAGCCGCCCGGAGACCGTGATTGACCCCGATTGGACTGCTTGTTTCGTCTGTGACACCCGCTTGGAGTCCAAGTCCATCTCGATGTTGACTTCGACTGTCTCGCCGGCTGGAACGGTAGCGCCGTCGAGCGAAGTCGTGGTTCCATCCGATAACTGAACCTCGCCATCGTACGCGTGGATTTGACCGCTCGAGAAGGCGATTTTTCGTCCCGTCGGATTGTGAATTTGTAGCGCGATGGCTAGATGCTCGCCATCGTCAGCCACAGTGTACTCCGTGGCCGTTACGTCAACGCTTCCGGAGTTCATTATTGCGACATGCCCCTGCATGGTTGGAATGAACACCCACGCGGTAACGAGGGCCGTAAGGAGGACTGCACCGACAAGGAGGGGACGTTCGGGCAACAGCGCAGAGCGTGTACTCGTATTTGACATTAATATATAACTGTGGGTATGTGTATCAGTACCGTAAGAGTTTCCCTCAGTATCGATGAAATCAAACCGTCGACAATCGACGGTCGGGGAGAATCAGTCGGACGCGTCGGGTGCGACCGTTTCCCTGTTCGAGGCAGACGATTCGAAAAGGTGGCAGGCGGCCTGCTGCTCCCCGGTCTGTCGAAGTTCGGGATGACTCTGCTCACAAACCGTGTGGAACTCACGGTCGAGCTGTTCTTTTACCTCGTCGATGTTCCCCTCGATGAGGTCGCGTGCGGCAGACCGAAGCGCGTTTTCGGCCTGTCGAGGCATATCGAGTGCGCTCACATCGACCTGTCCTTTCGTCTCAGCGTCGAGCCGGTGCTCCTCCGGTAATTCCAACGCGAGGCCAGATTCGAGCAGTCGGTCGACCATCACTCGCTGCTCTGTCTCGTTGGCGTCTTCGACATCGATATCGCCGATCAGTACGCGGCGCTTGAACTGGAAGGCTCGTCTGAACGCTTCCTGGCTTCCCGTCCAGTCGTCCGGGGGAATGATTTTCGCACACCGCGGGTGGAAGCGACATCCCGTCGGCGGATTCCGTGGATCCGGAACCTCACCGGTGACGTTCGCTCGGTGTCGTTCCGCGCCGGGATCGATTTCCGGCACCGCGTCGAACAATGCCTCCGTGTAGGGATGTTTCGAGTTCGTCACCACGTCGGTCGTCGGACCTTGTTCGATGATATCCCCGAGGTACATAATCGCCGTTCGGTCGCACATGTAGCGAATGAGGGACAGGTCGTGGCTGATGAACAGGTACGTCAGTCCATACTCGTCCTGGAGTTCCTTCATCAGGTTCAGCACGCCTGCTCGAATCGACACGTCGAGCATCGAGACGGGTTCGTCACAGACGACGAAATCCGGGTTGACAACCAGCGCACGCGCGATAGCGACACGCTGTCGTTCCCCACCGGAGAGTTCCTTCGGGAACTCGTTCAGGTATGCTTCCGCGGGTGAGAGTCCAACGTCATTGAGTACCTGGATAACTCGCTCCCTCCGGTCTTGGTATCCCTCGCCGATATCGTTTATTTTCAGCGGCTCCTCGACGGACTGGAACACGGTCATCCGCGGGTTCAAACTCTCGAACGGATCTTGGAAGATCATCTGGACACGCTGGCGGAACACCCGCTCGTCCTCGCGCGAGAGTTCGGTTACGTCTCTGCCGTCGAACGATATCGTTCCCTCAGTCGGGTCATACAGCTTTACCAGCAGTTTTCCGAGCGTGGTCTTTCCACAGCCGGATTCACCGGCGATGCCCATGATGTCGCCCCGGTTGATGGTGAGGTTGACGTTCTGAACTGCACGAACTGGTTGTGCTTCCTTCCCGAGCAGTCGGTCGACGACACCTTGCGACATGTCGAACAACTTCGAGACGTTCTCGATTTCTACTAGTGGGTCTGCGTTGTGTTCTGATGCCATTTTTCCTCCGTGCGCGCTTCAGTGCGCATTGTTTCGAGTTCGTCAATACGATAGCAAGCCGACCGATGAACATCGGGCGAAGCTGCTTCCACTCGTTTTCCTGCCGCTGCCTGTTCGACATCGTATCCCGGTGGATGTGCCGAATGACACTCGTCCACGACGAACGGACACCGAGGGGCGAACCGGCAACCGTCGCTCGGGTCGAGCAGAGTCGGTGGTGACCCGGGTATCGAGATGAGGTCTTGCTGTTCGTCCTCGACTGTCGGGAACGAGTTTTTCAATCCAAGCGTGTACGGGTTTGCGGCCTGGTCGAGTACCTCGCCCATCGGACCGCTCTCCATCATTTTTCCGCCATACATGACTGCGAGTTGATCACAGATTTCAGCCATGACACTAACGTCGTGACTCACGACGAGAATTGCCACGTTGAACTCCTCCTGGAGCGCTTCGAGCTCTTCTAAGATGCGGTCTTGGATGATAACGTCGAGCGCCGTCGTCGGCTCGTCCGCGATGAGTAAGTCCGGATTACACGCCATCGCCATGGCGATGACGGCACGCTGTTTCATCCCACCACTGAACTGGTGTGCGTAGTCGTCCGCGCGATTCGGTTCGATACCGACGCGCTCGATGAGGTCGCGAGCACGTTCGTCCGCTTCAGCTTTGGTCGTCTCCGGCTCGTGACGGAGGATCGCTTCGGTGATTTGGTCGCCGACTTTGTACACCGGATTGAGCGCGTTCATCGCACTCTGCGGAACGAGCGCGATATCCCGCCAGCGAATATCTCGAATCTGTTGGTTGTCCAGTTTGGCGAGGTCGGTCTTTCCGTCCGCACGAACCGGGTATCGGTCGTCGTCGATTATCTCCCGGCGTGCATTTCCATTCTCGTCCTCCCACTCGGGAAGGGTTCCGTCGAACCAGATTTCGCCACTCTCGACGTACCCGTTCGAATCGAGCAGGTGAATGAGCGATTTGGCCAACGTGGTTTTTCCACACCCCGATTCACCGACGAGACCGTACGTTTCGCCGTGGTCAACATCGAACGTGACGCCATCGACAGCGTGTACCTGCTTGTCCCCGGCGTCATACCGAACACAAAGATCGTTTACTTCTAACAATGACATGTATTACTCCTGTGGGTTAGCAACGTCCTCCACCGAGAATCCGATGAAGTAGAACGCCGCGGCAATGGACGTAATCGCCAGTCCTGGCGGAAGGAGCCACCACCACGCGTCGAAGACGTAGTTTTTCGCTTTGATGGTCTCGATCATGATTCCCCACGAAATGTTCGTGAACTCCGCGAGACCCAGGTATGCGAGCGATGCTTGAACGAGAATCGCGGACGCGGCGTCCTGGGCAAGGAACACGAACGCGAGCGGCAACACGTTCGGCAAGATGTGACGGAACACGATTCGAGTATCGCTCGCTCCGGCGACTCGTGCCGACTCGACGTACGCTCGTTCCTTGAGCGAAAGCGTCTCCCCGCGGATGAGGATGCAGTTGTTGAGCCACGACGTTATCGCGATGCCGAGGATGATGTTCGTTTGGTTGATACCGCGAATCGCGACGAGCACGATGAGGAACGGGAGGAACGGCATCCCGTACATGATGTCGACGATGCGCTGGATGGTCTCGTCGATCCAGGTGTCGCCGTAGAACCCGCTGATGAGTCCGAGCGGGACGCCGACGAGGCTGGAGAGAATACCAGCCGCAAAGCCGATGTATAGCGCGTCCTTCGCCGAGTAGACGAGTTGCGTAAAGATACCGTACCCGAGGTGATTGGTTCCCAGCGGCGCGAAGAACGGGTCACCGAACGCGGGTGGGTGCGGTAGCTGTTGTTTCTGTTGTAACGTCATGTACGCGTACTGGTCATTGCCGACGAATGCACGCCACTCCAGGTTGTGCGGGGCGAACACCGACGGAAAGAGCGCCCAGAGGATGTACATGAGTAGGATAAGAAGACCGAGAACACCCATCTTGTGCTGCGTGTATCGGGTCCATCCTCGGCGGAAGCGTTCGATGCGTGGTTCCCATCGTTCCTTGAGCGAACTCGTCGCGGAAGCGTTTTCAGATTGTGTTGACATTTATGATTTCCCCCCGAACTTGATCCGTGGGTCGAGATACGTGTACGCGATGTCCGTGAACAGTCGCATCGAGATGATGAGGACTGCAAGCATGAAGAACGCCGCTTGCGTAACGGGATAATCGCGGCCAAGCACTGCACCCACCAACAGCTTCCCGATTCCCGGCCAACTGAACACGCTTTCGATGAGGATGCTCCCGTCCACGAGGAACGCCAGCCCAACGATAGCCTGCGTCGCGACTGGAATCAGCGCGTTACGGGCCGCGTGTTTCATCATTACGGTACGCTCACTGAGGCCCTTGGCCCGAGCGAGGAAGACGTAATCCTCCCCGGTGACGTTGTTCATGGACGGGCGCATGACGAGCATGGCACCGACCCATCCGACGAACGCGATGCTAAACAGCGGTAACGCGATGTGATGGAGGATATTGGTCATCGCCAACCACGGGGTCCAGTCTCCAATCCCGAACTGGTCGACCATGAACGCACTTTTCAACAGCCCCAGCTCGAAGTCGAACACCCAGATGAACAGCCATGCGATCCAGAACGAGGGCATGGAGTACATCGTCAGGCCGCTAATGTACGTTAGTTTGTCCCTTCGGGTACCGCGCCACCAACCCATGTACATCCCGACGAGCGGGCCGACGGTGTACGCAACCAGGAACCCTGCCCCGAACAAGATGATGGTACGCGGGAACCGTCGGATAATCAGATCCCAGACCGGCACCTTATGGGTCGGCGAGCGACCGAAGTCGCCCGTCTGGTAGTTTATCATGAAATTCAGATACTGTTCCCACAGTGGTTCGTTGAGTCCCCACGTCTCCTGAAGCCGCGCTATCTGTGCCGGCTTCATCTCCGGTGTGATCATGCTCGATATGAACGACCCCGGCATGCTCCGAATGAGGACGAACAGGATCGTCATTATCACGAGCAGAGTCAGATAGGAGACGATGAGTCGCTTCGCGAGATAGCGGGTGCTAATCCTACTCATTGTTGTTTATCCTTGATTTTGGTATACTGTTTACCATATCGCTTACTCTTGTGTATCCATGCCATGCATGGCATACATTCATTATCAATGTGGTGATTCTCGTTTCAATTGAGCACTAAATATAACCGCCAGTTCCCCCTCCTGATCGCTGAAAAAACCAGCATCGAGGGTCTCAGACCCTGACGTTACTTCTGTAGGTTCTCTTTGAGGTAGATGTTCCCGTACTCGGCGTCCCAATTCGCGTAAGCTGGGTCGACGATGTTTTCGACCATCCCGTCGAACTTGGCCGTGTTCATCGGCCAGCGGAACTTCGAGTAGTCACGAAGCATGTACGGCATGTCGAGGTAGATCTTCTCCATGGCCTTCGAGAACTTCTTCGCGCGCTTTTTCGGATCCGTTTCGCTGTACGCGTCCGTGAGCAGTTTGTCGGAGCTGCCACCCGAGACACCGTAGCCGGTGGAGTTGTAGGCGAACTTCTCGGTATCCTCGCCCGCGTTCTCGGAGTGGAAGAACGAGTGGAGCGACGTCCCGTACGCGCTGGTTCCGCCCCAGCCCATCGGGTAGATGTCGAACTCTTCGGTCTCGTACACTTTACCGGTCATGGTGTTGAACGCGATCGGTTCGGTACGAACCGGGATACCGACCTGTCGGAGGTTCTTCGCCCACTGCTCGATGGCTTTCGCCTCGTCGGGCTGCTCGCTCGGTGGGTCGATGAAGATGGTGATCTCGTTGCCGTCCATCATATCGGGGACGGTCTGGCCGTCGATACGAATCTCCTTGTCGGTACCCGCTTCCTTGAGCGACTGCGTTTTGACGTTTTCGAACGTGTAGTCGTACTTCGCTTCCGACTGGCTGGCTTTGACTTTGGAGAACGTACCGGGGAACTCCTGGCCAGCATAGGTGCCTTTGCCGCTGACGACCTGTCCGTCGGTCAGGAACTTCCGAACTGCCTTCACGTCAGGTTTCTTCTTACCGTCCACACCACGGAAGTTGAACGCTTCCGTTTCCGGAGCGGTCAGCAGTTCTCCGCCGTGGACGGTCTCGGGGCGGACACCTTTGTAACCGGGGGACTGTGCGTAGTCGCCCTTGATGACGAAGTCACCTTTGAGACTCTTGACCCAGTACTGGTCGTCGTACATGAACGCCATCGCCTGACGGAACGTCACGTCGTCGAGGGGTTGTCGGCGACAGTTGAAGCCGTAGTAGGAGAATCCGCTGTCGAAGCCTTTGATGAGGCCGAGGCCGTTCTGCTTTTTCGCCTTCGGAATCTTGGAAACGTCGAGGCTTCCGTAGTGGGTGTCCACTTCACCCTGCATGAATGCCTGGGTCATCGGGCCCTGTCCACCGTAGACTTTGAAGTTCACGCCGTCGAGGAACGGACCGCCGTGGATGAGCGACTTGTGATCTTTCTTCCACTGAAGCTGATTGAGCGCGTAGGTGTTGTCGATGTAGTCGCGTCGGAACTTGATCTGCATCGAGGTGTCCGGGTTGTATTTGACCAATTTGCCCGGCCCGGTACCGACGGGGCCTTCCTCGTTCGCCTTCGTCGGGTCGTAGTTCTTGTAATCGACGCTTTCCCACTTGTGTTTCGGAATGATCGGTGCGCCGGCGAGAACCGTCGAGTCCCACGTCCCGACCTGTCGGGACAGTTTGATGTGGAAGTCCCAGTCGTTGCTCGCTTCCTCGATTTTCTCGAAATCGTTCCAAACCGAGAACTCGCCCGGCTCGTTGTCCAGCATGAACTGGTAGGAGAACAGGATGTCCTCCATCTTGAACTTCTCACCGTCGTTCCACTCGAGTCCCTTTTTACGGGCGTTGAAATAAACGGATGGTTTCTCCTTGTCCGCGTTTTTCAGTTCCCAGTCAGTGAAAACGCTAGGTTTGACCTCGAACGTGACGGGGTCTTGCGCAGTACCGTAGTCGTACACCGGCAGGAGCGCAGCAGCCGAATACACACTGCCGGACAGCATGATGTTCGGGCTGTCCGGAGCCTCCGGAAGACCGTAGCGGAGCGTCCCGCCTGGCTTGATGTTTTCCGGGCTAACATCGACCGTGTTCGGCGGTTGCGTTGTACCGTCGCCGCCACTCGTACCGGTATTGTTGGAGTCGTCATCGTTGTTTTCACCGGAACAGCCAGCTAGGGAGAGAGCAACAGCGCCAGCCCCACTCGCCTTCAAGAAGTTCCTTCGGGTGTCATCTGTACCACTTCGGTTGCGTCGCCGTGGCATACCAAAGACTTGTAGAAGATGTATTTAAAACTACTGGTTAGCAGAAGCTTTTAGTTTTCCAAGCTTCATAGAAGGTGAGAGCGTGTCTAAACTAGTCTAAGAATTTTATAATGGGAAAAGTGTTCGACATTGATTCATAATTATTGTTTACTATCAGTTTCGCGGGCGAGCATTCCATAATAAACCGCCGCCGCAATCGCCGTCGAACCAAGCAATAGGTGAGTCTCCGATGAGACTGCGCCGGCGTTTTCCCGTGTCCAGACGATACTCAGCCCCGACCAGAGCGTGGCAATAGAGAATCCGGCCGTCAACAACCAGAGACCCAATGGTTTTCGTCCGGAGCGCAGAGCGACGAGGGCGACGATCATCGTAATCCCCGCCAGTATTGCCAGCACGCCGCGCGTTCCTACCATCTCATTCTACTGTGAACGTGAGCGGTATAAATTGAGCGCTTTATGCTGACAGTTCACTCATCCTGCTCACGTACTATCGTTCGATATCGAGTGCTTCGAGGAGCGTCTTCGCCGCTGCATGTGACGATTCTGGACCGCGCGCTGTAAGCAGGTCGCCGTCCGTCCGGACGCTCGTATCGGCATCCAGCTGCGCGTCCCAGTCTCCGCCTGCCGCTTTCACTTCGTCTTCGACCCAGTACGGAAGCTTTCGTCCATCCGGCATGCAGTCGTGTTCGTCCACGATTCCCTCCTCCCACTCGTTCGGGAATCCGGTCACGTCGCGCCCCGTAACGAGGAAGTCCCCGTCGCTATCGCGCGTAAATGCCAACAGGCCAACCGCGTGACAGACGACGAGTGCTTTCTTCTCCCCGCTCTCTACCGCATTGCGGAGCAATCGACGTGCGTCCTCGTCCTGATTAACGTCCCATTCCGTTCCGTGACCACCGGGGAACACGACGGCGTCGTATTCGTCCGCATCGGTCGTTGCGAGCGGTTTGGGATTTTGGAGTCGTGGTTCGTTTTCGTGTGCATCGCGAACCCGTTCCGCGGTTTCCTCGCCGACGTTTTCGGGGTCGGTCGAGCGTTCATCGACGACCGGTTTCGAACCGCTCGGCGTTGCGACGGTTATTTCCACTCCCGCATCGGAGAGCGTCTGGAGCGGGTCGATGCACTCTTCGGCCCAGTATCCTTCTTCACTAACGACGAACAGAGCGGATGCCATGTACTGATGTAGCGCGTCCCAATCAATAAACAAGGGGGCCGCGGAAGAACGCGCCTGTTTCGCTCCCGGTGAATTGCCGAAGAGAACCCTCTTCGAGATATTAGTTCGCTCAAAAGTAGCGGGAGGTAGATTTGAACTACCGGTCTGCGGGTTATGAGCCCGCCGGAATCTCCTGGCTATCCCATCCCGCTGTATTCACGTACCGCCGTCCGATAGTTAAGGGTTGTGATTCGCTTGCCGCATGCGGTTTTGTACCGTGATTTCACGGGTCGGTTGAAAATATCGAATCAATTTCACGACCCCAAGACGTATATCTGTTCGGCGCACGCACAGAGGCAGAGATGGAGTTCGCGCTCATCGCCCTCTGGTTGACCGTCTACTATGCGCTTGGACTCGGGGGCCTTCCAGCCGCTTCCGCGCTCTTTTCGCGATTTCCCGATCGCGGGGCGACGTTTGCACTCCCGATTTCGCTGACGGTCGTAACCATCGTGACGTACTGGCTCGGCCAAGTTGCGTTCACTACCGTCACCGTCGCGGTGGCGGTCGCCGTTCTTGCAGTTCTCTCGGTGCTTCTTACGTGGAGCAGCATCAACCTCGACTTTCGTGGCTACGCCGAAGCGATGGTCGTATTTACCGTCGCGTTCGCGTTTCTCGTCTTCGTCCGCGCCATCGACCCCGCAATCGTTGCGACCGGCGGGGAGAAATTTCTCGATTTCGGCCTATTGAAGTCGCTCATGCGGGCACCTGTGCTCCCACCCGAGGACATGTGGTTCGCCGGTGAACCGGTTCGCTACTACTACGGCGGTCACCTCATCTCCGCGATTCTGACGAAACTCACGGGAACCGCACCGAAGTTCAGCTACAACCTCGCACTGGCGGGGTTCTACGGCCTACTCGTCAGTACAGCCTACGGGTTGGCCCGGGCGATTGCCGACCGACGTGGAATGCCGTCCCGACTCGCAGGCCTGTTCGCCGCGTTTTTCGTCGGATTTGCTGGAAACATGTTCACAGTCGTGCGACTGCTTGCAAACGTCTTTCCTCGCTCGCTGGTCGGCGTCATTGCAACTCCGCTGGAGATGAAACCAGAGAACGTCCCGCTCAACCCGATCGATTTCTGGTACTGGGACGCCAGCCGCGTGATGGTCGGAACGATAAGCGAATTTCCGCTTTTCGCGTACATCAACGGTGACCTTCACGCCCACATGATGGGACAGCCGTTTTTGCTGCTCGTTACCGCGCTTGGCTACGCAGTATATCGTTCTCGCGCCGAACTTCGATGGCGGAGACTGCTCGTTTTTGGTGCACTCCCACCTGCCGTCGCATTTCTGGGGACAATCAGTTTCTGGAGTTTCCCGACGGCGCTCGGCATCGTCTGGCTTGCGCTCACCTTTGCCGATGACCACCCTGCAACGCTCGTGCCGGGTGGAACGCGGCTGACGGGGAAGCGGTCCGCGTTCGGTGACGAACTCGTCCGAACGGCCTCCGCCATGGCCATTACCGTCGTCATCGGTGTACTCGCCCTCGTCTGGGCAGGACCGTTCGTAGTGAACGTCCTGTTCGGTTCGGCAGGCACTCGAAGCATCGGCTTCTTCCCGGACCGAACCAGCTTCGTGGAACTGCTCATCGTCCACGGCGCGTTTCTCCTTCCCTTCGCGCTGTACCTCGGAACCCACGTCCAGTGGCACAGGCGGGACGTCACGCACGTCGGCGTCCTCGGTGGTCTCCTTCTCGTGCTGGGGTGGCAAGGCGGGTTCGCGGCGGTGGTGTTGATCGGACCGCTCCTCGCCGCGGGGTGGCTTCTCCTTCGACTCGACGCCGACCTCGGTTTCGAGACGGTACTGTTGGTCGCAGGGGCGGGCCTCGTCTTGCTCGTCGAATTCGTCTACGTCCAGGACAACGCCATTTCCGGGCGATTCAACACCGTATTCAAAGTGTACATGCAGGTGTGGACGTTCTGGGCCGTCGCTGTCGGCGTCGTGCTGATGCGACTACTGACGGACTCCATCCCCGGCTACAGCTCGAACGCGTCGTCCGAAACGGCCGCTGCGTCCGGAACATCCGAAAATTCGTCGGGAGTTCCGATTTCACGTCGTGTCGGGATGGTCGTCCTCGCTGTTTTCCTCTTGCTTTCGTCGTCCGTTTACGGCGCATTCGCCCTCAGCGAACACGTCACGACGGACAAAGCGATTCATCGCACTGACGACCCGACGCTCGACGGAATGGCGTTCATCTGGACGGTACACGAAGGTGAGGCCGGTGCGATCGAGTGGCTGGATGCGAAGGAGGGACGACCACACATCGTCTCTGCACCGGGGAAACCCTACCAGTGGGGCAGTCCAGCCTCATCGCTTACAGGGATTCCAACCGTCCTCGGCTGGTATCAAGAACGAATTTATCGTGGCGAATCCGCGTACTACGAGCGACAACGGGATGTCGAACTGATGCTCAGTCCGAACACCGGGTGGAGCACGCGCGCCAACAAACTGGACAAATACGACGTTCAGTACATCTACTACGGCCCGCGAGAACGCCAGTGGTACGGTCGAACGCCGTTCGAAACCTACCCGGGAATCGAGCAAGCCCACCGTTCCGGGTCGGTTTCCATCTACCGCGTGAATCAGACGGTTATCGAGGCGCAAGCCGGCGGTTCGAGCTAATCCAGCGACAGCCCCGGATGCCAGCGTTCGACACCGGCCGCCGCCTTTTGGTCGTCCATCTGCGCGAGCAGTTTCACCGCGAGACTGGCCGTTTCCGCGGCGTGTGATTCTCCCTCGGTTCGGAACTCGCCCGTTTCGCGGTTGGCGTACACCGAACAGACCGCCCCTGAGCGCAGGCCGTAGATGTTCGCAATCGTCATAATCGCGCTCGCTTCCATCTCGATGTTTTTGACGTTCGCATTTTTCAGATGCTCGACCAGCTCGTCGCCACCCTCCGCGCTGAAGCCTTCGAATCCGGGGCGGCCCTGCCCCGCGTAAAAGCTGTCAGCACTCATCGTGATTCCCGTATGATAGTCGTAGCCGAGTCGTTCGGCGGCGGCGACGAGGGCGGCGACGACCTCGTAATCCGCAACTGCTGGGTAGTCTTCGCGGACGTACTCGTCGCTCGTGCCTTCCTGTCGAACCCCGCCAGTCGTGATGACGAGGTCGCCGACGTTCATCTCCTCCTGAATCGCGCCACACGACCCGACGCGGATGAACGTGTCCGCACCGATTCGCGCGAGTTCCTCGACCGCGATTGCGGCGGACGGACCGCCGATTCCGGTCGAAGTCACGCTGATAGATGCGTCGTCGTACGTGCCGGTCGCGGTTCGGTACTCGCGGTGGTAGGCGACTTCTGTCGCCGAATCCCAGAACTGCGTTATCTTATCCACACGTTCGGGATTTCCGGGAAGCAGTACCGCATCCGCAACGTCACCCTCGCCGACTTCGATGTGGTACTGTACGTCCGCGTTCGGGTCTTCGCTGTCATCCATGTCATGTGAGTTCGTCGCCGGAAAAATAGATGCTTCGTCGTGGCCGCGTCGTTTGTCGTGGCGTTGTCAACCCTACTCCAGCATTTCCTCGGTAATCGTGTTCGGAAGCAGTTCGCCGAGTGTGTACGCCGTCACACTCTCGCCCTCGTCACAGACCACTTCGAGCGAATCGTCGCAAAACTCCGCGAGCGTCTGGCGACACATGCCACAGGGCGTCACACCATCCCGCCGTGCGGAACTCACGGCCAGACGGTCGAACTCCCGGTAGCCCTGTTTTATCGCCTCGGCGATGGCGACTTCTTCGGCGTGGAGCGAGTTGCTGTAGTTCGCGTTCTCGATGTTACAGCCGACAAAAACGGTGTCGTCGGCGGTTCGAAGTGCCGCACCGACCGGATATTCCGAATAGGGGACATGTGCTTGCTCCTGTACTTCGCGCGCTTGCTCGACGAGTTCGTCCATACAGAATTGGTTCGTGACGGCTGTTAAAATAGCATCCGAAGGTGAATCGAATGATACGCCGTGTTTCCGGACGAGCAACCGGATTCTTCGGCGCGCGAAGTCGTGGCGTTCGCACCGCGACCGTGCGAGGGACGCAGTGAGCGTCGTTCCCGGGAGCGAGCGGGAACTCGGACGAGGTTCGTTCTTCCGGAGCGAACGAGGAGGCTGGGAAGGTCGAGGTGCGGTTGCGGTGTTTGAAGTCGTGATTTGCTAAATGCCAATCGGTACTCCTCTCGTCACGGTAACTTCTCCGTATGTATCCATTCGAACAGAGAAATTTCATCTGCAAACTTCCCTCTTCTACGAATCTTTTTAAACCAAAACGAATCCAAAATCGTCGTGTCTCGCGGAAGAACGGAACCGAATCGAAAACCAATCTTGCCGACAGACCGTCTGCCGCCCTACTCCTCGCCGGATTCGTAATGTTCGCCTGCCGCGTTCGGAGTGCGGGTGCGGCCGACGAACGCCAAGACGATGATAACCGTCACGTACGGAATGATTCCGATGAGTTCGTTCGGGAGTTGGAAGCCAGCCTGCTGAAGTCGAATCTGGAGCGCGTCGAGACCGGCGAAGAGGAACGACGCACCGAACGCACCGAGCGGGTTGTAGTTCCCGAACAGGTACGCCGTGATGCCGATCCAGCCACGGCCATCGACCATCGTCGTGCCGCTTCCGTTGAACAGACCTGCCTGTCCGAGCGACAGCCCCGCGCCACCAATACCTGCGAGGAGGCCAGAGATGAGGACGCTCGCGTAGCGAACGCGCCGCACGTCGACCCCGACCGTGTCGAGTGCCATCGGGTTCTCACCGCTGGATCGAATCCAGCGTCCGAACGCCGTCTCGTTCAACACGAACCAAGAGAGCGGTACCGCGGCGAGAAGCATGTACACCGTCGGGTTAGCGTTGAAGAATATCGGCCCGATGACCGGAATGTCCGCGAGGAGTGGAATCTGCCAGTTGTTGAGGGTGCCGACGCTTGGACTGTTGACCCGGCCCCAGATGACCTTGCTGGCGAACGGCGCGAGTCCGAGCGCGATTAGCCACACTGCGAGTCCGGCGATAATTTGGTCGGCCTTGAACTCGATACAGATGACGGCGAACAGGAGCGCGAAGAGCGTGCTCGCCATCACCGCGGCGACGAAGCCGAGCCAAAGCGTCGTCTGTGTCGTTCCGGCCGAACCGGCTAACGCGTCGGCGACTGCGACCCCAGTGAATGCGGAGATTATGAGCAGCCCTTCCAGCCCGATGTTGATCACTCCGCTCTTCTCGGCGAAGATGCCGCCGAGGGCGGCGAAAGCGATCGGAACCGTGAAACGGAGTGCAGCGCTCGCGTAACTGACATCGATAGTACCGACGAGTCGGCCCAGTGCGCTTCCTGGGAAGAGGAGTCCGAGGATGCCGAGCACGATGACCGAGCCAACGGAGAGTCCGGCGATTCGAACGCGGCTAGTCATCGTCCTCACCTCCTTCAGTCGGGGCACCGCCATCCGTGGCGACGGCACTTTCGCTGTGCTTTCCGGGGGTCACCCATCGTTTGCCGAGCATGCGGAAGAACTCCGGCATGGCGACGAACAGGATGATGAGGCCGCGGAGGACGCCCACGAGCTGTTTCGGAACGCCGAGTGCGAAGTCGATAGTGAGACTGCCGCTTTTGAGCATGCCAAAGAGCAGTGCCGCGAGCGGAACACCCAGCGGATTGTTCCCGGCTAGAATCGTCACGGTGATGCCGTCGAATCCGTACGAGGGCACGCCCGTCTGCCATCGGTTGAGAATCATCAGGACGTACACTGCACCGCCAATGCCGCCGATGGCACCCGACAGTGTCATACTTGAGACAATCGTTTTCTTCGCGCTAACACCGCCATACTCCGCGGCTTTCGGTTGAATCCCGCTCGTTCGAAGGTCGTAACCGAAGGCAGTTCGATGCAGGAGCAGGGAGATACCGACCGCGAGGGCAAGGGCACCGAAGAGAACGAGGAGTGAAAACGACGACCCGCGGGGGAAGAGTGTCGGAGAGAGTGCTGCATACTCGGGAATCGCGCGCGTCTCGACGTTTCCGCTCCCGGGTTTTTTGAAGTACTCGGAAACGAGGACGAACGCGATACCGGTCGCGATGAAGTTCAACATGATGGTCGTGATGACCTCGTTCGCATCCGCGTAGGCCTTCATCGCGCCGGGTATCGCGCCATACGTCCCGCCGATTACCGCGCCGGAGACGAGACCGACCGGAATCAGGATAATACCGCCGACGATTCCGCTCGGGACGTATGGAGCAGTCCAGAGTACGGAAAGCGCCGAACCGAGTGCACCCAAGACCAACTGGCCCTGCGTTCCGATGTTGAACATTCCAGCACGGAACGCGACTGCGACGGCCAGTCCGGTGAACAGAAGCATCGTCGTCTCTCTGAGCGTACTCGCGAGACTGAACTGGTCGATTGCCGGGTTGAACGGAATCAATGAGAACTGCTGCGGGTCGGCGAACGCACCGATAAAGAGGTATTTGTACACCTGTACCGGGTTGTAACAGAACGACCCCGGAAGGGGGATTGCGATGCCCCAACCGCCACTGCCGGGGATGGTGATGAGCATCGTTTGCGCGAGGAAGGGGTCGGAGCACGTGGCAACGAACCCCGAAAAGAGGATGACGAACCCACCGACGAGAATCGACATCGCGAGCGCCGCGAGACTGATGAAAATACGTTCCGCTGCGGACGCCTCGACGAGTCTCCCAAGCACTTGTTCGGTTTTCTCTCGCCACGAACTCATTGTATCTCACCTCGGATACTGGGCGCGGTTTCCGGTTGTTCGCCCGCCATCAGCAGGCCGAGTTCTTCTTCGGTTACACGGTCAGGGTCGACAACATCCATGATTTCGCCTTCGTACATAACTGCCAGTCGGTCGGAAAGTTGCTGAACCTCGTCCAATTTCGAGGAGACGAGGAGGATTGCCTTGCCTTCAGCGCGTAAATCGAGCAGTCGGTCGTGAATGAACTCGATGCTGCCGACGTCCACACCGCGTGTGGGATGTGCGGCGACCACGAGGGAGGGGTCGCGGGCGAACTCCCGACCGACGATGAACTTCTGCTGGTTGCCGCCGGACAGCGACTCCGCGGTTGCGTCGGCGTTCGGCGGGCGCACGTCGTACTCTTCGATGATGTCTTCCGCGTGCGTTCGTGTTCGATCCCAATCGATGCGCCCGTCGTTCGAAAAGGGCCGTGTGCGCTGACTGCCGAGGAGTCCGTTTTCCACGAGGTCGAACTCCATCACCAGCCCCTGTTCGTGGCGGTCTTCCGGGATATACGCCATTCCGGAATCGATTCGACTCCGACGACTCGTCTCGGTTACATTGCTTCCGAGGAAGTCGATTCTCCCCTCGTCCGGCGCGTTAAGTCCGGTGATGCTCTCGATGACTTCGGATTGCCCGTTGCCGTCCACACCTGCGATGCCGAACACCTCGCCTTCTCGAATCTCGAACGCGACATCGTCTACCTGCACCACATCGCGTTCGTCGGTCATTCGGAGGTCGGACACCGAGAGTACGGTCTCTCCGGGATCGCTCGCCGATTTGTCGGTTTCGAGCAGCACCTCACGCCCGACCATGAGTTCCGCGAGCTCTTCGCGGGTGGTTCCGTCGGTCGAAACCGACCCGACGTTTTTCCCATCCCTGAGGACGGTAATCCGGTCGGCGGCGTCCATCGCTTCGCCGAGTTTGTGCGTGATGAAGATGATGCTCTTTCCTTGTGCCGTGAGTTCGTCGAGAACGGAAAGCAGATCGTCGATTTCCTGCGGCGTGAGCACGGCGGTCGGTTCGTCGAGAATGAGCACGTCCGCGCCACGATACAGTGCTTTCAGGATTTCGACACGCTGTTGGACGCCAACGCTCACATCTTCGACGAGCGCGTTCGGGTCGACGTCGAATCCGTATTTTTCACTCAGTTCGCGCACCTCGCGGACGGCACGGTCTTCGTCCATCGCCAGTCCACCCCACTTTCGGGGTTCGTTTCCGAGGACGATGTTTTCAGCTATCGTGAGGGTATCGACCAGCATGAAGTGCTGGTGAATCATTCCGATACCCGCCTCGATTGCGTTCCGCGGGGAATCGAACTCACGTGGGTCGCCATCGACGACGACTTGTCCTTCGGTTGGCTGATACAACCCGTACAGGACGTTCATCAGCGTCGTCTTTCCGGCGCCGTTCTCCCCTAAAAGTGCGTGGATGGAACCCGATTCCACGGACAGGTCAACGTCATCGTTTGCGATGACTCCCGGGAATCGTTTCGTAATGCCGTCGAGATATACCGCCCGGCTCATTGAATCTGGATTTCCATTCTACCGGTTTAAACACGTGGTTTTGTGCTTACTCGTCTACCTTCGTTGGCACTTTGATGTCGCCATCGACGATAGCCGTTCGGGACTCCTCGACTTTCGATTTCACGCCGTCCGGAATCTTCGAACCGAGGTCTGCGCCGTAAACCGCCTCGATACCACCCTCTTTCAGACCGAGGGAGTTGACCGACCCACCCTTGAAGCTGTCATCGTCGACGTTCTTCGTCGATTGGAACACGGCTTCGTTGACGTGTTTGACCATGCTAGCGAGGATGACGTTGCTGAACTTCGCCGTTCCCTGTGCCTTCGACTGGTCGCTGTCGACACCGATTGCGAATCGACCCTTCTGCTGGGCCGCCTTGAACACACCAGTTCCGGAACCACCGGCAGCGTGGTAGACGATGTCCGCGCCGTTGTCGTACATCGAAACCGCGGCTTCTTTCCCCGCAACGGGGTCGTTCCACGCGCCGACGTAGGCGGTGCGGACTTCGATGTCCTCGCCCGCGTGTGCGACACCTGCTTTATATCCGGCCTCAAACTTCTTGATGAGTGGAACTTCCTTTCCGCCGACGAAGCCGACGACTTTCTCGCCGGATTTCGTCGCGCCTTTGCCCGCGCTGAAGTCCTGCTGGGTGAGCAGTCCAGCGAGGTAACCGACTTGGAACGAACCTTGGTTCTCCTTGAACACGTAGTTCGAGACGTTTTTCACCAGGTCGCCGCTTTCCTTCTCGGCGACGCTGTCCACGAGCATGAAGTTTTGGTCGGGGAACTGCTGTGCGTTCTTCAGCAGTGCGTTCGTCTGCACGAACCCGATACAGCAGATGAGGTCGTAGGCGGGGTTCTGGGACTTTGCGAACTGTCGCTGCAGGTTTTCCACGTCGCTCGGCGAACTCGGCTCCGCGTTCTGGAACTGAACGCCGAGTTCCTGTTTCGCCTTCTTGATACCCGTGTGGGCCATGTCGTTGAACGAGTTGTCGCCCAGGCCACCAGTCGCGTACACCATACCGACGCTGACATCGCTTTCGGCGTTGGAACCGCTCGTGGTTCCCTCGCCCGTCGATGTCCCATCATCGCCACCGTCTCCGCCGCTTCCGCCGTTGTCACTCGGGCTGCTGATACACCCGGCGAGACCGGCGACACCGACCGCACCGCCAGCTACCATCAATTTACGACGCTGTTTGTCAATGTTCGTCATCTATGCGTAATTCAGACAAGTTATTTGTGATAAACTCGTCGCTTCACGCTCAAAAATGCGAAAATTAAGGAGAACACCCCGTGGTCTGCTACTTTTTCGTTGCAGCCACTACCGTCGTAACGATATCCCTGGCCTCGGCGACTAACCCGTCAACGTCCTCGCTCTCGGCGTACACTCTAATGTACGGCTCCGTTCCGCTCGGTCGAACCAGCACCCACGACCCGTCCGGCAGTTCGGCTCGAACACCGTATTCGGTTTGCACGTTCGCTTCCGGAAATCGCTCCGGAACGGCCGTCTCCAACCGTTCCATGGTTTCCGCTTTCGCGTCGTCTGGACAGTCGATGCTCACTTTTCGGTACGGTCGTTCGGTGACGTCTGCCCGAAGTGCCTCGATACCGCCAGCATCACCGACGAGTCGTGCGAGCACTGCCGCACTGACGACGCCATCTATCCACCCGCCGAACAGGGTGTGGATATGCTTCCACGGTTCGGCCGCGAAGACGACTTCGGTGTCGTCGTCGCCGTCCGCGAGTGCTGCTGCGATTCCCTCGTGAAGCGCGCCGAGACGGACGCGCTCGACGCGTCCGCCCGCAGCCCGAACGCGCTCGTCGATTCTCGCCGATGCGTTCGGTGTCGTTACGACGACCGGGTCGGCAGCGTCGCTTTCGCTCGTGTAATGCTCCGCGAGAACCGCGACGATCGTGTCTTCGTGAACGACATCGCCGTCACCGTTGACGAGAACGAGCCGATCCGCGTCACCGTCGTGCGCGAGTCCGAAGGCGAAATCGCCGTCGGCGGTGAATTCGGCCAGGTCGGTGAGGGTGTCCGGTGTCGGCTTGCTCGGTCGGCCGGGAAAATGTCCGTCCACGTTCGCGTTGAGCGTGACGACTCGCGCGCCGAGGGCGCGAAGGACTTGTGGGGTTGCCACGCCTCCCATCCCGTTTCCGCAGTCCACGGCGATTCGGAGGCCATCGAGGGGTGCGCCATGCTCTCGGGCGTACTCGATGACAGCATCTCGGTAGCTATCGAGAACGTCCACGTGCGTACTGTCGCCCCACTCGTCCCACGAAAGCGGCGGTGCGTCGTCCTCGACACCGGCGTCGACAGCGCGTTCGGCGTCGCGGTCGTACTCCTGGCCGTCGTCGAACAGTTTGATACCGTTGTCTGTCGGCGGATTGTGGCTTGCCGTGAGCATGACACCGTTTCGTCCCTGCGAGGCAAACGCCAGCGCAGGTGTTGGAAGTTGGCCCGCACGCTGGACGTCGGCACCGGCGCTCTCCAATCCGGCCTCCATCGCCGCGGCGAGGGCGGCACCGGTTTCGCGCCCATCACGGGCGACGACGAACGTTTCACCCGGGCTACCCGCCGACCGTCCGACTGCGAGCGCGAGTTCGGGCGTCACGCGCGAGACGACATTGCCGCGGATTCCCGCGGTTCCGAATAGATTCATACGAGTGGATTTGCTCGTGACTACTTAGGTTCCCTCGATTTTCGTCTCCTGTCCCAGTAACGATATGCGTCAGTCCGTCGTATAGGCTGACATGAATCTGCCAAAATTGACGACGCCACGAGGCGTGTTCGATTACATCATCGGACTTATCATCGTTCTCGCAGCACTCGCTGGATTGTACGTCGTCGCTGTACTTGCCGGCGTCATCACTCCGTGGTTCTGAAAGCGCAGGATTCGGGACGTCAGTGAACGGGCGACGGAGCGTTGCTCACAGTTCGACGCCGCTCGGGATGAGACTGTGCTGACGGAGAAGGTTCCCTTCGCGGTTGTAGACGAGAAACGTGCTCTTGTCGTACTCGACCACGTGGTCGCCATTGATGGCGATATCGACGTGGTAGCGCCCATTCGATTCGTCGGTTTCGTCGCCGAACGCGCGAGCAGCGCGGATGAATTTGAGAACGTCCTCGGCGTCCTCGTTGAGTTCGAGGATGAAATCCCCCGTCGTCCGGTTCGTTACGCTCACCACGCCCGTTGTCTCGGGGTCGTCCAGACTTGCCTGCAAGCGAAACGTCACGTCCGTCTCGTCGGCTTCGAGCAGTTCACCGTCGAGACCTGTGAGGCGCTCGCGGAGCGTCGAAGACGGCCCTTCGAAATCAATGATTACCGTCGGCTTACGGGGAGTTCCGTCCGCATCAACCCAGTCGATATTTTCGACGTCCAGTGTGAAGTAGTCGCGCCTCATTCCGTACGCTCGCCTACGTTCTCGCGTCTCATGAACGTAACGCCATGAGACGACACGTCACGTTATGACTTCCCGAACCACGGTTCGCCATCCTTTCGGTGAACTGTTTGGTTGGTGGAGACTGAAGCTATCCAGCCATGATTTAAGTACCCACACGCTAATGAGAGTCACGAAACAGTATATGTCACGCGTTCGATGGGGTGAAATCAGCCGACAAAGCCGAGACCGTCGCGTGATGGACAGTAAAATTTTATGTCAGATTGAATATAACTGGACTGACCGTCCGCGTCCGGGAGTTTCGGCGAACGATTCGCCGTACCGTCGAGATGCTTCAAGATTCGACCATTTCGGTCGGGGAGTACAGTCCGGGGGAACACGGCTCACTCATTATGTTTACCGGCGTTCCAGGGTATCGCGAAATCGAACGTTATTGGGTGACTGCGCCGTTTGCGTTCGTTTCCATCAACTACGATTCGGACGCGAACGAGCATCTGTACTACGTGGTCGAACCCGAACTGGACGAGTTCGAGGCGCAACTGCTCTACCGACTCTTCTCGGATCTGCGCGAGTCGCTTATCTATCGACGATAGATGGGCAACAAGACGGCGGAAGGCGTCCTCCGCGATGAACGCCGGAAACTGCTGGAGGTGTACGGGGTCGAAGTGGACGCCGCAACGTTCTACCATCTCTTTTACTATCTCTTCCGCGCGTTTCGTGGCTTCGGCAAACTCGACCCGCTCATGCACGACCCGCACATCGAGGACATCTCGTGTGACGGCTACGACCTGCCGTTGTTCGTCTATCACGACGAGTACAACGATATCGAGTCGAACGTCGCCTACGGCGAGCAGGAACTCGACAGCCTCGTCGTTCGCCTCGCCCAGCAGTCCGGTCAACACGTCAGCGTCGGCGAACCCGTCTTGGAAGCCACCCTGCACGATGGCAGTCGTGCGGAACTCGCGCTCGGCAGGGAAGTCAAGCCGCGCGGGTCGGCGTTCACCATCCGAAAGTACGCGGACGAACCGTTTACGCCGGTCGATTTGGTGAACTACGGAACGTTCTCGCTCGACTAGATGGCCTACCTTTGGTTGGCCATCGAGAACAACAAATCGCTCATTTTCGCGGGGGGAACCGCCTCCGGCAAAACCACCTCGATGAACGCGACTTCGATGTTCATCCCGCCACGCTCGAAGGTTCTCACCATCGAGGACACGCGGGAGTTGACCCTCTATCACGACAACTGGCTTTCGTCCGTGACCCGCGACCGACTCGACGAGGGTGCAGATATCACGATGTACGACCTGCTTCGCTCCGCCCTCCGCCACCGACCCGAATATATCGCGGTGGGAGAGGTTCGCGGACAGGAGGCAATGACGCTGTTTCAGGCGATGAACACCGGCCACACGACCTACTCCACGATGCACGCCAACAGCATCCAAACCGTCATCAACCGCCTCGAAAACGAACCCATCAACGTGCCGAGGGCGATGATTCAGTCGCTCGACATCCTCTCCATCCAAACGCTCACCTACGTCGGCGAGGAGCGCGTCCGCCGGAACCGAACGCTTGCCGAAATCAACGGTATCGACCAGCGAACCAGCGATCTGGACTACTCGACGGCGTTCTCGTGGGACGCCGCAACCGACACCGTTCGCAACCGCGACAGCGACGTACTCGATGAGATTCGGGAAAATCACGGCTGGTCGCGTTCTCGACTGTTGTCGGAACTGCGCGACAGGAAACTCGTCCTCCAGTATCTCCGCGAAAACGGCGTGACCGACTACCGCCGGTTCACCGCTATGGTCAACGAGTATTACGCCGACCCCGAGCGAGTGGTAGCGAAAGTCGAGCGAAACGTCGAAGGCGATGTTTCGGAGTTTGACTAATGGGACTGCTCAACTTCGTTCCACTCGCTTTCGCGCTCTTTCTACTCGCGCCCGTTGCGCTGTCCCCTGTCAGCAAGATGGCGTACCGAACCATCACCCGGTTCTCGCTGCAAACGTTCGGCACGTACGTTCGGGATAGCGGTCGAAACGGTCTGCGGTGCTGCGGTCGGCCCACGTCGGTGAAACCTATCGGCTGTACGCGTCGAAAGCGTGGGTGTATGCGGCATTGGCGGCGGTATCGGGGAGCATCATCGGCGTTTATCTCGCCGGATTGGTGCTGGCACTGCTTTCGGTGTCGCCCGAAACGGTTCGCGAATCGCTCCCGTCGCAGTTCGCGTTTCTTACGAACCTGCTTTCGGTTCCCAACCTTTCGCTCGGCGAACTGTTCGTCCTGCTGTTGTTCAGCAGTGCGACGGTCGGTCTCTTCGGCGGCGTCATGACCTACTGGCTTCGATGGGAGACGCCGTCTCACCGAGGTGATGCCCGTGCTCGACAAATCGACGCCAGTCTCGCGCGAACCGTGGCGTTCATCTACGCCCTCTCGCGGAGCGGGATGGCGTTTCCCGAAATAATGCGAACCCTGGCGCGAAACCGGGAAGTGTACGGCGAAACCGCGGAGGAAATCGCCGTCGGCGTGAAGGCGATGGATCTGTTCGGCCTCGACATGTTGACCGCCATCCGCCAGATGGCGAGACAGTCGACGAGCGAGAAGTTCGAGGAGTTCGGCGACAATCTCGCCAGCGTCCTTAAAAGCGGGCAAAGCCTTCCTTCCTATCTGCACGACCAGTACGAACGCTATCAGAAGGATGCGAAAGTACAACAGGAGGCCTTTCTGGAACTGCTGGCGACGTTGGCGGAAGGCTGCGTTTCCCTGTTCGTCGTCGGTCCCCTCCTCATCCTCATCACCATCCTCGTCGTCATCGGATTGATGGGCGTCACGGACACGCTCACGATTCTCTACTTGATGGCGTATCTGTTCATCCCGCTCGGCAACGCCGGGTTCGTCGTCTATCTCGACAGTATCACTGAGTCCTTGAGCGTCAGAAAAGAAACGCGAGAGCTCCTGACATCGAACCCGCTCGACGTACGCCGATCAAGCGACCCTGACGCCGGACGTGCGGTGAGCGACGGTGGCGTTTCGACCGTCAACGTCGAGCGACTGGCGGCTTACGACCGATTCAAAGACGTTCGAGGTGCGCTCTCCGACCCGTTTCGAGTCGTCCGCGAACAGCCGACTGCCATTCTCTACGTGACGATTCCGCTCGCGCTCCTCTCGGTTCTGATCCGTCTGGGCACCGAATTCACGGCGGGAACGGCAACGCTCGCGTCCGCAGATGACACTGTGGTGCTAGCGACGCTGTTCGTCTTGGCGACCTTTTCCGTCGTCCGAGAGATGAAACGACAGCGAATCAAGGCAATCGAGGCTGCGGTGCCCGACCTGCTCGACCGACTCGCGAGCGTCAACGAGGCAGGGATGACGGTCGTCGAGAGTTTTCGCCGGGTCGCCAACAGCGACCTCGGCGTGTTGAACGCGGAGCTGCAGCGCGTGTGGCGCGACATCGAATGGGGAACCGACGCCGCAACCGCACTCCGCCGGTTCGAGCACCGGGTCGATACGCCGATCATCACGCGAGTCGTGACCCTCGTGACGAACGCGATGCACGCAAGCGGTGATGTCGGTCGCGTGCTCCGAATCGCGGCGGACGAAGCGCAGGCATCCCGGCGACTCAAACGACAGCGGACACAGGAAATGATGACCTACCTCATCATCATCTACATCTCGTTTTTCGTCTTCCTCGTCATCGTCGTGGCGCTGTCAGCGATTCTCATGCCCGCGCTCGAAAATCTCCCCGAAGCGAACGCGGGCGATAACGTCCCCGCGGGTGGAAGCCTCGGTGGTCTCGGGAACATCGCTGGCGTGGATTTCGACGCTTACCGACTCGTCTTCTTCCACACTGCGCTGATGCAAGCCCTCTTTTCGGGCTTCGTGGCGGGCAAGATGGGCGAGGGAAAAATTCGGGATGGTGCAAAACACGCGACTGCGATGCTCGCAATCGCCTACGTCGTCTTCCTCGCGCTCCAGTTTTTCCTTCATCCGTAGCCTTTCACCCGCAGGACATTTCACTCCCGGCCCGAGAGTTGGGATATGGAGCCGAACAGGGGTGACGTTCAGGCCACCTACGACCGAATCGCGGCGCATTTCGCCCAAACGCGGGAGTACGCGTGGCCCGAAGTCGAGTCGTTTCTCGATGGACGAAAGGCCGACACCGCCCTCGACCTCGGGTGTGGCAACGGACGGCACGCGGAACTGCTTTCTTCACACGCAAAGCGCGTCATCGGCGCGGACGTGAGTTCGGGGTTGTTGGTAGAAGCCATCGCCCGTGCGCAGGAACGCGGTTTCGACGTTGACCTCGTCCAGTGCGATGCGGCACGAATTCCGCTTTCGGCGAATCGCATCGACCTTGCGGTGTACGTGGCAACGCTTCACCATCTGCCAACCCGCAAAGCACGCGTTAGCAGCCTAAACGAACTGGCCCGCGTTCTTGCCCCGGACGGCGTCGCACTGGTCAGTGCGTGGAGCACGGCCCACGACAAGTTCGACCAGGAGGAGGCCTTCGACACGACGGTCGATTGGACGCTCCCCGGCGGCGAAACCGTTCCGCGATTTTACCACATCTACTCACCCGAGGAATTCCGTGCGGATGTCGCGGAAAGCGCGCTCGTTCCCGACGACGTGTCGATTTCGAGTGGGAACTGTTACGCCGTGGTTAGTGGACGGAAACAGTAACACCCTTAAACCGGCATGCACAATTCGGAAATGCGCACCGGTGGTCTAGTGGTAGGACCTGAGCCTTCCAAGCTCATGGCACGGGTTCAAGTCCCGTCCGGTGCATTCTAAACTACTGCTTTCCGAGTGGTTTCTCCAGCGTGTGTTACGAGGACACGAACTACTTTACGACGTTATCGCCTAGCTATACTGATGGGTTCCGACTCCATTTCGCGGATTCACTTCGTCGCCGCGCAACTCACGGTCATCATCGCGGTCATTCACCTCTCGTTGGGGGTGCTCAATTGGACTCGATGGCTGATGGCCGGTTTTCTCGTTCCGCGTGACTTACGCTGGCCCCTGTTCGTTGTCTCGGGAGCAGCGATGATCATCGGACTGTTCGTCGCGGCAGCGGGACGCTACCGCAGACTCCTATACGCCGGTGGAATCGTCCTCATGGCGGGTTACATTCTCGGCTACTTCGGCTGGCATCTGAGTGGTCACCGACCACTGCTCTTACTCGGGGCGGGAACACAGCACCGCGGCCCACTCCTGCCGTTTTTACTCGACCACCTCCTTGCCGGGCCGGTGGTGTTCCTCGCGCTCGTCTCCGAATTCGCGCTTCTCGTGCTGTTGCTGTATCTGCTGGTCACGGAATCGGGGACGAGACGGATTGTATCGCGCGGTTCACCGTGAGCGGAGTCCGATGACAATGACAACTAAGGGAAATGATTCGTTAATGTCGGTCGAGAGATGACGAACCCCGAAACCATCGAAACGTATCAGTCGGTTGCCGACGAGTGGGTGCAGTTGCTCGCATGCTCCTGATTACGTGACAACTCGCGTCTCGCCAGTCGCCTTCACCGAGAAGGTAAACGGCACCTGGCCTTCCGCGTCGGGGACACGCCACCACCCATCGTCTCCCTGTTCCATCGCCGAAAACTGCTGGAAGCACGAGAACGGGAACTCGTGGACGAACTCGATTTTCAATCCTGCCGCGGCGAGCGCGGAAACGACCTCGCCGAGACCGTGTTGCCACTCGATAGCGGTAGTGTTCTCGATATCCGCTTCCCAATCCGCGTAGGTGCCTTCGACTTCGTAGCGCGTTGCGCCTGCTTCGAAGTACGGGTGCTCGAAGTCGGCAGTCCCGTCCGATCGGAGGTCGGCGAGCGTCGTCCCGAACGGATGTATCTCCGCCATGTAGAAGGTGCCACCCGGTGCGAGAAACTCGGCGATGACTTCGGCCCACTCGTCGAGGTTCGGTAACCACGCGAGGACGCCGTAGGAGGTGAACACTACGTCGAACTCGCCATCGAGTTCGTCGGGAAGGTCGTAGACGTTGGCTTCGACGAACTCGGCGTCCATCTCGGCCTCGTCGGCGAGTTCGCGCGCCAATTCGACGGCCGTCTCGGAGAAGTCAACGCCGGTTACGGTCGCACCTTTCCGCGCCCACGAAAGGGTATCGAGTCCGAAATGGCACTGGAGGTGGAGTAGCGTTTTTCCGGTCACGTCGCCAAGTTCGTCCAGTTCCAGCGGTTCAAGGGTCGTTTCGCCGTCGAGGAATCGTTCTACGTCGTAAAATTCGGTATCCGGATGATATTCGGCGAGTTCGTCCCAGCGTTTTCGATTCGTTTGCAGAAAATCGTCCGTTGAGGATGTGCCGTCGTCGGACATGTGGGGACGTTCGTGTGAGAGCGCAAAGTCATTCGGGTGCGGGGGAAGGCGTTATTGTTCGAGCAGAAGTCACGATTCGCGTAGACATTTCTACACCAGCACGCGCGCGAGTCCGCCGATCGTCCCCGCGAGGAGCGGAATCGCGACCACCAGGGCGGTAATCTGACCCATTTCGAGCGCCGGAACGAGCGACCCGTAAAACGCCAGCAGAGCGACGAACACGAGGAGCGAGAGAACGCCGAAACCCAGTCCGGCGAGAACCCCGCGTTTCCAGTTCTTCGTCGGAAGGCTGACCAGCGCACCGCCGATGAGCAGGCCAATCCAGTGTATCCACGCGAGAGCGAGGCCGATGACGACACCTGCACCGACTGCTAACCAACGCCGGTTCGAATCCGCTCGAAATTCCACCAGTCGATTCATTGTTCGCCCCCGTCGAACGCCACCGCTACGTCGCCGCGAATTTCGAGCGGCATCGGTTTGTACTCGGTGTCCGCCCACGCTTCCAGTTGGTCGCGATAGTGGTCGGAGAAGTAGTCGCCCGAGTTACCACCCGGTAGGATGGCCTCCGACTCGCCGCCCATCGGGCAGATCATGCGCCAACTACTGCCGACCGCAGAATCCACGCGATAGTTGTTCACGGTGTGACTCGACCCGTCCGTCGGCAGTTTGGGGTAGTTCAAAAACGATTGGTCGAACGGATGCGTGATGGCTCGGGTCGTATTGTAATCGCCGAACGTCTCGTACCCTTCCTGGTCAATCGTCTCGATGGCTTTTCGGAGGGCACGAACCATCACAGACTTCCGTCCTTCGCCGTCGAACCATCGTCCTCCTTCCAGGTTTGCCAGCACCCAGTCGCGAGGATAGTAGCTTTCGTCCAACCCTGCTCGTTTGAACTCCTCGGCGAACGTTTCCTCTCGAAACGCATCGAACCAGTGGACGAACAACAGAGCACCCCGAGAGTCGCGCTCCATCCGTCGGTTCCAGTTCGACAGCATTTCGACCGCCGACTGGAGACCGTTCGTTCCACGTGCAGCATCAAGCAGTTCCGGCACGAGGTTTCGGGCGCGGATATCGAGCGTGTCGTCCTGAATCCGTTTCATCGTCCTCCCGTCGATAGTGCCGGATTCGACCTCCTCGTCCAGCAGTTCGTAGATTCGTTTCCCACGATAGGGACTGGAGTAGCCCTCGGAGAGATACGGGTCGTCCGTCACCCGTTGGTTCGCGGTCGCCAGCATATCGGGATTGATGACGTGCGGTTTCTCCTCGAACGGGACGAACCCCTCCCACGACGAGACGCCGAATGGGGTGAATCCTTTCCACTCGCCGTCTCCTGCGGAACCATCGAAAATTCGATTTCCGCGAACCTTCTCGCCGTTCACCATCCGACGCGGAATCCGTCCCGTGACGTAGTAGAGTGTGTTGCCCGATACGTCCGCATATACGAGGTTCTGCGTCGGCAGGTCGAACTGTCGAGTCGCGGCGAGGATATCGTCCATGCCCTTGCTCTTGCTGTACCGGTAAATCGCTAGCGTCGTCTCGGTGGCGGTGTGGCCAGTCCACGCGACACCGACGCGATGACCGTCGCGTTCCAGCATCGGCCCGTGAACCGTCTTTCTGACGGTCATCCTCTGATTCTCGCCATCTGCGACTTCGATTTCTCGCTGTTCGGTGTCGAACTCTCGCCACTCGCCTCGGTAGCGATAGCGGTCGCCGTCCGTCTCGTACCGATAGAAGTCGATAACGTCCGCCCCCGTGTTCGTAAATCCCCACGCCCCGGCCTGGTTTTGGCCGATGACGACGAACGGAACTCCCGGAAAGGTGACGCCGCGAACCCGTGTTTCGCCGACTTCGAGGTTCATCTCGTACCAAACTGGCGGGGCCATCAGGTTGAGGTGCGGGTCATTCGCAACGATTGGTTTGCCGTTTTTAGTGTGTTTTCCGGAGACGACCCAGCTGTTCGACCCGATTCCGTGGTCGCGTTCGAACTCGCCCAGCCAGTCGAGCAGGGGCGTTCCGACCGAATTTCCCGCCGGAACCTCGGCGGATGGTTCGCCGGACGAATCGAACTGATTCGTGGAATTTTGGGTGTCACTTTCATCGTCTCGAATGATGGGCGAATCGTGGTCGAGCCGCGCGGGATAGAGATCTTCGGCTGCTTCTCGTCCGAGCATTTTGGCAACCTTCGCCCGCCGAAGGGTCAGAAAGCTCCCGGTCAGGTTCCACGAGATCTGTTTTTCCATCAACATCGTGTCCGCGGGCGTCCACAGGTCGGGTTCGTACTCAAGTAGGGAGAATTCGAGCGGAAGGGATTCGTTCTCGATGTGCCTGTTGACGCCGTCGGAAAAGGCGCGGACGAGTACGCCGGTTTCGGTGTCTGAGACGTGATTCCATGTCGCTTCCGCCGCGCCCGCGAAATCCATCCGGATGTGAAACTCGTCGGTCGATACTGCCGCCTCGCCAACGAATGCGGCGACTTCGCCGCGCATCAGCCGTCGCTGGAGGTCGAGTTGAAACAGTCTGTCTCTCGCTTGCGCGTAGCCGACCGCAAAATAGAGTGCCTCCTCGCTATCCGCGGTGATGTTCGGAACGCCGTCCGCGTCGTACCGAAGTGTTGCGGAGCCATAGGGACTCTCGACCTGGGAATCGGGGCGGTCTGTCGCCCCGTTCCATGCCGTCCCACTCAAGGGAGCGAACCGTCGGAGATAACTCCGAACCGGCGATAGCGCGCCCCCGGCGACGGTTCCGCCGAGAATCGCCCCGACGAGTGCCCGCCGCGTGATATCCGTATCCATGTATCGAACTGTGAGCGAGCCGATATAAATAACCGTATCCCGGTCGATACGATGCGGACTCGACTTCTCATTTCCACGGATTCGTCACGAGATCGGTTTGTACGTCGCTGCCGACTTCGATTCGGCAATCCGCCCTTGCCCGCGCGATACAGAGCAGGACGTATCCGTCCTGCTCGAACTCGCTTTTCAGTCCGCGCGGCAGTCGAATGTGTTCGACTTTCCCTTCCAGCAATCGGCCGGTACAGGTCGCACACGCGCCGGTTCGACAGCCAAAGGGAAGGCCGATTCCGGCCCGCTCCGCCGCGTCGAGAATCAACTCCTCGTCCTTCGCGCAGACGGTTTCCGTTCGCCCATCTCGTCCTCGCCACTGGAATTCGATTCGGTGACGGCCGCTCACAGCCACACGTCGCTCGTGCAGTCGCCGTCCGGCCATCTGATTTCGTGTGCTCGGGCCGGGCCGTTCGGCATCCCGCCGAAATCGACGAGGAAATCCTCATCCAGGGTCATCGTTCCTTTTCTCGGATTTACGTCGGCTTTCAGCATCACGGAACCGCGTTCCGCCTCCTCGGGATAGAACTGGTTGTCCCACGTCGAGAACAGCGACGTAGTCCAGTAGAGTCGCTCGCCGTCGATGGATAGCTGAAGCATCTGCGGCCCGGCGATGACTGGCCTGTCGTCTTCACCTGTCGGGTGTCGCGGGCCGAACAGGCCGCCCGCCCAGAGTTGGTCGGCGAGTCGGGGGTTCGCCGGGTCGCTCACGTCGTACATTCGTACGTCACCGTGGAGCCAGTTCGAGAAGAACAGATAGCGGTCGTCCATCGAAACGAGGAGGTCGGTGATGAGACCCGGCACGGGCATGTCCCAATCCTCGTGCTCGCGGGGTTCCACGTCGATGACCTTCTCCGCGAACCACTCCTTTTCGCGTTCGTAGAAGTGGAACATGTTCGAGGAAAGCGCCGCGCCGACGTAACCGTGCACCGCTTCAGGACTGTGCAGGAATCGAACCTCCAACGGAATCATGCCGTCCTCGCCCAAATCGAGCGTCTGTTCGACGGTTCGGTTCGTCCAGTCCCAGAGGTGGAGTTTATGGCCGTACTTGCCTGCCTCAACGTCTTCCAAGTCGAAGCCGGGATAGTACGTCTTCGGCGCGGCCCACTCCGAAGAAACCATCACGTTGTGTCGGGGCTGATACCAGAAATCGTAGTTCATATCGATTTCGCCCGGCGGGTCCCAGCGACCCTCGATTTCGAAGTCGTCGTTCAGTTCGAGGAATCCCCCCGGCAGGTCGCCGTCCTTGTTTCCGAGCATGGAGACCAATATCTCGCCATCAGGAATGCAGTGGACGGTGTGCGGTGCCGAGAGGTCGTACTCGTACACTTCCTCCGGTTCGATGACGTTCACGATCTCCGGGCTCTCCCGATTTTTCGTATCCACGATGTGCAATCGGGACGACCGCTGGCCCGGAACGACGAGATGGCGTCGCTCCAACCCCTCGACGTGGCAGGACGACGAACAGGCGTTCCAGCCGAAGTGGTGCAGTTCGTCGCCCTTGTTCGGCATCTCCACCCTGTCGATGACCTCGCAGTAGGTGTCCGAGTCCGGGTCAACGTCTACAACGGACAAAAAGTCCGGTGCGTCAACGTCCGTGCCGACGTACAGCGACGGAACATACGCGATTTTCTCGCGCTCGGCCTCCTCGATGGCAGCCTGTGGTGTGGCGTATCCCGGCCCCTCTACATCGTGGTGTTCGTGATGTTCGTGCGCTTCGCTTTCGGATGATTCGGTATCACTCATGCTCCCTTCCCCCTCGGGGATGTGCTACGATAGCGAAGGGTGTGGTGTGACGGGTTGCGGCAATAATTGCCTAGAAGTGATGGCGGTCGTTCGGACGAAGCGACACGCACGATTTTTGTGGCTTTTCGTTAACCTAGGAGAGGTATTTGATGAGTAAGTACAGTACGATTAGACTGACAAATATCGCCATGAGAAGTCCTGGAAAACCACCTGGGAGAGACATAGGATAGAATCCTCCTGTTTAATAAATGATATTTGTGTTATACTCTACCTATGCTCTGCGTTTATCGCGAATACGAGAGCCACCGCTACGAACGATATTGTCAGTGTATGTAGAAATGAAACAGAATCGAAGTCAGACGTGGCTTACTCGTACAGCCACTCGGCGTCGATTTTCTCGTAATCGACCAGTTCGTCCTCGTCGAAGAACAGGTCGATTTCGCGCTCGTTGGCGCCCTCGTCCTCGTGGTCGGAGCCGTGGATGACGTTCCGGCCGAGGTCGAGGCCGAAGTCGCCGCGGATGGTACCCGGGGCGGATTCGGCGGGGTCAGTTTCGCCCATCATGCGGCGAACCTGCTGTGTCGCGTCCTGTCCTTCCCAGACCATCGCGAAGACTGGGCCGGAGGTGATGAACTCAACGAGGCCGTCGAAGAACGGCTTGCCCTCGTGTTCACCGTAGTGGTCGTGGGCGAGTTCCTCGCTGATCTGCATGAACTTGCCGCCGACCATCTTCAGACCGCGGTCTTCGAATCGGGAAACGATTTCGCCGATGAGGCCGCGCTGAACGCCGTCCGGCTTGACCATCACGAAGGTTCGCTCGCTCATTCGCTACCACTCTCTGCTTGGCCGTCCGCCGTCCATTCGAGGTCGCGCGGTTCGCGACCGAGGTCGGCGTTCTTCTCGCATTTGCTGGAGCAGTAGTGGATGGTCGTTCCGTCCGTGCGGACGAACATCGTTCCCGTACCGGGTTCGATGTCGTCGCCGCAGTAGTCACACTCTCGCGTTTGTGGCATTATTGTCCTCCGATGGAGTCTGCCTCGCGTGCGGTCTCACGCAACTGAAGCACGTCGCCCTCGCGGACGGGGCCGAGACAGTTACGCGTAATGATACGCCCTTGATTCTCTCCCTCGCGGATGCGGCATTTGACCTGCATGGCCTCGCCGTGCATCCCCGTCTTACCGACGATTTCGATGACCTCGGCGGAGGTGGAGTCCTCCTGTCCGGTCTCTTCAGCACTCATCGTCTACCACCTCACCGAAGTTCCTCGACCTTCGAGGCGATGTCGTCCACATCGTCGCTGGCTTCGCCAGCGTCCACGACGGCGGCGGCGGCACTGCCGACTTCGAGGCCAGCCGCGTGACCGACATCGTCCTGCGTCTCGACGAAGATGAAGGGAATTCCCTTCTCGTCGGCGAGTTCTGGCAGGTGCATGACGATTTCTTCCGGCTGAACGTCTTCGGCGACGTAGATGAGGTCGGCGTTGCCGCGCTCGACAGCCTTGGTCGTCTCGTTCGTTCCTTTCTTTACGGTTCCGGTGTCCCGTGCGACCTCGAGCGCGTCGAGCGCTCGGTCTTGGAGGTCGGCTGGGACGTCGTAGTTTACGTATACTGGCATGGTTGTTCACCTTTCCTACGCGTTGGCTCAGGCTCCCCTGCCGGATGAGTCCTGTGCGGCTAGGAGCATCATCAACCCCGCGTAGGTTGTACCCTTGAGTTGATGATGCCCCCATAAAAACGCTTTCAAATGAATGACGGAGTGACACGCTTGCACATGCGGTCGTGGCGGCGATTTCGGAGGATTATTGATCGGCGACGAAATCGTTCGACCACTCGTCACGAAGCAGTCCGTAAAAAAGCGTATCTCGATACTCCCCCTGTGAGAAGATGTGGTCGCGTTCGATGTCAAACAAGCTTGCTTCGCCGATTGGTTTGCCGTCGCGACAGACGATGAAGTTCGCGTCGCCGTTGTTCGCGGCGATGGAATTCTCGTAGAACTCCTCGACTTGTTCCCGAGTTTGTGGCAGAACGAACATGAGCGACGTCCGAAGTTCCGTGTCGATTCGAGCCTGCTGAAGGAACTCTACGTCCTCTTGTTCGGTCGTTCGCAGTTCGACTCGATCGCCGTGGAGGAAGACAGGGCCGGGCATATCGAGAACGATACCAAGCATTGACAAAAACGTTTCAGTTCACAAATCCAAGTACAAATTACGAACGGCAACCTCTCCGACGAATCCGAATGAGCGTTTTGAGGATTCGGCGCGTACTAAAGACGGATCATGAGTGGGGGAAACGTGGGTGAGGAGCATGAGCATCATCACCATCCGGCACCGGAGGACTGGCCGCGGGGATTCGGCGAAGCGTCGTGGTGGCCGTTCGTCTCGGCATTCGGCGTCGCAGGACTGTACGTGGGTGCAGGGCTGTACGTCCTAAGCCACGGCGGGAACGACTACGTCTCGCCACTGTCGAGTGCGGCCGTGTTCGTCGCTGGGACGGTTGTCTTCCTTGTCGGTCTGTATGGGTGGCTGTATCACGGCTTCGTTGACCGCTACTGGAGTTACGAGGGGGCTGGCGGGACGAAACTCCGGTGGGCGATGGTGCTGTTTCTCATTACGGAAGTGGCAACCTTCGGCGCGGGATTCGTCTACTACTTTTTTATCCGCACAGGAACGTGGCCACCGACCGGCCAAACCATCCCACCGCTGATAAATTCGCTCGTCCTCATCAACACACTCATCCTCGTTACGAGCAGTGTCACGCTTCACTTTTCACACGTCGCGCTTCACCGGGGCAAGCGGCGACAGTTCGTCGGCTTGCTTGCCCTGACGGTCGTTCTGTCCTTCGTTTTCATCGGCGGTCAGGTGTACGAATACTACGAGTTCATCACCCACGAAGGGTTCACGCTCACCTCCGGCGTTTTCGGAAGCGCCTTCTTCGGCCTGACCGGGCTTCACGGCCTTCACGTGTCACTCGGAATCGTCCTCATGACGATATTGCTCGGTCGCGCCCTCATCGGGCAGTATAACGCCGAACGGGATACATCCATCAGCACGGTTTCGATGTATTGGCACTTCGTGGACGCCGTCTGGATTTTCCTCGTCGTCTCCATTTACGCGGGTGCATCGCTTACAGGATGAACGTCGATATATTATCACCACCACAAAGCATTTATTCAATACTTTTCACAGTGCAACAATCGAGATCCCCGCAACACAGCGCGAGCGGGTTGGCGCCATCACCTAACCCCACCTCGCCTTTGCTCCTGACCGTTCACCGTACTAGCGAAGAGAAACATCCTTGCGATGGTCGAACCAATCGCGAGTATGGACGTATCGTCAGTAGCGAGTGTCCTTCGTGACGAGGCTCGACGAACGAACGAGAGACGAGTGCTCGTCCTCGCTGGCGACCGCGACGACGGATACGACCTCGCCGAAACCGCGCTCGATACGGCGGGAGTTTCGTTACGAGAGACGGTTCAAGTCGGCCCACGGCGCGTACTCGACTGCGAGCAGGTTTCCCAGCATCGTGCCGGAAACCTGCTCGGGACGACTCACGAGGCAATCGTTTTCGACGCTCACGACGAACTCCACCCGAACGCCCTGGGTAGAGTCGTCGGCGCGATAGATGGTGGCGGTCTGTTCATCCTCCTCACACCACCGCTCGATTCGTGGTCGAATCGACGGGACGAGTTCGACGGAACGCTGACCGTCGAGCCTTTCTCCATCGAGGATGTCACCGGGAATTTCCGGGGACGCTTCGTCGCAACGCTCCGCGCGCATCGCGGAATCGCCATCGTGAATGTTGATGTGGGCATCGTCGAAAAAGACGGAATAACCAACCCAGCGCCGAGACTCGGGAATCGAGCGCGCTCGGTTCCCGACAGCGAGTTTTCGGACGGCCGTCCCTCGACTCCCGCTCAGCAAGAGCGAAAGTTCCCCACCAGCGCCTACGAAGCCTGCCTCACCGACGACCAGATTTCGGCGGTGAACGCGCTCGAATCACTCCACGAGCGAAACCGAGCAGTCGTCGTGGAAGCCGACCGGGGGCGGGGCAAATCGAGTGGTGGCGGAATCGCCGCCGGATGTCTCGCCGGAGACGGCGACGACGTGCTCGTAACCGCCCGAAACTACCGGAGCGCCCGCGAGGTGTTCGTCCGTGCGAAAACTACGCTCGACGAACTGGGTGAACTTGCCGACACCGACCACGACCCACCGACGCGAATCGAATCGACGGCGGGGGGCGTCGTTCGATTCGAGAAACCCACGAAAGCGGTCGAGGAAGATGCTGACGTGGTGATAGTTGATGAGGCCGCGTCGCTCTCGGTCGGTCTGCTGGAGCGGTTTCTCGGGTTTCAGCGCGTCGCGTTCACGACCACCGTTCACGGCTACGAAGGTGCTGGACGCGGGTTTTCCGTACGGTTTCGTGACCGACTCGCCGAAAGCGACTACGAAGTCATCGACGTGACTATGGTCGAACCGATTCGGTACGCGCCGGGCGACCCTGTCGAAGTATGGGCGTTTCGCGCGCTCGCGCTCGACGCTCGTCCTGCGGTTGACCCACTCGTAGTGAACGCGACGCCCGATGAGGCCACCTATCGGCAACTCGATGCAGATGATCTGCTCGCGGACGAGAACCTGCTTCGGGAGACGTTCGGCTTGCTCGTCCTCGCACATTACCGTACCGAACCGGCAGACCTCGCTCGACTGCTCGACGCGCCGAACGTGGCTGTCCGGGCGCTCTGCTGGGACGGTCACGTCGTCAGTGTCGCCCTGCTGGCCCGGGAAGGAAACCTCCCCGTGGATGTGCGCGAACACATGTACGATGGCGGGCGTGTGAAGGGCAACATGCTTCCCGACGTGCTCACGACACAACTTCGGGATTTCGAGGCCGGGATTCCAGCGGGCCTGCGCGTCTTGCGAATCGCCACCCACCACGCAGTTCGCTCGTCCGGTTTCGGGTCACGCCTCCTTCGAGAGATTCGATCGGAATTTTCGTATCTCGATTGGCTGGGAACGGGATTCGGTGCGACACCCGAACTTCTTCGATTCTGGCGCGAAAACGGCTACCGGACGGTGCAGCTTTCGACCACTCGAAACGACGCCAGCGGGGAGTATTCGGCGCTCATGCTCGACCCACTCAGCGACGCCGGACATGACCTATACGACCGCCACGCTCGACATTTTTCGGAACGAATCGGGTCGGTGCTTTCGGATGCGCTTTCGGAGATGGAACCGGACGTGGTGCGAGCGGCACTGCGAGCGACCGCTGTCGATATTCCCCTCTCGCTTTCGGATTGGGAGTGGCGATTGGTTGCCGCCAGCGCCTTCGGCCCGGGACAGTTCGACCACGGCCCCGCGCCGTTTCGGCGTGTCGTCCTCAAACACCTCATCGACCCGGCGGACACCAATTCGGCGGTGTTGACCCCGCGACAGGAGCGCCTGTTGGTACGGAAAGTCCTACAAGCTCACGAATGGGTCGATGTCGCGAACGAACTCGGGTTTCACTCGACGGGCGAAGCCATGCGTACGCTGGGAACAACGTTTCAGCCGCTCGTGAACCTGTACGGAACCGAATCTGCGCAGGAAGAGAAACGTCGATACATCGACTAGTCGAGCCGTTTGTCGCGGGTCGTCACTTTCGAACTCCTCGTAATCACGTATCGGCTCATCGTTTTATGTGCCCGCCGGAGCCGTTTCGAGAGGGCTTGGGGCGTGATATCGAGTTGTTTGGCCAGTTCGCTCAGATTCGCTTTTCTCGGAACGTCGAAGTAGCCCGCTTCGAGTGCAACCATCACCGCGATTCGTTGTTTCGGCGTGAGCATGAACTCCCCATCGACCGTCGGAGCCTCGGGTGCGTACAACCGCTTGAGTTCGACCGAGACGTTACGACTGTTCAAGTTGGTTTGTAGGGTAGAGAGGTTTTCCGGGGAATTGAATCGGATTTGAAAGTCCCAGCCCTGTCGAACAGCGGTTCCGGTGAGTATTATCGGGTCGGCTTTCAATACCTGTTCCACGGTTTCTTTCGTCTCCTCGGACCACCGAACGCTGTAGAGCGACCCACCATCCAGGTCACTGATTTTTGTCACCTCCGTCGTGGTCGGGTCGTCCTGCAGCGCTTGTTGAACAGTGGTGCTTTCACCGCCGACGACCCAGATGTAGGGCATAATTCGTTTTTCTGGGTTCACTACCACCTGCTCCAGTTCGACGACTAATCCGGGAATCGATTCGAAAGTTTCCGAAAGCCCGAATTCGTCCGTCGGAATCGTTAGCTCGGCGATTATCGTCATTGTATCACAAACCTCTAACCCGGGTCGGCACCGCTGGGGACATTCAGTTTCTGTCGGGTTCTACGAGAACTCGACCACTACTGAAGACCACTATTTCACACCCGCAGTATGTAAAGTTAATCCGCCCTCGATTCCGTGACGCGCCGTTGTAGCTGTCGGAGAACAGTGCGTCCAATGCATCGACGCTCACAGTATCGTGGAGCGGCGGCATCTCAGAAATCGGTATCCCTGTTGCGTTTTCGACCGCAATAATGACCCCATCGGTGACGTTTTCGTCGCTCTCTATTTCGTAGACGTATTCGGCGCGTTCCAGAATCTCACTCGTGTCCATGAGCAACGAAGTTGCCCAACTGTCCTGAAGAGGGGGGTTATTCTCGAAACTAGTTTAAACCACGTCGAACCGTGATGTCGAATAAGCTGGAAACGGTACAACCAACCAATGGACTGTGCCGAAGACGACTGCGAGAACGAGGCGGCAGTTCGCCTCCACATCCCGTGGGGCGAAAATCGAGACGTTTGCACCGGACACGCGAGAGTGCAGGCCCGGCAGGACGGCGTCGTCGCCGAACCACTCGACGACATGGATTGGCTGTAGCGAACACGAATTTCCGGCCCGCTTCGCTGCCCAATTTCCCACGCGGCCACGAGCGTGAAACTCGCCGGGATGGCTCGTCCCATCCTCGTGGCCACTGGCTATTCGAAATTCGAGAGAAAACGCTGTCTGGTTGCTCGTCTACTCGTGCGTGAAGTACGTCACCGTCTCGTCCCCATCTTCGCTATCCACTCGCACGAATCCAACGCGCTCGAACTGCACGATCTCGTCCACATCGGTGTCCGCGAAGTCGGGTTCTGCGGAGCCTTCCACGTCGCCGTCCATGGTTCGCATTCGGACAGGGACATTTTCCTCGGCGGGCACCCAATGAATCACGTCCACACCGTCGTCACGAACCGCGCTGATGTCGTCGCCCGTGTACTGGAGGGCGTCGCGGGTGTGCTGGAAACATCCGAGCCCTTTCAGCCAAATTCGGTCGCCGTGCTCGGGGATGTCCCCCGATTCGATGAGAACCGCCTCGCCTGCTGGGATTGTGCGTGTGCCCCTGTCCTCGTGGTCGGGATGAACCGGGGGTTCCGCGGTTTCGGGATGCTCGCCGATGAGGGGGTATTCCACCCCATCGCGGACGAAAAAGAAGCGCGGCGCGTCGTCGTCCACCAACTCGCGGTTGTTGGCGTAGATGGTGCTCATGGCCAAATCAACGTTGCTCGTGGAGGTGCCGAGTCCTACCATCGCCTCCGTGATGGCCTCGCCGCGAATTCCCCGCCTGCGGACGCTCTGGAGCGTTGGGGCGCGCGGGTCGTCCCAGCCGTCTAATTCGCCCTTTTCGATGAGTTCGCCGATGGTCGAGGTAGACATCTTGATGTCATAGTCGTCAATCTGTACGTGCCCCCAGTGGATGACCTCGGGATACTCCCAGTCGAAGTAGTCGTAGACGAACCGCTGGCGCTTCGCGGAGTCCTGCAAGTCGATGCCGCGGATGATGTGCGTGATGCCTTTCAGATGGTCGTCGATGCCGGATTGGAAGTCGAGCATCGGCCAGCATCGGTACTCCGCGGCTTCCTCTCGAGGATGTGGCGTGTCGATGATTCGGAAGGCCACCCAGTCGCGCAGAGCGGGATTTTTGTGCTCGATGTCCGTCTTCACACGAAGCACCATCTCACCGGAACTGTACTCCCCGGCAATCATGTCCTCGAATTCGGACATCGTCGTCTCGATATCTTTGTCGCGGTGTGGACACGGTTTGGCGTCGTTTTTCAGGTTCGAGAACTCTTCGCCCGAACAGGAACAGGTGTACGCGCCACCCTTTTCGATGAGGTCGCGAGCGTGGTCGTAGTAAATTTCGAGGCGGTCGGAGGCCTTCATCACCTCGTCCGGTTCGAAGCCGAGATACTCGACATCCTCCAGAATATCGTCGTAGGCGTCCATGTTGGGACGTTTCGTCTCAGGGTCGGTGTCGTCGAACCGAACGAGGAACCACCCGTCGTACAGGTCTTTGTACGTCCCAATGACGGCAGGCATCCGGCCATGGCCCATGTGCCACGGGCCGTTTGGATTCGGCGCACAGCGCATCCGGACTTGGTCGTACTCTTCGGCGTTCGGCAGGTCGGGGAGCACCTGGTCGTCCTCCTCGTCCTCGGCGTCGAGTTCCTCGACCAGTTCGGGGTCGAGTTCGGCGAGTCGCTCCCGCTTCCCTTCGGTGTCCAACTGATTCACCTGTCCGATGACCTTTCCGGCGACGCCCGGAATCTCGCTTCCGTGCTCGCGGAACGCGGGATTTTCGCCCATGAGCGGCCCCATGATGGCACCGACATCCGCGTCGCTGTCGTGTTTCAGCGCGTTGAACAGCGCGTGTTTTTCCGCCTCGGTTTCGATTCGGGCGCGCAAGTCGTCGTCCATTGCCGAGTGCTTTGTCGGTCGGAATGAAAAACCCCGCTCTTCCGAAGCGGTTCGCTTGTCGTGAAGCGTCGGTGCGAACGTGGAAAAATAGCTGCGAATCGGGTCATTTCCCGCTACGAATTCACTTAGCTGCTAGCCGTCGCGTCGCCGCCGTCCCCACCGCTGGCGTCGTTCGTGTCTTGGTTGTTGTTATTACAATCGCCGTGAGGGCAGATGATCTTGTTTTGGTCATCAGGCCCGTTGCCGGCGTTGTCCTCTACGGTGCCGCCGTCGCCGCCGTCACCGCCGCGAGCGACATTTTTGTCCCCACTTTTCTTATTAGGAACGTCCTTTCCGTCGGAATCGCAGTGCTTGTTCTTGTCCTTGTTATGATCTTTGCAACCGGGGTGGTCACTTGGCGTTGCGGCGACCGATGCAACGCCGACGCTCGTGACGAGCGCCGCAACAGTAGCCACTATCAGTATGAGTTGTAGTGTCCGTTTCATGCTTTCTCCTCGGATGGTTCACTTCCAAACCATCCAAAAACGATCGCAACCGAGTTGTACTTCAACCCACTCCATAGTCAAACGAGTTTTGTCCTCTCCAAACAGTCCAATATGGTGTTAGAATAGCGAACGACATAATTTGTCCGCTGGAAATGGGACAAAACCCGGTACGGGGTTTCGATAGACGCCTCTTAGCCATGATATTATGTCACCAGAGTACAGTCACGGAACCGTACACTTTCTTCAACTGTTTCGAATCGCCGCGTGTTTAATCCCGAAAACTCCCGTGAGTCCACCCATGACTCAAACAGTTGTTGTACTCTTGACAACAGATAAAAAATCAATAGATAATTGGTACCATGTACAGGTCGATTCCCACGGTACTGGTAGCGGTAATGCTCGTCCTAGCCGGTTGCACCGGCGGTGCCACACGCCGACAACAAAGCGATCCGCAAGGCCGTGCTGTTGGCTCAGTACGGCGACCTGATGCAAAGCTGGATTCGCTACGAACGCACTCGGTTGGCGGGCGAAGAGGTTGCGACACCCAGCGACGGTATCGAACCCGCATCCTCGATGTCATCTTCATTGTCCGAATCGGCCGCAGACCTCGGGGAGTGGGAACGTCGTTCAACCGATTTGCAGGTGTCGCCGACCTACGCGGAGCGAATCGAACGGTTCCGGCATCACTTCGAATCGGGAATGGCAGTCGTCGGTGACGAATCGCTAGACCGAGAGCTATCGATTCTCACGTCCCTATCGGCGCACGAATCGAGCGGGGACGAGTAGTCTTTTCAAAAAAGAGTCGGTAGCTGTTTTCCGTCGGCAGTTCAGTGTCCCCGTTCGATGAGATAATCCGCGATCTCTTCGAGCAGGTACCGTGACTCGTTGTCCGGAAGGACGCTGAGGCGGTCTTTCCCGCCCTGTACGAGTTCCTGTGCTTTCTCCCGCGCGTAGTCGATACTACCGGCGTCTTCGAGTTGCTGTACCGCCTCCTCGATTTCCGCCTCGGTCACTTCGCCGACATCGTCGGTTTCGACCAATCCGTCCACATCGACGCCCTGATTGCGGGCGTGGAGTGTGATGATGGTCTGTTTGTTTTCCACGAGGTCGCTTCCTCGCTGTTTGCCGAGTTTCTCGCTCGGCACCGTCAGGTCAAGAACGTCGTCCTGAATCTGGAACGCTCGGCCAACGTCGATACCGTACTGGTAAAGCGCGTCTACCACGTCGTCGTCGGCCCCGAGCAGGACGGCGGGAACTTTCGCCGCCGCTCCGTAGAGAACCGCGGTTTTGTTCTCAATCATTTCCAGATACTCCTCGGGAAGCACGTCAGGTCGCTCTTCGAACGCTACGTCGAGGGCCTGTCCTTCGCAGATTTTCGTACAAGTGGATGCGAGCACGTCGAGTGCACGGACACAGCGTTCCGGCGTGGCGTCGGTATCCAGCATGATTTCGAACGCCTTCGAATAGAGCGTGTCACCGGCCAGAATCGCCGTTTCGGTGTCGTAAGCTCGATGAACAGCCGGGACGCCCCGGCGCAAGTCGTCGTCATCCATAATGTCGTCGTGGATGAGCGTGAACGACTGGATGACTTCGATGCTCACCGCGGCGGCCATGATGTCTACTTCAGTGCCGTCGAGTGCCGGGAACTTTCGGTAGGCTTCCGACATGGGTTCGACGTCGGCCAGCGCGTCCGCGACCAACATCGACACCGTCGGTCGAAGACGCTTACCACCTGCGTCGAGCAGGTACCGCGACGCTTCGTAGAGCCGTTGTGGCTCGACGATTGGAAGGTCTTCTTCGATGGCCTCGTTGACCAACTCGCGTCGCTGTTCGACCGTCTGCATGACGAGTTCTTCGCGTGATTCCGTGCTCGCGTCTGTCATATCAATCGACAAGCTGGATGAGGTTGCCGTTTCGCGTAGCGTGGAGGTCTCGGCCGAGGCGGTAGCCTTGACTCTCACAGAGATCCACGTACGGCGCGTAGCCCTTCATGTTCTGGTGGGCCGGAATGACGTGTTGTGGCTGGAGTGCATCGAGCATCTCATAGTGGCCTTCCTCACGGAGGTGGCCGGAAACGTGCACGTCGTCGAAGATCCGCGCGCCCTGCATCTTCAGGAGTCGCTCGGATTGATAGCGCTGTCCCTCGTTCGTCGGCTCCGGAATGACGCGCGCGGAGAAGACGACTTTGTCGCCGTCTTCCAGTTGGTACGGCGTCTCGCCGCGACCCATTCGGGTCAACATCGCGCGTGGCTCACCCTGGTGGCCGGTGACGATTGGGAGGTAGTTCTCCTTGCCCTCCTTCATGATGCGTTTGAACGTTCGGTCGACCGATTTCCGGTGGCCGAACATGCCCATGTCCTCGGGGAAGTCCACGAAGTTCAGGCGCTCTGCGGTACCGGAGTATTTCTCCATCGAACGACCGAGCAGAACCGGCGTCCGACCGATGTCGTCGGCGAACTCGACGAGGCTCTTCACGCGGGCGATGTGGCTGGAGAACGTCGTCGCCACGATGCCGCCATCGTAGTCCTGGATGCTGTACAGCACGTCTTTCAGGTGACGGCGAGCGACTGCTTCGCTCGGCGTGCGACCTTTTCGACCCGCGTTGGTACAGTCCTCGATGTATGCGAGGACGCCGTTGCCCTCGCGTCCGATTTCACGGAAGCGCTTCATGTCGATGGGGTCGCCGAGAACCGGCGAGTGATCCATCCGTTTGTCGAGTCCGTAGACGATGGCACCCTCTGGGGTGTGAACCACAGGGTTGATTGCGTCGATGATGGAGTGTGTGACGTTGACGAATTCGAGTTCGACTTCGTCGCTCAATTGCATCGTCTCGCCCGCTTCCATCTTCATGAGGTCGTTTTCGACCCCGAATTTCTCCTCGCCCTGAATCTGCTGTTTCACCAGTTCGATGGTGAACGGCGAGGCGACGATGGGTGCGTTGTATCGGTGAGCCAACTTGCTGATGGCACCGATGTGGTCAAGGTGACCGTGCGTCGGGACGATAGCCTTCACGTCGCCTTCGAGGTCGGACATGACCCGGTCGTCCGGGATCGCGCCCATGTCGATGAGGTCGAGGCTGTGTAGTTTTTCGGTTTCAACGTTGTCGTGAAGGAGCACCTTCGACAGGTTCAGTCCCATGTCGAAGATGACGACGTCGTCTCCCGCGCGCACGGCAGTCATCTGCCGTCCAACTTCTTCGTATCCGCCAATGGTTGCAATTTCGATTTCCATAGTTGCTTTTCCTCAAGCATTGAAACGCCACGCAGCGTGGCGGTTGCGTTGCTCACTGAAATCCTCGCGGGGCCGCGAGCGTCAGACCCCGGCGTCTTACAGCACGTCGGTCTGGCACTCGCGCGCGGCGTAGCCGCTCGCCCGCGAGTTGCCCAGTCTGACTCCACTTACGCCCCCGGGTAATAAAAACTGCCGGGATTGTGTTCGTCGAGCGCTAGTATCAATCGAGATTGAATTTGATTTCCGAGTGTTTCGCGTCGTGAAATGTGGGCTTCGAGGACGACTGGTGTGTTTGTTGGTGAAGTCGTGTGTAGCCTATTGCAACCGACTTCGATAGAATCGCACATCCACCAGACTGACTCCATCGCTCCTCGGTTCACCCCGTTGTCCTCATCCAACTTCCGAATTGAGCTATTCAAAAAGGAGTACCAGAACGCCCATCAGAGAGACAACGGAGCTGTCAACGCGGGTTAGTGTCACTTTCCACTCCGCAGGTTCGACCCTATACCACGACCGTTTGCTTCGAATCGAGTCACTCTCCGAGTTTCGCAGACTTGTATGGCCAAATTACACCAGGCAATCCAGCCAGCAGGATAAAAGAACCGACAAGGAGCGCTTCTATGGTGTGCATACTTTGCCTGAACGAACTTCGGTGTATCGGCCTTCTGGTCACCTCCATTTCGTCACACTATCGACGTTTTTGCTAAGATAAAACCAATTGTCACGGTGCCGAACGAGAAGGCACGCCGTCGCTAGTCGTCGGCGCTGACCGGCGCGTTCTGCACTTCGATTTCGCCCGAATCCAATTCGGCTTCCACCTCGCGCGCGGCCTGCACCATGTTTGCCATCTTCCCGTACGCCACCTCACGCGGAAGTAGTTTCAAGCCACAATCCGGGCTCACGGTCAACTGTTCGGGCGGGACGATTTCTAGCCCTTTTTTGATGTTCGCCTTGATTTCCTCGACGCTCTCCACTTCCGCGGTGTGGGCGTCGGTCACGCCGAGCGCGAGATTCGCGGAGAATTCCGGATCGCGGAACACGTCCAGTTGGTCGTAGTCACCGTTGGCTAGTTCGAGGTCGAACTCGTCCACCGGGAACTCCAAAATCTCGGGATAGATGCGCGAATAGTCGCCGTAACAGACGTGCAGACCGAGATAGACATCTTCCGGAATCCCGTCCGCGATTCGCTCCAGACACTCGCCAACGATGGCGTGGTCATCCGGCGTCGTCGCCAGCGCTGGTTCGTCGATCTGGATGTAGCGCGCACCCGCATCGACCAACTTCTCGATTTCCTCGTTCACGAGATCCGCGAGGTCGTACGCCAGTGACGCTTCGTCCTCGTAGGCTTCGTTGAAGCTCCAACTCGCCAACGTGTACGGGCCAGTAATCGGTACCTTGACGGGGCGCTCTGCAACGTCGCTGGTGAACTCGTACTCGTCCACGAGCCACGATTCGTCGTACTCGACTTCGTTTACGACGCTCGGTTTGTCGAAACAGTTGTGTCCCCACACCTTCACCGGGCCGTTGAATTCGTAGCCGTCGATGCGGTGTGCGAAGAACTCGACCATCTCGTTACGCCGCATTTCGCCGTCAACCACGACGTCCAACCCTGCGCGCTCGTGTTCGTCCGTGATGAGTCGGCAGGCGTCGTCTTTCGCCTCGTTCCACGCGTTCTCATCGAAGTCCGCCTCGGGGTCGTTGTACAGGTCACGCACCCTGTCCACCCATTTCGGTTTCGGGTAGCTTCCGACGACCGTCGTCAGGATGAAGTGGTCGGTGTCGTGGTCGTTGGGGCGGAACTGGTTTCGTGCGTCTTGTGTCATAGTGTCACCTCCTCCAACTGCGCGGCTTCAGCCAACGCCGAAAGTTTGTCCTCGAACTTGCTGTACGGCAGATAGAACGTCTCGGTGTTCGTCGTCAGATACACGGTGTCGAACTCGTTGACGGGCGTGTTCTCCTCGAACCAATCGACGCGCTCGGCGATGGTTTCGGGCGATTCGACCAGCGTGTTCTGCCCGTCCACGAGTCCGAGCGAGACGGAGTCTTTCGTGCCGTACTCGTTTACGTTGGACAGACAGCCATCATGGTCGCTGACGAGGTCGTAGCCCACTGCGTCCACATCGGCGTCGAGCAGGTGTGCGTGAACTTTCTCGTCTAACGACCCGAAGTAGGGTTGGGCGACGACTTCGGCATCGGTCGCATTCGCAACCACGTCGATGGCGTCGCTTGCTCGCGCGTCCTCGCCGTCTTCCGGTGGGTTCTCCACGAGCGACGGTTCGAGGAGGAACAACGTCTCGATTTCGGGGAACGCATCGACTTCGCCCGCGAGGAAATCGGCGACTGCTGCGAGGAACTCCTCGTCGTCATTGTAAAACTCGTCGGTCGCCAAATCCGCGAGCGAGTTCGGACCGGGAAGGATGGCTTGCACATCGTCTGCGAGTTCCGTGGTGGCTTCCAGTTCGGCGGCCACGTCGCCGTCGAACGAGAGTTCGTTCACGACCACGGGGTCGCGGTAGAAGTTGTTGTTGTCGTAGTAGCGAACGATACCGCCCGTTTCGACGGAGTCGTGAACCGTGAGCGGGTGGGCGAGCATGTCGTCCCAGCGTAGTTGGCCCTCGACGATGCGGTCGAGTCCAGCCTTCCGTTGCACCGAGACGACTTCTTCGCGAGCCTCGTCGTAAACGGCGGTCAGTTCCGGCCCCTCGTCGCCGGTAATGAGGTCGTCTTTCTGATGGCCTTTCAAATCGGAGAGGTCGTCTTTCGCCCAGTCCGGGAGCGGAAACACACCCGGTGTCGTTGCGATGCGCTCAGTCATGTACCCGACCCTATGATATGCCGGTGTTTAATATTTTCCGTTCTAAATAATGCTCAAGAGTAATTAGAAAATCAGCGGACGAGTTTCAGTATCGACAGCGTCTCGAAGGGAAACGATTCGTCGCGAAGTGCGACCGCACTGAATCCGTTTTCACTCGCTCGGGAGACGACTTCATCGACCCCCGAGAGGCTACTTACGAGGAGATACACCCGACCGTCGGGCGCGAGTACGCGCCCGGCCGAGTCGAGAAACGGGTCGATGATTTCCCGCCCCGATTCACCGCCCGAAAGCGCGTACTCCATCCAATCGTCGCGTTCCTCGTCCGAGTCGGTCGGGAGGTACGGCGGATTGAACAGTACGGCATCGAAGACGCTATCCCGAAACGGTGCGACGAGGTTCCCTCGAACTGCTTCGACGCCGCGTTCGCGCGCCCGCTTACACGCGTGTGGATTCACGTCCGAACCGAGGACGCGAGCACCCGTCTCGGTGGCGACGAACTCGGCCACGTATCCCGACCCCGTACCGACTTCAAGCACAACGTCGCTATCAGTCACGTCGTCCGCCACCACTTCGGCAAGCAGGCGAGAGTCTTCCGCCGGTTGGTACACCTCCGTCTCGATGCCGCGTCGTTCGGCGAGGTTCGTCATTGTTCACCACCGTCGTCGTTGTCACCACGCTCCTCGGCGGGTGGCTGGACGGTATCCTCCCCACCATCCGCGGTCGGTCCTAGTTCGCGCTGTCGCTTTCGTGCGACCTGAAAGCCACCCGTTTCCTGTCGCCCCGAGAGTTCGCGCTGGGGGAACGGAATCTTGATTCCGTCACGCTCGAACGCCTCTTTGACCGCACCCATGACTTCCGTCCGAGCACGCCATTTTCGCCGGGCACTGGGCTTGTCTATCCAAAATCGCAGGCCGAGGACGATGGCCGAGTCGCCGAACTCCTTCGTCACGACTTCCGGGGAGGGAACCGTCAACGCATCGTCTACCTCGCTCATCGCCGATTTGGCGAGTTCCGCCGCCTGCTCTACGTCCGCGTCGTAATCGACGCCGACATCGACTTCCAGTCGGAGACGACCTTTTTGACTCCGATTGGTAATCGTGCTTCCGCCGACCACTTCGTTTGGAATCATCACGAACTCGCCGTCGAACGTCTGGATTCGCGTGTTGACGATGGAGATATCGGTCACGATTCCTTCTTTTTCTTCGATTTCCACCCAATCGCCGATTTCGAACGGACGGGAAAACATCAACATGAATCCTGCCAACAGCGACCCGAGCGTTTGGCGGGCCGCCATCCCGACCACGATACCGAGGAATCCGGCACCGACCAACAGGCCGGTGAGGTCAACGTCCCAGAAGCCGAGGACGGCCGCAAATGCGACGACGTACACCGACACCTGCGCGACGCGAACCATCACCTGAGTCTGGTGCTGGGAAAAGACATCGCGTTGGCTTGTCATTCCCTCGATGGCTTGTTTGAAGATGCCGGCGGCGACATAGGCAACGGCGAGTGTTACGACGGTTAACGTGACTTTGAAACCCGTCCATTCATTTATCAACTCATCCACCAATTTTCCCCAATTGAAAGTGAAGATGATCGACGTGTTGACCACTTCCCAAAGAAACAGCACCGTCACACCCGCAAGTATGAGATACACGCTCACTCCGCCGACTACGATGACGTTCGCTAGTGCATCCGGCATCCTCTCCTGCAAGCGTGGGCGTCCTCGCCACGCAAGAACGAGAACTGCAACTATCGAAAGCGCGACGAAGACGGTGATAAATATCCGAACGTCGAGGATGCCGATATCACCGATTTGTCGATACAGGTTCTGCATCAACCACCACCCCGGCCGTACTCATTCGCGACCCGCGCCATCGCCGCGAACTGCGCGGGGGTGACGTTTCCGGCGCGCTTTCTGAGGATGTCCTCACCCAGCACGTCCGGGTCGGGCTCTTCGAGCGCGTCCACGACCGCGTCGGCATCGTCCAGCCCTGAAATATGTGCCGTGTTGCGAATCGCGTTCCGGATTGTCTTCCGGCGCTGGGTGAACACCGCCTTCACGAAATCGAGGAAGAACTCCTCGTCGTCCACTTCGTAGTCCGGGTCTCGCGGCGACGTGCGGACGATTGCGCTCGACACCTCCGGCGCGGGCGAAAACGCCTCGCGCGGGACGACCTCGACGATCTCCACGTCGGCGTAATGCTGTGCCGTCACGGACAGTCGCCCGTAGTCGTCCGTTCCGGCCTCGCCAGCCATTCGCTCGGCGAACTCCTGTTGGAACATCAGTATCATGGGCTTTCCCAGCGGAAGCAGTCGAAACGTGATTTCGCTGGATATTCCGTACGGCAGATTGGCGATACAGGCGGTGAAATCTGGGAGTTCGACACTCAGTGCGTCCCCTTCTACGACGGTCAGCCGTCCTGCCTCACAGTCGTCCGCAAACTCCCGGCGCAAGAAATCGGCAAACTTCGGGTCACGTTCGACCACCGTCACGCGGTCAGCAACCGCCAGCAGGCGGTCGGTTAGCACGCCCGGGCCGCCCCCGATTTCGAGGACGCGTGAGAGATCCAACTCCTCGGCGTACTCCGGTACTCGGTCAACGACTCGGTCATCGATGAGGAAATGTTGGTCACGGTTCGGGTCGGCCCGAACGCCCGCTCTGCGAATCAGGGCGTCAGGGTCTCTCGTACCGTGTTCCTCGCGTGGCGAACGTCCCATCGTTATAGTGGCTTACCGGAGCGAGTGGCGTAAACCCACCGAGTTATGGTGAGAAGCGTCAACGCTCACCTGAACGCGACCGAGAAGCGGAATAAAGGCAGCGCTCATGAAAATAACTGTTCACACAAACCGGCCGAAGACCGTGGAAAAGAATCAGTCCCGCCGGGCAAACGTCCGATACTTCAGGTCGTCTTCACGGATCTCTTCCAAAATCCGTTCGACCAACACGTCTTGTGGCTTGTGAAGGCCCGATACACGGTCTTCGAGGTCATCGAAGCTTTCGAAGGGTTGGCGCTTGCGCGCTTCAAGCACGTTGTTTCGCAGTTTCTTCCCAATTCCCGGCAGCAGGTTCAACTGATGTAGTCGAAGGGTAATCGGTTGAGCATCGTTGTAGAAGTTCACGAACCGCTCCTCGTCACGTTCGACGATGTCCACGACGGCATGTTCGAGTTCCGATTGGGAAGCGGACGTGAGGTCGCTGTACCCGATTTCGTGGAGTTTTTGGATGTTTTCGCGGGCTTCCGGCGGGTCGACGGGGATGCTGTCGCCGATACCGACACTCGTCTCCTTTTCGAGTGTGAGTTCGAGGAGGCGGAAGTCCGATTCAGTCAGCGCGTACGCGACGGGTTCCTTCTGGTACTGCGGACGGTCATCCTCCGCACGTCCGTGAGGGAGAAAGTCGAGCACCACAGCCACTGCTTCGCGGCCACTCTCGGATTCACTCATTGCCCGACAGTACGGCGACGAGTAACTTAAAGAATCGGTGAAGTCACTCGTACTTCGCGACGACGTTCAGAATTTCGTCCAACTCGTCGCCTGAAAGGGCGAAGCGTTGCTGAGCGTAGATTGCCCGCAGTTCGTCGCGGTCTTTTGGCAGGAGGTCGGTGATTTTGAACGCGGTTGGTTCGTCCACCTTCTCGAGTTCGAGCAGTTCGCTCACCAGTTCGCGGGACTCCTCGGCGTCGAGGGCCGCGAAGCGGTTGACGTGCTCGATGGCTCGCGAGAGGTTATACGGCATCTCTCGGGTTTCGTCCAGCGCGCGGTCTCGCTCGACTTCGGCGAGCAGTTCCTTGGCTTCCGCCGTAGTGAGGTAATCCTCGCTGAGCTTTTCCTTGAAAATCGTCATGCGTTACTCCTGTGCGCGGAGGTGTGCTGGCTTGGTGATGAGCGTCTTCTCTTTTTTGCCATCGACGATGAGGACTTTGTACGCTTGGCCCTGCTTGCCAGCGACTTCGCCCGTCCGACCGTTGAATCGTGGGTGGAAGCGTCCTTCACGAACGCTTGGGTCGATTTTGAGGTGGACTTTCTGTCCCTCCTCGTACTGCTGGACGGCGCGCTGTGGTGGCGAGGTGCCACGTTCACGAGGGTTGTTCGAGAGCTTTTCGCGAGTACTGTGGTTAGGTCCGTGCGAACTCGGCATAGTCGTATGACGCTCTTGTTCGGTGACCGTTATAAAACGTCCGTTCCACGACGATGGCGAGAGGGTGTATTTTCCTCATACAGGACGTTTATTTGTGGATGTCTCACACTGTTGGTCGGGCTTGTAATTGCTTTCGGAGCAGTATGCACCACTTGGAAGTGAGCAGTTCGTGTTTTTGTGAGGCTGGTATCCGGTAGCTGAGTTCCTATGAAGGCGGTGTTGGGAAATCACGACTCCAATGAAACCGCCACCGCATCCATAGGCCACGCCCTTCCCAACCGATTCCTTCGCTCCTACGTCGCTCAGTCATCCCTCGCGCGGCTTCGATACGAGTCTTCGGACGTAAAGTCCTCAGTTTCGTGCCAGCGCGCACCTCCGTGGTTGGACGGGAGCCCGAATTGTCGCAATCAATTTGGCGCGTGCGTCGGCAGGTCTGCGGGCGAATCGCCCGCAGACCTGTTGATTATCACGCGAGGGATGACCGAAGCGAGCGCCAGCGAGTGAGGGAGTCGGTTGGGGAGGAATGTGGGCGGAGGCGGTGCGATCTCATAGGAGTCGGCAGTTGCTACCAGCTTGGAAGCAGAACAATCGAAACGAGTGATACAGAAAACTCCAACATAGCGGCAATTCCGGCGAAGAAGGGGAAGAATAACCTGTCCGCACTGCGTCCCCTCGCGCATGACCGACAGCGACGATTTCCAGTTCGAAACGCGTTCCATCCACGCGGGACAGGAACCCGACGAGGAGACGGGCGCACTGATGACGCCCATCTACGCTAACTCGACATACGTGCAGGACGGGCCGGGCGACCACCGCGGCTACGAATACTCGCGCACGGGCAACCCGACGCGCACCGACCTCGAAGACAACCTCGCCAGCCTCGAAGGTGGCGAGTTCGGTCGCGCTTTCTCCAGCGGGATGGGAGCAATCAACACAGTCCTGAATCTGCTTTCTTCCGGCGACCACGTCATCGCCAGCGAGGACGTGTACGGCGGTACCCACCGTATCTTCACGCAGGTGTACGAGGATTACGGCCTCGAATTCTCCTTCGTGGACATGACCAGTACGGACGAAGTATCCGACGCAGTCCGGGACAACACGAAACTGCTGTGGGTCGAAACCCCGACGAACCCACTGCTTAACGTCGTGGACATCGCCGCGATGTCTGATATTGCCGAAGATGCCGACGCCCTCTGTGCAGTGGACAACACCTTCGCGACGCCGTACCTCCAGCGCCCGCTCGAACTCGGCGCGGACATCGTCTCGCACTCCCTGACCAAGTATCTCGGTGGCCACTCCGACGTAGTCGGCGGCGCGCTCATCACGGACGACGAGGAACTGGACGAGCAGTTCGGATTTTACCAGAACAGCGTCGGCGCGACCCCCGGCCCACACGACTGTTTCCTCGTCCTGCGCGGAACCAAAACGCTCGGCGTTCGAATGGACAGGCACTGTGACAACGCGCGCGACATCTCCAGCTGGCTGGATGACCACGAGGCAGTTGAGACGGTGTACTTCCCCGGTCTCGAATCCCACCCGAACCACGAACTCGCGGCTGAGCAGATGGACGACTTCGGCGGGATGGTCAGCTTCGAACTCGATGCCTCGCTCGAAGAGGCCGCGGAAGTCGTGGCCGAGACTGAAATCTTCACCCTCGCCGAAAGCCTCGGCGGCGTCGAATCGCTCATCGAGCAACCCGCGACGATGACCCACGCTGCGATTCCGAAAGAAGAACGACAGGCCGCAGGGCTGTCGGACGGCCTCATCCGCGCCAGCGTCGGCATCGAGCACGTGGATGATTTGAAGGCAGACCTTCAGCAGGCGTTCGACGCCGTGCTGGACTGAACGAACGGGCGAAGTTCACCCAAACTATTTTTTGCGGAGAAATCTCGCCGAGCAAACGATAAACGAGCCACTCATCGAGCGAAATTGCGAAAACAAAAAAGAATCGGAATTAAATCCGGCCGACGTTCTGCACGTCAACGCTCTCGACGCCTTCGACGGACGAGAACGACTCCTCGACAGCTTCCGTGCCACCGGCATCGTCGGGGACGATGACGGTCGGCAGGAGCGCGACGAGTCCGAACGCGACGTCGTCACGCTCGAAGCCGTTTATTTTCGCTCCTTCGGGGAGCGAGTCTTCGAGTTTTTCCTGGAGATCGTCGAGGTCGATCTCGGGGCTCTGCGGCATAACCTTGACTTTGGCTGCGACTTTTCCCATTGTTTACGGTCCGAGGAACCCACAGTCGGGGCACTCGTAGAGGTTGCTCTGTTTTCGGCACTTCGCACAGCGGTAGATGGTCTGCCCACAGTCGGGGCACTTGAACGACGCGGCGTTCGTGCCGGAGATGTTAATCCCGCACGAGACGCATTTTCGCGCCTGCTTTTGCGTCTGACTCATACCCCCACGTTCCGCCGCGCGGCTTTTAACGCTTCCCTTCTTGATTCGAAGTCGTCTTCGGAACAGGCGTTAGAACGCGCCCGTCTCGACGGTGGTGTCGGCGTGGAGGCTGTCTTTGACTGCGTCGTGAACCTTACAGAGTTCGAACGCGCGGTCGATGACGTTCTGGGCCGTTTCGTCGTCGGTCTCGGCTTCCCATTTGATGTCGAACGAGACGGAGTCGAGTTTGTCGTTGTCGTTCAGACCGCCATCAACCGTGATTTCGATTTTGCCGAGGTCGCCAGCGCCGCGCTGTTCGCCGCCAACACGCAGGGCGGGAACGTAGCAAGAACCGTATGCCGCGAGCAGTGTTTCGAGCGTGTCGGGCGCGTCCTCGCCCGTCGCGTCGATGGTGAGCGAAAAGTCGCGAACATCGTTCTCAGCACTGTAGCCTGCTTCCGACGTAGTAGTGACTTCTGGCATTGCAAGTTGCACGTCTGTCGCAACACTCCTAAGGTTTGTTCTTCCGGCCTCACTTGTCGGAGTGAAGGTATTGATTTTGAGTATCTTGTTTTGTTGCCGTCTTCGGAGTTGATTTGTTTGGTTAGTCGATAGCAGTTGCCGACTCCAAAAGACCGCAACCGCCACCGTAGTCTCCCCACACCTCCCCGCCAGCGCGGGAGTGCGCTCGCGCCTCACTTCGTTCGTCGCTCAAGCGATTCGCGCTGACGCATCCGTGCGGCTGGCCAGTCAAGCTACGTGGCGCGCGCTGGCACTGGCCCAAGAAACGTCCCTCAAACAGGTATCCACAACAGCATTGAAAAAAACCCGTCCGAACGCCAGCTCTTAGTACGAGATTTCTTCCGTGAGGTCGAACGTCTCGTCGCCTTCCAAGATACGAACGTCGGTGTCACAGCCCGCAGCATCAACCTCTCGTCCGAAGTCCTCGGGATCCTGCTCAATCGGTGGGAACGTATCGTAGTGCATCGGGAACGCGAAGTCAACGTCCAACCAGTCCACGGCGATGGCGGCCTGTGCCGGCCCCATCGTGAAGTGGTCGCCGATAGGAACCGCAACGGCGTCGGGTTCGAGGTACGGCCCGGTGACTTCGCGCATCTCGACCATCAATGAGGTGTCGCCCGCGTGGTAGAACGTTTCGCTTTCTTCGTCTGAAACCTGCGTCGGCTTCGTATCCGAGATGACAAATCCGGCGGGCATTCCGGCGCTGGTACCGTAGCTCGTATCGATACCGTTGGTGTGGTCGGCACGAACCATCGTCACGTAGGCGTCGCCGCACTCGACGGTTCCGCCGATGTTCATCCCCATGCCGCCGACGGCGTCGTAGTCGCCGAAGTTGTCGTTGCAGTAGCCGACGAGTTCGGGAGTCGCAACCAACGTCGTTCCTTCGTAGCGGTCAACATCACCGATGTGATCCGCGTGCCCGTGCGTGAGAAGGAGGTAATCCGGGTCGAGTTCTTCCGGGTCGGTGTCGGTTTTCGGGTTGTCGAAAAAGGGATCGATGAGGAAGTCGGTGTCGCCGACGGTTACGTGCCACGTCGAGTGTCCGTGCCAAGTGAATTTCATGGTACGGATTTGGGTAGGGCGTAATTCGTCTTAAAAGATGTTGGCGATATGTGGGGCGTTACCGGAGTCCGAACGATTTAGACCCCCGAATACGACATCGCAAGCATGAAACGAGTCCGATTCCGCGACCCAGCAGGCTCGATTAGAACCGGCGAATGGACGGACGGCAAACTTCAGTTCGGCACTGACAGCTACGACCCAACCGAGGTCGAAATCCTCGCACCAACAGACCCGACGAAAATCGTTTGCGTCGGGTTGAACTACGCAGACCACGCGGCAGAGCGGAACAAGGACGTACCCGACCGTCCACTGTTGTTCCTCAAACCACCGAACGCAGTCGCCTCGCACGGCGATACGGTCACGCTTCCCGGTGGCAAGGAGCGCATCGACCACGAAGCCGAACTCGGCATCGTCATCGGCGAGCAATGTCGCAACGTCGCCGAAGAAAACGCAATGGATGTCGTGGCCGGGTTCACGTGCGCGGACGATATCTCGAACCGCGACGACCAAGACCGCGAGCAAAACTGGGTGCGCGGCAAAGCATTCGACAACTCCTGTCCACTCGGCCCGGTCGTGGCCACGCCCGACGAAGTTCCCGACGACGCCGCAGTTAGACTGCGCGTGAACGGCGAACTGCGACAAGAATCGTCCCGCGACCAGTTCATCTTCTCCGTGCCGGAACTCATCGCGGAAATTACGACCTACCTCACGCTCGAACCCGGCGATGTGGTGATTACCGGCACGCCAGCGGGAGTCGCACCGCTCGAAGACAGCGACAGCGTCGAGGTCGAAATCGAAGGTATCGGAACGCTTTCGCACGACGTTCGGATTCCGTGAGACGGGGATAGATATCGAGATTTCTCACTCTCGAAACTTTCTACTCGGTACCGGACTCGATGGCGAACCGTTTCATCCCAAAATGCAACCAGACCGGAAGGGCGACCGTAACTGCTGTGTAGCCGAGCCAGATGGTGTCGCTCACTTCGCCACGGAGTTCCACGATAGCGAGTCCGAGAGTGAGTATCACCAGCACGAAAAGCCGCGTTCCGAACCATCTCCTGACTCGTGCATCATCAGCGTTCTCCGCGTTGCCGCCGTACCCTGCGATGAGTGACTTTTGCCCTCGGTAGATACGCCCCGCGAGGATGCCGAGAAAGCCAGCGACGAAGAACAGTATCACTGCAGTGAGGGCACTCATTGCTCGAAATTTGTGTTGGAAATGAAATAAATATGCCGTTCGCTGAAATACACAGCAACGAACGTAAAAAATCCAGCTATCCGCCGATTACAGCGAGTCCCACGCGTTGAGTGCGCGGTTCCATGAGGTCACGTCCGCAATCCACCGTGCCGCGATTACTTTCTTCAGCATTTCCGCCGGGACGGAGCTGAAGGTACTGATAGGCAAGTCGACGCCGCCTGCCTTGACATCGTGTGCAACCGCCTCGTCTCCGATGGAAATGACGGTTCCCTTGTCGTTGAACGTCCACGTGGTGAGCGGTTGGCCGCGGATTTCGCGGGCGATGTTCTCGCCGACGACTTCGGCGGCCTGCCACGCGGCCTGTGCGGTCGGCGGTGCAGGGTTCTCTCCCTGGTCGATGATGGCACAGTCGCCGATGGCGAACACGCGCTCGTCACTTGTCTGGAAGTTTGCCTCCGTTGTGACGCGGTTGTGCTGGTTGTCGAGGTTGCAGTCGTCCATCGCTTTTCGGCCGGTGACACCGCCCGTCCAGACGAACACGTCGTAGTCGAGTGGGTCGCCCTTGTCGAACTGGATTTCCGACTCGGTGGCTTCGGTAATCGGGTCGTCGGTGAGGATGTTGATGTCCTTTTCGAGGAGGTGCTTTTTCACCGTGCCCTGCAGTTCCGGATCCTGCCCGGGCATGATCTCGTCCATCGCTTCGACGAGGTAGATGTCGATCGGCGCGCGGTGTTTGTCGCGGTACTCCGCAATTTCACCGGCGCTCTGGATACCCGACAGTCCAGCCCCACCGATGACGATTTTCGCGGGGTCGTTTCGCGAGGCAGTTTTCGCGGCCTCCTTGACCTGGTCGTGAATTTCGAGCGCGTCGTCCAATCCCTTCAGCGTGAGCGCGTTCTCGGCCATTCCGGGGATGCCGTAGAAGGCGGTCTCGCTTCCGAGGGCGACGAGCAAGTAGTCGTAGTCGATGTCGTTGCCGTCTTCGAGTTCGACAGTTCGGTCTTCGGTATCGACGGCGGCGACCGTATCTTGCACGAACCGAGTGCTCGACGATTTGATTTCGTGAATCGGGAGCGTTATCTTGTCTTTCACCCGTGGGTCGCGAATGACCCTGTGGGATTCGTGCAGCACGAGGTGGTAATCTGTGTCCGACACCCACGTAATGTCGGCGTCATCGAGTTCTGCTTCGAGTTGCTGTATCGCTCCGGCACCAGCGTAGCCAGCACCGAGAACGACAACCTTCGCAGTCATACCAGAATCTCTGGAGTCATGCGATACAAAGGTGTTGAAACCCGCAGCAGGATGCATGACAATCCCACTCTCGGTGTTCCCTGATTCGTCGGCTGCAAGGTTTAAAGGTAGTCGGAGCAAATAAACCGCACTATGGATAAGCAGGACTTACGGAAGCAGGCACACGACCTCGACGTAACCGTTTGGGTCGGCAAAAGCGGCCTCGGTGCTGTCACCGACGAACTGGTAAATCAGCTGAAAAACGAAGACCTCGTCAAGGTGAAGTTCCTTCGGGCAGCCCGCGGTGGGTCTTCGACCGACAAACTCGCCGACGAACTGGCTGACGAGGTGAACGCCGAACTCATCGAAACACGCGGGAATACGGCGGTGTATCACTGATGGTAGACCCACTCCCCGGACTCACACAAGTGATGAGTGACGAGTTGGCAGAAATTGTCACCCAATCAATTTATTTCGTCGTTTCGTTCATTGCTATCTATTTCATCGGGCGTGCCGTCGTTATCCCGATTGTCAGACGGTTGATGGACAGTCGAGGGTATGAGGAAAGCATAAAAAATCCGCTCACCAAGGTCACGCAGTTCGTCGTCTTGTTCGCGGCAGTCGCATTGGCGTTCGGCTTCGCCGGTTTAGGAAACTTCCTCACCGCACTCGCAACCGTCGCCGCCGCCGCAACGCTCGCCATCGGTTTCGCGTTGCAGGACATCATCGCCAACTTCGTGGCTGGCGTGTTCATTTTCACCGATAAGCCGTTCAAAATCGGCGACTGGATCGAGTGGGACGGTGGCAGTTACTCCGGCATCGTCGAAGACATCGACCTGCGTGTAACGCGGGTTCGAACCTTCGACAACGAACTCCTAACCGTGCCAAACTCCGTCTTAACCGACGGCGTCATCAAAAACCCCGTCGCCAAGGACAGACTTCGCATTCAGTTCCTCTTCGGCATCGGCTACGACGACGACATCCACCAAGCGACGGACATCATCGTCGAGGAAGCCGAAAACCATCCGGAGATTCTGGACACACCCGAACCGTCCGTTCGGCTTACCGAACTCGGCGACTCCGCGGTCGGACTCAAATCGCGGTTCTGGATTGCAGACCCGAAACGCGGTGACTTCGTGAAAACGCGCGGCGAGTACGTCACCGCCGTCAAGGAGCGATTCGACGCGGCAGGCATCGACATGCCGTACCCCCACCGCCAACTCACCGGCGGTGTCGAAGTCGCCAACCCCGCCGAACTGGAAGCTGTGAGCGGGGATTAAGTATTACCGCCAACTGTTTTTTCAATTGGTCTGAAAGAGTGTTAAAGTAGTTCGAGTCGTCATTTATCCGTATGGACGAGAAGAGGCGTGCGTTCCTTTCGACAGTTGGCATCGCCTCGGTCGGTGGAACCATCGCGCTCGCCGGTTGTGCCGGGAACGGTTCGAATGACGGCAAAGCAGGGGGAGCGACGACTCGCACGACCACGCAGACGCCGGACGGAAACGGTGGAAAACCAACGCAGACCGTCACGACCTCGAAAATACGCGCCGGAACGGAACAGGAAACGACCCTTTACGAGATTCAGCATGACAGACCCGGATCGACCGCGTTCGTGGTCGGAGGGATGCACGGCAACGAGGAGAGTGGGTATTGGGCGGCCCAGGACATCCTAAAGTGGAAAATCGATGCCGGAACGCTGGTCGTTCTTCCGGAAACGAACACCCAAGCGGTCGAACACCACCGTCGCAAGTGGCCCAAGGGAATGGATTTGAATCGGAAGTTCCCTGTCGGAAAACCGCCGGAAAACGCGCTTGCAGAGGAGATATGGGACACGATAGTGGGCCACAGCCCGGATGTGCTTATCGACCTCCACAGTTCGAAAGGAATCCTTCGACGGGAGGGAGACGAGGGTGTCGGCCAGAACGTCTTCCGGTCGAGACACGACGAGGTGACTCGAAGCATTCAGACCGCAATCGAACTGCTGAACGACGAGTACGTTACGGGATACGACCCGATTTACGACTTCGTCCAGACACCCGCTAGCGAGACGAAGTACGCGACTGCACCGATGCTCGTCAACAAGACGCGACACGACCAAGAGATGCCGTCGTGTCTGTTTGAGGTGACGCAGGACGACGTGAAACCGAAGAAACGAACACAGTGGACGAAAGTGTTCGTCGCCAGTATGCTCGATACGTGGGGAATCCGACCGTTGCAGTCGGACGAACAAAAGACGACGACTGAGACGACCGCCACCACGAATCAGTAGTCCGTTGTTACTCGGCAGATTACCCTAATTCGGGAGATGGTTACAACTCGGCGGTAGAATACGATATGAATGTGGACGGCTGGGGTTGCCCGGCGTTCCGGACCGGGGAATCCCGGTTGCCTCCTCCACCCCGCGATCCTACGAGCGACAGATGTCCGATGGTCCGCTGCTCACTTCCGTGCCTGACGGATTGCCACCGATTAACTGCGACGAAACACCCCTGCGAGTGTTCGACGCAGACCGCTGGCCCCGCAGGACGAGGCTTCTGCGTTGGCTTTCGGGGCCCGGCCCGGTCTGACCGGACGTGCCCGGAGTTCAGTTCCCGCTCAAGACCATAGCGCGGGCAAGGAGCAGGGCCTAACTGCTCAACCTAGTCCACTCCCATCTAACCGACACCACCTTAAGGGCCTTTCGGGTTCCGTCCCCGATTTCGGGGTTCCGTCTCGGAGTTCCGCGAGACATCACCAGCCCCAACTCACCCAACTGTCGCGATAGCGACGACGTTCGAGAGGACGACGAGCATCCCGACGACGAGATAGACGAGACTTCCGAGTCTGAACGTCCGCCGTGAACGATGCGTCCAACCCGAAAGAACGACGAGGAGAAGGACAGTAATCGCCTTGATGAGAACCAGACCGAACAACCCCATCTCCTTGAGAAGATGTGCGACGAAGGGATTTCCCTCTTCCAAGCCGAGTTCGAGTCCAACCCCGGTCGTCACTACGTCGCCGAGCATCACACCGAGAATGGCGACCAACAGCGGCAGGGAGACGTGCGACCACAGGTGAGAGTAGTCGGGTGGCACAATCCATCTCCATCGCCACGTCACTTTGTTATAGGCAGACTGTCAGGGAGTAACAACTCGCTGTACCACGAAAAGGGAAGACTACAACACGTTTCGTGCGTACCAACCGGCGCTTGCCGGGACAGCGAACGTGACGAGTGCGAAAATCCAGCGATGGGTGGAAAGTGAGTCCATTCGTGCCGCTTCCACGAGCGTATCTGCTGGTGTCACGACTGCCCACCAGAGGGTAATGGCTGCCATGAACACGCCGAGTACGAGGGTAACGCCAGCAATGGTCGCCGGGTCGCTTCTGTCTTGCAATCCCGAGCCAAATGCGATGAGGGAAACGAGCGCAAAGAACGTATCGAGCAGGTCGACCGGAACGGGAATCGTCCCGTAGTAGACGCTTACTGCGGTTGCTGGGGCGAGGAAGTACGGCAGCGAGAGGAGCAAAAGCACTGCCAGGCACGACACGATTCCGACTTTCGGCGCGAGTCGCTTGCTCATGTCCGAAACCACTCACGCGAATGAGTTAAACGCCGCGTTTGAGTCGGAAAAATCACATTACTCCGGAACGAACGGCCGAACATGGGTCTCGGAAGCACGGCCAAGAAAATCCAAAAAGTCGCTGACACTGCGGAGAAACTGTACGCCAAACTGAACGAGTTGCGAGAGCAAGTGCTCGCCATCCGCGATTCGCTAGAGGCGACGGACGAACGTGTCCAGCAACTCGAAATCAAAAACGCCGAACAGAAGGCACTCATCGAGGCGTTGGCCCGCGAACAGGGCATCGACGTCGAATCTGTGTTGGACGACGTGGAACCGCCGGAATCCGTCGAGGAAGAAGTCGCCGAAAACGAACCTGGAAGTGACGACACGAAAGACGAATCCCCACAAGCGAGCACATAACAACGACTAACAGTCCGGCCTTCCTTTTCTCGCGCATGACGACACATCGGGAACCGCTCGATTCGGTGCTGGATACTGTCGGGCAAACGCCGCTCGTCCGCCTTCAGGATGCACCCGACGAGGTGCCAGTGTACGCGAAGTTGGAGTCGTTCAATCCCGGTGCGAGCGTCAAAGACCGCATCGGGAAATACATGGTCGAACAGATGCTCGAATCCGGCGAACTCGTTCCCGGCGGAACGGTCATCGAACCGACCGCCGGAAACACCGGGATCGGGTTCGCGCTCGCCGCGGGGCAGCTCGATGTGAACGCCGTTTTCGTCGTCCCCGAACGGTTCAGCGTCGAGAAACAGCAACTCATGCGTGCACTCGGTGCCGAAGTTATCAACACACCGACTGAAGACGGGATGGGTGGCGCAATCGACCGCGCCCATCAACTCGCCGAGGAGACGGAAAACGCGGTGGTTCCACAGCAGTTCGAGAATCCGCTGAACGTCAAAGCCCACTACGAGACGACCGGGCCGGAAATCGATGCGGCACTAGACGGGAAGGTCGGCGCAGTCGTCGCCGGATGTGGCACCGCGGGAACCCTGATGGGAATGGCGAAATACGCTCGGGAGCAGCATCCCGACACCTACGTCGCCGCGGTCGAGCCGACCGGCTCGCTTTACTCGACGACTCTTGGAGCCGACGTGGAGGAAGAAGAGTACAAAATCGAGGGTATCGGCACCCACGACCCGACGACGAACGAACTGTTCGACCCCGACCTCGTGGACGAAGTCGTGCAGGTGCCCGACCACACCGCTCACGATGAGCTGAAACGACTCGCGCGCGAGGAAGGTCATCTGGTCGCCTCCAGTGCGGGCGCAGCGAGCGTCGCCGCCCGACAGATTGCAGAGAAGATTCAGGCGGGCGAAATCGACGCCCCCTACGACTCTGTCGTCACCGTCTTCCCCGACTCCAGCGAGCGTTACCTCTCGAAGGGAATCTATCGCTCGTTCGCGGAGTGGGACGGATAGGCTCGAAACGCTCTTTTCGAGGCAGTTACCCCCGCAAGTCACCCTTTTCCTGCTCCCGTTCTATCCGCTAGAGACGCTCGATTCGGGATGCTGTCGAGGGATGTGTCGGGAAGGTGCTGGTGAGGGAGGGGCCAAGCAGTGGAAACGGGCTGGCGGGTTCAGTTCGGTTCGATTCGACGATGGCAAACGCCGCTATCTCGACCGTTCGCAAATCGTCCGTCGGCCGGTTCGCAACCCCTTCGTCGATTTTTCGAAGGGCGCTCGCAAGGGCCGATGGATTGCCTGTGAGGGTAACTGCTCCTTTATCGGCAACGAACTCCCTCGTTCGAGCCAGGGAGGCCCAAAGGACGTATCCACAGAACCAAATCGGCGGCACGACCGAAAGCCCGAACGTGAGGAGTACGTCCCCCCGACTCGCACGACTTGGCTGGCCGTATTTGACGCCTCGTGTATGGCCCCTGAAAAGCGAAATAACGCGGTCGGTGGCACCGATTGGAAGCGTAGAGAGGGCCATCACCGACGCATCACGATTCTTGATATGTGCGAGTTCGTGTGCAATAACTGCCTTCAGCTCGTCGTCTGCAAGCATTTCGACTATTCCCTCGCTAACAATCAGTCGCGCGCTTTGCGGCGTAAATCCGGTCGTCAACGAAAGTGGCGTGTCCGTTGGTGCGATGAATACCGTCGGAACTGGTGTGTCCGCCTGCTGCGAAACCGACCGAACGAGAGCCAACAGTTCCGGATACTCCTCCGGCTCGGTTTTCATTGCACCGAGTGATGAGACCGTGTAGTCCGGAGCGTGACGCTCGCCCCACGCGACAAGCGCGAGTACGACCACCGCAGAACAGCCGAGAACCACGAGGAGAAGCTGCATCGATGGAACCGCCAAAACGGTGAACAGGTAGAGAATCGTGAACAAAATAGTAAGCACGCTACCGCTTACGAGTGCCGTGGCAACCATCGTCAGCAACAGCAAGACCAGCGAGGCACACATACGAGCGTGTAGCCAAACGTTCGAGAACCGATTCATATCCAAAAATGTTCTTACAGTAACAAGAAAATATCCCTTCGCTCAGCGGTATTGGGAAACCGAACATAGCTCATCGATGCTCAGTATCGGAAACGTTGCTCTACAATATCGACTGTCAGTGTTCGGCTATTCCGAATCCTAACTGCGTTCCACACCACGCCCGCGAAGGGAGAAACGGAACGAGAAACAGTCGCATCATCGATGCACGGACGGGGAGTTGGTTCGAAAATAGAAGATGGCGAAACGTCCGTTTCAGCGCTCGAAGCGGCGGGTGTTTCGAGAGATCGGTCAGAACAACAAATATTTCATAGCTGTTTCCTACCCCCTATGTCAACCCGCAGTACACAAACATCGTCGGTGCGTGACCGAACCCCCGTCCGGGAACACTGGGCGTCACGAGCCGGATTCATCGCTGCGGCAATCGGAAGTGCGGTCGGTCTCGGGAACATCTGGCGATTCCCGTACGAGGCGGCTGGTCACGGTGGCTCCGCGTTTCTCATCGTCGATTTCATCGCCATCCTCCTCATCGGACTTCCTGCTATGCTCGCCGAATTCGCCATCGGACGGCGAGCGCATCGGAACGTCATCGACGCGTTCGGAGCCGGAGGACGGATGTGGAAACTGGCGGGCGTTCTTGCGGCCGTCTCCGCGTTTTGGGTCGTATCGTACTACAGCGTCGTTGGAGGGTGGGTCATTCGATACCTGCTCGAAAGTCCGAGTGGGGCGTACTTCAGTAACCCCGCCGTCCACTTCACCGGTGCCGCCTCGGGTATGGATGCGGTCTTCTTTACGAGCGTGTTCATGTTCATCACTATCGGTATCGTCGCGTTCGGAATCGAACGCGGTATCGAACTCGCGACCAAGCTGATGGTGCCCGCCATCGTCGTCCTCATGGTCGCCCTCGCGGTGTATGCCGCAACCCTCAGTGGTGCGGGTGCTGGATACGAATACTTTCTCGAACCCGACTTCGGTTACATCCTCTTGAACGCCGATACCCTCATTCCCGCCGCTGTCGGCGAGGTGTTGTTCACGTTATCGCTCGGTTCCGGCATCATGATCACCTATGCGTCGTACGTCGAGAAATCCGAAAGCCTCGTCGCCGACGGGTTGGCTGTCGTCATCGTGAACACACTCGTCGGCTATCTCGCCGGTCTCATCGTCTTCCCCCTGCTCTTCGCACAGGGTGTGAAGCCCGGTGAAGCCGGTGCCGGAGCCATCTTTGTGAGCATCGCGAACGCGTTTCGGACGCTTCCGGCCGGAGAGGTGCTCGGTGTCGTGTTCTACCTCGTGGTTCTCATCGCAGCGGTTTCGTCGGCGATCAGTCTGCTCGAAATCCCCACCGCATACTTCGTCGATAACTTCCCGATTCCAAGGCCGATAATCGCCGGAGTGATAGGTCTCGGTGCATTCCTTCTCGGCGTTCCATCTGCACTGGATATGGCCACGTTGGAACTGTTCGATTCGGTTGCGAGCGAGGTTTTGCTACCCATCGGAATCTTCCTCGTCACCGTGTTCGTCGGGTGGGTGTACGGTCGGGAAGCGATGGCCGAACTCGGTGAAGGGCTCCACGAGCGATTGCTACCTCGGTGCTGGTTGTGGCACGTTCGAATCGTCGTGCTCGTTGCGGTTGGAATGACGCTGGTGATCAGTATCGTCTCGTTCACAGACATCAACGTCGTCCAGTGGCTGTCGTAGCCGATACACGACGCGCCGAGCGCTGGTACCCCATCTCCCGTCGCCGGTCGCAGATTACCTCTTCAGCCGCTGGTGTTCGACTTTCATACAGTGGTCATGAACCACCCGTTTTCCGGCGTCTTCGGCACGTTTCGCGGCGTCGTCATCCCGAATCCCCAACTGTGTCCACACGACATCCACGTCGTCGCGTTCGATGGCGTTGTCCACGATGTCGGCGACTTCCTCGCTTGGGCGAAACACGACCACAATGTCGACGTCTTCGGCCACGTCAGTGAGCGAATCGTACGTGTTTCGACCGAAAATCTCGTCCGCGAATGGGTTGACTGGGATGACGTCGTAGCCGTGTTCACGGAGATATTTCGGAATTTCGTAGGCGTCTTTTCCGGGCGTCGAGGAACAACCGACGACCGCTACGGTGTCGAGTTCCAAGATGTCACGAAGTTCGTCGTCACGTTCCACTGGCATAGGAGGACTGACGCGATGAGCGCGCAAAAGGATTCGGCCGACGACGACCAAGAATAAATGTCGTCGGCGAAGACAACCGGCGACAGTCGCCGTTCACAATGGTTGCCAAGTAGTCGTCGAACCGATGCCTTTTACCCGGATTTCGGAGTCGTTACCCTCGGCCTCCCGGACTTCGATTTCCCCGTCGAACAGCTGTCGAAGCGTGCTCATCGTCTGGTTGTCGTGGGCCATAGAATCGATGACGAACAACCCCAACGCTTCCGCACTCTGAACACGACCGGTAAAGACGTGTAAAAAGCGAAAGACGGTCTGCAGATTCGAGTACATGAGAAGCGTCGAAAGCGAGTCGAACGCGATTCGATTCGCCCGCACGCCCGAGTCGTAAAACTGCTGGAGAAACTCGGAGAGTTTGATACCGATGCCCGTCATATCGACCGGCGAGGACGCAAACTCGATGCCGTCGATTTGGCGCGGATTCATCCCCTGCTGTTTCGACACGCAGTCGACGACGCCGACGGGCGTCGTCGTATCGAGCCGTGAATTGTACTCCGAGAGAATATGCTCACCACCGTCTTTCGTCGTGACGATGATTGCGCCATCACCATCGCCGCCGTTCCCCCCGTGTGCGAGGATGTCGAGCGCGATATCCCGCTTACCGGTCATCGACGGATCCGAAATGAGCAGGTTCGTCCCAGAACCGACTTCCATATCCGAGAACGTGTTACCTAAATTGTACATGCTGGCACCTCACAGCGGAGTAGAGGTCGAAAAACGACACTGTATCGGTGTCGATTTTTCTCCCCCGGTCTCATCTGGGATTAATATATTGGATTTTACATATCTTCTTTTTGATTGCTGGTTGATCCGTTCGGAAGGTCACAGTAGCACCGCGATTCGACCCACCACGAAGGCGATTGCGGCGAGGAACATACCGTATTTCAAATGGTTTTGTCCCGCGGTCGGGTCGTCGAAGCTCTCGTAGACGGCATAGAGCATAATACCGTCCGCCGGAAGAACTATGGCGAGATACGGGAGGCCGAACGTCTCCCAGAGATACGGCAATGGACTCGCTGCCACGGCGATAGCGAGAAAGAGTGCACCGATGGCAACCGCGGGTCGTGCACCGACGGCCAACGGGAGCGTGTTCAGTCCCTCCTCGCGGTCGCCAGCCATATCCTCTACGTCTTTGACGATCTCACGCGTGAGCGTGGAGAGGCCGGCCAGCAAGAAGAGAACGAAAGCGGCACGAATCCCACCGCCAGTCACCACCGGGACGGCGACGGTTCCAGCATCGGCCGCCACCGCCACGCTCCCGAACAGGAACGTACTGCCACCGAGGTACGCAACGACGGCGTTTCCGACGCCCGGCAGTCCTTTGAACAGTTTCGTGTAGGCCACGAGCGCGATGAGATTGACCGCCGCGATGGCGATTGCGAGCAGGGGGAGAAACAGCGCTGCAACCATAGCCCCGGCGAACAGTGCGCCGCTGAACAACAGTGCACCGTTCGGGGAAACCGCACCGCGGGGAATCGGACGCTCCGGTGCGTTGATACGGTCGATTTCTCGGTCGAAGTAGTCGTTAATCGCGTTCCCGGCACCGGTCGCGAGCCACGTCGCAGCCACCGCGGCGATGACCTGAATTGGCTTCGAGTCGGTGAAAACGCCACCGGCGACGAACGCTCCGATGAACGTGAGCACCCCTGCCGCGAACGCGTTGCCCGGACGCGTGAGTTCGAACAGTCCTTTCGCGCGTCCGTCAGTAGCCATACGGCGACGTACTCGGCCCACCCGGTATAAATGGACTGGATGTGAATTTCCGCGAGACGAAACCACGACGTTTAAAAGGTGCCACGCAATAGGTTGTGGTACAGGGCGCTTAGCTCAGTCTGGACAGAGTGCTTGGCTTCGGACCAAGCTGCCACGGGTTCAAATCCTGTAGCGCCCATGATTTTGCTCCATCATTCGAATCCAACAGCCGGGCGTACAGTCCTTATATACTCGCGCACCGGTTTTCAGACGATTTGAACACGCCACATGACGCCATCGGTACCGTCCCTCGATTTGCAGAGAGCCAAACGCTGAGTAGTAGCATAAACCTACTGTGCATCGGAACGCCAAACTCTGTAGTGGTCGGCAGCAACCATCGGCTGACGATGTGGAAGATTTCGTTTGAAGCGTTCGATGGCTCCTATTTGAGCAAGATTCTTTAACAAAATATGCAATCCTACTAACTCGTCGTTTGACATTTGTAGGGCATCTCCCGAAGCTATGCATAAGAATGCCGTTGACCTGCGAAGGAAACGCAACCGCGGCCAATTGCATAACGCACTACTGTCTCCCTTCCAGTTATGCACTACGTAGCCGGTGCGTTGTAATTGCCAGCTGGTATCGTCGCTTGTTTATCCTCGTGGAGGCGTCTAAATGAGAGACATCAGGGATGCAGTCCCTTCGGGTACGAAGAGGACATCTGGCGAGTGTGAACCGCGCTGTCCAGTGCATGGGACTGCCAAAATCCGCGTCATGACTCACGATATTCCAGCGTGGGTCTGTCCACGATGTCGGCCAGAGCAGCAAACGAGGGGCAAATAATGACGGCAAGCGGCTCGAATCAACTATCGTTCTCGATACCGCTCCGAAACCTCCCCAACCGGTCGCTGACTGCAGACGAACTCTGTACACTGTACAAATTTAGCCGCGTTGTAGATGTGCTCGCTGGTCCGGCATGGGAGCCAATACTCCCGGACTGTCACAAAGAGTACGATGCGTTCGTTATCGTCTACGCGGGTTCGACGACAGCGTGGATACTCTCGTCGGTAGGCTGGCAACGAGTGTTCGCTATCGCCGGTCGGTGTCCAATCCGAGCGGCCGTCGCCGTCGAAGAGGCAGAATCCCATCAATCGTCCGGACAGCGGTGTGCATTGCATCCTTCCTGGGAGGTCAATTGATGAGTCCAGCCGAAGCTCCCGACACGGACTCGCACAGCGGTGACGACGACCCTGGCTTAGAGCAACCCCACCGTCGAGGTGAGCCGGTTTCACCGCCGCGGCCGTGCATTGAAGGCGCGCCGTTGTCCATCTGTATCGGGCCAGACAGGCGGCATCACGACCCGCTTGCGCGCTGCTGGGAATGCTTCCGGATTGCACCATCGAGCGTACTTATGTCGCTTGGTTCGGCCTCAGACAACGATGCGGCCGCAGTCGAAACTGACGGGCGGGGAGAGCGATGACCGACATGCTTGCGCGTTGCTTTGGTTGCTTCTGTCTCGCACCGATGTGCGTCCTCGTTCCGCTGGAACAGGAGGGAGAGGCATGACCACGGCAGTCGCCGGTGCCGAACCGGTCTCTATCACCGTCACGCCGCAAACGGCGACCACGCCCGAATGTAAAAGTCCCACTGCTGAGACCACCGCATGTAGCGCGCAGAATTGGCCATGGGGGGACGACACGCGGGCCGCCGCCAAAACCGCGATATTCGAGTACTTGACGCGAAGCGAGTGTTGGGACGCCGTTCCGGTTCTCGTCAACGAGGTGTTTGGGGTGCAACCGGACGGAGGCACCGCCGAGTATCAACTTGCTCGACGATTCGTTACTGATGAATGCCCTGAACTGTTCGAAACCGACCGATTCGACGGGTGTCGGTGGGTCTCGCCGACGCCCGCCGCCCTTCACTTGACCCGCAGTAAGCAACGCATGGGTCACCCGCGTGCGTTGAACGGAGCTGAACTCGGGCGGCGGTTCGGAGTGAACCGCTCGACGACACACAACGATTTCGACGTACTCGCCGAGTACATCACCGAGACGAGCACGAAACGCCGGGACATGATTAATGAGATAGTTTACCATCGGGCGATTCGAGAACTGCAGGCAGATGGCGACCACTACAAGGCCGCGAAGGTGCTCTCGATGTGGAACGACTGGCTGATGGATCGCGGGAAAACCTCCTGCGCAGCTGACAAGACCGAACTGGCGGTGACGGGAACCGACGAAACCGACGCGATTCGCGTTCTTTCGACCAGCGATACCGACATCGACAGCGATGGCGACCAGTCCCACGGCGAAATTACGGATACAGGCGGGTGGTAGCCGATGGGGTCGCGTCCCGTCTCGCTCGAACTCCAGTGGGAACCACACGACGGGCAACGCACGGTTCTGAACGAGTCGGCCCGCTTTCGTATCGTCGCTGCTGGCCGTCGCCCGGGAAAGTCAGAGATGGCGGCGATGGCACTCGTCGTCTTCGCTTGCCGCCATCCCGAGTCGCGGTGTGCGTGGGTCTCACCGACCTACAAACAGAGCGACATCGGGTGGGAACAGATTCGCGCGGCACTGCCGGAAACGCTGGTCGCATCGGCGACACGCTCAAAACCACGGTCGCTGGAACTGGTGAACGGCAGTCGCATCGATTTTCGGAGTGCCGACCGTCCGGATTCGATTCGTGGGGTTGGGCTCGACCTGTTGGTGCTGGACGAAGCGGCGTACGTCCCCGAAGAGACGTGGCACCGCGTGCTCCGCCCGACGCTCACGGACACTGAAGGGCACCTGCTGGCGATTTCGACGCCGAACGGACGCAACTGGTTTCACGACCTGTTCTTACGCGGGCAGAACGATGACGACTGGACGGCCTATGCGTCATTCCAATATCCGACCGCGACGAATCCGTACGTCTCAGACAGTGAAATCGAAGAAGCCGAAGCCAGTGTTACCCAACGGGTGTTCGCTGCCGAGTATCGCGCAGAGTTCACCGACAACACGGGCGGTGTTTTCCGGAACGTCCGCGAGTGCATCAGCGACTACGATTGGGAAGCGTACGACGGCGAACGCCCCTTCCGCATTGGCGTGGACTTCGCCCGCCACCACGACTATACGGTGATTATCGCGGTGGATGCGACAGGCACACTCGTCCATTTCGACCGGCGGAAAGGCCAGTCGTGGCCCCAAATTCAGGCAGCCATCGAACGAGCCTACGACCAATATCCGGGGCGGTGTCGCGTGGACTCGACCCGTGACAACAAAATCGTCGCGGACCTCGAACGAGCAGGTGTTTCGGTTGACCCGGTAACCTTCTCGTCACAGCGCAAGCAGGCACTCATCGAAAATCTCGTTACCCGTCTCGAACAGCGTGAACTGACGCTCCCCGACATTCTCGTTCTCCGACACGAACTCCAAGCGTTCGAATATGAGGTGACGCAAGCCGGAAACGTTCGCTACAGTGCCCCTTCGGGCCAGCATGACGACGTGGTTGACGCGCTGGCTCTGTGCTGTCACGAAGAGTACGCCGATACCGAACCGAAACGGACTGCCCGAACGCCGTTTGCGTGACAAACGGACCTAAAGAATCTTGCCATCGAAAAATGAAAGTCGCCATGATTAGCCTGCGGGATTTCCGGGGCCACCATTGCTCGGATTGTCTCCGGGGGCGCCATTGTTCCCACCGTTGTCGCCTTCGTTTTCGGAGACGGGTGTGCGTTCGTCCCGTTCATCGAGGAGATGACCCCACCTCTCGTGGCCCCGCTACCGGGCGGCGGAACGATGCGGATGCAACCGATTTGGGTCGAAGACCTCGCTCCGATGCTCGCTGACGGCATCGAGAACAATAGTCATGGAAATAAGATGTACGAAATCGGTGGGCTGGAGTGACTCACGTTCGCCGAAATCGTCGAGTGTATCTGTGGCGGTGTCACCGTGAGACCAGTGCCGATGTCGGTCTCGTCGGTCGCGTTTTCGGTCGCTTCTCGCCTCCCTGCCGTCCCGTTCGGTCGGGATCAGTATCGCGTGTTGCAACACGACAATACGACGGAAACGAACGACGTGACCGCATTCGGGGTGAAAGAATCAGAACTCCGGACGCTCGAAGCGTACATGGAAGGCGTGAATCGATGACGGCTTTTCGGCCGTGACCCAGATCCGGTCGGGAGTATTGGTTGACGAACGCGTACGTACTGCCGCCGAAGCTACCGTCGTCGTACCGTCACGAGCGGCGCTAGTCGTTGCATGGAATCGTGAATTCTCGATGTTTTCCGAAGAGCGGTACCGACCCAATGTCACGGGGAAGTCGTGCCTGTGCCTGATAGATATAGGTGGTTCCCGGCCTGAGACGCCATTCCTCGTTTTGGTCGCTCACGCCCTCATTTCCGTAGTCGAACGTCAATGAGAACGCCGGACCGCGTTGGTCGTCGGACTGCAACTGATTCGGCGGCGCATCCGGATTCCACAGTTTGATTTCCTCACCATAACTTCCCGACATCGTCCCTTTCTTTTTGTACGTAAACCCGACCCAGACGTTCTCATGACCACCAAATCCAGTCATGTTGCCGAATAGGGTGACTCGCCGATTCCCTGCCTCGGCGTCCTTCGTAATGACTCGTGGTGTTTGGTCGGTATCGGTAATCGCTCCGACGGCTTGCTCCCCAAGCGCACCGAGTCCGGTGACACCGATGGCGGCGGAACGAAGCACTGTTCTGCGTGTCGGTCGGGAAGGCGGATTCGAATTCAACATGCTACCTCGGAACATGCACACGGGTATCTTTGTTATGCGGTGCCTTCTAATCAATCGGCCAATATTTTGTGGCATCTACAGAAAATCCGCATTATTTTCAAATTCAGAGAATTTATCGCGCATTTACCTCGATACAGTACACCTCCAATACGTCATCGTCCAGCCATCCGATGACTCGCGGGTTACCACCTGACAACCATGTTAGCGAACGATTATGGCTCCAGTTACCATTCGACAAACCATGGTGTGTCCGTATCTCGAATATTCGAACGGAACCGATGAGACGGCGTTCGATGAACCACGAGCCTTCTGTACCGTAATCGACGAGTTCGTCCAACCGATGCGCGCGGACATCTGTAACGGCCGGTACGGACTGAACCACGAGCGCGACTGCGAACTCTATCGCGAACACGTCGATGGAGACGACGAATGAGCTACGAAGCCTACCTCGGTGGCGACCCGGTAATCGTCACGGCGGCGGTAACTGGCGGCGTCCACGGCAAAGAAGCCAACCCGAACATTCCGGAGACACCCCAAGAAATCGGGTGTGCCGCTGCCGCCGTCGAGGAAGCGGGTGCCGCAGTCGTTCATCTGCACGCCCGGAAACCGAACGGCGAGCGCACCTTTTCCACCGAGCGGTTTCAGGCGATAGACGACGCCGTCAGGGAACACACGGACGACATCATCATTCAGCACTCGACTGGCGGGACGGGAGCACCGGACGAAGACCGGCATCTCCCCCTGCGAACCGATCCGCCGCCGGAGATGACCTCGCTCGATATGGGGCCGCTGAATCGGTACGACCATCTCACGAGCGAGAATACGCGGGGACTGGTGGACAGCCTCTACGACGAGATGGAAGAACGCGGCATCAAACCGGAACTGGAGGTGTTCAACGACGGCCACCGAAACGAGGTTTTCGGGCTACTGGAGCGTCGTGACCTCGCCGACCCGGTGTACGCCACGCTCATTTTCGGGCCGGGAACGCTCACGCGCCCGACGCCGAGGAATTTCCTCACCGCAATCGAGGATTTGCCCGACGGCACACTGTTCAACACACTCGGATTCGGCAAGCACCAACTCCCGTTTTCCTCGATGGGAATCGTCTTCGGTGGCCACGTACGGGTCGGGTTGGAGGACAACGTCTACTACCGACGAGGTGAACTCGCGGAGAGCAACGCACAACTCGTCCGCCGAGTCGTGCGGCTTGCGGACGAACTCGAACGCGAAGTCGCATCGCCTGCGCAGGCGCGAGAAATCCTCGGACTGTGATTTTCGGCCGAGTTCCGGAATCACGAGATTCAAACCACTTGCTCCCGATTTCTACGTCGAATGCTGCCGTTGTTTCACGATTTCAGTGACGAAACCGTGCTCGTCTTCGGCGGGGGACGCGTCGGTCTGCGGAAAGCGCGATTTTTCGCCCAAGAAGCGAACGTCATCGTCGTCAGCACGGAGTTCGCGGACGAACTCCGCGTGGCATCACAAATCAGGGCACACGTCGCGCCGGACTCCCTTTCGGACTGGTTCGACCGAACCGACCCCGCACTCGTCGTCGCCGCAACCGACGACGGCGCGCTCAACGAGGCAATCGAGCGGAGTGCACGGGAGCGAGGCATCCTCATCAATCGTGCTGACCAGCACGGTGCCCGCGACATCGGTAGCATCGTGGTTCCTGCGACGGTTCGAGATGGAGATGTCGTTACGGCGATCGGAACCGGCGGGCGAAGTCCCGCGCTAAGCAAACAGCTGCGCCGGCAAATCGAGCCGCTGCTTCGCGGTGCGGACTCGATGGCCGATTTGACCGCTGTTCTCCGCGAAGAGTTGAAGGAGCGGGGGATTTCCACGGAGAAACGTCGACAGGCGATTCATGCGGTCGTCAAATCGGAATCGGTGTGGGGCGCTATCGAGGACGAGCGAGATGGGAACGGTGATTCCGGCGGAACAGACGCACGTGCAGAAGCAGAGAGAGTCGTCAGCGACAGCCTCAATCGAGACTGAGCGTTCCGTCGCCGTGTGGGTTCGGTGCGATTTCCTTCCCGGATTTTCGGTCGATGACGTGGATGACGCCAGCATCCTTCTTCGCGGGGCAGACCTCCGCGGCACGGACGTTTTCTTCGAGTTCACCTTCCCCAAAGAAGTACGCTTTCGGCGCTCCAAGCCCGGTCGAAAAATCCATCTCCCAGTTGGCCGCGACCTCGGCGCACTTCCCCGCGCCGAAACAGCGACCGCCCTCAAAAATTATTTTGTACGGCTTTTCCTCGACCGGCGGCGTGTTCGTCACGGGGTGAACCTCCGCAGTTTTGTGAGCGTTTCGAGGGCATTCCCATCGGCAATCGTCGCGTTGGCTTTCTCCAACCCGGCGTCGAGCGACGCCGCGCCGCCGCCAGCGTAAATGCGGAACGCCCCATTGAGCGCGACTGCGTCGGCGAACTCGTCCTCGCGGTCGCCCGAAAGCACCGATTCGGTGATTCGAGCTGAATCTGCGGGGACAGCATCGACTTCGAGGTCGTCCCGGTCGAAGGACATCCCGTAGTTCGCGGTTTCGATTTCGTAATCCGTCAACTCGCCCGAACCGTCGTTCCATTCGGCGACTTTCGTGTAGCCGGGTCGAATGTCGTCGTAGCCCTCCAGCCCCTGAAAGAGGATTGCGCGTTCGACCGTGGACGTTCGACTTTCCCGAAACGTGTCGATGATTCGCTTCGCAAACGAAAGATGGTAGAAACTGCCGAGATGAACCTCGGCGTCGGCGGGGTTCGCTAAGGTTTCGACCGTGTTGACGAACGTCCGAACGCCGACCGCAGAGCGGCGGTTCAAGAGCGCACCCACACCCGGATTGAACCGTGATTGGTCGTAGAACCCGAAGCCAACCGAATCGACCATCTCCGCGCTTTCTTCGGGCGCGAGGTCGGTTTCAACGCCGAGTTCCGCCAGCACGTGGCGATACGCAGTACCTTCGGTCATCGGCACTCGGTCACCGCTGTGAACAACCACGGGCGTTCCCGAGGCCGCGGAAACCAGTCCCGACGCCACGCCGAGCAGTGCGGTTTCACTCTTTCCGTCGTAGTTGGCGCCGCAGTCTACTGGATCTACATCGGGAGAAGCGACTTTCACGGAGTTATCCCGCATGGCATCGAGAAATCCAGCCAACTCTTCTGGTGTGTTGCGCTTCCAGCGGTTCGCCACCCAAAACCCTCCGAGTGCGGTCTGGTCGGCATCGCCGGAGAGAATTCGTTCGAAGGCTTCGTAGGCCTGCTCGTAGCTCATGTCCTCGGCGGATTTCGGGCCGGAACCGACCTGCGACATCAGATCTCGTAGCTCCATCATTCGACACCTCTATCGGAGACGGCAGTTTCGGGTGCGGGGGCGAACCCTACCGACGGCGCACCCTGGAGATATTCGACAACGTTGTCCCGGACGGACACCACGTCGCCAACGACGGTGACGGCGGGGGGTTCGATGCCGACCTCGTCACGCCGTTCGACGATAGTTTCGAGCGTTCCGGTGACGGTGAACTCGTCGTCGCGAGTCGCTCGCTCGACCATCGCAACCGGCGTGTCCGAGGACACGCCGCCTGCTCGAAGCGCGGCAACGTTGTCTGGAAGTCTGCCCACGCCCATCAGAATGACGAGGGTGCCGCCAGCCTGAACGGTCGCGGACAGTGCGTCCCAGTCGAGCGCACTTTCCGGTTTCGTCGGGTCTTCGTGGCCCGTAACGACGGTGACGCAGGATGCGTGGTCGCGGTGGGTTACTGGAATCCCAGCAACGCCCGGCCCGGCGACTGCGCTCGTGATACCGGGGACGATTTCGAAGTCGATTCCGGCAGCGGCGAGGTGCTCCGCTTCCTCGCCGCCGCGGCCGAACACCGTCGGGTCGCCGCCTTTCAGACGAACCACGTCCTTTCCTTCGCGCGCTTTCCGCACGAGCAGGTGATGTATCTCCTCCTGTGTGGTTCGCTCACCGTTCGGGCCGGGTCGCTTGCCGACGGAGATGATTTCGGCCGTCTCCGAACAGGAGTCCACGATTCGGTCGTCAGCCAACCTGTCGTGGAGGACTGCGTCCGCCGAATTCAGTACTTTACGCGCCTTTACCGTCAGCAGTTCCGGGTCGCCCGGCCCTGCACCGACCAGATAAACAGTTCCTGTGTGCATCGAATCACTCCTCCGCCGCGAACTGTCGCGCGCGGCGGTACCGCGCTCGGTAACGATTCGCGGGATCGCTGACCTCGCCGTCACGGACGGGCGACTCCGGGGCATTGTCCACGAAAGCCAATCGTTCGACCGTATCGTGCTCGGTAGGTCGCTCGAATCCCGGTTCGACTTCCGTAGTTTCCGTGTCACCCTGTTCAACCGCCAGAAACTCCCGCGCAGCGGCGACGAAGAACGAGCACGGTTCTCGGCACGGGAACTCGCCATCGCCGCGCGGAACGTCGATTTCGTCGCCCTCACTCGCATCCCACTCGCGACGCTTGCGACATTGTGAGTCGGCACAACAGGCGATGACGGCATTTTCAAGCGCATCCCTCCCTAGGTGGCCGATTTTCGTGTAGATTCCCGTCTGGCGGTTGGCCGTCTCATCGAAATGCGTCACGTCGAGTCTGTCTTCGCGCTCCCGGCACCAGTTCGCCACTGTCGCGGGGTACACCCAGTCCACGACTCGATACAGTTCGTTCGGATTCTCCGTTTCGAACGACCAGCCAGTTGGTAGGGTTGGGGCAGTCCGTAGCGGGCGATACTCGCCATCGTCCGTGAACCGGGTTCGGTCGCGTATTGCGGTCGGGTCGTGGTAGGTATCGAGGGACGAGGAATCTTTTTCACGGTCTTCGACGTGGCGAACCTCGTATTCACGTTCTCGATCGTCGCTCGGATGGACGGAAATGGCGAGATCTCCCCACGTTCTGCTGCTTTCGGTTTCCAACTCCGGTGTGTCACCGCGCTTCGAAACCGGGTGGTTTGTCCCTTCCAGCCATCGCAAAAATGTACGGCGAGAACCGAATTCCGAATCCGTTCCCTCCGATTTTTGCCTGTTCACAGCTTCGGTCTTGGTTCCGCTATCCGTGATTTTTGCTCCGGCATCCGTCACCCGTTCGAGAACCACGTCGGCAACCAGCGGTTCTGTTCCGACAGCTCCGGCGTACCAGACGGTTTTTCCATCCACTTCGGCGGGAACGTCGTAGCCCGCCGTTGCGTCATCGGTGAGCCCGATATCCTCGGGGATGTCCTCTTGTGTGTGATACCCGTCCGCGATGAACAGCGGGACGACGACGAGTTCGTCGCTCTCGAAACGCTCGGTGAGAGTTTCGATTCGCGGGTCTTCGTCCATGAACAACGCTTTGACCTCGTCGAACTGCCCTCGCTCGCGGAGACGACCTGCGTGTGCCTGTGTCGCCTTCGCGCTGTTTTCGTTGCGTTCCGTGCCGTGACCGACCACGGCGAGTCCGACGCCTGAACCGACTTCCGGATTTCCGGTCACGCGCTCGGCACGTCGGGCGATGACCTCCGTCATCGCCTCGTGCGTGCCGACGGGGTCGGTGTACCCCACCGACTTGTCCACATCAAGCGTCCAGCCGTCCGCAATGCGGAGTTCGCGTGGAATCACCTCTTCGGTAAAATACCCCTCGCTCGTAAACAGCGGGACGACGTATATTTCGTCTTCTTCGACGGTTCGAAGCACCTCTCGGGGCGAGGGTTCTTCCTTCCAGAACGACTCGTGAACCGCGTCGAAGACGTCACGCGACCGAATCTCGTCCGCGTGGTCGTAGAGCGGTCGGGCGGATTGCGGGTCGAGATGCGACCCGTGCCCGACCAGTACGAGTGCAGAGCTACTCATTCTTCGACCGTTTCCTCGTCTTCGTCTCCGTCCCGACGTTCGGAGAGGTGTTCCCAGATTTCGGTACAGCCGCTCCCGTCTGGCACGTCTTCTAGGTGGCTGTCTCTCTGTCCATCAGTCACGTCTCGTCACCTCCTGATTCGCCGGTTCGACGGCTAACTCGTCGTGGAGATACCGGCGTTCGTCGCTGTCGTTTCTTCTCATCACTCCTCGGTTTACGGTACGACTCCTAAACGGTGCGTCTTGGCGTAATTCCAGCCGATGCTCCCATGTTTCGGTAATATTCGAGGGTATCTCTGACGACTGTGAACGGGATAATTCCGGCATATCCTCGATCACACGAACAGTGCGACCGATTTTCTCGTTCGTAACGCGTCATCCGACGCGGCGTGGATTGCGACTGCCGACGCGTTCAGGTCGCGGGACATCCGATGTGCTGGCATGGCTATCGCGGTTCGGACGCTGGACGAGGGTGCGTGGGTGAACGTGAACAACACCCGAATCGTCGGCGTGAGCAACGTCTGGAAGCTTTCAGACCACGCCATCTGCGACTGTGAGGTCGCCTTTTTCGTCGTCGAAGTGTTCACCGACGTGGGGGTTGACGGACGCTGGGTCGAGGCTCGGGCCGGTGGCCAGTGTATCGGCTGTGGCGAACACGGGACGACGGAATGGCTACAAGTCGGAAAGATGGGCGCAGACTGCTTCCGGCCCGTCGAAGTTGAAGGTATTCACGTTCCGAAATAGCTGATTCCGAAGTGGCGAAGTTCGATTCGTCACGACTCTCCGCGATACTTGCCGGTATTTCCGACCCCCGGCGGACATTGACGCGGAGCGCGACGGTTTACGGGTGGATTCTGTACGATGTCCCATGCCGACCGACGTAGAGAAATGGAAGGATGAGGTGTACGGGAAGGAGATTCGTGAGCACATGCTCCGATTCGCCGAGGAGGGGTGGGACGCCATTCCCGACGACGAACACGACGCGTGGTTCGAGCGGTTCAAATGGTGGGGGCTGTACCACCAGCGCGATGGGCAAGAAAGCTACTTCATGATGCGAATCGGGCCGCCGAGCGGCGTGCTCGAACCCGGACAACTGCGAGTCATCGGCGAAATCGCGCGCGATTTCGCGGTCGGTCCCGCCGCGAATCCGGAGTTCGGAAACGGCTACGCCGACGTGACGACGCGACAAGCGGTGCAACTCCACTGGATCAACATCGAGGACGTCCCCGAAATCTGGGAACGACTGGAGGACGCCGGACTTTCGACCATGCAGGCATGTGGCGACTCGTGGCGTAACATCGTCGGCTGTCCGGTTGCAGGGAAAGACAACGCGGAGTTTGTCGATGCCCTCCCCGTGGTCGAGGACTTACAGGAGAACTTCAAGGGGAATCCCGAGTACGCGAACCTCCCACGAAAGTGGAAAGTGTCTGTGGCCGGCTGCCGGGAAGGCTGTGGACAGGGTGATATCAACGACATCGGTATCGAACCCGCCGAGAAGGAAATCGACGGCGAAGCGGTTTGTGGGTTCAACATCCGTGTCGGCGGTGGTCTCGCCGGACGAGAACCGCGACTCGCACGCGACATCGACGTGTTCGCGGAACCCGATGAAGTGGTGCCGATTCTGGGCGGTCTCTCGGGACTGTTCCGTGACTACGGCAACCGAGACAACCGTCGCCGCGCCCGTATCAAATTCCTCGTGGACGAGTGGGGGCCGGAGAAGGTTCGCCGCATCTTGCAGGAGGAGTACGTCGATTTCGAACTGAAGACGGCCGGTGACGACCTCCGAGAGGAATACTCGTACAACGCCGGTGTCCCGGACGACCACGGCCACGCCGACCACGTCGGCGTACACGAGCAACCGGATGGCAACTACTACCTCGGCCTGAACGTCCTCGTCGGTCGCGTCGGCGCGGAAGAAATGATCGAGATGGCTGACATCGCCGAGAAGTACGGCTCCGGCGAAGCCCGACTCACTCAACGCCAGAACATAATCCTCACCGACGTTCCCGAGGAGAACCTCGATGCGATGCTGGACGAACCGTTGCTCGACCGCTACAGCCCCGACCCGCATCCCTTCCAACGCGGGTCGATTGCGTGTACCGGAACCGAGTTCTGTTCGCTCTCCATCGTGGAGACGAAGAACCGGCAAGTTCGCCTCTCGCGCTGGCTTCGTGACAACGTCGAACTGCCGGACGACGTGGAGAACTTCCACATCCACTTGTCCGGTTGTACCGCCTCCTGCGCCCAACCCCAAATCGCGGATATCAGCCTGCGCGGGATGAAAACCCGCAAGGATGGCGAAGCGGTCGAAGCACTCGACATCGGCCTCGGCGGCGGTCTCGGAGAGAATCCAAGCTTCGCATCGTGGATTCAGGAGCGTATCGCCGCCGACGAGGTGCCCGGTGCGATTCGAAATCTCATCACGGAATACGAAGACCGGCGTGAGGACGGGCAGACGTTCCGACAGTTCGTGCAATCCCACGACGAGGAGACGCTGGCCGAGTTCGCGGAACCCGAGGAAACCTCCTACGACGACCCCTACATGCACAACACGAAGAAGACGTGGTACCCCTACGCCGATGACGACGCAATGGACGCCAGTCCGGCCCCGAACAGCCCGGACGACGCGATTTCGGGTGACGACTGAGATGGCAGACCGCATCCTCTCGGTCACTGCCTACACCACGTTTGACCTCGTGGATGCCATCGCGGAAGGCCATGGGTGGACGGAGGAGGCAGTCGGCGTCCTGAACGTCAAAACGCCGCGCGGCGAGGATGCACCTGACGAGGTGTTGCTGCAACTCGAACTGGACAACACCGAGTTGGAGCATCTGCCCGCACACGCCGAGACGGTTACTCTGTCGGCTGAGCAAGCACGTGAGTTAGCGGGAGAGTTGGAACGGTACGCCGATTCGGTGGACGGCGAAGAATAGTTGCACTGAGATCGTTCAGCTTTACCGCTGCCAGTAATCCCACAATAACCACCACGTAACGAGTCGTTTAACTGGTCTATAACTTTACGCGTCGGGGTACTCTCCCCTATCGGGGATGATTTACTATGCCCCAACCACAAAACGGCGAACGAGATCGTAACGACAGTGGTCAACGATCCGATCAGAAAGAAACTGCTGGACAGGGCAGTGCGAAACAGCAACCACAAGCGCAGAACACGCATCGCAAAGACGAGAGTTCGTCGAACTGGCTCGCGAAAACCGGCATGATGTCCGGACTCGCAGTCGTTGGCTTCGTGTTGCTGCTGTTCGCACTCGGCCAGGCCGTCGGTTTCGACCTGCTGGGGCTGTTCGCGGAAGCGGTCAGTTCCCAGACGGGACGCTGGCTCGTCGTCGCGCTCTTCGCCCTGCTCCTCATCGGAGTAGCTGAGCGGGGACTTCGTGGCACTCTTCGCCGCGTCTAACGTTCCCCGGCTCGATTTTGTTCAGAAGTGAACGTCTGGCACGCTGTCTTCTCAATCCATTCGAACGGTCGCACAACCGCAGGTGACGACCGGGTCGAGCAAGTCATCGACTGGCATCGCCTCTCCACAGTCTGTACAGATGATATGTGTTTCCGAACGTCGCCGTCGTTCGCGATAATATTCGACTGCCTGTGCTCCGATTAGAGCTGCAGCACCAGCTCCAACTGCACCCATCAAGACTGTGTCAAGTGTGTTTTCGCGTGCCATGGTGAGGCAAGGATGGGCCAGTACCTTAAAGCTACTGCCGGACTTATATATAATATATTTTGCGGCTACATCGTCGCTTTCCGAGACGCAAGCGGTTCATATAAAAATAGGTTAGCCGTAGAACGATTTGTATGATATCCCTCACTGGGTCAGTCGTCGGGTTCGTCGTGAGCCTGCTCATCGGCGCGCTCGGCATCTACATCGGTGCACGAGTCGTAACTGGAACCGACGACTACGGATATGCGTTCATCACGGCCATCGTCGGGTCAGTCGTCGGCGTCATCGTCGCGTTCCTGCTCGGCTGGCTGTTCGGTTGGATAGTCGTCCTCATCGCGTGGGTCTGGGTCATCAACTTCCGCTATCCCGGCGGCTGGGGTAACGCGGCTGGAATCGCACTCATCGGGTGGCTTTCGGTCGTCGCCATCACGTACGCACTGGCCATCCTGAACATTCTGACGTTCGAGCAGTTTGGCATTCCGGGCATCTAATCGCCCAACTCTTCTCCGAGCAAATCGACTGCGCTCCGAACAGCACCGACTGAGGACAGATACCCTGCCCCGACCGTCGTTTTCAGTGCTTTTGCTGGCTTGCCGGTGACCACCGTCGGGCCGATTTGGGCAACCGCGCCGTCTCCGACCGAGACGAGCCAACCCGGTGAGTCGAACGTGAACTGGTCGAGTCGCGGTTCGAACACGTCGTCTTCGCCTGTGGCCAATCTCGCGATGTTTTTCGCCACGACCCTGGCTTCCCTGACCGCGGATTGTGCACTCGCCGGTACTGACTCCCCATCACCGTCCACGACCTGTGCGGCGTCGCCAACGACGAAGGTTCCGTCACCGATTCGCAGGGTGCTATCGACGCGGGGACGGTCACCGCCCAACGCGTCTGGGCCGCGAATGCCACCCGTCCAGATGAACTGGTCGTAGGGGAGGGATTTTCCGTCGGCGAGCGCGATCTCCGCATCGTCAGCACGTTCGACTGCGGTTCCCGTTCGAACTTCGACATCGCGCTTTTCGAGTTCCCCTTTCACCGCCTGCTGGAAGTTCCTCGGAAAGGAGGGTACAACGTGGTCGAACTGCTCCAACAGAACGATTTCCGCCTCTATTTCCTCTTCGCGGGCGAGTGCCGAGAGTTCGCCCGCAACCTGGACGCCCGACAGCCCAGCACCGCCGACGACGACGCGACCCCCGTCGTGAGCCAAAAAATCCTCCCGGATTTGTCGGGCGTGGCTGAGTCGTTTGAGGGGTGTCGCGTGCTCCTCGACACCCGGAAGGCCATAGAAGGCAGTTTCTGCACCGAGGCAGACCCCGGCATAGTCGTATTCGAGTTCATCGTTTTCGTCGTCCACTTCGTCGCTATCGAACACGACGCGGTTCGTTTCGGGGTCGAGCGATTCGACACGCGCTTCCCGAATCTCGCAATCGAGGATGGTTTCGAGGGGTATCGAGATATCGTTCGCCAACGACGGGCGACGAATGACTCGGTGGAGTTCGTGCTGAACCAGATGATTTCCCGTTCGTTCGACGACGACGAGCCTCGCATCGTCGGAGAGGGAACGTTCGAGTTTTCTGGCGAGGGTGAGACCGGCGTAGCCAGCGCCGAGGACAGCGACCTGCATAGGCGTAGATAAGAAACAGAGTGCTAAAGGCGTACCCCCGGCTAGAAGAGGGATTCGCTTTCGGGGAGGATTTCGGCGGGGCCGCCGACCTTCCATCGCATGGTTTCGACGCCGCAGTCGGCGATGACTCCCTCGACGTACTCCTCGTGTTCCGCCGTCGTGTTGACGTAGACGCTCGCACCCGTGTCGGTGGAGAAGTAGACTGGAATGTCCTCTTTCTCGCGGAGTCGGCGAACCTCGTTGAAGATTTCGAGCGTTTCCGGCTTCCAGTACACCCATCCCGCAGGACCGGTCATCGTCGTCGCGGCGAGCGAGAGCGAGTCGTGTTCCGCCGTCTCGAAGACGCGGTCGAAGTCGCCTTCGCGCAGGGCGTCCCGCATCTCCACGAGTTGGTCGTGGATGTGGGCGAGTCGAGCCTCGAACATGTGGCTGTCGGCGGCCTCGCGGTGTGCTTCCTCGGTCTCCTTGTACGCGGGAACCAATCCGGCGACGATTCGCACGTCGTCTTCAAGCGGCGATTCGAGTCGCTCGGAGCGACAGTCGTGGTCGTTCAGCCCCATGTGAAGGTCGGAGAAACCACCAGTCACGGCGCGAGCCGCCGAGGACGACCCGAGGCGCGCGATGGTCGAGATGTCGGGTCGGGTTAGGTCGAGTCCCGCGGCCTCCACACATGCCATCGCGGCGGCGGCGAACCCGGACGAGGAGGAACCGAGTCCAACGTTCGATGGGAAACTGTTCTCGCTTTCGAGGCGGACGCGGGTGTCGATTTCCGCGAGTTCTCGCACACGCGAGACAACTGTTCTGACGCGGTCTGCCGCGTGTCCCGTCAGTTCCTCGCCGTCAACAACGAAGACGTCGGAGTCGAGGGATTCGTCGAACTCGGCGGTCGTTTTCGTGTGGCTTGGCGCGGTACAGACGCTGATGCTGTCGTGGTACGGGTATCGCTGTTCCTCGTCTCGCATTCCGTGGTACTTGACAAGCCCCTGAATCGGGTGGGCCTTCGCGGTCGCTTTCATACGTCGATGGGTGTGTGACGGGCGTTTAAACTCTCTGGAATTCGAGTCGGACAATCAGAGATTTCCCGATCGTCGTCCAACCCAGAACCGCCGAGCGATTTGGTACGCTACCGTCATGGGGAGGGACACGGCAAGGAGGACGAGAGTGATTTCGTCAGTAGTCGGGCCGGTTCCAGTCGATGCGCTGTAGACGTACAGTGCGCCCACAGCGAGCACCCCGACGACGGTGGCGACGTAGTCCGGGTCGATCCACGAAACAGGGGGAGGGTTCGGTGGCCATAGTTGCACCTACGAAATTCGGAGTGATGTTACTTTCTCCCGATTGACGAGTTCGGATTCTCGGACATCGAATCACTCAAACCGACGCCCTCCGAGAACTCGGACATGGGCGTCCAACTCGACACGCGAGAAGAACAGTTAGGAGAAATTCTCGACAGGCTCTACGGCGAATATCCGGACGCGACTATCTCGCTCAACTTCTCGACCCGGCACGAACTTCTCATTGCAGTCATGCTCTCGGCGCAGTGTACCGATGAGCGCGTGAACAAGGAGACGGAACACCTGTTCGAAAAATACCAGTCGGTGGAAGACTACGCGAACGCCGACGTGGACGAACTCGCGGAGGATTTGAACTCCATTACGTACTACAACAACAAGGCGAAGTGGATCAACAGCGCATGCCAAACCATCATCGAGGAACACGACGGGGAAGTGCCGGATACGATGAGCGAACTCACCGACCTGACGGGTGTCGGGCGCAAGACAGCGAACGTGGTGCTCCAGCACGGCCACGATGTGGTCGAGGGAATCGTGGTCGATACGCACGTTCAGCGACTCTCGCGCCGGTTGGGTCTGACGGAGGAAAAGGGCCCGCAGAACATCGAAAGCGACCTGATGACGTTCGTTCCGGAAGAGGATTGGCAATGGCTGACCCACCTGTTCATCAGCCACGGCCGGGCGACGTGTACGGCCAGAAGCCCCGACTGCGGTGAGTGCGTGTTGGAAGATATCTGCCCGTCGTCGCAACTGGACAACGACGTCGACCTCGCCAGTGGCGAGTCGTGGAGTTAGGGCTCTAAGGAGAAATTAGAGATAATCGGTGTGCAGAATTAGCAGCCGTGCGATGCCGAGCATCCACGTCAGCAGCCAGAAGACAATATACCCGAAGACACCGACGCGCAGACGCCACCGCCACGAATCCATGTTTTCGTGCAGTTCGCTGATATCCATGTCGGGGTTTGGACTGCCGTACAAATCGTGGGCGCGTTTGACCTGAAATATTCTGACGATGCCCGTGAGTGCGAGAATCAACAGCGCGTAGGCTTGGAGCCCGAGAAATGCGTGAACGGCGGCGAGACCGCCGAACTGTCGGAAGAATCGCGGAATCATCCACGTAACCGCCGGTATCGTCGTCAGCAGGAGACCCGAAATGATGAACTTCAAATGATGGGTGAGGACGTCCCACGTTACTGTCTCAGCCTCGATGATAATCCACGCACCGTAGAGATAGAACGGAAAGCTCGCAGTCACGACTAGTGCGACCACCGCTGCAATCGCCGCGTCGCTTACCATAGTCGGTGGTTAGACTGGGGCGCGTTAAACCGTCCGAAACGTCGGGCATGTCAGAAGATGTTTAGCCGTCGAAGCGTAACTTCCGAATAATGGCTGACTCCGACAGTGGGACGCAGGGCGCAGGTGAGGACGCGCCGGAGAAATCCCGCGAGGAACTCCGCCGCGAGGTCGATGAGAAGTACGACTTCGAGAACTTCGGCCCCGAAGACATGGCGGAGATGTCCCTCGAAGAGTGGGAGGCTGCATTCGACCCGGAGACATGGATTACGGGCCGTGAGTTGCTCGACCGGGTGGAGGCCGACCTGAAACACCGAATCGCAACTCGGGAGGTGTTCGCCGTCGTCGAACGAACCACTCACGAGGGCGAACCGCTGCTGGTCGCGTACTCGGACGAAGGGTACACCGTCGTCTACGCCGATGGAAGCGTCGAAGGGCGTGGAACCGTCCTCCGTGACGTGAAACCGACCGTAGCGCTGGCGTCGATGGAGGAGTACGACGTACCGGAGACGCCGGAGGGCGACCAACTCCCGCAACCTGATGAAGTTCCGGAGGGAAGCGGCGAACTCGGCAACAAGCTGATGCAGACGATTGCGGGCATCCATGTCGTGGCTGGCGTCGGGATGCTGATTGCGTGGTTTCTAGTCTACTTCCGAATTATCGGCGTTCCGCAGAATATTCGCGAAGGAGCACCCCTGCTAGCACTCATCGGCGGTGGATTCCTCGTCTTCGGATTTTTCGTCCTGCTAATCGTTGCGAACGCCCGGCTTTCCGACAGGTTTCGGTCGGAAGAGTACCGGAATCGCCTTCGTTCCGCTGGCGTTGAATCCGGCGAACGCCCCGACTTTCTCCCGTTGGATGAAGAGGAGCGAGACGACTGAAGCACCGAGAGGAGTGTCGAAACCCCCGATGTCGGCACTCCCGCGGCATCGGTGGGTTTAAGCAAGTCCCATCCTGACCAACACATGTATGAAGAGGCGGGACTTTCTACTGGCGGCCAGCGGCGTTGCTGGCGGAACTGCCGCGGCGGCGGCACCCGCTGGTGCGCAGCAGACGACCACATCGGGAGGTGGCAACCAGTCCGGCGGTAACGGGACTGGCGGCAACCAGACGACTACGTCGGCCGGTGGCAACCAGTCGAGTGGAAACCAGTCTAGCGGTAATCAGAGCAACGGCGGGGGCGGCGGTGGCGGAGCGACGAAGACCGTCAAAGTCGGCCCTGGCGGCGAACTCGTCTTCGAGCCAGCCGACCTCCAAATCTCTCCCGGCACCACGGTGAAGTGGGTCTGGGAGTCGAACACCCATAACGTGGTTCCCGAGAGCCAACCCGATGGGGCTGGCTGGGAAGGGTCTGGAAGTGAGAGTGAAACGTTCGATTCTGGCCACACGTACGAGCACACCTTCGATACGGAAGGGTCGTACGAGTACTTCTGTGCGCCGCACAAAAGTGCCGGCATGACCGGCGCTATCACAGTCGGCGGCAGCAGTGGCGGTGGCGGTGGCGGTGCCCCGGCGGAAGCCGACCCCGAACACATGGGCGTGCCGTTTCAGGCGCACTACGTCGGAATCGCGACAATTCTGATGATGGTCGTCTCACTCATCTACACGTTCTTCTTCCTGAAGTACGGCGAATCTGCACACACCAGCGGAGGGAACAGATAGATGTCCTCGTCAGGAAGCACGTACGGCGATATTCACCGCTACGAACCGGCCCGTGAAAGCACGACTGCCGCCATCGCAATCGTCCTGTTGACGATTATCGAGGTCGTGTTCGTCGGCTTGTTCACCTACGGTCTCCTCAACGGATGGGGGCTGACGGAAGTCGGCAACATGTACCTCGGCGGTATCCTCGCGGTCATCTTCATCGACCTCGCGTTCGTCCTCATGCTGTACCGCAAGGAGTTCCTCCCCGACGTTATGATCGTCAAAAAGCGTCGTCGCAAGTGGGAAGACCTCTACGTGCGTGAGGAGGAACAGTACGGAACCGAGTCGTTCGGAGACGCATGGGAGCAGTTCAAACGAGCAGTGTATCCCTACTACAAACGATAAACAATGGCAGGAGACGACAAATATCCGCAGAGCACAGGTCGCCGCCGTTTCGTCAAAGGCGTCGTGGGAAGCGCGACACTCGCCGGAGTCGGCACTGCCGGAGCCGCCTCGCTCAAATCAGCGACGGCCTCGGCCGGTGCGGGCGGTGGTATTACACAGTTCATGGGCGTAGAGAACACCGCAGGTCCCGCACCCCGGGGGATGCCCCAGATACCCATCGAAATCGACGACGAGGGGTACATCAAAGGCTTCTTCCCGAAACCGTCGACGAAGACAGTTGAGGGGCGTGAAGTGACGGTCGCCGAGACGGAAATTGGTGGCATCAAATACTCGGCCAACTGGTTCCAGTACTGTGGTGTCCAGACGTATAAAGGCGTCAAACCCGACGCCGACATGGACAACTACTTCCGCTACAAAGAAGGCGCGAAGTACGACTGGCAAGCTGAGGAAGTCAAAGCCGGTGACAAAGTCCACATCGACGACTTCACCGACTACAAGACATGGGGTAACGGCATCGGTAAGTCGGGGCTCGGAAAGCCCGCAACGGTGACCTGGCGGTCGCAGGACGTTCCGCCGAGCCAGACGATGACCGTCCAGCTCATTCGGAGCACGAACGTCGAGGAGATGTCGGGCGAGAGCAAGTGGCTCAAGGAGAGCACCGACAAGGGCTTTATCGCCAACCTGAACAAATGTACGCATTTCTGTTGCGTGCCCGCGTTCAAGGGCATCGCCGGCTCCGCGAAGTTCGGCGCGCAGGATCTCATCTACTGTCCGTGCCACCAGTCGGTATATGACCCCTTCAGCATCGTGAAGAAATCGTTCGTGGCACTGCCACGACCGGAGGACGACTAAATGAGTATCGAACGCAAAGACGACCACGACCACGGCGAGTGGCTCCGCGAGAAAGAGCTGACGCCCATCGAGACCACGTTCCTCACGACGCTCATCTGGATGGACAAACGGTTCCGCATCGTGGACTATCTCGAACTACTGGAGACGTTGTACTACCGCGTCAACCTCCAGATGCCGAAAAGTCACACCGAACAGTACGGCCTCGACAACAAATTCTGGTACTGGTACCCGCTGTACGCACTCGGGAGTTTCTCGACCATCGCGTACGTGGTAGCCGCTGTCAGTGGCGCGTTGCTCGGATTCTACTACGCACCATCGACGGCAGGAGAAACGACGGCCGCGTACACCCAGTTGACGTACATCATGGTCGACCTCAACTTCGGGTTCATGCTCCGAAGTATCCATCGCTGGTCGGCACAGGTGATGGTCGCGGCGGTGTTCCTCCACATGCTCCGTGTCTACTTCACGGGCGCATACAAGGAACCCCGCGAGGTCAACTGGATCCTCGGCATCATCCTCATCAGCTTGACGATGGTGTTCGGATACACGGGCTACCTGCTCCCGTGGGACCAGCTGGCGTTCTGGGCCGGACAGATCGGTGTCGAAATGAGCCTTTCTGTCCCGCTCATCGGCGAATGGGTCGCACAGCTCCTGTTTGGAGGCTTCAGCCTGAGCCAGGCAACACTGCAACGGATGTATATCCTGCACGTGTTCTTGCTTCCATTCGTTGTGACCACGCTCATCGCGGTGCACATCGGCATCGTCTGGATGCAGGGCATCGCTGAACCACACTGATACAATGACCGACGAAAACGAACCCCGAACCGACGGAAGTGGAACCGGCATCGTCCCGCCGGACGACGAGACGCCCTCATGGCTCGAGCGGAAACAGCGCACGCAAGGGCTCTCCCGGCTGACGTACGAATACTTCGAGCGCTCGCGCCGCGAAGACCAGGATTTGCGACAGGAATCCAGCTACGTCGAGCGTGACGTGCTGGCGTTCCCGACGTGGCCCCACGAGATGATTCGGAACCTCTCGATTACGAGTTTCTTCGTCGGGATGATTCTGTTCCTCGCCGCGACGCTCCCGCCGCACCTCGGCCCACCGGCGGACCCGAGTTCGACCCCGGCGATTATCCTGCCCGACTGGTATCTGTACTGGTCGTTCGGCCTGTTGAAGCTGGGACCGCTCAACCCCGAACTCGCCATCCTCGGCGGCGACAAACTGATGGCAGACCGAACGTACGGTGTCGTCGCGAACGTCGTCGTTGTCAGTATCATCGCCATCGTTCCGTTCCTGAACAAGGGAAGTGCCCGCCGACCGGTCGAAGAGCCGTTCTGGGGTGCTGTCGGCATGTTCGGCGTCTGGTTCGCGATTACCATCAGCGCGCTGTCGATCAAGAACCTCCTCCCCATTAACGCCCACCTCACGTTCGACTTGTCGTTCCTCGTGCCCATCGTCGCGGGCACCATCACCTACGCGGTGCTGAAATCGATGCGTGAAGGGTACATGTTCAGCCTCAACCGGCGGTACTACCGCCTGCGACCACCGAAGTAACCCGTCTTTTTCCTCATGTCTTCACGCGACGACGAATTCGAGACTAGTTACTCGGTTTTCGAAGACGAGAGTGACGAGAACGAAGCGGAGACCGAGGAAAAATCGGGTGGCATCGCCTCCCGCGACGTGGTCGTCCCGCTTCGCATCTACAAAGTCGTGACCGTATTCTCGACCATGTTTGCCGTATTCACCGTCGTCGGCGGATTTATTGCGCTCGATTTCGCGACCGACCGGGCGACCGCACCGCTTCCACAGGTCGATTACCCACTCGCCATTTTCGGACTGTTGCTTATCGCATCCGGAGCCGTGGTGTACGCCTTCTCCACGCGATTCCGAGCCGAAGGAATGGGAAAGTCTAAAGATGACTCCGACGAACCGTCAAACAATGGCTGACGAATTCGCAAAGGGACTCGGAATCGCCACGACGGCGGGTCTCGCTTGGATGGTGCTCTCGGGTTGGTATACGACGCCCGGTTTCGAGGACACACAGCTCCTCGGCGAGATTCCAGGAACTCTCGACATGTACGGCAGCCTCGCCATTCTGCTCCGTGAGGCGTTCTTCTGGTTCGCCATCTTCGGGATGGTTTTCTTCTGGATCATCGTCCCGACGATGAACAAGGTTCGGCGGGCACGGTCGTAACGACGGAAAACCGGATCGAACCGACCAGCAGATTAATCGATTTCTTCTCCCGATGCGCAACGCTACCTAGCCGTGGATTCGTGTTCCCGGATTTTCGTCCGCGAGAAACGCTGAAACGTCGTCCGGCCCGAAAATCGATGCCGGGGCACCCAGTTCGAGAAGCGACCGAACTTTTCCCGCCATGCCACCGGTCACGTCCGTCGATTCGCTCTCGCCGAGCACGTCGGCGACGCTTTCGTAGGTCGTAATTTCGGGAATGACTTCGTCGGCTTCGTCCAAAACGCCCGGCACAGTCGAACAGAAGCCGACGCGATCGGCATCGAGATGGCTGGCGACCGAGACGACGAGTTCGTCGCCGCTGACGACAGTCACGCCTTCGCCTTCGTGGGCGACCACATCGCCGTGTAAGACCGGAACGAACCCCTCATCGAGCATCGTTTCGATTTGCCCGGTCGGAAGCGTGAGGGACGCATCAGCGTCCCGAACAGCGACAGAAAAGGGATGGACGGGAACGGCGGAAATTCCACGGTCGTGGAGCCGTGAGAGGACAAATTCGTTCAGCGTTTTCATCGCACCGTGAATATCGATGACGGCTTCGATATCGCGGCTGCCGGTCGTTTTCGAAACGTTGTGTTCGTTCGCGTGGTGATGGCCGAAACTACCGCCACCGTGAACCAGCACGAGGTCATGTACGGCCGCGTCACTGATTGCGTCCGCGACGTGTCCAAGTGTTTCACCGTCGAGCGTATCGGCACGGTCTTTGTTGGTGATGACGCTCCCGCCGAGTTTGAGCACCGTTACACTCATTCCTCACGCACCCCCTCGGTATCGAGTTCGGCACGGAACGTATCTTCACAACCCGGCGTGAATCGCAGCGCCGTCTCCGTCTCGTCTGACGGGTCGAGTGCCACGATGCAACCGCCACCGCCCGCACCCGTGAGTTTCGCACCGGATGCACCCGCGTCGCGGGCGGCCCAGACCATGTTATCGAGCGAGCGCGAGGAGACGCCGAGCGCCTCCAGCAAGCCGTGGTTGAAATTCATGAGCTTGCCGAGTTCGTCGATGTCGCCCTCGGCCAGTGCACGCTCGCCCTGCCGAACGATATCGCCGATGCTTTCGACGGTGTCGGCGGCGAACTCGTACTCCTCACGGAGTGTCCGGACGCCGGCGACGAGTTTGCCGGTGTCGCCAGCGCCGCCGTCGAATCCGACGACGATGGGTAAATCCGGAGCTTCGATAGCCCGGCAGTCGTCACCCTCGACGCGAACCGCGCCGCCTGTTGCAGAGCAGAACGTGTCCGCACGTGAGGCCTCGCCGTCCTGCACTTCGAGCTCCGCCCGATACGCCCTGTCTGCGATTTCGTCGCTCGGGAGCGAAACGCCGAGTTCGCGCGTCGCGGCATCGATTGCGGCGACCGTTACCGCCGCCGAGGATCCAAGGCCCGCGCCCAATGGAATGTCGCTTTCGACGGTGATGTCGAAACCGGCGTTCGGTGAATCCGTTGCTTCACGAACTTGCTCGACAGAGGCATCGATATAGCCCGTGGCGGCGCGAATGAGCGATTCCGAAACGTCCACGTCGGGGGTTTCGTCGGTGCCGCGACCGTACTCGATGGTAAATCCGTCGAGGCTCAAATCCTCGGCGTCGACACGGAGGCGGTCGTCATCGCGTGATTCGACTGTCACCGTCGCTCGGCGCTCGATGGCACAGGGGACGGCGGGCTCGCCGTAGACGACTGCGTGCTCCCCGAACAGGTACACCTTCCCCGGGGCGCTCGAAACTGTCATGTCGTACTCTCGGTGAGCGGGGGGTATCACTTTTTTCGAATAGAGTTCCGTGGACTGTTACGAAAGAGAGGTATTTCATATAGCACGGATGGCAACGCCTTAACGCATATATCCAGGCCATGCTACTGTCGTAATATGACTGCTACTGTCGTTGAAGTCGAAATCCCCTCCGACGAATTCGCGCTCAGCCAGTCGCTGTCCACACGTGCAGACCTCACCTTCGAAATCGAACGTGTCGTCGCCCACGACGACGACCAAGTCATGCCGTTCGTGTGGGTAAGCAGTGAGGAGAGTAGCCGTGACGAACTCGAATCCGCTCTCGACGAGGATCCGAGTGTCAAAGACATTGAGTTACTCACCGATTTGGAAGACGAGTGGCTCTATCGAATGGAGTGGGTCGACCAGATAGATACGCTCATTCAAATACTTGTCAAGGAAGACGGAACCATTCTCGCGGCGATGGGAGACGACCATTCTTGGAATCTGCGTATCGTTTTCCCCGAACGGGAAGCGCTCTCTCGCACCTACGAGTACTGCGAGAGCAAGGGACTGACGCTGGATATTCTCAACATATACAAGCTGGAAGAGGGACGAAAGGGCCGTTTCGGGCTTACCGAACACCAACAGGATACGCTCACACTCGCCTACGAGCGCGGCTATTATCACGTCCCGCGCGACGTAACGGCCGACGACCTCGCAGACGAACTCGAAATTTCACATCAGGCCGTCTCCGAACGCCTCCGTCGTGCTCACGGAAGTCTCGTCGAAAATGCAATCATCCTCGGTGAGGGCGCCAATACGGATGAGAAATAGTTGCCGTCCGGACAGTTCGTCTGTGACGACCCATCGATGCTACTTTCCGAAGCACACTCTTGGTTCGCATTGATGGGGTGAAAATCGATGGGTCACGGAACGAAGTGGCGAATGTAGAATGTGCGACATCCCGGTCTGTGGCACGTGATCGGATGGCCAGTGTCACGGAAATGCTGAATCGCTCGCCGATTCGATTCCCGACGCTCGTCGACGCTGGTTTCGACGACCCATTCACACCGTCTGCAGTTCAGAATTCGTTTCCCACCCATCATCGTGTATCCAATCGGTCACGGGGTTACTGTACTCGTTGCACCATCAAGCGGTTTTAAACGGGGCTTATTTCACCGACAATTCAGAACAGGGCACAGCCGAGAGGTACCATTCCGAGCGGTATCAGCACACATCGCAATCGGGAAAACAGCGCAGTTCGGAGTCGAAAACTCTTCGATTAAATCTCGCTCTCGAAGTCGTCGAGCGAGTAGGCGGGTTCGGCACCGCGGCGGTCGAGCGTCTCGTTGGCGAGGAGCCAGTAGACGACCGACAGCGCTTTGCGACCTTTGTTGTTCGTCGGAACGACGAGGTCGACGTTGCTCGTGTTGTTGTTGGAGTCACACATGGCGATGACAGGGATGCCGACCGTGATGGCCTCCTTGACTGCCTGTGCGTCTCCGATTGGGTCAGTGACGACGACCACGTCGGGTTCGATGTAGCCGTCGTATTTCGGGTTCGTCAGCGTACCTGGGATGAATCGACCCGTGCGAGCGCGTGCGCCGACGGCTTCGGCGAACTTCTCTGCCGGGAACCGACCGTACTGGCGTGAGGACGTGACCAGCATCTGCTCCGGGTTGTAGTTGGAGAGGAAATCCGCGGCCGTGCGGATTCGCTGGTCGGTCTTGCTCACGTCGAGGACGTACAGGCCGTCCGTTCGAACGCGGTGGATGAACCGCTCCATGTCCTCGGTTTTCTGCTGCGTACCGATGTGGACACCAGCGCCGAGGTAGTCCTCGACGGGGATGAGGAGGTCTGCCTCCTCGTCGCCGAGCACGTCCTCGTCGAACTGTGGTTCTTCTTCTTCGGTCTCTGCTGCCTGCACACCGACATCTTCATCGGGGTCAACGTCGGGTTCCGCACCGGACTCGCCGGTCGGTTCCGCGTCGACTTCCTCTTCCGCGGCTTCGAGACCGTCCGTTTCTTCTTCTACCTGTTCTGAATCGTTATCGCTCATAATCGTGATACGTTCTGCTCGATTCGGATGAGTTCGTTGAGTTTGGCGGTTCGCTCGCCGCCGACCGTCCCCGTCTTGATGAACGGGGCGTCGGTCGCGACGGCGAGGTGTGCGATGGTCGTATCCTCGGTTTCACCGCTTCGGTGTGAGATGACGGGGTCGTATCCGTTCTCGACGGCGAGTTCGATAGCGTCGAAGGCGTCGGAAAGCGTTCCGATCTGATTTGGCTTGATGAGGATGCTGTTTCCGGCACCCTGCTCGATGCCGTCAGACAGTCGCTCGACGTTCGTGACGAACAGGTCGTCACCACAGATGAGCGTCCGGTCACCGACGCGGTCGGTGAGTTCGGCAAAGCCTTCGTAATCGTTCTCGTCGAGTGGGTCCTCGACGTAGACGAGGTCGTACTCGTCCACGAGGTTCGCTACGTAATCGATCTGCTCGTCGGTCGAGCGCGTCTGGTCACGGTAGTGGTATTCGCCGTCCTCGTACAGCTCGGCACCGGCCATATCGAGGCCGAACCGAACGTCGAAACCGACATCGTCAGCAACGGTCGAAACGGCTTCTTCCATCACTTCGAACGCTTCGTCGTCGTCGATGGACGGAGCCCACGCGCCCTCGTCACCTTTTGCCGAGGGGACGCCGCGCTCATCGAGAATCTCCGCGGCTTTCCGATGGACTGCGGCGTTCGCGAACACGGCATCCTGCACGCTCGGCGCGCCGACGGGTGCCGCGAGGAACTCCTGAATCGCAGTCGCGTCCGCGGCGTGTTCGCCACCCCCGATGACGTTTCCGAGTGGCACCGGAAAGGTGTCACCACGGAACGCACCACCGAGATGCTGATAGAGCGGTGCGCCAAGCACGTCAGCCGCAGCCTTTGCGGCCGCCATGCTGATGGCGACGGCGCTGTTCGCACCGATCTCCGAGAAGTTGTCCGTGCCGTCCGCCGCACGAAGGGTGTTGTCAACGTCACGCTGGTCGCCAACGTAGACGTTGCCTTCGAGGCGCGGAACGGCGTGTTCCCTGGCAGCGGCGATTGCCTCGCCCGGTTCGAGTTCGATCGCTTCGTACTCGCCCGTGCTCGCACCGCTCGGTGCGGCGGCACGGCCGAACCCGCCGCTCTCGGTTAACACGTCGGCTTCGACTGTCGCGTTCCCGCGCGAATCGAGGATCTGGCGGAGTCTGACGTGCTCGATGCGCGTCATTGCTCCTCCTCACGACGGACGGTGAACGGAAGCACACCGGCGTCGTACTCTTCGGCCGCGATGAGAATCGGCTGTGATTCCTCGGTCTCGATGAGAACCGGAGCGCCGTATGACACTTGCAGTGCTCTCGCACCGAGGATTCGGGCTTTTTCGTATCGGGAGTAGTGTTGTTGAGCCATTACTGGTACGGGGCAACGATGTCCACGAGGTCTTTGTGTGAGACTATCATTCGACGGCAGCAGTGCCGCTCGACGCCGAGGTCGTCGAGAACCTTTCCGGGGTCTTCGTTCCCCATATGGGTCTCGGCGCGCGATGTGTACTCCTGCCAGTGCTCACCGACGACTTTACCGCACGTGAAACACCGGACTGGAATCATCATGGGTTAAACCACCTCAACGGTAGGACTTCTGGTAGCGGGCACGGGCACCGGGGCCGCCCCACTTCTTGGGTTCTGACTGGCGAACGTCGTTGACCAGCAGGGAACGGTCGAACTCCATGAACGCATCACGGAGTTCGGCATCGTTCATATGCTGGACGAGTCCGCGGGCAATCGCCGTGCGGACTGCGTCTGCCTGTCCGGTGATACCGCCGCCCGAAACGTCAACGTCGACATCGACGCCTTCGCGCTCGTCGTCCACAATGCGGAACGGTTCGAGCATCTTGAGTCGGGCCATCTCCGGCTCGACCAGTTCGACTGGTTTCGAGTTGATTCGCACACGACCTTCGCCCTCCGTAACCGTGGCACGGGCGATTGCCGTCTTCTTCTTTCCGCTCGTGTTCGTTACCATGTGACGTTAGCACCTAGGTATTCGCTGACTTCGCCCAGTTGGACGAAGCGGATGTTCGAGAGTCGGTCCAGCGACGTTCCGTCGAGGATTTCTCCGTCCTCGTCGTACGGATTGCCGACGTAGACGCGCACGTTCTCGAAGGCCTCGCGGCCACGCGGCTTCTTGTACGGAATCATGCCGCGGATGGAACGCTTTGCGATCATGTCCGGTCGCTTCGGGTAGTACGGACCTTGGTCGGAGCTGAGGTTGAACCTCGTCTCGTACTTGTCCAACACGTCCTGCTTGCTCCCGGTGATGATTGCTTCTTCGGCGTTGACGACGGCGACTCGCTCGCCGTCCAGTGCCTTCTGTGCGACTTTGCTCGCCACGCGACCGAGAATGCAGTCTCGGGCATCGACGATGATATCGGCGTCGTATTCTGCGACACTCATCGAATCACTCGCACGTTAGCGCCGTTGGGGTTTTGTTCGATTGCCTGTTCGAGTTTGATCGGTTCGCCGTTTGCTTGCTCAATCTTCGTCTCTGCAGTCGAAGAGAAATCGACTGCAGCAACGGTGACGTTCTTTTGCAGGACACCGCTCCCGAGAACCTTGCCGGGCACGATGACGGTTTCGTCTTCCTGTGCGTATCGTTCGATACGGCCCAGGTTAACTTCCGCGTGCGTGCTCCGTGGTTTCTCGAGGCGTGCCGCAACGTCGTTCCACACATCGGATTCCTCATTGCGGGAAACCGACTTGAGCTCGGCGATGAGACTACTGAGCCTCGGATTTGTCTTACTCATGCTACTTCCTCCAAGTACTGAGAACTGAAGTGCAGGGAGCAGGATTTGAACCTGCGGACTCCTACGAGACAGCGCCCTGAACGCTGCGCCGTTGGCCAGACTTGGCTATCCCTGCACGCTGAGAACACGTGCGCACCCTCGTGGGCAACACACTGTTGTCTGCGGCCCTTAAAACCACTTTCGGTTGTCCGATTCCGAGAGTTGACACTCTCCGTCGAATCGGCGAACACGTCAGGGGAGCTCCAAGGGCCTGTCATTGTTATAGTTGAATTGCCTGTTCGAGTTCGTCCGCGCGTTCCGCCAACGAATCGACGGCCTGCGTGACCAACTCCTCGACGGTAAACGACCCGTCGCTTTCGACGTCGAACACGAAGGCGTTCGGAACGTCGTGAACCTCGACATCCTTTCCGGGGAACCGGTTCGTGAGGTCGTGGTCGAACGATTCCGTCGGAACGAGCTCACCATCGTCTTCGATGATACCACGGAGAATCCGGGGTTCTTCCTCTCCGAACTCGTCCCGGTCGCCGACGACTTCGACGCGTTGCAGGTGGCGGTAGCCGACCGCAACGCCACCTTGATGTTTGGCGTGTTCCTTCCCCGACCCGAGAACCGCGTCGGCCTCCAGTTCGAGGCGCTGGCCGTCCTTCAGGTCGATGATCGGAACGTTGTCCTCGGCGGGTTGCACCATCTCGTCGGAGCTGATGAGGTCGCCGGAGAACGCTGTTCCCGGACCCGACACGTCGAGACTGAGCGTCACGGTGTCGCCGTCCTCGAACTCGCCGGGTGGCGTGGTCAGCGGAACCAAGCCCAGACGCAGTCCGATCTGCTCGTCGAACATCACCGAGGAGTTCTCGATGACGCGGAGCGTGTCGATGGACAGCGTCGGTACGTCCGCAATCATGGCCCGGCGAATACCGTTGGCGAACGCCGGGGTGACGTTGCGAACGAGGAACCGCGCCTTGCGTTCGTCGCCGTCGATGAACTCTACGTCGAAGTCTTCGGTCATGTGTTAGAATCCACTACCTTTCGGTGCGCGGGTACCGTCGTGCGGAATCGGCGTCACGTCTTCGATACGACCGATTTCGATTCCGGCACGAGCGAGTGCGCGAATCGTTGCCTGCGCACCCGGACCCGGGTTCTGCTGAAGGTTGCCGCCGGGGCCTCGCACGCGGACGTGCAGACCGTCGATTCCAGCGGCCTTGACTTCGTCCGCGACCGTTTCGGCCATCTGCATGGCCGCGTACGGTGAGGACTCGTCACGGTTCTGTTTCACGACCGTCCCACCGGACGACTTCGCAATCGTCTCCGCACCAGTGAGGTCCGTGATGGTGATGATCGTGTTGTTGAACGATGCGTGTACATGGGCGATTCCCCACTTTTCGTCGTTGTCGCTCATTCGTTACCCTCCGCGCGTTCTGGATGAAGTTCGTCTGCAAGCGGGCTGTTCTCGTCGAAGGCGACGCTGCCTTCCTCGACGATTTCGACCTTGTACGACGGAATCGACACGCGTCGATCGTCCACCGTAACGTGGCCGTGGGTGATGAACTGGCGCGCCTGCTGTGGCGTGTTTGCCAGCCCCTTTCGGTAGGCAACGGTTTGGAGGCGTCGCTCCAGCACGTCTGTGATCTCGAGGAGCAGAACGTCGCCGAGTTCGTCGCCGTCGTCGAGGACGCCAATTCGCTTCAGACGGGAGAGGAACTCCTCGCCTTCTGCGGATTCGTCGCCCGTGATGTTGCCGAGCAGTCGTCGGGCCTCACGGCGGAAGTTACGAAGCTCACTCTGGGCGCGCCAGAGTTCTTCTTTGTTCTTCAGGCCGTATCGGTCCATCAGACCGCGTTCTTCGCCGATTCGCTCACCCTGGAACGGGTGGTTCGGCGTCTCGTAGAATTTGGTGTTCTCACCGGGGAGCGACATTATTCTTCGTCACCCTCCGCGGCGGCTTCTTCCTTGATAGCCTCGACGTTCACGCCAATCGTACCCTCGGTACGACCCGTGGACTTGGTTCGCTGTCCGCGAACTTTCTGTCCACGCTTATGGCGGAGGCCTTTGTACGAGCTAATCATTTTCATCCGGTTGATGTCCTGCCGTCGCGTCATGGACAGGTCGTTACCGGTTTCGTGGGTCGTCTCGCCGGAGAAGTACCCGTCTCGGTGGTTCGTGAGCCACTCGGGAACTTCGTCGGCGTAGTTCTCCACGGCCTCGACGACGCTTTGAATGTCGTCTTCGTCGAGTCGACCGAACGTTGCAGTTCGGTCGATACCCGCCTTTTCGGCGAGCAGTCGTGCCGTGCGACGACCGATTCCGTTCATATCGGAAAGCGACCGCTCTACGGTCTTCGTCCCATCGAGGTCTGTTTGCCCGATGCGGACGAAGTACCGAAGGTCGTCGTCTTCGTCCTGTGGTTGTTCCGTACTCATGGTTGATAGTTTGGAGCGTCGAGGGAGGGATTCGAACCCTCGAGGCTTGACGCCACAGAGTTAGCAACCCTGCGCCGTGGGCCAGACTAGGCTACCTCGACACGCGTTCATATGTTCGCCCTGCCGGACTCGGGACGCATGTCCCTACAGGTGTCTGCGATTCATCCTACCGGTGGTTACTATTTAAACGCAACGAATGCCTCTCGAACTGCACGTGAGAGGCTTGCAAGCCCCACGGAGACGACGTACATCCCGGCGAAAAACGGTGCCCAAAATACCCACAGTTCGAACGTCGGAAAGAGATGACTTCCGTAGGCGCTCCCGAGCGTGAGCACGAGATATCCCGGCAGTGCGAGTGGGGTCATGAGCCGAGCATCTAGCGCACCGACCACGAGTGAACCGACTAACAACAGATACCATCCCCACACCATCCGTCCCGTGAGCACGTTTCGGACGTTCATGAGTTCCTCCGCCGTTCGATTCCGTGATGGGAAAGCAACTCCTCGGCGGCGCGCTTCGTCCAGCGAACTCTCGTCCCGAGGTCGAGCAAAAACGCCGTCGTCTCGAAGATGTATCCCGGTCGGCCTAAGTCGCCTGCGAATTTGTGTACGAGCATCGGCCGCGACCCAGTTATCTCGCCACCGAGGCGAAACTCATGGAGCGGCATCGACCACGGAACGACGGCGTCGTTCAGACGCTCCGCCGTCCGTTTTGCGTGGTCGCTCGCTCTCCCCGCGTCCGTTGGCCAAATCACCTGCCCGACGGACGATTCGTGATAGCCGTAAATCCCGATAGAGCGGTGTAAGTCGAGTAGGACATCAGGATCGTGGCGGGAAACCACGCCCCAGATGGCACGTGCCAGTTCTGTCTCCGGGGTTTCTCCGGTCGGGAATTTCCGATTCAGGTCGCCGTTTTCGCCTTCGCGGCGATTCGCTCGAATCGCCGCCTGATTTGCTTTCGGCAGAACGACGAGCGTCCCACCCGAGACCTGCCATCTCGTGATAGCAGTCGCGGCGCGGTAGCCACTCTTCTCGTCGCCATGCATCCCACCGACGACGAGTGCTGTCGGCCCGTCGCCTCTGTTTCGAACGAACACTTCCGTTTCGTGTTTCGTTCCGGAGAGAATCGTATACGCCGGGTCAGGCGGCGTCTGCACTGCCAGTCTACTGTTAGCAATCGAAGCGCTCAAACCACCGACGGAAAGCGCACCTGCCGCCGCGAGGAATGCCCGTCGTCGCATAGGGGAGGGCGCGTAGCCAGCACCTATCAACCTTGTCGCCGTTTCAGGCGTCGACGTAGCGGTCGTTTATCTCCCACTCACCCTCGCCGTTTCGAATCATGTACTCGCCGTAGTAGGGAACTCGATTTGCGACCGTTTCGCGGAACGCTTCTCGTATTTCTGGTCTCGTCATCTCACCCATCGGTCGCAGGTCGTCGTTTCGGTTCAAACATCCTTTTAGGTATCCTTCGTGCGTCACGCGTACGCGATGACAATTAGAGCAGAAGCTCGGGTTCTCCACCGGATCGACGATTTCGACCATCCCACCGTTCACCCAGTAGCGTTTCCGTCCGTGCATCTCGCGGATTTCGATGTCGTCGGCCTGTTCTTCGAGCCAGCCGTGGACGCGTTCGATATCGATTGCCCACTCCGGTTTTCCAGTCAGTTCGGGCATGTACTCGATGAGCTGTAACTGAAGGCCATCGTTCTCTGCGACGTGGTCGACCATCTTTGGGACATACCCTGCCGTCGCCTCGAAGACGACCATGTTGAGTTTCACAGGTTCGAGTCCGGCATCTAGTGCCGACTCGACACCCTCCATCACTTTATCGTACGCACCGCTTTTCGTCACCTCCGCGAAGGCTTTCGGGTCGAGGGCGTCCTGTGAAACGTTCACCCGTGTGAGCCCCGCTTCACGGAGTTCCTCCGCACGTCCCGGGAGGAACGTCCCGTTCGTCGTCAACGATACCTCCATCTCATCGGGTGTCCGACGGATGATTTCCTCCAAATCCTGTCGGAGCATCGGTTCACCACCCGTGAACTTCACCTTCTCTACGTCGAATTCGCGGGCCACTTCCAGAAACCGAACCACGTCGTCGGCACTCATTTCGTCGTCCTGCGGATCCATTGGGCCTCGTGTGTCTCCGAGACCCTCGTTGTGACAGTAGACGCAGTCGAAATTGCACCGGTCAGTAAGAGAGACGCGTACCCCCGTGACCTCGCGCCCGAACGAATCTTCGAGCATCGTCCGTACCTTTCGGACGAATATTATTAAACACGTGGGAGTCTCCAACACGAACGTAACCACATTTAGTTACACTTTCTCCGCAGAGAAATCGCTCGTTGTAACGAGACGTCCATTGAAACCGTGATGAGCGACCACAGGGTCACACAGTTCACAAGTCTTATCGACGGGTCACGCCCTAGCCGACACTATGGACGAAGCTGACGTTCGAGACCTCCTGCGTGGGGTCGACGACCCCGACCTCGGCGAGGACATCGTTTCGCTCGGAATCGTGAACAAAATCACGGTCGAGGACGAAACTGCACGGGTTTCGCTCGCCCTTGGAACGCCGTACGCACCCCACGAAACCGAAATCGCAAATTGTGTTCGTGAAGTGTTAGGAAGCGAGGGTCTCGACACCGAACTGTCGGCCCGAGTTGATAGCCAGCATTCGCCGGAAGAGCAGGTTCTACCGGGCGTCAAAAACATCATCGCCGTCGCGTCGGGAAAAGGTGGCGTCGGGAAAAGTACCGTCGCGGTCAACCTCGCCGCTGGGCTCTCCAAACTCGGTGCCAGAGTCGGACTCTTCGACGCCGACGTGTACGGCCCCAACGTCCCGCGAATGGTCGCCGCTGATCAGCGCCCACAGGCAACCGAAGAGGGGAAACTCGTCCCACCCGAGAAATTCGGCGTGAAACTGATGAGCATGGCCTTCCTCGTCGGCGAAGACGACCCCGTTATCTGGCGTGGCCCGATGGTTCACAAAGTTCTCACCCAACTCTGGGAGGACGTGGAATGGGGCCAACTCGACTACATGGTCGTAGACCTGCCACCGGGAACCGGCGACACGCAACTCACACTGCTCCAGAGCGTTCCCGTCACTGGTGCAGTCATCGTCACGACGCCACAACAAGTCGCGCTCGATGACGCACAGAAAGGGCTTCAGATGTTCGGCAAACACGAGACCCCCGTTCTCGGCATCGCTGAAAACATGAGTTCGTTCAAATGCCCGGACTGTGGCGGTGAACACGACATCTTTGGACACGGTGGCGGTGCGGCGTTCGCCGAAGAGCAGGACATGCCTTTCCTCGGCGGCGTGCCTCTCGACCCAGCCGTCCGAACCGGTGGCGACGAGGGGACACCCATCGTTCTCGACGAGGACAGCGAAACCGGAGACGCCTTCCGCGTCCTTACCGAGAACGTCGCCAACAACGTCGGGATTATCAATCGTCGCAGACAATCGCAGGAGTAAGGGATGGAAAACGAGACAGAATCGTTCGAGCCGGACAGCGAGCGAGTTGAAACCCTTCGCGAAATCGCGGACGACATTCGCGGTGACAGTAGCGAAAGCAAACTCATCGCCGCGATTCTCTACCGAATCAGCGACCTCTACGACTCGAACGAGGATACCTCTCCGAAGGACATCTACATCAACATGCGCGAAATCATACGGACGAAGGATGCGGAAGAGTGAGCACCAGATACCGAATGTGTGGCGATTGTTTTTCCATCGAGTGACCAGACGATACGACCGAGAGATGCTGCGCCAGCATCGATAGCTGCAGAGTATACACCTTCTTGGCCGACACGAGGCTGTTTGGGGCCCGAGACACTAACCGCCGGTTTCGCCCCCGGTGAGACAGTCACGTACAGTGAGTCGTGCCTGCTTGCACCACTATCATCGATTACAGTCAAAGAAACTGTGTAGGTTCCGACCGAGGTTGGTCGAAATTGCGTTCGTGAGCAGGTTGTGCAGCCGGGTGTAATCGTTCGACCATCCGGTGTCGTTATCGACCATTCGTATCGCTTGATCTGTCCGTCAGGGTCGTAAGCCCCGTCACCATTCAGGAGCACGGTTGCACCTCGCTCGACGTTTTGATCAAGTCCAGCATCGGCAAGTGGTGGTTCGTTCGCCGTCGATATCGGCGGAACGAGCGACGTAGTGAGTAGGAGTATGAGTATACCCGTAACGGCTCGGTTCATTGGTTCGGCGAGTTTTGTATCCTTTCACTTTAAAAAAGTAATTGATTTATAATTCATAAACCACACAATGCAGGAAACAATATTAACTGAATGAGTGACCCATGTTCGATCCCGTAGATCGTTGGCTAACTATAATTTTATTATTAATAAATGGGGACTTTCTACCCCGGGAACTCCCGAAATCCAGCGTTAGAAGCCATCTATCACAATAGTTCCTTGCTAATCTATGGCAAAGGCTTTACCACCTTGCCACGCAACTGTTATCCACTAGGCCAGGGAGGCCAGGAGCTACACTTATGACGGATGACGAACTCATCTGGCGAATCGCAGGGGGTTCCGGGGACGGAATCGACTCGACGAGCCAGAACTTCGCAAAAGCCCTGATGCGGTCAGGGCTGAACGTATTCACGCATCGACACTATCCGTCGCGCATTCGCGGTGGCCACACGTACGTGGAGATTCGCGCGTCGGACGAGGAAGTAAAATCACGAGGAGACAACTACAATTTCCTCCTCGCACTGGGTGACAGTTTCGCTCGAAACCCACAGGAAGAAGCCTACTACGGCGATGAGGAAATCAAGCCCCTGTCGGAGAACTTGGACGAACTCCGTGAGGGGGGTGTCATCATCTACGATTCCGGACTGCTCGACACGGACGACATTCCGGACTTCGAGGAGCGAGTCGAGGAGAACGACTGGCACGTCTTCGACCTAGACCTTCGCGGTCTGGCGAAAGAGTACGGCCGTGAAATCATGCGGAACACCGCCGGTATCGGCGCAACCTGCGCTATCATCGGTCTCGAACTCAACGTAGTTGAGGAACTGATGACCGGCGCAATGCCGGAGAAAATCCTCGAACCCAACCTCGAAATTCTCCGCGAAGCCTACGAGGATGTCTCGGAGAACTACGACACCGACGTTGGCGTGACGGTTCCCGAGAGCGAACACGAAGAAGAGCAGGTGCTCATCTCGGGCAGTCACGGCATCGCATACGGTTCCATGGACGAAGGATGCCGGTTCATCGCCGGATACCCCATGACCCCGTGGACCGACGTGTTCACGATTATGACCCAGCATCTTCCCGACCTCGGCGGAATTTCCGAGCAGGTCGAGGACGAAATCGCCGCCGCCGCGCTCGCAATCGGTGCGAGTCACGCAGGTGCAAAGGCGATGAGTGGGTCGTCCGGTGGCGGATTCGCGCTGATGTCCGAGCCGCTCGGACTGGCGGAAATCACCGAAACACCGCTCGTACTCGTCGAATCGATGCGAGCAGGTCCATCGACGGGGATGCCGACGAAGCCGGAACAAGGTGACTTGGAACACGTCCTGTATACGAGCCAGGGCGACTCCAACCGCGTCGTCTTCGCGCCGGGTGATGCGCGCGAATCGTATATCCAGACGCGAAAGGCATTCGAACTCGCCTACAACTACCAAATTCCATCCATCATCCTCTACGACCAGAAGCTCTCAGGCGGCCACGAGACGGTTCCGGAATCAGTGTTCGACAAGGAACCGAACCCGGACATCGGAAGCGTCGTGACCGAGGAGGATATCGAGGAAGGAGAACGTCTCGCCGGCCGCTTCAAGCGCTACCGCTACGACGGCGAAGACGGTGTCAGCCCACGTTCCCTCCCGGGACAGAAGGGCGGCAACTACCTCGCCTCCGGTAACGAGCACAACGAGGCCGGACACATCAGCGAAGACCCGGACAACCGCGTCACGCAGATGAACCGCCGGATGTCCAAACTCGACGCCATCCGCGACGAACTCAACGAGATGGACGAGTCCCACCAGACGGTGTACGGCGACGAGGATGCCGAGTACGCCATCCTCAACTTCGGAAGCACAAAAGGTGCCGTTGAGGAAGCCGTCGATATGCTGAACGAGGATGGCCACTCGGTCAAGGCCATGAACGTCAGCGACATGCTTCCGTTCCCGAAGGACGAAGTCAATTCGTTCCTCGAAGACGTGGACGAGGCGCTGGTCGTCGAGATGAACGCTACTGCACAGTTCCGTCGCCACATCCAGGGCGAGACCGGTCGCCACGGCGACAAACTGTACAGCCTGCTGAAATACGACGGTAACCCGTTCGAGCCTACCGACATCGTAGAGGGCTACGAGGCACAACTCGACGGCAGTGCCGAACCAGCGCACAACACGCGGATAGAATCCGCACGGGGTGACTGAAATGAGTGTATTCAACGCAATCGACGAAGAACGAGACATCGACGTGAACGAATTCACGCCCAGCCTCGAACCACAGGCGACGTGGTGTCCGGGCTGTGGTGATTTCGGCGTCCTCAAGGCGCTGAAACAGGCCATGCCGGAGGTCGGCCGAACGCCGGACGAGACGCTTCTCGTCACGGGTATCGGGTGTTCCGGAAAGCTGTCAAGCTATTTCCAAAGCTACGGCTTCCACTCGATTCACGGGCGTTCCCTGCCGGTCGCACGTGCGGCTAAACTCGCCAACCCGGATCTCGAAGTCATCGCCGCAGGCGGTGACGGTGACGGGTACGGCATCGGTGGCAACCACTTCATGCACACCGCCCGCGAGAACCACGACATGACCTACATCGTCTTCGACAACGAAATCTTCGGCCTGACGAAGGGGCAGACCTCGCCCACGTCGCCGAAGGGTCACAAGTCGAAGACCCAACCGCACGGCAGTGCGAAAAGTCCGATTCGACCGCTGTCGCTCGCACTCACATCGGGTGCAAGCTACGTCGCCCGAACCGCGGCGGTCAATCCGAACCAGGCGAAAGAAATCCTCGCCGAAGCGATGGAACACGACGGGTTCGCACACGTGGACTTCCTCACGCAGTGCCCGACGTGGAACAAGGACGCAAAGCAGTACGTCCCGTACATCGACGTACAGGACAGCGACGATTACGACTTCGACGTAAACGACCGACGTGAAGCGGCCGAAGCGATGCACGAGGCCGAGGACGCACTGTACGAGGGCAAAGTGCTCACCGGTCGATTCTACATCGATGATGAGCGTCTGTCCTACCAGCAGGAGAAACAGGCAACCGGCGACATGCCGGAAACGCCACTCGCGGAGCGGTACTTCGACGACGATTACGAGTGGGAGCGAAGCTACGACCTGCTCGACCGCCACAAATAATCTCGTTTCGTTTCTCCTGTCGGTTTGTCCAAGCTTTTCGCGCTCGGTAATGTGTTTTCCACTTCGCAAGGTATTTTTTCCTGTGAGTGAAACATCCTGATAACATGAGCACGGAATCGACAGAAGACCGTATTCTCAGAGTGTTAGAGGACGATGCACAGGCGTCGTACTCCGAAATTGCAGACCGTGCTGGCGTCTCGAAGCCAACCGTCAGAAAGTACATCGAAAAACTCGAAGATGAAGGCGTCATCGTCGGCTATTCTGCGGAGATCGACCCGAAGAAACTCTCGAGTCAGAGCATCGCGCTCGTCGGCATCGACGTTGAGAGCGAACGCTACGTGGAAGCGACTCGCTCGCTCAAAGAGTTGCCCGATATCGAAACGCTGTACACGTGTAGCGGAGACCACATGCTGATGGCGGAAGTCCGCGCACCGAACGGTGGCGCGGTTGGTGACGTAATCAGCGGTGAGATTTTGTCCATCGATGGCGTCTCTGCCGCGCACCCATCGTTCCTCCAGGAGCGACTCAAGTAATCCGTATCGTAGCCGCTCCGCGTTCTATCTCATTGTCGATATCCAGATCGGTGAGTGGCGACGGTGGGTTCGGCTCGTCCTCGGAGGGGTGAAGTTGTCGCTGCCACCATCCAACGTCGTGCCACGCCCCGTTTTTGTAACCGACGTCTTCGTACACGCCCACCTGCTCGAAGCCGAGCGATTCGTGAAGGCCGACGCTCGCGGCGTTTGGAAGCGCGATACCGGCATAGGCGTTGTAATATCCCTGTTTTTCGAGGAGTGCGAACAGGGATTCGTACAGTCCGCGACCGATTCCCGAACGACGATGCTCGGCGTGGACGTACACCGACACGTCTACCGACCACTGATACGCATCTCGGGTTCGATGGGCACCGGCGTAGGCGTAGCCGAGAATCGAATCGTCGTGTTCACAGACGAGCCACGGATACGTCGGGAGCGTCTTTCGAATCCGGTTTGTCATCTCCGCGTCGTCGGGGGGGTCAGTTTCGAACGAGATGATCGTTTCGCGGACGACTGGTGCATAAATGGCCGCGATTTGCGCGGCATCGTCCGTTTCGGCGAGTCGGATGAGAGCCATCGATTCGACGTGCACCGTGAATCGAAATAAATGGTCTCACTGGTTGCGCACAAGACCCTTGAGGTCAGCGCGAGAACGTCAGACGATGGCAACGTACCAGCGCGAGGTGTGGGTTGATGCGCCGTTCGACGAGGTGTGGAAATTTCATTCGACGACCGATGGATTGGAGGCACTCACCCCCGACTGGATGCACCTCCGTGTCGAAGGGATACGAGGCCCGGATGGGGAGTCGAATCCGGATGTGTTGGAGACGGGAACCCAAATCCGACTGTCGCTCCAACCGTTCGGTGTCGGCCCGCGCCAGCGATGGATTTCGACGATTACGCGACGCGAAGAGGACGACGGCTCGGCGATGTTCCAGGACGAGATGAGCAACGGCCCGTTTCCGGAGTGGACGCACACCCACCAGTTCTACGCCGGGGACGGAAAGACGCTCGTGCGCGACAGAGTAAAGTATCGATTCCCTGCGCTCGGTGAAGCAGGCAGTCCACTTGCCAAGGTGGGGTTCGAGCCGATGTTCCGGTATCGCCACGAAAAGACGAAGAAACTGCTGGAGTGATGCCGACCACCGTTCCGGTCGTGGGAAGTCGCCGGACTACATCACCCGAGTTCGGAGACGGGAAGTTCTACCGGTCGATACGTCCGAAAACGCCTCGCTACTCGTCGAACTCGCCGTAGTCGCCGCCGAACTTCATGAAGAAGTACGCCAGTCCGAGGGTGAACGCCAGCGCGCCGGAGGTGGCGACGCCGAGCGTCTTCGCGCTGGCGGGAATCGCCGGTTCGGTTGGGCCGCTAGATTCACTGCCGCCGACTGTGATAGCGCCGGTCATGCCGGCACTTTTGTGCGGCGCACAGAAGTACTCGTACGACCCTTCCGTATCGAAGGTGTGCTCGTACGTGTGGCCAGAATCGAACGTTTCACTATCACTTCCAGACCCTTCCCAGCCAGCCCCATCGGGTTGGCTCTCGGGAACCACGTTATGGGTGTTCGACTCCCAGACCCACTTCACCGTGGTGCCGGGAGAGATTTGGAGGTCGGCTGGCTCGAAGACGAGTTCGCCGCCAGGGCCGACTTTGACGGTCTTCGTTCCGCCGCCGCCTCCACCGCCGGAGCTTTCGTTTCCACTTCCACCGCCGCTGGTCGTGGTGCCTTGGGAACCCTCTCCTTCAGCCGCTGCTGTCGTTCCAGTCGCGCCGACGGCCGCGACACCCGCAGAACCGAGGAGAAATCCGCGTCGAGTGACTGAGTCGTCCGCTTCCCCATCTGTCATGCGCGGGGCTTAGTCCCGGTGGGTACTGAATACTTTGGTTTGGAACCACCACCTTTTTCTGCGGTCGCAGGCGCGAACGGCAACGAACACCGTCACCGTTTCGGCTGGCTCCTAACGGTTGTGTCCATTCCGGTTCCTGCAGTGCGTTCGTCTGCTGTTTTCGGTTGTTACGTCACCAGCCAGTTGCTCGAACCGACTCGTTTTACTCGTCGGTTCATCGCTATGTGGGCGGAGAGGGCCAGCGTACTCCCCGCGAGTGAAGCGCCAGCGACGACCAAGCGAACTCGGCGCGAACCGAAGGGAGCACCGAGATTTTGGTTCAGATTTTTCCAGGGAGGTAGGCCAAAGCCAGCGCCATGTGGCGCTGGCTTTGGCTCCCGACCGCAGAAAAAGGTGAGTCAGAGTGAGTAGTCGTGCTCGCCGGTTTCGGTTTCGAGGAATGCGGTGAGCAGGTCGATGGTCGCCGACACGTCGTCGCCGTGGGCGCTCTCGGTCACCGTGTGCAGGTAACGCGTCGGAATCGAAATCGCGCCGACCGGCTTTGCCCCGTGGGTGTTCTGGAATCCGGCGGTGTCGGTTCCGCCGGACGGAAGCACTTCGAGTTGGTATTCGATGTCACGGTTCTCGGCCAGCGAGCGCAGTCGTCGGTGAACTTTCGGGGTCGTAACGACACTTCCGTCTTTGAGTTTTATCGCAGTTCCATCACCGAGGTTGGTCACGTGGTCTTTTTCTTTGGTGACTCCCGGGATATCGTTCGCGACCGTTACGTCGAGTGCGATGGCGAGGTTGGGGTCGATATCGACGCCCAACGCCTCTGCCCCTCGAAGTCCGACTTCCTCTTGTACCGTTGCACAGAAATGAATCGTCACGTCGGGGTTCTCGATTCGCTTTGCGGCTTCGAGCATCGCAAAGAGACACACTCGGTCGTCCAGCGCCTTGCCGGTGACGTGCTCGCCGATTCGCGTCGTCGTCTGTTCCATCGTCACGATATCACCGACGGAGACGCGGGATTCCGCTTCCTCGGCAGGAAGTCCGAGGTCGATATACACGTCCGAGACCTCCTGTTCGTCTTCGTCGTCCAGCAGGTGGGGCGGCATTGACCCGATGACGCCCGTCAAATCTTCGTCTTCGGTGTGAACCGTGACGCGCTGTGCGCGGAGCACTCGAGGGTCCCATCCGCCCAACGAGTCGATCGAGAGGAATCCGTCATCGTCCACGTGCGTAACCATGAATCCGATTTCGTCCATGTGAGCCGGGACAGCAACCTCGTAGTCGGTAGTGCCTTCTACCGTGCCGACGACGTTCCCCATTGCGTCGATGTGAATTTCGTCCACTTCGCCGTCTAACTCCCGTCGGACGATATTCCGAATTCGGTCTTCGTACCCCGGTGCGCCGCTCGTCTCGGTCAGTTCCTGTAGTAGTTCGAAATCGAAATCAAATGCCATACCTGACTCTCTGACGCATCGTGGTATAAAACTCGGTGAACCGGAGACCCGGAGAAGTAATGACAAAACTCACAACTCGTTTATTGTGGTTCCGGAACGTTTTTGCCAATTACACACACAGACACTGACATGGCTGACGAAGCAGAATTTAGAGAGCAGTTCCACGACGCATTCGAAGGCGCAGATTACCCAGTCAGCAGTCCGATGGATCTCGTTCCGGCGCTCCCGAACGGACCGGGGACGCGCTTCGAATCCGGCGACACGAGTTTCACCGCGATGGAACTGGCGACCAAAATGAACGACGCACAGGATTTCCCGTACGACAACGTGGATGCCCTCGTCGATGACCTCATCGAAGGGCTGAAACAGAAGGATATGCTGTAACTACTCTTCGTCCTCTTCTTCAGGAAGCGCAACGAGCAGTACTTCCCAGACATCGTGTTGTTCGTTGAACTTGCTGTCTAGAACTCGGTCGTTTTCACCGATCGGAATCGGCTGTTGTGGATGTGAGACTTCGAGCCACGTCAGCATCGGCTCCGTAATCTCTATCTCCGCGATGTCCGCGATTTCTTCGGTCTCGGCTCCGTACGCCCCCGGTTGTGTATCTTGACGTTCCATCTCAATCCCCGTGCGAGTTACCACAGCCCTGTACATAACTGTGCTGGCGACGGTTTCGAGTCCGTTCTCCCCTCCCGCCTTCGCTACCGTTCCACTTGGGGATTTTCGGGGATGGAAGCACGTTGGCGGTCGTACCGTGGATGCTCGCCAGCGTACACGTGGTCGAAGATGGCGTCCGTGTCGTACCCCTCGTGCGCCTCGGCAGCTTCGACGGCGTCGGCGACGTGTTCTTTCGCTTCTTGGCGAAGTTCCTCCTCGTCTTCCTCCGTCCATCCGTGTTCGGATTCGAGATAGTCGCGGGTTCGGTCGAGCGGGTCTTTCTTCGCCCACGCCTCGACTTCCGTTTCGTCACGATATTTAGTGGGGTCGTCGGTCGTGGTGTGAGCACCCTGCCGGTAGGTGACCGCCTCGATGAGTATCGGTTCGCCGTCGTCAGCACCTTCGAGCGCATCGGCCACTGCCCGGTACACGGCGAACACGTCGTTACCATCGACGCGGACGCCCTCGAATCCGTAGGCCTGCGCTTTCTGCGCGATGGTGGCACTCGCGGTCTGGCGCTCTCTCGGCACCGAAATCGCCCACTGGTTGTTCTGACAGAAAAACACTGTCGGCGTCTCGAACACGCCCGCGAAGTTCATCGCCTCGTGGAAATCCCCTTCGCTGGTGGCTCCGTCGCCGAAACTCGCTAACACGGCGCAATCGTCGTCCTTGTAGTTTGCAGCCATGCCGACGCCGACTGCGTGAGGCAGTTGCGTGGCGATGGGAATCGTCGGCGGGAACGTCCGAAGTGCCTCGGCGTCTTCGCGGTCGACGTAGTTCCCCGCCCCCGAGAGATGAAGAAGGATGTCCCGCATCGCGTGGCCACGGGTGAGATACATCGCGTGGTCGCGATACGTCGGGAAACAGTAGTCGTCGGGGGAGAGCGCATAGGCCGCACCGACCTGTGCGGCCTCCTGTCCTTGCAGCGGCGCGTATGTCCCAATTCGTCCCTGTCGGTGGAGCGAGACGGCTTTCTGGTCGAACGTGCGTGCGAGTACCTGCAACCGGTACATGTTCTCTACGTCGGTTGTCGAGAGATTCACGTTCCCTTCGACACTTCCATCGAGCCCAACCACGCGCGCCATATCAGGTGCTTGTGAAGCCATATATGTGTAACTCCGACCGTCTATCGGCGAAACGATGTCTTTCATTATAAAACATCGCCACAGGTCAAGTATCCAGAAGAATCTGTAGGCGGTTTAAATACCTTGATTATAAATCAGCGAGATTGTTGGCGAAGAAGAGCGAATAACCGACGATTTGTCAGGATGTTACGGTTCGAAACACTTAGGCTGACCCCACGAGACGTGTCTGCGTATGTCACAGTGGATTGGCCGAACATTCACGAGCAATTCGGGATGGGATTTCCTCGAAACGATAGTCGATATCGGCGACAGAATGGCCGGAAGCGAGGGCGAACGCCGCGGTGCCGAAGCGACCCGAGATGCACTCGAATCAGTCGGTGCGCGAAATGCACGACTGGCGGAGTTCGACATTCAGGGCTGGGAGCGGGGCGCGAGCGCGATTCACGCCGGGGACACGACACAGGAATCCATCGCGCTTCCACGCAGTCCATCCGGAAACGTCGACGGCGAATTCGTGGATCTGGGCTATGGACTACCTTCGGACTTCGAGGAAACAGATATCAAGGGAAAAGTCGTGATGGCCGCCTCGAACGTTCCGGGATACTACGACCGGTTCATTCACCGCCGGGAGAAGTACTACTACGCCGTCGAAGGCGGTGCCGCAGCCTTCGTCTTCCGCAATCACGTCGAAGGATGTCTGCCACCGACGGGAAGCGTCGGCACCGGGGACGACCCGATCGGCGATATCCCCGCAGTCGGCGTCAGCAAGGAGGTCGGTTCGCGCCTCGCCCGCCGGTGGGAGGGTGACGACGTAACGGTCGAAGTCGAAGCGGACATCCACGATGCGACGAGCCAAAACGTCCACGCGGAACTCGGCCCTGACACCGACGAACGGGTGCTCGTTACGAGCCACATCGACGCTCACGATATCGCCGAGGGTGCGATGGACAACGGTGCGGGAAGCGCCATGGTCGTCGAAATAGCTCGTGCGCTCGCCGAACGGGAAGATGAACTCGAAACGCGCGTCCACTTCGTCGCCTTCGGCGCGGAAGAGGTTGGCCTCGTCGGGTCGAATTACATGGCCGAAGAAACTGACCACGATAGCATCAAGGCCATCGTCAACAACGACGGCGTCGTCCGCGGTCGAACCCTCTCGTTTTTCACTCACGGCTTTGACGAGCTGTCGGAGGCTGCGAGCGAAATCGCGGACGAGTTCGGCCACCCCATCAAAACGATTCCGGAGCAAGGGCCACACAGCGACCACTGGCCGTTCGTCCAGTGGGGCGTTCCGGGGTATCACGTCATGAGCGAGACCGGCGACGAAGGCAGAGGATGGGGCCACACCTTCGCCGACACGCTGGATAAAGTCGAAGTTCGCGACCTCCGCGAGCAAGCGATTTTGCTCACCGAACTCACCATTCACCTCGCGAGTGACGAGTTCGACGTTGCGCACAAAGAACCCGGAGAAATCGCCGCGGCACTCGAAGCCGAAGATCAAGCCGCAGGCATGAAAATCATCGGCGACTGGCCATACGACGAGTAACGGAACCTCGACCAAAACGACCGCCGAACGACCAGCGCGGTATCCTTTTCAAGACAGACCGAGAGTGTTCAGGTAATGACCGAAACAGGCGACAACCACGCGAGGAGGACACGATGCGGATAGGCGTCGTAACCAGCGGGAACGACCATCTCGATCGACGCATCGAGAGCGCGCTGACCGGCGAAGCCAGTTCGATGGATGAAACCGCCCAGGTCGTGCTCGATGCAGACCCGACCGTGGTCATCGCAGTCGGAGAGTCTGCCGTTATCGACCTCGTGCGCGCTGGCGTGTCGGTTCCAGTTCTGCCGGTCGATGTCGGACCGGGTGTGGAGAGCGTTCCGGCGGAGAGTATCGAACCGGCCATCGAAGCCCTGCTCGCGGGCGAATGGACAACAAACGGACGACCCCTGCTCTCCGCATCAGTGGACGGTGAGCACGTCGCCACTGCACTGTTCGATGCGACGCTCGTGACCAGCGAACCCGCCCGAATTTCCGAATACGCCGTGAAAGCTGACGGCGACTCGGTCGCCCAGTTTCGGGCCGACGCGGTCGTCACTGCGACACCCGCCGGCAGTCGAGGATACGCGCGCGATGCGGGCGGCCCGGTCGTTCAACCTGGTGCGGGTGTGCTCGCGGTGGTTCCCGTCGCGCCGTTCGCCATCCACGTGGATGACTGGGTGCTCCGCGGCCCGGTTACGCTCTCGGTCGAGCGCGATGAGGACGCGGTGGAACTCCTCGCCGACGACCGTGAAATCTGTTCCGTCGAACCCCACGAACCGGTGGAAATCGCCTTCGACGGCGTGATCGAAGTCGTTTTCCTCCCGTCTGCCCGGAGTTTCTTCGAGGAGTGAACGGGCGACCGAATTGGAAAGAATATAATACGCTGTCCTACTGAGTTTCGGACATGCAAGCGCTATCGTTGCTCGGGCCGCTCGACGTGCTCGAACCCTACGCGGAAGCCCTCGTGCTCGCACTGGTGCTAGTCAATATGGGCACCCGGATGCTCGCGTTCCGAAACTACAGGAAACAAGCGCGGGATGACGACCGTGAGACGCTCGACCGCTGGGTTCCACACGAGATAACGAACGTGTTGCTGGTGCTCGCGTCGTTCTACCTCCTGACGATCCACCATCACGCCGGTATTGTCCTCTCGACGCTCGTCCTCGGTCTGTTCCTCACGGACTTCTTCGAGGTCGAAGCCCGCTCCGTCGAACTGCGCCGGGGCGTCCCGTTGGATAAACCGAAAGGGGCACTTACGGCGTCGTTCGTCGTGTTCCTCTATGCGGCGTACCTCAGTCTCTTCCAGTTCATCAAACCGTTCTGGAGCGCCATCGTCTGAGGCGATTTCGGACGGTCGATTTCCTTCTTGCTTCTCGTTTCGACTCGGTCGTGAGCTACTTTAGTCGTCGTTTTCGCCGGTTTTATTCTCCGTCGCTTTTTTGTCGTCCATCGTGTCTCGACGGTCGGAGTTCCGCCGTCGCCAGACGTACACGCCACCGACCGGAATTCCGAGGACGACGAGATAGGGCAGGAGATACGCGACACCGACCACTATCGCTCGGAGCATAACGAGCGAGCCATCGACCGAATCGAGGAAGGCGGCCAACACACCCGTCTCGTACCACGATTTCTGACCCGAGGATTTCGTCTCGGAGGGTGGTCGCGGTTCGTTGATTGTCACCGTCACCGTCGAGTAGGCGACCTGGCGTTTCAGCGACTGCTGTTTCGCCTCCAGTCGCTCGATTTCGGATTGGACGTTCGAGAGACGTTTCTGCACTGCGAGCACGTCCTCGGTGTCGCTGGCGTTTCGATACAGGTTGCGGAGTTTCTCACGCTGTGACCGGAGATTCGTCAGTCGCGCCTCGACATCGACGAGTTGGTCGGTCACGTCTTTCGTCCCGGTGCTCGACTCCTGCACTTCGCCCGCCCGCTTCGCTTCTTCGAAGAACGCCGAGAAATTCTCCTTCGGGATTCGGAAGACGACCCTCCCGGTCGTCCACGTCTCGTTTCCGTTGCGATGGACTCGCTGGGTCGAATCGCTGACGAACCCGCCCCGTTGGCGGGCCAACCGAGAGAGATTCGTCTCCGTTTGGTCGAAGTTTTCGACCGCTATCGTGACGTTTCCAGTCCGAATGAGCGCCCGCTGCTGGACGACGAGGGCGCTTCGCTGATTACCATCCGCCGCCGTGCTGTCGGATTGGGATGATCCGCCAGCATCGCCATTCCGATTTCCTGATGCATCCTTCGCTGCATCGTTTCCGTCCATTCCTGCACATCCGGCGACTGCGACGAGGACGACCAGCGAGAGCACCAGTAGTTTCCTTCGTACCATCATATAAAATAAGGCACATTCTACCGACAAAGCTGTTCGGTAGAGTGAAAGAATCGTTTGACCCTCGCAAGATACTGCGTTGACGAGTGGGGAGAATCGAAACGCGGCCGGTTAACGAAGACGGGACTGTCGGGACGACTGATGCTCGGCGTGACGTGCGTCCTGCAATTTCAGTCATCACGCCATCAGCGCTAGTTCCAGCGAGAAATCACGCCCAAAATCGTCGTCCTAATCTTTTCGCTTGACAACGTCACCGAGGGTTGTTCCGCCGGTCGAACTGCCGCCGCTCCACTCCTCGTCGTCGGCCCCGGCACTGCCGGTGCTGAGGCTGATTTCGAGTTTCTTTTCGAGTTTGTTTTGCACGCTGTCGCTGGGCAGCATGTCGCCGCGTTCGAGCTTTCGGATGAGGCTGGCCTTCTCGTTGAGTTCCTTGGCGAGGTCTTCCTGACTTAGGCCGGTTGACTCGCGCGCGTTGCGGATTCGGTCGTCGTAATCCTGTGCAATCTCGTCCATATCGTCGAACATGTCGGAGGGGCGCGAGCGCGACCCACCCGACGAGCGCGACCCGCCGGTGCTGGTGCTACCGCTGGATTTGCCCGACGACGAGGAGGTGGAGTATTTCGTGGACGTAGAAGAGGACTGCTGTGTCTTCACTTCCGTCCCGAAATCTGCACAGTTATCACAGACATCTAACTCCGCGCCTTCGACCTTGATTTTCTTCGGGGAGGCCGTCTCGGCACCGCACATCTCACACTGAACCATGTGTTGACGTTTACCGTCTCGACTCATAAATGGCACGCCACAGAGGCTATATCAGGCCAGTGCGCTCCACGAGTAATAGAACCGCTGAAGCGCGGTGAAATGCCCGATGACGGCAAGAAAGACGAGCAGGAGCGCCACGACTGAATACCCAGCGACGGAACCGACGAAGGCAGCCACACCGCCGACGAGACCGATAAGTGCCAACCTATCTGCCCGTCCGACCAAGCCACCGTAAACGCGGTCAAGACCGACTGCCTGTGCCTGCGTTCCGAGATACGACGTCATCAGCACGCCCGTCACCGCCGCCAGACCGAGGGCGTACCGGCCGAGTCCCGCTGCCAGTCCCACGATGAGCACGATATCGGCGTAGCGGTCGAGCACGTGGTCGAGCAAATCGCCTGCTTTGGAGTCCGTTCCGAGTTCCCGCGCCAGTGCACCGTCGAGCAGGTCGAGCCACCCGTTCAGGAAGACGAGCACCGCGCCCACGAGGTACCACATCGACGTTGCTTCGCCGAGGTAAAACGCCCAACCAGCACCGCCAGCGAGCAGGAAGGCGATGACGCTGATCGCGTCGGGGGTCAACCCGGCCTGCTTCGACGCCGAGACGAACGGGCGGAGCGCGCGGTTTGCGACCGGGCGGAGTTGATCGAGTGTCATAGATAATCGAGGTAATCGACAGTTCCAGCGGAAGGCGCGCGCTCTCCCCGGATAACCGCTTCGATGTCGCTCGCCACGTCTGCCGGCGTGCGGTGGGTAGTGTCGATTTCGTACACCGACTCGGTGCCGTGTTCGGCGACTGCCTCCGAGAGGATTACGTCGAGGGCTTCGCTCTCTGCATTCTCCGCCGCCTTCGGTTCCGATTCCCCGCGCTCAATCAGTCGGCCTTCCAATCGCTCGGGGTGGCATCGCAGCACGACGACCCTGTTCGCCCCGAAATGGTGAGCCAAATGCGAATCGACGAGGAGACCGGTGTCGTCGTCGCGCTCGTCTAGCCACTCCCGAATCGCGTCGAAATCCGCGAGAAGGCTGTCCCGCTCCTCGTCCGTTCCCTCGTCCAATCCCTCCTCCCGAATCACGTCGTTCAGATGCATCACTTCGAGGTCGGATTCGACCAGCTCCGTCGCAGTCGTCTTTCCGGTTCCGGGCGTTCCGGTTACCGCGACTCTCACGAGGAGAGCACCTCGTTGAGTTCGTGGACTGCTCGTTCGGTTTCCGCTTCCGTTCCGCACGTAATGCGCACGCACTCGGGAAGGCCGAAACTCGTGCAGTCGCGGAGAATGACACCACGTTCTTGAACTGCCTCGGCGACCACGCTGGCATCTCCGACCTCCGCGAGGACGAAGTTGCCGTGGCTCTCCCACGTCGGCGCGTCGAGGGTTTCGTATATGTATTCACGCGCCCAGCGCGCCGTTTCGACCGACTTCTCGACGTGCTCGTCGTCGGTCAGCGCGGCGAGTCCGCCCCGACACGCCAGTTCGCTCGCCGCGAACGGCGTGTTCACGCGAGCATATGCGTCCGCCCACTCGTCGGGCACGACGGCGTAACCGAGTCGAACGCCCGCCAACCCGAACGCTTTGGAAAACGTTCTGAGGACGGCCACGTTGTCGCGCTCGTCCAGCAGACTGATTGCGCTCGGTGCCTCGGCGTACTCGCCGTACGCCTCGTCCACGACGACGAGGGATTGCTCGTCGGTTTCGTCCGCAATCGTCTCGATTGCGTCCAACGAGAACATCCCGCCGGACGGGTTGTGGGGGCTCGTAAGGTAGACGATTCGCTCGCCGCCGTATGCCGAGAGGACGGTGTCCGCCGTGAGTTCGAATCCGTCGTCCTTCGAGAGCGGGTATTCGTTCACCTCGCCATGGTGGTAGCGCGCGCTCATCTCGTAGTAGGCGAATCCGGGCGTCGGAACGAGCACTTCGTCGCCGGGGTCAAGCATGGCCCGGGAGAGGTAATCGAGTGCGCCGTCGCCGCCGTTTGCCAGCCACACCTGCGCCGGTTCGACGCTCCACCGTTCGGCGAGTCGAGCGGTGAGGTCGGTGTGGGACGCTTTCGGGTAGGAACTGGCGTTGCCAGCCCCGGCTCGAATGGCATCGACTGCCGACGGACTCGGGCCGAACGGGTTCTCGTTCGACGCGAGTTTGACGAGGTCGTCCGGGTCGAATCCGAGTTCTCGGGCCACCTCCTCGATGCCCCGTCCGGCCTCATATGCCACGTGCGCGGAGAGGTCTCGTGGTTCCATATCGGGAGGAAGTGACCGACTAGCCTTAAGTATGGCCACCTGAGGCCAACACGACTAAGCAATCCTGTCGCGACCCCATGATAGGGGTTGAACAATGACACACCATCAACACGACCAGTCACGTCACGGTAACGAGCAACAATCGGGAATGCAACGATATGGCGGGCCGCGCCGCCGTGACGAAAAAGGATTCCAGAAACGGCGAGGAAAACACCGACAGCGCGGTGGTGAGCGACGGTACGGCCGCCAGCAAGAGCAGGGTGACGGCCGACAACAAGGAGGGCACGGTCAACAGAGCCGACGAGGTCAGCAGTCCCATCGACATCAGCAAGGTCAGCAGGGTCAACAGCGACGGTACGGTCAGCAACAACACGGACGCCGTCAGCAAGGCGAAAGGCGGCAACAACACCAAAAACAACGGAGACGGTTTGGACGCCAACAGGGCTCGCAAATGGGTCATCAGCAAGAGTCACGGATAGCGCAAGGGCAACAACAGGGCCAGCGCGGACATAGTCAGCACCAACGACGAGGACGCTACAGTCGCCAACAGCCCTAGCAGTAGACCGAAATTTTCCGACCTTGCTTTTTCAGCCACTGTGTTCATGCCAGCGACCGATGTAGCGTGTGTGCCATGCATTCCGAAGTAGCGAACAGAGGACGACGATGACACAGATTGGTTACACCCTATCGAGCGAGGAACACGGTCCGAACGAACTCATCGAGCACGCCGTTCGTGCCGAAGCGGTCGGCTTCGAGTTCGCGTCCATCTCGGACCACTACCACCCGTGGGTGAGCCAACAAGGGCACAGCCCCTTCGTCTGGTCGACATTGGGGGGTGTCGCACACGCCACGGAGAATCTTCCAGTCGGCGTCGGCGTCACCTGTCCGATCATGCGAATCCATCCGGCAATCGTCGCGAAGGCGGCGGCGACCGCCGCGACGATGTTCGATGGGACGTTCTTCCTCGGTGTCGGCACGGGCGAGCGATTGAACGAACACGTGACCGGCGAGCATTGGCCCGAGCATGCAGTGCGTCTCGAAATGCTCGAAGAGGCCATCGAAATCATGCAAAAACTGTGGAGAGGCGGCCAGCAAAGCTACTACGGCGACCATTTCACGGTCGAAAACGCGCGCCTGTACACCCTGCCGGAAGAGCCGCCGGACATCGTCGTTTCGGCGTACGGCACACGAGCGGCGAAAGCCGCCGCGGAACTCGGCGACGGCTTCTGGAGCGTCGGTTCGCAGGACGAAGTGCAAATATTCGACGACGAAGGCGGCGAAGGGCCACGATACAGCCAGATGACGGTTTGCTACGCCGAAGACGAGGATGCGGCCATCGACACCGCCTACGAGTGGTGGCCCAACACCGCACTGACGGGCGAACTCAACTCGCAACTGCCGACGCCGACGCATTTCGAACAGGCTTGTGAGATGGTGTCTCGCGAGGATATCGCCGAGGGGAGTATCGTCACCGACCCCAACCCGGAGACGCACATCCAAAATCTCCAGCAGTTCTTCGATACGGGGTACGACCACGTTTATGTCCATCAGGTTGGCCCGGATCAGGAGTCCTTTTTCGACTTCTACGAGAGCGAAGTGCTCCCGGCGTTCGAGTGACGCAGCTGTTGAGAGCAGGCTGCGTCCGAAATCATGTGGCCACTCACGACGGCGTCACTCGTTTCCTCCCTTGTTCGCCGGTTCACGATCAAAATCGCTGGGCGGGCTGGCCGATGGACTCCGCCAAGAACGTCCAGTGACTACCGAAAATCAAAGAACACCATCGGCATCCATTCGTCTTCCGACCTCCTTTTGCGCTCTCGTAATCTATTTGGGCGCGCCGCCACTCGCTCCGGGTATGTTCGTACTCGTCAACCTGAAAGCCTACCCCTGTGACCCGATCGAAATTGCGGAAGCCGTCCGGGACGTGAGCGACGCGAGCGGCGTCGACATCGCCGTCGCGCCACAGACGGCCCATCTCTCGCGAGTCGCGGAGACGGGCGTCGAAACGTGGGGACAGCACGTCAGCCCCGTCGAACACGGGAGTCACACCGGAAGCACCCTCGCGGAGGCGGTCGCCGATGCGGGCGCGACAGGAACCATGCTCAACCACTCCGAGAATCGTCTCAAACTCGCGGACATCGACGCCGGATTGGACGCCGCAGAACGCGTGGGACTCGACACGACCGTTTGTGCGAACAACCCCGAACAGGTCGGTGCCGTCGCCACCCTCGGCCCGGACGCGGTGGCCGTCGAACCGCCGGAGCTCATCGGCACGGGGACACCGGTCAGCAAGGCCGACCCGGACATCGTCACCGATGCTGTGGCGGCCGCAGAAGCGGTGAACGAAGACGTGAGCGTGTTCTGTGGTGCAGGAATCAGTACCGGCGAAGACCTCGTCGCAGCGAGGGAACTCGGCGCGGAGGGTGTCTTACTCGCCAGCGGTGTCGCGAAAGCCGACGACCCGACCGCCGCACTCGAAAACCTCGTGGAACCGCTCTAAGCCGGAACGATGACAAAGTGGTCTGCGTCCTGTTCGACTAGTACCGACCGTTCTCGCATCTTGACGATATAGCCCGTCACGGTTCGGTCGAGTTCGTGTTCGGCCCGAACGCGGACGAGGTTCCCGATAACCTGCGCGGACGGCGGTTTTTGTGCGGCCCCGCAGTCGTAGATTGTGAGAAGTTCGTCGCCCCGCTCGGCCTCGTAGACGATGATATGTGCATGTTGGGGGAGATGCCAGCGACCCTTGCCGACCTCCGCTAGCTTGTTCATATCGGGGCTATGCGGTCGATGGTAATCAGCAGTCCGAAAACGACGAATACGCTAAATTTCAGAAATCCGAAAGCGACACCTGTCCGGAATTCGGCTGTGATGGGTTGGCCGTCTGGTTTGCTTCCGACTTCTCCGCCTTGCGTTCCTCTTTCTCCCGTCCATCTGTTTCGTTTTTCGCTTCTTCACCGACGCTCTCATCCGTTTTTTGCGTCGGATTCCTCTCGTCAACGGGCGGATCTTCCCGCCCCGACTCCGCGTTTTCCGGCGCGTCGAACCCGTCGAGGCTGGTTTGGTCGATTTCGGTAAACTGGAGGTTCGAGACGCGAACGCCGACTTTTCGAACTCGGTCGTCTTCGAACTCCGAAAGCAAATCGAGTGCGACTTCCGAAACCAGTTCGTGGTCGTCGACCGGCCCGGGAAGCGACCGTTCGCGGGTGTGTACGTCGAATGGAGGCGTGACGACTTTTACGCCGATGGTTCTGTACATGGCGTCTCGGTCGCTCGCACGCTCGGCGACGGCAGTCGCCAACGTCTCGACGCGCGACCGTTTTTCTTCGGCATCGCTCGTCGCGCTCGTAAACGCCGATTCTCGGGAGAGGCTTTTCGGGCGACCCGTCGGCGTGACCTCTCGGTCGTCGTCACCCCGCGCCCGGTGATGGAGTTCCCGCCCACGCTCGCCGAATCGGTCGTCGAGCGCACGCGGGTCTGCCTCGGCCAAGTCGCCCGCCGTTTCGATATCCATCTCGCGGAGGTTCCGGGCGGTAACCGGGCCGACGCCGTGAATTTCGGCGACATCCAACGGTGCGAGAAACTCGCGAACCGTCCCCGGTTCGACCACCACCAGGCCGTCCGGTTTGTCGTAGTCGCTGGCGATTTTCGCCGCGCTCATGTTCGGGGCGACGCCGACGCTCGCAGGGACGCCAACCTCGCGCTCGATTCGATTTTTGACGTGCCGGGCGAATCCCTCGGCGACCTTCCACGCGGTTCGGTCGGTGACGTCAAGGTAGGCTTCGTCGATGCTCACCTCGCGCACGGTGTCCGCACAATCGTGGAGAATCGCACGAACATCGTTGCTGACCGATTTGTAAAGCTCGATATCCACGGGACGATAGTAGCCTGTAGCACTGGAATCATCGTTTTTCGCTTCCGTAGTGGCTCTCCGCGGCAGTTGTTCGAGCGCCGTACCGATGGCTTGGGCGCTCTCAACGCCGTGTTCACGGGCTTCGTAGCTCGCAGTGGCGACCGCACCCTGTGATTCGCCGTCCTCATACCCCATTCCGACGACGACTGGCACCCCTTCGAGTTCGGGTTCTCGAAGGCGTTCACAGGCCGCGTAAAAACAATCCATATCGACGTGAAAGACGATACGCTCCTCGTGCTCGTCGCCGACACCGGGTAAGCGTGAACCGCCGCGGTTCGACATCGTTGAACCGTTACCACGCCAGCGGAATTAAACTGTGCAAAGCAAGGTGGAAGTGAACCATCGCGGATGCGATTGTAACGTATCCACCGATGAGACCAAAAGCACTAAATACCGTATTTTGGGCGCTCTACATGGTGTTTCGGCACGTTTATTGCGCGATGTGTGGTAGCGCCGAACGAGATGGATCACTCCGGCGAGGACGAGCCGAGCATCGATGACAGACCCAGTATTCAGGTGATCAACGCCATCGCAGAGCACGAGGAGGCGACCCCCACGGAAATCAAGCCAGTTCTCTACGATATCATCGACCCCGACGCACTCGACTCACTGTTCGAGGAGACGCAACACGGGGACTCCCGAGCGGACGGATACGTTTCGTTCCAATACGGTACGCACGAAGTGACAGTCTACAGCGACGGTCGAGTCGAAATAGTACGGGGAAGTTCTTCGGAGGCCACCGAATCGACGGGTTCGGGTCCTTCGACGTCCGAACCTCCGTCCAACGACAGCTAAACGACGGCGTGCTTCGGGGAAGGTGGCATAGTAGCGAGAACTGGACGTTTCCGGAAATGCGGCAGTCCGTATACTACGTATCAACGGTGCGTACTGTGGATGCACAACGCTCTGATTTTGATAATACTGTCCACTATTCGTCGTGATACAGTACGATTGGTCAGTGATATCAGCCAGTCGTCGATAGATATATACTCATCCCGCCTCTGGTGACGTAGTAGTAGAACTGTGGTCGAACCGCCTAGTGATAATCGTATGGGAATTGAAATCGAGGATCGCAGTGACGACAATCCTGCCGAGACGTCTTCGACGTACGTCTTCGACATTGAATCGGAAATGGCCAATGGACACACATGTGCGGGCATCGTTCGTATCCTCGCAGAGATACTAGACGCAAACCCGAACGAGATGCGACCGCTCCACGCGGTCGTGAACTGCGATGCTATCGACGCACTGTTCCGTACCCGGCGGTACGGCGAGGCGCGAGATAACGTCTCGATTACGTTCCACTACGACGTGTACGAAGTGACCGTCGATGCGAGCGGGAAAGTCGTCGTGAAGGAGTAGTCGGCGAGTTTCGTCTTTTTGTGATACAACTGCGTCCGTGAGTTCGTTGTCTATCGACCGCCATGCCGAGGAAGCCCACCTCGTTCGAGTCGAGGAAGCGACGGCGGACTGAAACCCCATCTCGATTCGGAAACAATCGAGAAGTTCTTCGGATTTTTAACCCTTGAACTGCTACACAGCGGCAGATGAGCTATCCGTGTCGGAGTACGATGCGAACGATTGGTTCCCTCCCTCCACGTCGCAGTATCCGTGCTCTCCGGGCGGTGAGCCGCCCATGATGCCATGGGGTCACGCCGCGTTCGGTTACGTCCTGTACTCGCTCTCCCACCGTCTCTGGACGCGCGCACCACCGTCCGGGCTTGCGGTAGTCGCCCTCCTTTTCGGGACGCAGTTGCCCGACCTAGTGGATAAACCCCTCTCGTGGGGACTACATCTGTTCCCGCAGGGCTACTCCATCGGACATTCCGTGTTCGTCGCAGTGCCCGTCGGTCTCCTCGTTCTCACCGCCGCGGTTCTCAAGGATCGGTCCGCGGTCGGTGCCGCGTTCACCATCGGTTACTGGTCGCACCTAGGCGGCGACGTGCTTATCCGGGTCGTCGGTCGGGACGAGACGCCGTTCGCCCCCGTCCTCTGGCCCGTCGTGACGCTTCCGCCGTACGGTCACGAGGTGTCCCTGTTCGAACGCGCGTTTCACATCATCGGCGCGTTCCTGTACTCGCTTTCGACGGAAAAACAGTTGATGGTGTTCGGCATCTACCTCGCGCCGTACATGCTCGTGTTCATCCTCTGGCTCCTCGATGGCGCGCCAATCGTTTCGGAACTCCGGCAGGCGGTTACCGGACGATAGGACAGTATCCGAACGTGGGAGACCTGTCCCCGGTTGTCGTAACTCAAACCGTTCTTTCACCATACGACACTTATCTGTCATTCCGATTCGTCGTTACAGTCATGAATCGACGAACGCTGTTCACAACGGTTGTAAGCGTGGCCGCAGTCGGGTCGGGTTGTGTAAGTAACGCCGGTTCGAAAGCAGCAGAAAATCGTGAATCTCGGGGAGTCAAGTCCCAAACGTTCACCGTTACTAATTCTAATCCGAACCCACCGTTCGACGAGAACCCCGTTGTGGAATTCGATGCAAAGAAACGTCAGGCCGTTATCACGGGAAAGATGTGGAAGGGCAACCCCTGCAAAGTCGCCGAGATGAAATCGGTCAGATACGACCCCGAAAACAGAGGTCTAACAGTCGTAGTCGGCGTTCGCCGAACGAAAGACTGGATCAAACAAATGACTGGATGTGCGGACTCCCTCGGCGCGATACGCTACGAAGTCGTGATCTCGTTCAACGACAGTCTCCCGCGAACTGTAACTGCAACCGAACGTCCTCCGAAGGATTTCAAACAGCAGACGACAACTGTGGAACATCGGAAGTGACTGCGTGGAACCGTCAGCAAAACACGTCTTCTCCCTTATTTCATCTACGTCCCGAACTACCCCGATTGCGTCAGTTCGAACGTGTAGAGGCCGGTGAACGTGTCGCTCGCGACGACCAGGTCGCGTTCCGGATTGTATGCTGCTTTCCACGCCATCGGCGGCTTGCCGAGTCGTCTGACTTGGTCGTTCACCGTGAGAGACCCCATCCCATCGTCGGTCGAATACCGATCTATCGGATGCGGATTTGTCGGGTCGGTGATATCGTACACAACGACTCCTTCGTGCCAGTCGGCGCTGACGAGAAGGGTTACGTTCCCCCACGGGACGATGGCGAAATGATGACCGGTCCAATCGAAGCGTTCGGCGTAGCTGTCGCCTTCCATGTGTTGTGCGTTCGGCGAGAGGGTAAACCCGACCGGGATGGGATTCGAAAGCGAGCCGTCCTTCCACCCGATGTCGAAGACGTGTTTTCCGCCCGGCTTACCCTGCGGTCGCTCGTCTCCGATGACCAATAAATCCCGACGAGGGTCGAAGTGGCCGTGGTGAGCCCGTCCAAACGCTTCCTTACCGGATTCTACCGTGCTATACGACTTTCGAGTATCGTAATCGAACCGGCCGACTTCGCTCGGGTTTCGTGGCTTGCTCACGTCGTAAATGATGAATCCGATGAACTGCCCCGACTGATACGCACTACAGAGTAACTCACGCTCCGAATCGACCGAAATGTCGTGACACGCGCCTTGGGGGCCGTACTGGCCGAGTTTGTGCGGGGCTGTCGGGTCGGAGATGTCGTACACATCGAACCCGTTCGTTTCCAGGCCGTAGTTCACGGTGTAGAGTACCGGCTTCGTCGGATGGGGTGTCACGTTGTGAGATTTCCCGTCCGAGATGGTTCCGACGACTTTCGGCTTCGCCGGTGACCCGGCGGAGTGTCCGTAATCCACGATTTCGAAATTTCCATCCCAGGTTTTCTCGATCGCCCGATAGTACAGCCCGTTCCGGTGGTCGAACTTGACATCCAAGTTCGGTGCGTCGTTCGAGTTGCCGAGATAGTGAACCTGTTTCGGGGTAGCTGGGTCGGTGAGGTCGACCAGATAGGTGCCGTGAACTCCCCACTTGGTTCCGACGACGGCATATTTGCCATCGTCCCGAACCGATACTTCCGAATAGCCGCCGCTAGGTGGCGATTGTGCGGACGGATGCGTCTGGCCCAGCTTGCGCAGTGTTACCTGATTCGGGTTTACGGATTCGGTTTCGGAGGTCGATTTTGTCCCTGTCGTTCCACTGTCGCGGTTGTCTATCGCACTCGAACAGCCAGCGAGAATCGTTCCAGCAAGGACAGCGCCGGAACGCTTGAGCATTCGACGACGGGTTCGTGAACCGGGCGTGGGGGTCATTGGTAATCTCTTGTGTTGGACACATGAACGACGAAGGCACCCTTTGTTATGGGCAGTCTGAATCGGATAGAAAAACAGCAGTTGCGACCTACTGTATTTTCTCGAACTGGAACCGTGTGCAACCGACATCGCATGCCCGATGCAGGGGCGAAGTCCTAGAAAAGTAACGAGCCGACGACTTCGATTCGGTTCTACACCGACCGAACTTCGATTGTGTAGTATAACCCACCGACCAACAGAATTCCGACGATATTGCCAAAGACACCGCCGAGAATCATGCCGACCGTCCACGGATAGACGTAGTCGCTCCCGCGATTCTTTGCGTCCCGGCAGACATGATAGGAAATTGTCATATGATGGCGAGTAACATTGCGATGACGGCGATTTCCATTCCGCCGGGAACAGGACCAAATAGAGGAATCATATCGTAAATTTCGATGCATCTCGATTTATCATTTGTCATTGAGGACGTTGTCTGAGCGACACGGGGACGAACGTCGAGACGTTCCGGGTCTCCTCGTTTCCCGGGCATGCGTCCCGTCTACTTCAAATTCCCCTCCGCCATCAATCGCGGCACAGGCTCCTCGCTCTGCTCGTCATCATTGCGTCGAAATAAGAATGGGGTCGGAGGGATTTGAACCCCCGATCGACTGATATCTCCGGTGCGCCTCGGAACTCCAGAGGGTCGTCAACGCGAGCGATGATCAGTCACTCGCTCGGTATATCAGCTGGAGTTTCGTCCCGGGCGCGTAGCCTCTGGAGTCAGTCGCCATCCCTGGCTTGGCCACGACCCCGCGGACTTTGATAGGTCGAAACCACCTAAAGGGGTTTCGATTTCTACTCTTCGCGTTCCTGCCAGTCGCAGTCTTGGCACTTGAAACCCGTGACGAACGCCGTCACGCTCGGCATGTAGCCGACCGTTAACACGTCACCGCCACAATCCGGACAGTTGCGGTCTGTCTCCTGGATATTGTCGGCCTCCATCACCGGCTCGCCCTCGATAATCTCGGCGAGTTTCTTCGGCGTGACCATCCGCCCTTGAACGACGCGATTTTGACTCATGCGAGAAACAGGGACGGGAAGACGGAAAAACGTTACAAGACGGCGTTCGTCAGTCGGGAGAAATCGCTTATAACCACGGACGGCGTTGGTCGCCGTCTTCCTCGCCGGGATAGCCGTAGGCCGTTTCGGCTCCGTCATCTTCGGTCGCTTCGGTGATTTCGTTGACCTCGGCGTTCTTGCCGCCGTCGGTCACCGCCGGGTTGTTCTCCGGTGCCTCCGTCTCGTCGGTCGCCGATTGTGGCTCGTCGAGAACTTCGACATCGGTGTTCACCTGCTCGCCGGGGTCGAGCGCAAGGAGGCTGGTAACCGCGAGGACTGCCAGCGGCGCGCGACCGGGAGCGAGGCCGAGTATCGACAGGGGTAGGACGCCCAGTGCAACTGCACTCCCGAATCGGAAACGGTCGATGTCCACGACATCGCGGAGCCACGGGCCGAGCAGGGCGACCGTCAGCGCGAACCCGACGCCGCTGCCTGCTGCGGCGGCGGCGTGGAGGACGCGCGTCGTGTCGATGGACGTTATCAGTTCGAACCCGGCGGGTTGGAGGCTGGCGAGCATGCCGAAGCCGATGATGACACCGGGGCTTGGCAGATATTCGCCGACTCGCGCACTGGCGGTTTTCGCAGCGATGGCCGCCATGACCAGCGCAGCGAAACGCTTGAACACGTCCATGTTCAGCGCGCTCTCGATGGTCGGGGCGAAGGCGGCCTCGACCGACGCAAGCGCGATGAGACCGACACCGACCGCGAGGACGGTCATCGCCTGCTCGCGTGGCGTGCCGTCCATCTCGGCGAGGATGACGGCGACGGTGGCACTTCCGCCGAAGACGAGGAGGCCGACTTGAATGATACCGACCGGGTCGTCCATCGCTCCGGCGAGCACCATCGCTGGGAAGATACCGTCGACGAGAGGGAGCCCCATGACGGTTGCCAGTAACTTCGTCGCGCCACCTACCTGTCGCTCTAATCGGTAGGCGATTGGATGCTGTGAGCTACTCATTGACTAGCCACGATAACCCTGACCCGTGGGCGAGGGGTGTTGGTACCTGCGATACGACCGACGATCCGAGTTCGGCCGAAGATTCAGTGCAGGTCGTTTCCCTACCAGTGTAAATGTGGAGCACATTTTCGCAAAAATTGCAATCGGAGCAAAGCAGTCGCCGCTCGTCCGACCAGCAATGCGCTCTACGATGAGACTGGTAGAGTCCATACCTGCACTTATTGTTGTTTTCTGCTTAAGTGTTGCGTGAGAGATGCCCCCATGGGGCGCGAAATAGACGCGAAAATAGCCACCCAGGCTTTGCTTTTTTGTTAGATTCGTCCAATCGGCGACTGTTTTTCAGCGCGAAATACGTTTGGGCCGTGATGAGACGGGAAATGAACACGAGTATGTACAGAAATAGAAATTTTTCCACGCAAGTGAAGCACAATCTCGCAACTCTTTTTAGGGGCCGCTACGTTCGCATTACATGGCGAACGATTCTCACAACGACGGTTCGTTTTCCGAGAAACTCCGTGTTCCAGAGGCGCTTACCTTCGATGATGTATTACTGCGCCCGAAGGAGAGCCGTGTCGAACCCGACGACGCCAACGTACAATCGCGCGTCTCGAAAAACGTCGAACTCAACGTTCCCGTACTCTCGGCGGCGATGGACACCGTCACCGAGAGCGAGATGGCAATCGAGATGGCCCGACAGGGTGGTCTCGGCGTCCTCCACCGAAACATGGATGTCGAGGAAATGGTGAACGAAGTCGAACGCGTCAAACGTGCGGACGAACTCATCATTCGCGATGTCGTGACGGCAAGCCCCGAGCAGACCGTCCGCGAGGTAGACGCGATGATGGAACGCCGAGGCGTCAGCGGCGCACCCGTCGTGGACGACGAGGGAGAAGTGCTGGGAATCATCTCCGGCACGGACATCCGCCCCTACCTCGAAGTCGGTGACAGCGACGAGGTCAGGGAGGCGATGACCGACGAGGTCATCACCGCCGATGAGTCGGTGACCGCGCGCGAGGCGCTCGAACTCATGTACGAGCACAAAATCGAGCGCGTCCCGATCGTGGACGCCGAGAACCACCTTACCGGCCTCATCACGATGCAGGGCGTCCTTCAGCGCCGGGAGTACGGCGAAGCAGTCCGTGACGAAAACGACCATCTCCGCGTCGGTGTCGCCGTCGGCCCGTTCGAAACCGACCGAGCAGTCGCTGCTGACGATGCAGGTGCGGACGTGCTGTTCATCGACTGTGCGCACGCGCACAACCTGAACGTCATCGATGGAGCACGAGAAATCAAAGAATCCGTCGACGCCGACGTCGTCGTTGGAAACATCGGTACGCAGGAAGCGGCAGAAGCGATGGTGGACTTCGCCGATGGCTTGAAAGTCGGTATCGGTCCGGGAAGCATCTGTACCACTCGCGTCGTCAGCGGCTCGGGGATGCCCCAGATTACGGCTATCTCGCAGGTCGCCGACGTTGCGACAAAACACGACGTGCCTGTCATCGCGGACGGCGGAATTCGGTACTCCGGTGACGCCATCAAGTCGATTGCGGCGGGTGCTGACGCAGTTATGCTCGGGTCGTACTTCGCAGGAACTGACGAGGCACCGGGGCGTGTCATCACCATCGAGGGCAAGAAGTACAAGCAGTACCGTGGCATGGGGAGCGTCGGCGCGATGAAAAGCGGTGACGGCGACCGCTATCTGAAAGATGAACCGCAGGACGATGAAGAGTACGTGCCGGAAGGTGTCGAGGCCGCGAAACCGTACAAAGGAACGCTCGAAAGCGAACTCCACCAACTCGTCGGCGGGATGCAGTCCGGCATGGGCTACGTCGGTGCGGAGACGATTCCAGCATTTAAAGAGCGCTCCGAATTCGTTCGCGTTTCCTCCGCGGGGCAGACCGAAGGCCACGCGCACGACGTGATGATTACGGACGAAGCGCCGAACTACAGCCCACACGAGTAGTCCTCACCATCACCGTCGTGAGTTAGTTAGACATTTTATTCTTGATAAGTTCTTGCGAGTCAATACAGACGTTTCGCCGGATTCGGGACGACCCTCCTCGTTGCCGAGGAGCGTGGACGAATCCCGTACGGAATCGAGTACGAAATGAATCGAGCCGAGTATATCGAAGGTCGAATCGACCACGACGAGAACCCCATCCACGGGAGCGCACTCAAACTGATATCGTACGACTTGCCGACGTTCGACCTCTGTCTCACCTCGCCGCCCTTCATGGCAGAGGAAGACAATCGGAATCCGTTTCGGAACTACGCCGGAGAGAGTCAGTATGACGAGTATCTCGAAAATATTGGAGACACCTTTGGCCAACTCGAAGCGTACATGGCGACCGGTTCACACGTACTGATCGACATTTCGAACCTCAAAAACGAGGGGGTACGTAACGACGTTGGCATGGACATAGCGGACGTTCTCTCGACGTGCATTCACTTCGAAGGTGAAATCGTCGTCACGTGGAAGGAAGGTGAACCGGCCGACAAAACAGGAACGTTCGGATACGGCTACGACCACAGCTACTGTCTGGTTTTTCGGAACGTGGACAATCCCGGCGACAAATCGTGACCGATACGGGTTATGAGTATTATCAAATTCTAGTTACATTTTGACAACAGATTTGGCTGGCAATAGTAATAGCTTTCTATTAAATGAATACTTACTTATAATAGATACATATGTTAATCCTAGAGAGTAGATTCTTATATGATGTATGAAATTTGAAGTGAATATTCACTTTGAGAAAACCATGACACGAAACGACGATGAAGCTGGTCTCCCCAGCTCAAAAATAAGAAGACACATATATATATATATATTAAATTCGATATTTTTGCGCTCTCGACGACAGGGGGACTCCACTCTGCTTCACGACGAGCATCCGCACAGGAAACTCGTACCAGTTACACGATTCGAGCGGGAACGAGCGAGGAAACCACGGTGTACGTTCGGGATGCAGATGCGGACGGACCGACCGTGATGGTCGTCGGAGGAATGCACGGCGACGAAGCGAACGGCTATACGGCGGCCGGGAAGATCAAAGATTGGAGTATCGACGCAGGAAAACTCGTCGTCCTTCCTGAGGCGAACAAGAACGCGATTCGGAGCACGAACCGAATTTACAACGACGGAACGGATCTCAACCGACAGTTCCCGACCGGAGAGGAACCGACGACCTCCCTCGCCCGGGAAATTTGGGATGTGGTGGTGATGGAAGATATAGACTTCCTCTTCGACCTGCACAGTTCCTACGGAATCTACAACTCCGGCGACGGCGGCGTCGGTCAGGGAATCTTCTCGACGCAAGCGGGGGGCGCGACTTCGTACCGAAAAGAGCTCGTATCGTACTTGAACGCGAACTACATCTCGAATTCGACGTACGACTACTCCGGTGCGACTAGCAGTGACGGGTCGAGTCCGATGCTCAAACACAAGGTCGGCGCGATCTCGACACAGGAGCCATCATTTACGAGACGACCCGCAAAAACGACCGACCGCTCTCCCAGCAGGTCAGAGAAACGACCGCCGCAGTACAGGAGTTCCTCCAACGGTTCGGCCTCATCACCGATACGGTGGCGTATGACCGAGACGTGATTGCAGTCAACGCGAGCGAGGATACCAACCCGAAACAGTCCGGACTGCGATTCAGTCTTACGAACACCTTCGGACAGGACGCTCGCATTACCGACCTCGAAATCACGCCGGAAAACTCCGCTATCGACCAACTGCGCGACCACTCCTACGGCGAAGGTGCATGGGTCAGCGAACTGTTCATCGCTGCCGACGTACAAAACGGAGTGACCGACATCAACAACGGGATTTCGCTCCCCGGTTCCATCGACCTCGACTGGGACGGGCACGACGAAAGCGCATCCAACAACGCGATTCTCTCGTCGGGTTCCTCGGCGACGGTGTCATTCTACCAGTCCAAGTCGAACGGTTCGCCCATCGATATGGTCGGCGAAAGGGTGGACATCACCATCGATTACACGCTTGGCGACGGCGGGAGCGGCAGTCGGACGTTTACGCTTTTGCTCTGATTCGTCAAACTCCCTGACGGTGACTGCATAGTTCGACTGAACTGCTTTTACCAAACTGCTTCAAATTCAGCGAATCCCATACGACGAGATAGCATCAGGGCGGTACGTGTACTATGTGAAGAACCTCTTTTTTAGCTGAAGTGCAGATCGCTAACGCGGTTTTGCCACTCGGGAGTCTGTTCGCAGTAAGACGGCCCGGACGCGACTATGAACTACGCCGAGACGTTCCAGTTCGCTCACTTCGCTCGCTCACGAGTTGCGACTCGTCTACTTCATATCGTTACGGACGTTTCACTCCTCATGTCCATTCGTCGTGAAAACGGGCCGGGCGCGATTTGAACACGCGACCGTCTGATTAAGAGTCAGACGCTCTGCCTAACTGAGCTACCGGCCCAACGCATTCTGAAAAAGCGTGGTGTGACGTAAATACGTTTCCTTTCAGAACGCAGTCGGCCACTTTGCGGTCGAAAAATATCCAAGACAAACCTCGATAGCCGCCCGCCCGAGTCGATGAAAATGTCGATCGACGCTCGATTCTTCGAAGTGTGTTCAGTCGTATACCCGAACCCGATGCAGTTTAGCACTCTCTGACGATATATTCACAACTTCGTCCTGTAAGCGAAACACGCCATCGGGCTGGTTTCGCGGTGGCTTCGGGAGGATTAAGTACCGCCCCGGGCAACGAACCAGTAGTAATGAGCGCCGGGATAACTATTTCTTCGATGTCTACATACGCCATTCTCGGGTGTGGAAGTGTCGGCTACGCCGTCGCGGAGGAACTCGTCGAACAGGGCAAGGAAGTTCTCATCGTAGACCGAGATACCGACCGCGTTGAGGCGCTCCGTGACCAAGACCTGAACGCGCAGACGGGAGATATCAGGGACGAATCTGTCACGGATGTCGTCGGCGACCGGGACGTTGTCCTCATTCTCTCATCGGATGTGGCCGCGAACAAGGAGGCCGTCTCGAACCTGCAATCCCGCGGCGGCGAACGATTTATCGTCGTTCGGGCAAGCGACCCCGTTTCGGCGGATGAGCTCACCGAAATGGGTGCGGACGTGGTTATCAATCCGTCCACCGTCATCGCCAACTCGGCGCTTCGGTCGCTCGAATCGGGCGAGTTGGAGTACAAAGCGCGACAGCTGTCCACGGTCATCGAAGGGACGCCGGACAGACTCGCGATTCTCACACACGACAACCCCGACCCGGACTCTATCGCCAGCGCGGCCGCCTTGCAGTCGATTGCCGAAAGCCTTGGGGTCGAGGCCGATATCCTCTATCACGGTGAAATCGGTCATCAGGAGAATCGGGCGTTCGTCAACCTCCTCGGTATCGAACTGGTTCAGCGGGACAATGTGGATATCGATGACTACGACACCTTCGCACTCGTCGACCACATGCGAGCGAGCGAACCCGAACTTGACCATCCGGTCGATATTCTCATCGACCACTACGAACCCGAGGGCGAGTACGAGGCGGAGTTCTCCGACGTTCGCCCGAACGTCAGCTCGACTTCGACCATCATGACGAAGTACGTCCAGGAGTTTGACATCAGCCTGAGCGAGGAAGTCGCGACGGCGCTCCTTTACGGAATCCGCGCGGAGACGCTGGATTTTAAACGTGACACGACCCCTGCCGACCTCACCGCGGCCGCCTACCTCTACCCCTTCGCCAACCACGACACACTCGAACAGGTCGAATCGCCGTCGATGTCCCCCGAGACGCTCGACGTGCTGGCCGAAGCCATCACCAGCCGGGACGTTCAGGGAAGCCATCTCGTCACCAACGCGGGGTTCATTCGCGACCGCGATGCCCTCACGCAGGCCGCACAACATCTGCTTAATCTGGAAGGTATTACGACGACTGCCGTCTTCGGAATCGCGGACGACACCATCTACCTCGCGGCCCGCTCGAAAGACATCCGGATGAACATCGGCAACGTTCTGCAAGACGCGTTCGAAGATATCGGCGAGGCGGCGGGTCACTCCACGCAGGCGAGCGCGGAGATTCCGCTCGGTATCTTCACCGGCATCGAATCGAACGAGAACAACCGCGACACCTTGCTGTCGCTCACAGAGGAAGCTGTCAAGAAGAAACTGTTCGACGCGATGGGCGTCGATGGCGAGACGAACGGAAACTAAACCGCGACTTCTTCTTCGTCGTCAGCGCCTTTCATCCGTTCGACCACGTCGTTGACGAGGATTATGTCGCCGACTGCACGTACCCATCGATAGGGAACGATGACGCCGCGGCCCGGTTCGATTCGGTCGCCGAACAGTTCGTCGTTGATGCCACCAAGCGCGAGACCCGTCACGGCGGTTTCGTCCAAGTTGAGGCGTACATCGTCCACTTCACCGACGAACACGCCGTTGTTGGAGTACACCTCCCGTCCGACAAGCGTCGTAATTTCCTCAGGGGTTCCGTCCATATGCACGAAGATTGTATGCGCGGGTCTTAACTCTTGGTAGACGTTTCACGACCAGTCGATACTATAACTCGTCTAGCACCGAACCAAAGACATCCAACCCTTCCCGAACCGTCTCGGTCTCGAGACCGAGACTCAATCGGAATCGTTCGTCGTCATCGAAAAACCGGCCCGGTACGATCAACACGCCCTTCTTCCACGCGGCGGTCGCCACTTCGTTACCGTCCGCCGATTCGTGTTCGAAGAAGCCATAGGTACATCCGGCGGAGGCGGCACCCGTGAGATCGTCTCGCTCCGCGACGAAATTCGTGAGTAGTTCGCGGTTTTCGACGATTCGCTCCCTTGATTGCTCCGCGAGCTCGGTCTCGTTGTAGAGCGCTCGCCGGGCTAACGACACGGCAGGCCCTGAAATCGCCGGAACGTGGTACATAATCGATCGGGCACGAGAGACGAACTCGGCATCCGCGACGAGCCATCCAACTCGAATCGAACCGAATCCGTGGAATTTCGTCAGGGAGTTCGTGACAACGGTATTCGGCAGATCCACTCCGGTCGGCCCGCCGAAGACGGACGGGTCGGCGTTCTCACAGAAGGGTGCGTACACCTCGTCAACGAGAAGGTGTGAGCCGTTGTCGGCGACGATTCGACTCGCGTCAGCGATGGTTTCCCTCTCGGTGCGACTCCCACTCGGGTTGTGACGGTTCGTGACGACGACGCATTCCGTATCGTCGGTCATCGCTGCCGATATCCGACCGGGTTCGAGCGAGTAGTCGTTTTCCTCCGGGCGACGAAATCGGTCGACCGTCGCACCCAACCCCCGTGGCGTTGCCGTGAGCGGTTCGTAGCCCGGCTTTTCGACCAGTACACGCGGATTGGACTGAGCGTCCTCGTCGTCCGACTCCGCTCCCCCGACCGTATCGTTGATTGCGGCGGCCACGGCGAGGAAGTTCGCGTGCGTCGCTCCTGCCGTCACGAGGACGTTCTCCGTTCCCACGTCGTAGCCCTCGGCGATGATGCTCTCCAAGTCGGTATCGTCCGGTGGCGCTGGAAGGTTGGCGAGTTCCGATGGAACGACACCGTCCGGCTCGGGAATCGGTCGGCGAAGGTCGCTTGACCCGAGGTCGTGCGTCGCCGACTCGGGTCGCCCGGTTATCCAATCGAGATATTCAATATCGGGGAACACGCGGATGGCTACGGGAACGAACGTAATAACGTTCGGGAAGGGTGCAAAGTGCGGCAGAAATCGCTATCGACAATGGAGAGTATTTCGAAACGACGACAACGCTTATCCGGTCGGCAAACGGCGTTCGTCGCAATGAAAACCCAAATCGGCAGCGATAGTGTTGCAGAACTGTTTTTCTGGTCTCGGCACGCCAATCCGTGGAGTGTCTGGACGCTGGTTGTGGCATATCCGATGCTGATTCTGGCCATCTACCGGCGACGGCGTTTACTGTTGGTCGGAACGCTCTTGTTCGTCTCGGTGAATCCGCTCTTGTTCGCTCCGCCGGACGACGACGAAGCGTGGGCGACACGCGTCGTACTCGGGGAGCGGGTATGGTTCGAACGAGGGCTTCTATCGTCGCCGCGAGATTCCCTTTTTGTCGGGGTGACAGCACCGATTCATCTGTTTGCCCTCCGAGCGGCGATCAAACGTCAGCCAGTCAGAACCCTGTTTGGAACCGCTGTTTCGCTCGTTTGCATGTTCGTTTTCTTCGACCGAATGGTTCGGCTGTACGAACTGCGACCTAAAAACTGCTAGCGCCAGCGACGGTAGCGAGAACTCGACGACTATTCATACACTGTTAATTTGTGGGAAATAATCCATTCGATCGATTCCGATAAATTCGCTCCAAGAAGCGCATTGGTATCGTGACGAAACCGGTTAGAGCCTCCGTATCCAACGTGTTCTCAGTGCAGAACACCATCGATTGGCTTCGCGGGCGACCCTATTATCAGGGACAAATCGCCCGTCATGAAACGATTTCCGGAAACGACGGAGAGTTTCGAGACATCCCCCTCGAATCGCGTCTCGAATCGGCCCTCGCTGACCGCGGCATCAACCGACTCTACCGCCACCAGGCCGTAGCAGTCGAGGCAGTCCGCGACGGGGAAAACGTCGTTATCGCCACACGGACTGCGAGTGGCAAGAGCCTCGCGTATACAGTTCCGGCGTTCGAGCGAGCGATGGATCACGGCGGGAGGACACTATATATCGGTCCACAGAACGCACTCATCAACGACCAAGAGGACACTCTGTCGGAACTCGCCCGCGATTTGGGATTCGGCAGTCGGGTTTCGGTTGCCCAGTACACCGGCCGACTCGACAAAAACGAAAAGCGAGCGGTGCGAGACCGCCACCCGACCGTCGTGCTCACGACCCCGGACATGCTTCATTACGCGCTCCTCCCCTACGCTCACCGACTTTGGGATTGGTTTTTCAAAGGATTGGAAACGGTCGTCATCGACGAAGTCCACGAGTATCGCGGCGTCTTCGGAAGTCATGTCGCGCTCGTCCTCCGCCGACTCGTGCGAATCTGCGACCGATTCGATTCGTCGCCCCAGTTCGTCTGCTGTTCCGCGACCATCGGCAACCCGGTCGAGCATGCGAGCACGGTTACCGGTCAACCCGAACCCTCGTTTCACCTTGTCGATGAGAATACGAGTCGAACCGGCCCGACGCACTGGATACTTTGGAATCCACCGGAGTACGAGGACGAAAATCGGGGCAGTGGGCGCAGAAAATCGAGTCACGGCGAATCGAAGCGACTCTTCGCCGACCTCGTCACCCGCGACTACCAAACGCTGGTGTTCACCCGCGCCCGACAGGCCGCGGAACGTTACGCCATGGAAAGCGCGGACGAACTCCGCCGACGAGGCGAACGAGACATCGCGTCCGAAATCTCGGCGTATCAGGCGGCCCTCCGCAACGACCGCAGGCGCGAACTCGAATCCGGCCTGCACTCCGGCGAGATTCGTGGTGCGTGGAGCACGAACGCGCTGGAACTCGGCGTCGATATCGGCGGGCTCGATGCCGTCTTGCTCGATAGTTATCCCGGTACGCGGATGGCAGCGTTCCAGCAGGCGGGCCGTGCTGGGCGTGGAACCGACGCCAGCCTCGTCACACTCGTCGCGGGCGAAGACCAGTTAGACCAGTTCCTGATGCGGAACCCCGACGAGTTCTTCGCGGGCGACCCAGAGCGAGCGGTAGCGAACCCCGAAAACGAGGAACTCCTTCCGTCACACGTCACGTCCGCCGCCCGCGAATCGTGGCTTTCGCCGGACGACGAGCAGTATTTCGGTGATGGATTCCCAGACCTCGTCGCCGACCTCGAATCTGCGGGGGAACTAAAGCGCCGACAGACGAGCGACGGTATGCGCTGGGTGTACGATGGCGGCGGGAGCCCCCAGCACGAGATGAGCCTGCGGACGATCGACGACCGAGAAATAGACCTACTCGAGCGCTCTCGTGGCGATATTATCTCCTCGCTCCCATTTAGCGATGCGTTGAACGACGCGCATCCCGGAGCCATCTACCACCACCAAGGACAGTCGTACGAGGTGGTTGACCTCGACCTGTCGAAAGACGTAGCCGAACTATCACCGACGTGGGCGGACTATCACACGAAGACGCTCCACGAGAAGGAGATCACGGTAGAAGAGGATTTGGACGAAACGACGCTTTCGACTCATGATGACTGTCTCGTTCGATTTGCCGACGTGACGATGCGAAAGCGAATTACCGGTTACGAGCGGCGAGACGCCAAACGCGGCAAGACGCTCGGAAAAGAATCGCTTTCCTTGCCGGAACTCACGCTTCGAACCAAGGCGCTCTATTTTACGATACCGGACGATGTCGAGCGGGAAATCCGCGCCATGGACGGCGATTTCGGCGGTGCGATTCACGCCGCAGAACACGGGATGATTTCGCTCTTCCCGCTGGAGCTGCTCTGTGACCGGCGCGATATCGGCGGCCTCTCGACACCGCTTCATCCACACACCGGCACCAGCACCATTTTTATCTACGATGGGTATCCCGGCGGCGTCGGCCTCACCCGCGACGGCTACGAAACGGTCGAACCGCTCATGCGAAACACCCGGGAATTGATTCGCGACTGTGATTGCGAGTCGGGATGCCCCTCCTGCGTGCAGTCACCCCACTGCGGAAACGCGAACGATCCGCTCGATAAACGGCTTTCCTGGCGTCTACTCTCCTTGCTCACGGAGTGAGTCGCAACCTTTTTAGGACAGCCTAAACCTAAATTAGGTTAGCCTAAACATGGACGACATCCTCCGGCAGACACGCAAGGAAATCGAGGCGATGGCGGCCGAAAGCGGTCGTGGTCAGTTTTCAGTCGTGTGTGCGGACACTGGTGAATGTCCGATGCCGATCACCGGAAAACAGTTCGAAGACCACGACGATGCGTCTCGGGCCGCCGAACTCGCGCGTGGCTATCGCGACGCGCTTCGCCAACACGACCCTGACATTCCTCGTTACCGATTCGTCGTCACCGAAGAATCTGACCCGCCGCTACAGATGGCTGGCGTCCGCGAACGAACAGAAGGCACCCGCGCCAACGGCCTTCCCCAGACTCAGCGTTCCGTCACCATCGCAAACGATGGTGAAGGCGAATGGCTCACGATGGAGAATGCACCTCTCGTCCATCTCGCGCGCGATTGTGGTCCGGTTGGCGACGATGCGGTCGGGAGACAACTCGATTCGAAACTCTAGCGGACTTCTTCTCGCAGTTCCGGAATGAGATCGAGTTCCCCGTTCGTATCGCCGAGCACGAGCAGAGCGAAGTATCGGAGGTACGTCTGTATCGGGACGCGAACGATGGCAAGGGTAAACAGCAGTACCAGCATGTAGGCGACGGCGAGCAAACCGAACGCAACCAGTATCGGGACGCTCGACGCGAGTACGGTGGGCACAGGGGCACCGGCCAGGACATAGAGACCGATACCGACGATTGCAAACGGGATACCGAGGACGATTCCCGCGATTCCGCCGACGATAGAGACGACGATGCCTGCCGCAATGCTCAATGCAAATCGAAGCAGGACGTATACGCCGTACTGTTTCCACTGGTTTCGAAGCGTCGGCCAGAAACGACGCCAGCCAGCGAAGACGCCCCCGCCCCGGAGGATCATCACGGGAACGACGAAATTCGTCGTCAGACCGTCGATCAACCCGGCAACGAGTGCGAGTATGACCACCACGGGCAAGAAGAGGAACAGGCTTCCGAACGCCACATCCGCCGACCCATCGAGCAGCGCGGGGACGAAAACGAGTAAGAATCCAACTATCGGTAGGAGGACGAGCGTGAAAACGACGAGTCGAAACCCGAACAGACGTACTCCCGGCCCGAAATAGCGGCGTAGATACTGGCGGACGTGAACCTTACGCGAGCGAAGCGATTCGACGAACGCGAACTCCATCAGCGACCCGATGAAGGTAAAAACCATCCAGAGGAGTATCGCAACCGCCACAATGGCGATAACCAACGTGGTGATGATCTCTATCGAAATCGGAATTTCCGGGGGCCCACCACCGAACTGGAAGTTTCCGCCGGCCGTCGGTGGCGACGCGCTCGTCCCTCCCAAAAAAAGAACGATGATGGCAAGTTTCAGCCACGTTCGAATCTCGACGGGGAGCAGGAAGGCTTTCGTGGTGTCGATTGCGTCGTCTAGGGCTTCGACGGCATACCACGGCATATCGAAAGATTTGGCGGCTTGATATTTAAACTATCGTGAAAATACGTTCGCAGGAAACGCGTCAGTCCTGCACCACGTCTTCGATCGGTGCGTCGATAAACTGACTCAAGATTTCCGCGAACCCGGTTTGTGAACTCCAAATCGCGCTTTCGCCATCACCGAGGACGCTGATAAGTACCGTGTCGCCGTCGTCCACCACGACGACACGCCCTGCGCGGTGTTCTTACGGCCCTCCGGGCATGTCGATGATCGGGATGTCGTCAACCCGGTCGTGAACGGCAACGTCGTCCGTGACGACGAGGACGTTGACGCCCGCGTCGGAACGCTCTCGCAGGGCATCCGCGATACCGCGGGTGAACAACGAGGCATCGTGAACTGCGAAGACGATTCTCGATTCAGCCTCCCCGATTAGCTGTTCGAGACGGCCGGAGACGGCGTCACGTCCATCGACGGACCACACGTCTTCGCGCTCTTCGTCACCATCGACGAACTCGTTCTGGGCGGATTCGAGGTAGTCGAACGCCCGCTCTTGAGTTCGCTCGAATCGGTTACGGAGATGCGATTTGGCCACGTCCAAACTCACGGGACGGTACTGAATCGGCTTCGACTGTTGGAGTTCCACTAGGCCACGCTCTTGCAGAGTTTCCGCCGCACCATACACCTGCGACCGCGGAACGTCCGTCACGCTGTGGATATCTCGGGCAGTCCCGGTACCCAGCTTTTGCAGGGCGACGAACACCTTGGCCTCGTAGTTCGACAGGCCGAGGTCGGTAAGCGCGGAGATGGCGTCATCCTCGTCCATTTTAATCCTCGCTCGGCGCGGCGGTCGTCGATTTCGTTTCGATGGTACCGCGAGCGCCCGGCCCGAAGTAGCGCGTCCAAACGACGAGTAGGCTTGGGAGCACCAACACGCTCGCGAGGAACGCGTAGATGATGGTCAAGCCGGTGATGATACCGAATTGTTGGAGCGCGGGCAGGATGGCGAAGGCGAGGACGCCGAAGCCGCCGACCGTGGTCGCCGCACTGCCCAGCAATGCCCCACCGGTTCCGGCGAGTGCGACGTTCATCGCTTCCCAGACGGAACCTCGTCGTTCCAGTTCGACGTTGTACCGCTCGGACAGGTGGATGCTGTAGGCGACACCCAACCCGACGGTGAGACTCGTAATCATCCCCGTCAGGATGTTGAACGGCATATCGATCAGATACATCGTTCCCAGAATCCACGCCACGCTGAACACGACGGGGAGCAGGGTCACAGCACCGAGGGTCGCACTCCCTTCCGTGATGCGGTAGATGAACATCAGGAAGGCGAAGACGGCGACCATCGTGATGATGAGGCTCTGGATAACCGTGTCGAGCAGTTGTTTCTGGACGATTTCGAAGACGATTGTTTGTCCAGTCGCGGTCGCTTCGAGGTCGCCTTCGAAGCCAGCCGCCACGTCGCGCATCTCCTCGGTCACTTCGACGCTCGCCGCGCCACCCTTGACCGAAATGGACATTCGAACCGCCTGATAGTCGTCACCCTCCTTGTGGATGACGCTGGCCGCTTGTTCTGGGGCAACGCTGTACAGTTTGTCGTACACCTGTTTCAGGTTCCGGTCAGGGACGCCGTTCCCGTCAGTGTCGGCGGCAGTAAACGTTTGATTGAACGATTGATTCTGCGCCGCAGTCTGTTGCATCACCGAGAGCGGACTCGTCACCTGGGGTTCGCCGTTGGAAAGGACAAGCGTCGTGTCTTTCTTCGCGGCCTCGTTGCGTGCCTGTTGAATCTGTTCAAGCGTGTTCGCTTGCGTTATGTCACCCTGAATCAGGATTTGTGCCTGCGAGTCCTCGCGGACGAAGTTGTCGTTCACGTAGTCGAGGTTCTTCTTTGCCGAGTACTCGGACGGTTTGAACGGTTCCGGCAGTTCCTTCGTCCATCCTGGCGGGTCTTCCGCGAGGAAGTCCTCCTGTGCGAAGCTGGTGTCGACCTTCGTCGCACCGTAGGCACCGCCGGCGCTCACGAGCACCGTCAACACGATGACGACGAGCGGGGCTTTCCTGGCCGCGACCGCTCCGGCGGAGAGGACGCGACCGAGTGCGCCGCCCCCGGTACCGAACGCTCGCTTGTTGCGGTCGTAGCCGCGGGATTCGAGCATTTCGTCGACTTCGACTTTCAGCGCTGGAATCAGCGCGCCGAATATTAGCAGCGCCGCGACGATACCGATGGAACTCACGATACCGAAGTCCTGAATGGGCGGCAACGGACTGACCAAATTCGAAAGGAAGCCGATGACCGTCGTTGCGGTCACCCAAGTCAGGGCCGCGCCGACGCTGACGAGTGCGACACGCATCGAACCGCGAACGCCTTCGCCGGTGTTCTCGTTCCGTTCTTCGCGGTGTCGCATGAAGACGTGAATCGCGTAGTCGATGGACAACCCGATGAGCAGGACGGGAACCGCGATGAACATCTGGTTGAACGTGATTTCGAGCCAACCCATGAAGCCGAACGTCCATACCAGCACGAGGACGATACCGAGGACGCCGAGCACGATGTCGAGCAGGTCACGGTAGGCCACGAGCAGTGTTAGGACGACGAACAGCAGGGCGAGGGGACCGACGATGGCCAGACTGTCCGCCATCGACTGGTTGATTTCCTCGCTGATAATGCCGCTTCCGAAGACGACGGCCTCGCGGTCGAACTCCTCGTCAGCGACCGACTGGATAGCCGCCTGCGAGTTGACGAGCGTGTCCGAGGCCTGCCCCTGTTGCATCGACTGGCCGTCCTGTTTCTGGAAGACCACGAGCATCGTCGCGTTGGCGTCGGTCGTGCCTGGTTCGTACGATGTCGGCATGAACGCCAGTGCACGCCCCGACATGCCGCCCGAGCTGGAGTTCTCGGACAGCACTGTCTTCGTCAGGCTATCGACCTGCGACTGATTCATCGACTCCAACTGGTCGATTTGTTCGGAAAGCGATGGCAGTGAGGCGTTTTGCAGCCCCTGTTGTTTTGCTTGCAGGTTTTCACTTCGCGTTTGGAGTTGCTTGTACTCCTCCGCCAGGACGCCCTGCGTACCGAGTTTGTACACCTGCTGGAACTGGGACTGAATCTCGCCAGCGCGCCGCTGGTAGGTCGATTGATTGATCTGTCCCTGCTCGTACGAGTTGTTCAACTGGTCGAGTTGGGCTTGCAGGCCGCGGGCCTGCTGTGCTGCTTTGTTGAACGTGGCCGACTGGTTCGCGGTGAGGTCGCTCGTCGCGTTGGCCCGAACCGATTGCAGTTGGGTTTCTATCTCGCCCGCTCGTTGGCGGTACGTTTCGTTGTCGATTTCACCCGCCTGTCGGGATGCGTTCAACTGGTCGTACTGCGCTTGCAGTCCCCGCGTCTGGTTCAGCGCGTCACTCAACCGTGCCGCGGTCTGATTCAGCTGTTGCCCTCGCTGTTGGAGTTGCTGTCCTTCAGCACGGACTTCGCCGATTTTCTCCCGTTGAATCGCGCTGATGGCGATGACGTTGGCAACGCCGCTCGTGGGATTTTCGTCGGCCAGCGTCTTGCTGACCGTCTCGTTTTCACGAAGTCGTTGCTGGAACTGGAGCGAATTCACCATCGCTTCCTTCGAAAGCACATCATCTCCACGGACGATAACCTGTACTGCAGTGGTGTTCTCCTGTCCGGTCGTGAAATTCGAGTCGATGTAGTTCAGTTTCTTCGCCGCTTCGCTGTCGCTCTGGAACTGGTCGAGCGACGACGACTGTTCTATCATCGGCGCACCCGAACCGACGAGCACCGTCAGAACGAGCAACACCGCGATAATCACGCGGCTGTGGGCCGTTACGTTCTCGAAAAGCCGGTCAAGAAGGCTCACGAACCCTCACCTTGGCTACGACTGTTTGTATCCATAGTTGTTGTTAGAATTCTACTAACAGCGATATCAAAAAGATAGCGGTTTTTGTTCTGGAGTGTGATAGGAAGTGGCAAGCGGTCGCGCATACGCCACGACAGCACAGAATCACGAGAGAATCTGAAACGGCAGTTGTTCGAACGTCGAGCGCTGTCGCTCGAAAACCGTCGTCGGCAGCAAGCCACAGCCATAAAAAGCCGTTACCAGGTCGGTTCGGTAGTTCGAGTTATTCTCCGTCGCCGTCGTGCTAACCGCAATGCCACCCAGTACTGCACCGCTAACCTTCAGAAATGACCGCCGTGATTGTTGCGATACAACACTGATATGTATTTATATAAAATAATATTTCCATTATGTAAATAAAGAATTAATAAAGAATTGCAGATGCAAACTGCTTGATTATCCTCCGTAATTATAGTCTCGGTATTAGAAATTTTTCTGACATCATTGCCCAGCAGAGTTAGGATACTCGCCGATGGAGTGGAACCTGATGGTAGAAGTCGTGACTATACTCCGTCTCTTCGGCGGGCTGTTTCTCCTGCTGATGAACGCGTACTTCGTCGTCATCGAGTTCGCCATGACACGCGTTCGGCAGTTCGACAAAAGCGAGTTCGATGGGCCGTCCGGGCTGAAGCGTGCGTGGAACATGACCGACCGACTCGAAATCTATCTCTCCGGCTGTCAGCTCGGGATTACAATCGCCAGTGTCGGTCTAGGTGTCGTCGCAGAACCCGCAGTCGCAAAGGTGTTCACGCCGATTCTGAACTCCGTCGGACTCGGGCAGGGTTCGACACACGCATTCTCGGCAATTCTTGCGCTCGCACTTATCAACCTCCTCCATGTCATCGTCGGCGAACAGATTCCGACGTATCTCGGCATCGAACGGACGAAATTCGTCGCCCGATACGGATCGGGACTGCTCTACTGGTGGGCGAAGGTTCTGTATCCGGTTATCGTCGTTGCTGACAGAACCGCCAAAATATTACTCGGCCTGTTCGGCGTCGAAATCACGCGGTCGTGGACGGAAGCCGAGGAGGGTGACGATGGAGGCGAAATCGTAAGCCGTGCCGACCTCCACCGCGAGATGGGCGACGTGCTCAGTCAGGTAGATCACCTCTCGCAGGAACGCGAAGAGGAGATCATGGCCGCCATGGAAATCGAGATGCTGCCGGTTCGGGACATCATGGTTTCCCGGGAGGACATCGTCGCACTCTCGACCGAAGTCGATATCGAGGAGAATTTCGAACGAATGGAAACGAATCCACTCGTTCGGTTCCCGGTTATCGGCGAATCGTTCGACGAGTATCGTGGAATCGTCTACGCACCCAGCGTCGTCAGCCAATACGACGAACTCAAGTCGGGCGAGGTATCGCTTGCCGACATCGCGCACGAACCGATGTCGATTGCGGGAGATACCAGCGTCAGCGACGCTATCGACCTGTTTCAGGCCGAAAATCAGGAACTCGCGCTGGTACTGGACGGGGACGAAGTCGTCGGGGTGGTGACCGCGACGGACGCGTTCGAGGCCGTCCTGGGCGAGTTAGAAGACCCGACCGACAGGGAGTCCGCGGTTCAATCGTCGTAGAACTGCCGCGCTTCCTCAGCGGTCATCGTCTCCCACTCGCCATCGTCCGTTCGCACCTGCACGTACCCTTCCGGAATGTCAATTTCGACCGTCTCGACGTGTTCACACAGGACGTGTGATTCGTATTGTTTCCATGCCACCCGCTCGGACGGGGCGACGGCAACCCAACTGCACCCACGCTGACTGCACCGTATCATTGAGTATGGTTCACACGCTGGAGCCAATATAAACCTTCAGAAACGGCTCGGTCGGTGGGGAAAATCGTGGTTATCCGGTGACGACGTGGGAAGACAGTTCACCGATTGTTCCTTCGACTTCATAGGCAGGTGTTTCGACGGTGATGAGGGTATCAGGCGTCACGTCGTGGAACTTGAGACGGAGCGAGTACGACCCGTCCTGAAGGATGTCCGTCGCTTCCTTCTGTCCGGATGCGAGGTGGCGTGCCCAAGCCGTCTCTCCGACGTAGGCTGGGTCGGCGAGTCCGTCGATGACGTACGCGTTAGGGGTTGCGGCGGTGTTCTGGCCGCGAATCGGGTATCCTTTCTCGTGCCATTCCCAGTACCCTTCATCGATGACGTAGACGTTATTGTAGCCGTTTTTGATCAGTTTCCCGGCACGCATCGAAGAGAGATGGTGGGGACAGCCGCAGTAACAAACGATTTTCTGGTCTTTCGACCACGATGCGACGGGGTCGTTTTGTGCCAATCCGTCCGGCGCGGGGCTCAACACAGCATCTTTGATATGTGAGGTGTCGTACTGTTGCTTTCCGCGAGCGTCGACGAATCGAGCTTCATCCTGTTTGTACCATTCATAGGTGTCGGAAAGCGGTGCGAGTGGTACCTGCTCTCCGTACTGTTCGACAGTTTTGTACCCCTCTTCCGTTTTTCCCGACCCCCCACCGAGACCGAGACAGCCGCTCAATCCGGTGACGGAAACTGCGCCCGCCGCGAGAAACGTTCGTCGGTTCATCGTTGTAAACCCGTAGTAACCACCGCGGTATCAATTTTATCATGGTAATTTCACTCGAAATTTCGGGTAGAAAACTAGGACGATGCATTGGAACCGGCAGGGCCGAACTAGTTTGGCATCGTCTTTTTTCAGAGTACCGACGTACCATCTACTATTCTCGGGACAGACATGCAATGAAGGACAAACACGTACGGACGGGGAAGTCGATACAACAGCAGACAGGGAAAACGTTCCACCTTGCCACGAGGCTCTTGCCGGAGCGAGTACGCCACCCAACGTACGTACTGTACGGTTTCTTTCGAATTTGCGATGAAGTAGTCGATGATGCCGACGGTGTCTCACCGCAAGCGCAGGAGGCACGGCTCGAATCGTTCCGAGCACAGGCGCTTGGAACGGTCGAACCCGACGACCCCGTCCTCGAAGCGTTTCACGAACTTCGCGAAACCCACGGTATCTCGGACGAGGAAGTTACGCTCTTCATCGACGCCATGGAGTCCGACATCACTAAATCGCGGTACGCCGATTACGAGGAGCTGGAAGCCTACATGCGTGGGTCGGCTGCCGCCGTCGGTCGGATGATGACGACGATTATGAACCCCGAAGACGTCGAGCGCGCCCTGCCCCACGCGACGGCGCTCGGCGAGGCGTTCCAGTTGACCAACTTCCTCCGCGACGTGCGCGAGGATATCGAAGACCGCGACCGAATCTATCTGCCCCGGACGACGCTCTCGCGATACGGCGTCACCGACGCGGAAATCCAGACTCTCGACTTTTCAGCGGCGTTCGCCGACGTGATGCGCGACGAACTCCATCGAGCGGAGTCGTTGTACCGCGATGGTGTCGCGGGTATCCAGTTCCTTCCCGAGGATTGTCAGTTCGCAGTGCTTGTTTCGGCGGTGCTCTACGCCGATTATCACCGCGTAATTCGAGCGCAGGGCTACGACGTGCTCTCGAAAGAACCATCCCTCGGTACCCTCCGAAAACTCTCGCTTATCGCCCGGACGCGCTGGCACTGGCGAAAGACGCACGACCCGGAAACCGTCTTCCGTGCCGTGAGTTCAGTTTCGACCTCGGAGCACAGACACAGCGATTTCGAGCGGCGGGACACGCTCCCGACGCGATAGTCATTTGGAACCAATTACCCGATTTTTCGATAGATGACTCAAACGGCTTCTAGAATTTCGATTCGGTTTCCAAACGGGTCTCGAAACGAAAATCGTTCTCTCCCCGGAATCGGCGTTTCGTCGTGAGTTTCGACACCGCTCGCATCGAGATGCGCTCTCGTTTCGTCCACGTTCCCGACTTCGAATGCAGGATGTTGTTTCGATTGTGGTGATTCAATATCCTCGACACCGAGATGTACTTCCATCCCATTCGCTCGGAACCACAGTCCGCCGTTCGAGCGAAGCGAGTCGGGTTTCGGAATATCATGTAGACCGAGTATCGTTCCATAGAACTCACGTGCTTCATTTTCGGACTCCGGCGAAATACAGAGCTGAATGTGGTCTACTCCTTTCCAGCCAATCATACCCCGAACTAGTGTCACTGTGCTGAAAAGGTGACTGTGTCGGCATTTTTAGCCAGGGATTGAGTCCGTCGCGGTAAAACGAACCGATGAATAGTACCGTGTCAGTCGTCCGCGACGGTCGGCTTTTTCGACGGTTCGACAACCGACTCCGTCCACGTTCCGCGAAGGAACCACGCGACGGCGACGACTGCTGTCAACACGTTCGAGAGTGCAATTCCGTACCAGATTCCCGTCGAACCCATGTCGTACCATTCGACGAGGGCGTAGGCGGGCGGCAGTCGGAACACCCAGAGCGAAAGGATTGAGAGAACCATCGCCACGCGCGTGCTTCCGCTTCCGCGAAACCCGCCGGAAATGATGCGGAATATGCCGATACCGAAGAACGTGGGTCCGACGATTCGGAGGTAGTCGCCGCCGATTTCGACGACCGCCTCGGCACCTTCGCCGGAGATGAAGACGTTCGTAATCGGCTCCGCGAAGACGTACGCGACGATACCGACGACGGCGAGAACCGCGACGATGATTCCCGTCGCGAGATGGACGGCACGTTTCGCGCGCGCAGTCTTTTCGGCACCGAGGTTCTGGCCGACCACGGTTTCGGTTCCCTGTGCGAGTCCCAGCGCGGGCAAGAAGACAAGCGACGTGAGTCGATTGCCGATACCGAACGCCGCAACTGCGTCGGTACCAGCCAGTGCGACGAGCGCGGTTAAGGCCGTGATGCCGAGCGCGCGAGTGCTCTGTTCGACGCTCGTCGGGGCACCGATTTCGATTATCTTCCGAACCGACTCGGCGCGAAGGCGCAGGTCATCCAGCGAGAGGTGGATGCCGACCCGTCCCGAGAAAAGGAGGGCGAACCCGACCATCGCACCAACACCACGTGAAAGAACGGTGGCGAATGCCGCACCCTGCACGCCGAATCCGTTGAAGCCGGTCGTGTCGAACAGCGCCGCCTCCAGTCCGCGCATTCCGAGATAGCCGAACAGCGGGTTGTCCTGAAAGCCGAGGATGAAAAACGGGTCGAGGGCGACGTTGATGACCACGCCGAACGCCATCAAATACATTGGCGTCTTCGTGTCGCCCCACCCGCGCAGGAGTGCCTGAAAGATGAAGAAGCCGAACATGAAGAACACACCGAGGAAGATGGTTCGCGTGTACTCGACGGAGTAAGCGTGAACCTGCGTTCCCGGCGTCGTCCCGATGAGCGTGAGGAGCGTCGGGGTGAGAAACCAGCCGAGAATCGAGAATGCGACGGCAATTGCGGTCACGAACGCGATAGTTTGACCTGCGATGTGGTCAACTCGGTCGTGGTTGCCCGCACCCTTGTTCTGGGCCACGAGCACCGTCCCAGCGACCGTAAAGCCGCCACCGATAGAGATCATGAGAAAGACGAGCGGCCACGAGAACGACAAGGCGCTCACGGCGTCCTGTCCGAGGCGACCGACCCAGAATGTGTCCGCGAGGTTGTAAGCGACCTGCATCAACTGCGAGAGGACGATGGGGAGCGACAGCACGAGCAGCGGCTTCAGCAGTTCTCCCTCGGTCAGGTTCACGTCGAAGTTCTTCGTGCTCATTCTTCACGCTCCCAACCGAGATAGCGGGTGAGCAAATCGTGAACGGCGGAATCAGCACTATCCACGCCGAGCGTCGTCCGACGAACCCGCAAGCCATCCACGGTGGCTAGCAGGGTTGTTGCCGCCACCTCGGGGTCGACGGATTTGAACTGGTCGGCCTCGATACCCTCGCGGACGATATCTGCGACGAGTTCGTGGAGAAATCGGTCGTTCTGGTGGAGCTGTTCCTGGTACGCTTCGCTATAGGGTGCCTGTGCTCGGATTTCGAGGATTGCGACGTGGAAATCGCGGTTTTCGTCATCGGACGCCCCCGACTGGAAGAGGTCGAGCAGTTGGCGAAGCCGTTCCGCCGGGTCGTCGCTCTCGATCGATTCGACGTGGTCGCGGAAATGGTCGAACAAATAGTCCAGAAACGCGACGAAGAGGTCTTCTTTCGTCTCGTAGTGATAGTGGATGAGCGATTTGCTCTTCTCGAACTCTTCCGCGATATCCTGCATCGTCAAGTCGGCATACCCGTGCTTGCAGAGCGCGCAGTAGGTCGCTCGCATTATGGATTCCCGGGTTTCCGACCGTTCGTTTCCGTGCTTCATTGACTGACTAGTCAGTCAGTATCGGGGAAGTAGGTTTCGCTTTCAGAAAAGTATTCGAGCAATCCGACTCAGGGTAGACGGAGCTGAAAAAGGCAAACAGGGGTCAGATCCGACGTGAGTGTATCAGCCGTTCAGTCGTCTGCATGGCCTTCGTCCACCGATGCAGCGAAATCCGGTAGCTCGGGTATCGCCGTCGTGTCGTGAGAGCCAGTCGGTGGAAGATTGACTTCCGCCGCAGGTGAGTCGTCCAAATCCGTCTCAGTGGCGAGCGAATGCATCTCGCCGTCGGCTTCGCGGGCGTCTTGGTCGATATGCATCGAGCAAAACTCCACGCCACACATCGAACAGAAGCGGGCTTCCTTGTAGTTGTCTCCGGGGAGCGTCTGGTCGTGGAACTCACGGGCGCGCTCCGAATCGAGTGCGAGTTCGAATTGGCGACGCCAATCGAACTCGTATCGGGCCTCCGAAAGTGCATCATCCCAGTCACGGGCACCGGGTAGGTCGTTCGCTACGTCCCCTGCGTGTGCGGCGATTCGATACGCCGCGAGTCCGTCCCGAGCGTCGTCCTCGTCGGGTAAACCGAGATGTTCTTTGGGCGTGACGTAACAGAGCATTGCCGCACCGGCACGGGCAGCCTCCGTCGCGCCAATGGCGCTCGTGATGTGGTCGTACCCGGGAGCGATGTCGGTGACGAGCGGACCGAGAACGTAGAACGAAGCGCCGTCGCACTGCTCCTGCTGTCGTTCGACGTTCATCGCGATTTCGTCCATCGGAACGTGGCCCGGTCCCTCGACCATTACCTGAACACCGTGTTCCCACGCCATCCGGGTCAATTTACCGAGCGTTTCCAATTTTGCAAACTGTGCATCGTCACAGGCGTCGGCCAGACAACCCGGACGGAGTCCGTCGCCGAGACTGAACGTAACGTCGTACTCGGTGAAGATTTCGCAGATTTCCTCGAACGTGGCGTAGAATGGGTTCTGCATCCCGTTTTCCTCCATCCAATTGGCCAGAATCGATCCACCTCGGGAGACAATGCCGGTTTTCGTCCGTCCGTGAGCGAAAGGTGTTCCATCAGCACGCCCGCGTGAATTATCAATTAATTGATACCCTACCGAGCCTGTTTTTCGATGACGTCGAGCAGTAGTTCGTGTGTGAGGTCCGCGACATCGTCGACGAGCGTGACCGCTTCGTAAATGGGGACGGTTCCGATTGGAACCGGCGAGTGTTCGACGTTCGTCTCCCGAATTTCGTCGAGGTTACCACCGGTACTCAGGTCCATTATCGTGTCCGCTCCGTAATGAACTGCTGTGTGTAGTTTTCGGAGTTCGCCTTCGAGACCACTCGTCGTCTCGCTGTTGCCGATGTTCGCGTTGACCTTTGTGGCGAACTCACGCCCGATTATCATCGGGTCAAGTGACGAGTGGTTCCGGTTGGTCGGGATGACCGCCTGCCCGTTTGCGACCTGTTTACGGACGATTTCTGGTGAACGATTTTCCCGTTCGGCGACCCGTCGAATCGCAGGGGTGAGCTCACCGGCACGGGCGCGCTGAAATTGTGTTTCCGTCTTCGACTACTAGGTAATACTACCCAGTGATAAAGTTTGCACAAGGCGATCGGGGAAGCCGTCGTTCTCAGCACCTAACGTTGACGCCGTTCGAACACGAACGACGAGTATGCAAGTCGCAGTCCTCGACGAACCGGGATCGCTCCACGTCGAAAAACGCGTGCGCCCTGAACCCGCCCCGGACGAACTGCTCGTCAAAATCCGTGAAGTCGGCATCTGCGGGTCGGACGTTCATTACTACGAGCACGGTAAAATCGGGGACTACGTGGTCGAGTCCCCACTCGTCCTCGGCCACGAGAGCGCGGGCGAAGTAGTCGAAGTCGGCAACAATACTGATTTCGAACCCGGCGACCGTGTCGCCCTCGAACCCGGCGTCCCTTGTCGGCGCTGTTCCCACTGCAAGCGTGGCGAGTACAATCTCTGCCCGGACGTGACGTTCATGGCAACCCCGCCGGACGACGGCGCGTTCGCAGAGTACGTCGCGTGGCCCGCTGACTTTGCCTATCGACTCCCTGATTCGGTTTCGCTCCGCGAAGGCGCGCTCTGTGAACCCCTCAGCGTCGGGATCCACGCCGTGCGGCGCGGCAACGTCGGCGTCGGTGATTCCGTCCTCATCACGGGATGCGGGCCAATCGGCCTGTTGGCCATGGAAGCGGTTCGCGCCGCCGGAGCGACTGAGGTGTTCATCTCCGACGTGGTGCCGGAAAAACTCCAGTTGGCTGAATCGCGGGGTGCCGACGCGGTAATCGACGTTCGAGAAACGGCCCTCGAAGATGCAATCGCAGAACTCACCGACGGCGACGGTGTCGATGTCGTCATCGAAGCCTCCGGCGCGGAACCCGCGATTCGTTCGACCATCGACGCGGTGCGGCGCGGTGGAACGGTCGTGCTCATCGGCCTCGCGCAGGACGCCGAAATCCCGCTCGACACGGGTGAACTCATCGACAACGAACTCGACTTGTTCGGGTCGTTTCGCTACCGGAACACGTACCCTGCAGCTATCGAACTGCTGGCCGACGGTGCCGTCGATGTCGAAGGAATCGTGGACTTCGAGTTGGGGTTGGACGAAATCGGTTCGGCGTTCGAACGAGCAAAAGAGGGGGAGACAGTGAAGGGAATGATTACGACCTGAACGCGCCGGTATCGACAGATATCTCACTATCTCCGAGCGCGAACGTCTCCCACGTTCGCCGGAACCCAGGCGTTTTCGGGGCCACCGAAAACAGCACCCGAGCAAGGGGTGCGCCGATCCACCCCGGAATCGAGTCGTGATTGAGAACATACCACGATAATGCTCGTTCACCCCGTCGCTGGAGGTGAACCACCGCTTCGACGGCCGGTCGGCGAATCGACTCGAATCGACGGAGTCGTTCGCTTGGAATCGAGCCACCGTTTTCTTCCAATGCGTTCACGATTGTCGAATGAGCAACCACCGCGTCCTGAATCGCCAAGCCGTTACCCTGCCCGCCGACGGGCGAGGCGACGTGCGCGGCGTCGCCGAGCAACAGCAATCCGTCGTCAACCCATTTTTCGGACAGTCCGGGTTCGATGTGCAGGAGCGAACACTGGTCGAAGCTTTCGAGATACCGAGCGAGCGTCGGTTCGACGGCTCCGACTTGCCGACGGAGTGCGTCGATCCCGCGATTTCGAATCTCGGGATACGTTCCCTTTTCGATGAACCACCCTGCCTGTGCGTCCTCTTTACCGAGTCCAAAGTAGAGGACGATGCCGTCGCTCTCGATGCGTCCCTGCGCGGCGGACTGGACGGCATCCGCCGGAAGCTTGAACCATAGTAGTTCGACCTCGGAGTCGAACAGTCCGGGATCGGTTCCAGCGGCCTTCCGAACCGTCGAGTATCGTCCGTCAGCACCGACGACGAGACGACTGCTGAGTTCGACATCTTCGTCTCGCTCGCGGTTCGTGGCACGTACGCCCGTGATTTTCCCACCTTCGGAACGGAGGTCGGTCACCGTCGTCGCAGGACGAAATTCGAAGTTCTCGAACTCGTCCGCTCGGTCGATGAGCAGTCGAAGCAGCGGTGGTTGCTCCATCAGAATCCCGTAGTTGTACGGTTTCGGCAGCCGCGAAAAGTCAACGACTTCGAACGGACGGCCGAACACCGTCAGGGCGGGTTGGCGAACTTCATCGTGGTCGAGCGAGCGCACGTCATCCAAGACATCCATCTTGTCGAACAGTCGCAGCACGAGTGGTTGAAAGAAGTAGCCGCGAAACTCACGGTCGAGGTCGGCGTGACGTTCCACCAGCACGGTTTCGACGCCGCTTTTGGCGAGGAGATAGCTCACCACACAGCCACCCGGTCCGGCACCGACGACGACCACGTCGGCGTTATTCGTGGTCGTCTCGCTCCCGCTGTTGGCCATTTACTCCCCTTCGTCGTCCGCTTCGGTGTCGTCTGTCATCCCGAACTCCCCATCACCGAGCAGTGCGTCCACGTCGGCGTGGTCATGCAGAAGCTCTCGCATTCGTTCGACCGTTTCCTCGTCGCGGGTTCGGCCGCTGCGAACCACGTCCTCCGCTCGTTCGATGGCGGTCAGCGTGTCGCCTTGGACGAGCAGGATGGGGACACCCTTCTCCTCCGCCTTGCCGATGATTGCACCTGGGGGACGGAATCCGCCCGTCAGTATCAGACATTTCACGCCGGGTGCTTCCAGCGCGACGGTCTGCAAGTCGGGTCGGTCGCCGCCGGTGACGAGGGCGGCATCCTTCGTTCGGCGGAGGTGCCGAAGCGCTTTGTCGCCGCTCATCGCGCCGACGAGGAATCGCTCCACGAAGGCGTCCGTATCCGCCGCGGTCAGCACGTCGGCGTTGAGTTCCGTTGCGAGGTCGCCGACCGTAACGCCCGCCAGTTCCTGCTGGCGCGGGATAACGCCGAGAACCGGAACGTTTCGCCCTTCGAGGAACGGAACCACGTCGGTGTCGAGCGGGTCGAAGTTCGCGTTCTCGACGGTGTTGAACAATACACCGTCGAGTCGGTCACCGACGTCGTTTACCGCGGCGAGTAAGTCGTCAATGTCGCTTCCGTTTCGGTAGTGCGAGATGAGCAGCACCTCGGCATCCAGCAGTTCGGCTACGTCAGGATCGGTGAGTTCGACGATTCCACCCGTCGTGAGTTTGCCCCCGCCCTCGACGATCATCAAATCGTGACCCTCGGCCAGCGAGTCGAAGCTTTCGCGAACCTGGTCTCGGAGTTCGTCGGGATTCTCCCGCCCCCGAATCGCCTGCTGGATGAACGTCGGCGAGTAGACGATGGGTTCGAGTTCGTGCATCTCCGCGTCCAACCCGAGCAGTTCGCGGGCCAGCATCGGGTCTTCGTCCAGCGTCTTGCCGACGTTGCTCTGGAGTCGAGTCCCCTTGGGTTTCATGTAGCCCACCGACAGTCCTCGCTCCTGTGCGAGTCGCGCCAGAGCGAGGGCGACGGCAGTCTTGCCTGTGCTTTCTTCGGTTGCAGTGACGAGTATCGTGTTCATAGTTCGTCGGTGTCCACGGTCAGTCGAATGTCGATAGCTTGCACGCCGTCAGGCGTTGCGACGAGGGGGTTCACGTCCAGTTCCAAAATTGCGGGGAAGTCGGTAACGAGTTGCGACAGTCGCTGAATGCTCTCCACGATGCTTCCCACGTCGGCGGGGTCGCGGCCTCGTGCCCCTCGGAGCAGCGGTGCGGTTTCGATGTCGTTCACCATCTCTCGGGCCTCGCGTTCGCTTACGGGAGCAACTCGGAACGTCGTGTCCTCGATGATTTCCACGAAGATGCCGCCCAACCCGAACAGCAGGAGCGGGCCGAACTGCGGGTCGCGGTTCATCCCAATGATGGTTTCCGTGCCCGAGTCGAGATCCGCCATCTCCTGTACCTGCACGCCGAGAATCGTCGCGTCGGGTTGGTAGTTTCGCGCCCGAGTGACCAGGTCTTCGTAGGCATCGTACACCTCTTCGTTCGGAACGCCCACTTTCACGCCGCCGATGTCGGATTTGTGGAGAATGTCGGGGCTGACGATTTTCATCACGACGTCGCCATCGATATCCTGTGCGGCAGCCACCGCGTCCTCCGGTGCGTTCGCGATGGTGCTATCGGGCGTCGGGATGCCGTAGGCCGAAAGGAGTCCCATCGCTTCCACGCCGAGGCGGTTGTCGCCGCGGTCTTTCGCCCGCGAAAGGATTTCTTCCGCCCGTTCCTTGTCCACCTCGAATCGGGTCGGTTCCTCGTACTCACGCTCGCTGATGTCGCGGAAGGTGGCAAGCGCGTCGAGGCTTCGCACCGCGCGGGCGGGGTCGAAGTAGTTCGGAATCCCGCCCTCACGGAGGAGTTCTTTCGCACCCTCGGTTCGTTCGCCGCCCATCATCGCCGCGGCGACCGGTTTGCTGTGTTTTTCTTGCAGTTCGACGATCATCTCGGCCAACTCCCGATAGTCGAGTACCGCGGTCGGTGCCGAGAGCACGACCGCACACCCGACGTTCTTGTCGGCCAGCGCGATATCGACCGCCTTGCGGAAGCGGTCGATATCGGCGTCCCCGATGGTGTCTATCGGGTTGTAGATGTTCGCCTCCTCGGGCAGGGCGTCGGAAAGCGCCGAGACCGTGTCCTCCGAAAACGACGCCAGCGACAGCGTCGAATCACCGACCGCGTCGGTTGTCATCACGCCCGGGCCACCCGCGTTCGTGACGATAGCCACGTCGTCTTTTTCGGGAAGCGGTTGCCCCGCCAAAATCTGGGCAAAGTCGAACAGTTCTTGGACGTTTTCGACCCGCAAGACACCCGCCTGTTCGAGTCCTGCTTCATACGCTCGGTCGCTTCCGGCCAGCGTCCCGGTGTGCGAGGAGACTGCCTGCGCTCCGGCGTCGGTTCGCCCTGATTTCACCATCACGATTGGCGTGGTGCTGGTCGCCTCGCGCGCGGACGAGATGAACTCGCCACCGTCTTCGACGCCTTCGAGATACGCCAGGATGACGTCCGTGTCGGGGTTGTCGCCCCACGCCCGGACAAAATCGGTTTCGTCCAACACGGCCTTGTTGCCGAGCGAGACGACGTCTTTGAAGCCGAGTCCCTCGTCGTTGGCCCAGTCGAGGACAGCCGTGATGAACGCACCCGACTGGCTCATGAACGACATCGACCCCGGCAGTGCGTTTTCCGGCCCGAACGTCGCGTTCAGGCCGAGCGGCGTGCTCATCACCCCGAGGCTGTTCGGGCCGACGAGGTTGATATCGTACTCCTCGGCGACTGCTTGCAGCTCCCGTTCTCGCTCCGCCCCTTCGCTTCCCGTCTCGCCGAATCCGGCGGTGATGACGACGACGTTTTCGATGCCCGCCTCGCCCGCGCCGCGAACCACATCGACCGCGATGTGTGGCGGGACGACGACCACCGCGAGGTCTACGTCCGGCACGGACGCGAGGTCAGGGTAGCAATCCAGCCCAAACACCTCGTCGTAGTTCGGGTTTACCGGCACCGTCTCGCCGTCGAAGTCGTCGCGCAGGTTCGTCACGATAGCGCGACCGATGGAGCCTTCGCTTTCTGTCGCTCCCACGACTGCGACACGCGACGGCGCGAAAAGGTCTGAAAGTACGCGGTCACCCATCGTCCGAAAGTTGGCGAGCGCGGGATTAAAACTAGTGCCCGTCTTTCAACCCGCGATAGTCACTTTTCTGCCAGTTCGTGTGCCCGTCGTACCGCCGGTTCGAGTGTCCCGTTTTCCTGTGCAAAGTGGAGATGGGACCCGCAGTTGCAGTCCGACGCCCCGATTCCCGAAACCGGTCGAACCTCGTCGTTGAGCGTTCGGGCCACATCGCACTCGATATCCACCACCGGAGTTCGCACGTCGTCAACTAATCGTGATTTGGAACTGCCGAGCAGATAGTCGATATGCCAGTGGCGGGCGTCGTTTTCCCCCGATGCGACTCGCGCGTGGCGTTCCACGCGCGAGAAACCGCCCTGCCCGAACGCACTGCCGGTGTAAGCGTACCACCCGGAATCGAGAGATCTGCTGCCTTTCGCGCCAAATTCGATCTTTGCTGGGGTGGCAAGTTCGACCAGCAAGGTGTATGTTCCCTTCATAGATGCGAAAGCACCAGACTGCCCGCAACCGCGAGCATGGTCACGCCGTTCAACAGCACCGACTGCTTGTGGTATTTTGCGAATCCATCGTCGCCTGCTTCCTCCATCTTCGGAATGAGCCTGACGCGGGCGTAAATCGTCGCGGCAAGCGCGACCAGTACGAGCGGCCCAATCGTGAGCGCGGCAATCGAATCGAGCATGTCCTGGCTCCCAGCGATTACCGCGGCGCCGACCGCCGTAAATCCGAGGATTTCGCCGAATCGGTAGTATTTCGGGAAGATGGCGTTCACCACCAGACCGGCATCGTCGTCCAGCACGTCGAACGTCGTCGGCGCGCCGATGAACGAGAAGAAAAGCATGCTCCCGAGCCAGATTCCGAGAGTCGCGTCGAGAACGAACGTCACTCCTGTTTCGAGAAGGGTCATGGCGGAACGAAAGAAGGGAACTGAAATCGGCCTTTCGCTTACTCGCTCACGTCCGCGACAGTGGCTCCGGACAACTCCCGTAGCTTTTCGGGCGAAATCGGGAACACGGCTTTCGGTGTCCCTGCCGCACCCCACACCGTTTCGAAGTTCGTGAGCGTTTCGTCCAGATAGACGGGCAGGTCGCTATCGTGGCAAAAAGGTGGCACGCCGCCAATCGACCAGCCGACAACTTCTCGAATCTCGTCTGCCTCAGCCATTCCGACCTCGCTTTCGGACAGGCTACGCAATTCCGCGAGTTTTTCTTCGCTCATTCGGTTCGCGCCGCTGGTGACGACCACGACGAGGTCGTCACCAGCATCAAAGACGAGACTGCTGGCGATTTGAGCCACGTCACAGCCGATAGCCGCGGCGGCGTCTGCGGCGGTTTTCGTCCCTTCCGGAAACTCGTGAACGTCTACATCGAAGCCGGCCTCGTTTTCCGCGCGTTCTTCGAACTCGCTCGCTCGTTCGTGCATGGCGGTAGTGGAGTTCGAACCCCCAAATCGGTGATGGTGGCGGTAATCAAAAATCGCTGTTGCGTGAAAGGTGAGGAGTTGGTGCTACAGCGAGTCGTCCGAACCGTTCGCGTCCTCTTGGCGTCCGACGTGGAAATCGTCAACCGTGGCCGCAAGCGACTCGGCTTGGTGGGCGAGCGATTCGGCGCTCTGGGACACCTCGTCGAGCGAGGCCGTCTGTTCTTCGGCGGCGGCCGCAACATCTTCGGCCTCCTCCGCCGTTTTCTCGCCGATTCGGCTCACGTCGTCCACCATGGCGACGACCGAGGAGGTCGTCGCCGCCTGCTCGTCGGTTACGTCGTTGATTTCTTCGACGCCCACGCTCGTCTCCTCGACGTTGTTCACGATTGATTCGAGGGATTCCAACGCTTCGTGCACCGTCACCACGCCGTCTTCGACAGCGCCGTGCGTCTCCCTGATGTCTTCGACTGTCACTTCCGCCCGCGAGCGAACCGTTTCGATTCGCTGTTCGATATCGCCGACAGCCTCTTTCGTTTCGTTGGCGAGTTCCTTCACTTCGTTCGCGACGACTTCGAAGCCTTCGGTGGAACCGTCGGCGCTCGCAGCCTCGATGTTCGCGTTCAGCGCGAGCATGTTCGTCTGGTCCGCGATGGATCGAATCAGTTCGACCACGTCGCCGATGCGTTCGATTTCGGACTCCAGTTCCTCGATGTGTTCGACCGTCGTTTCGGTTCCCGACTCGATGGCGGACATCTCCTCAATGGCCGCCTGCGCCGCCTCGCGGCCATCCTCCCCAAGCGCTTCCGAGTGCCGGGCGGACTCGGCCACTTGATCCGCGGAGGCCGCGATTTCCTCGATGGTCGCCGACAGTTCGCTCATCTCTCCGGCAGTGAGTTCGAGGCATTCGGACTGCTCGATTGCCCCTTCGGACATCATCTGTGTCGATTCGGTTACCTGCCGACTCGCCTGTTCTATCTCGTCCGTGCTCGCGGTCACTTCCTGACTCGCCGCGGGGCCGTTACCTGTCCGAACCGGCGTCACCGGTTGCTTCGATGTGGGATTCGTATTTCGCAACCGCTTCGTCCAGTGCCTCCCCTGCGTCGATATCCAGCGACTCGGCGAGCGAGAGCAGGGCAAACAGTGCATCACCGACTTCGTCCGAGTTGACTGAAATCGAATCCGGAGACGAGCCGTAATCGGTCGATTCGTTCGCGTCCGCCGCCAGTTCGCCGATTTCCGCTGTAAGGTCGAGTAGTCGGTAAGCCGGTGGAGCGTCCAATTCGTGTTCCGCAAGGAACCGTGCGACGGTTCGCTGTTCTTTCATTGCAATGTAATTTCGGAGCGGTGATTTAGACCCCGCGAGTCGAAGGCAGTGTATGGAGTTCGAAGTCAGCACCTCGGAACGGGTGGACATCGTAGACATCACCGAGCAAGTGAACGAACGCGTCTTCACCGACGCCGAAACCTGCACCGTCTTCGTCCCGCACACCACCGCCGGCGTAGTCGTGAACGAAAACGAATCCGGACTGCTCGCCGACCTCAAAACTGCACTTTCGACGCTCGTTCCCGAAGGGGACGACTACCAACACGACCAGTTGGACGACAACGCGGACGCACACCTTCGAGCGATGCTGCTCGGTTCGCACGTCACGATTCCGGTCGAATCCGGCGACCTGGCACTCGGGACGTGGCAGTCGGTTCTATTCGTCGATTGCGACGGGCCGCGAACCCGCCGCGTTCTGGTTAAATAAAGCGTTTCCCGCAGTTCGTACACTCGACTTTCTTCTTCCCCGTGGCGGTTCGCTCAACCGCGAGCGAACCGCCGGAACTGCACTCCGGACAGACGCTCTTTCCGGTCTCGCTGGCTTGGTGTTGCGCCATCCACCGTAGATGCTTCTCGGCGGATTGGAGTCGGTCTTTCGTCGCTTCGAGTTCGTCGCGGAGGGCTTCGACTTGCGACTGGAGCGTGCTCGTCTGGGAGTCGTCGTCCGAATGCGAGTCATCAGGGGCGTCAGTCGTCGTTTCCGATTCGTTTGTTGTCATAGAAATCCATCCTTGTCGCGTGCTATCTCTACGCACGACAGGGGAGAACAAAAGCGTGTGGGCAAATTTTGCAGAAACGGGTCGCGAACGGAAAACCGTTGACAGGGCGTTAGTCGGCCTTCGTCGGGTCGGAACCGTCGCTGGTGCCGAACCGTTCGACGGCACTCTGGAAGTCGCTCTCGTCTTCGGTGATGGCCTCCCACGCTTCGAGGCCGCGCTCCTCACGGGTTCCTTCGACGGTGTTGTCGAGGACGAACGCGACGAGACCACCGACCGCCATCCCGGTACCGAGGATGACGTACAGGGTGTTCGAGACGAGGTCACTGCCTAGAACCGGGCCGAGCACTGCGACGTTGGCCATGCCCTGCTTGAATGCACTCGCTTCGACACCGCCGATGTACGCCGGAATCGCGAGTCCCGCGAACATAGCGAAGCCGACGATGAAGAGGTTGCGCTGGGAGTCCAAATCGACGTATTTCAGGTTCGACAGGCCGACGGCGGCGATCTGCCCGAACATGGCGATGAACAGTCCGCCGACGATCGGACTCGGGATGGTTGCAACGAGTTGGCCGAAGTAGCCGACGAAGCCGACGACGAGCATCAGGGCGGCACCGATTTGGACGACGTAGCGCGAGGCCACGCCCGTCAGGCCGATTGCGCCGATGTTCTCGGAGTAGGAGGTCGAACCGTTGCCGGTACCCATGAACCCGGCGAAGACGCTGGCGAGACCCTCCATTCCGATGCCGTGGTCGATGCGTTTTTTGCTCGGTGCGCCGACGCCCGACAATCGGGCGACGGCGTGGTAGTCGCCGAAACTCTCGATCATCGACGCGACGACGCCCGCGAACATCCCGATGATGTATGGAAGCGTAAACTTGGGCATCCCCCACTGAAGCGGCATCACGGGCTGAATCGGATTGGCACTCGCGACCTGTTCGAGCGCCACGTAGCCCGGCGTCCCGGGTGCGTAGAATCCGGTCACCGACAAAATCGCCGCGATGAGCCACGCCGAAACGACGCCGAGCAGGACGGGAAACAGTCGAAACGCGCGATGGTTGTCGAGATACTGCGAAAAGAGGACGATGAGTCCGAGCGTGAGACCGACGAGCCACCAGTTCTGCTGTGCACCAGGAGCGGCAAGATTCACGTCGGTAATCTGTGGAACCCCGAACAGCGACAGGCCGATGAGCGCGATGGTTGGTGCGATGACGACCGGCGAGAGGTATTTTTTCAATCGCCCCATCAAGCCGAGATAGCCGACGACCACCTCGACAGCGGCCGCCGCGATGACCGCTCCTTGGAGTTCCAGGAGGGTCACGCGCCAACCACCACCGATGACGCCGATGATCGCCAGCGCAGGTGCGAGCATCGAAAACGTGGCACCCTGCACGATGGGATACCGGTTGCCGAACGTCGTCTGGGCCAGCGTTGCGATTCCGGAGACGACGAAGAACGTGCCGACGAACTGCGCCGTCTCCGCATCGGGCATCCCCATCGCACCCGCGAGTGCCAGCGGAACGGCGATGTTCGCGCCGATCATCGTCAGATAGTGCTGGAACCCCAGTAGAACCGATTCCCCCATCGGCGGTTTGTCTTCGATGCCGTACTCCACGAACGACGCTTCTTCGAGCGCCGCGTCCTCATTCGTGTCACCTGTCGTTCCTGTCATGCCTTCTCAGTCGCGGTCTGTTGTTCGGATTCTTCGTAATAGCCATAAAAGTGCCGTTACGAACTCTGCAGAGAATATTACGAATTTCGAAGTCGGGTGACGGCTGGGCGGGTCGGGAGCGCGGTCATCGCGCCCGGTTCGGTCGTCGTCAGGGCGGCAACTGCGTTCGCGAAGGCCAGCACTTCATCAAGGGAGTTGCCCTCGGCGAACGACGCCAACGCACCCGCGGTGAACGCATCCCCTGCCCCCGTCGTGTCCACCGTCGACACGTCGTAGCCATCGTGACTCAGCGAGTTTTCACCCCACGGCGCGTCCTCGGTTGCGTGGGCATGTGCTCCATCTTCACCGAGCGTGAGCAGGCAGGTGTGCGGTCCTGTCTCGCATACATCGACGGCCAGGTCGACCGGATTTTGTGCGTCGAAACCGTCCATCCGGAGGTCGTCGGGCGTCGCTTTCACCACGTCGGAAAGCGACAGCACCTCGGCGATTATGTCCGAAAACCCGTTCTCGGGCCAAAGTTCGGGTCGTGCGTTCGGGTCGAAGACGACCGAACAGCCCGCCTTTTTCGCGCGTTCCGCGAGGTCGAGCGTTGCCCGACGTCCGGGGTTCGAGGCCAACATCACCCCGCCGACGTACACCCAGTCGATATCGGCGAGCACGTCGTCCGAGACACCTTCGGGCCGGAGTCGGGTGTCCGCTGTCCCGTCGCGGTAGAACGTAAATTCCCGGTCGCCCGCTTCGTCGTGAGTTACGAATGCCAGCGTCGTCTTTGCGTCCTCGTCGCGTTCGATAAAGCGGTCAGGGAGCGACTCCGCAAGCGTGTCGGCGAGAAAATCTCCGAAAGGGTCGTTCGCGATACGCGTCCAAAACCACGGCGTTTCGTCCAGTCTGGAGAGTGCGACAGCCACGTTCGCGGGTGCGCCGCCCGGTCTCCGTTCGAAAGTCGACACGTCGGAAAGAGAGCCGGACTGCCCCGGCAGGAAATCCACGAGCGCTTCCCCAGAAACGAGGATTTTCGGCTTCGATGTATCAGTCACAGTTTCCCGTGGGAAGGCCAGTAGGAAAGGATTTGCTTACGCGATGTGGTTTGTCCCCCTTGCGGAGGGGTTTTCAAACGACGTCTATTCACAGGAAATTGATATTTCGGGCATTTCCGACGAGGACGCGACAGAGACGAACCGCCTGAAACAAGCTACGACCGTCGTCAGAGCAGTTCGTCGAGATGCGACTTGCTCGTCTCGATGTAGCCGTAATCGAGGGTGAACACTTCGAGTGAGAACGTTCCATCCCAGTCGTCGGGTATGGCCGCAAAAATATCGCGGAACTCGATGGTTCCCGACCCGAACGGGAGGTGTTCGTCTTTCGCCCGCCGCGTGTCGTTTAGATGGAAGTGTGAAATCCGGTCGCCGTGTCTCCCGACGAAGGAGGCCATCCCGTGTGAATCCAGCCCATCGATTCGTGCGTGGCCCGTATCAAGCGTCATCGAGGCGTCGGTTTCCTCGAAAATTCGGTCGAACTCGTGGACGGTGAACCACCCGCTGGGAATGTTCTCGACGCAAATTTCGAAGCCCTGTTCGCGGCCGAACTCGTCGATGGTTCGCACCGATTGGACGATGTTCGACCCGATGGTTTCGGCATCCCATGCCGGTTTCCACGCGTTCGAGCTGGCGTGAAGGACGCCTTTCGTCGCCCCGAGCTCGGTTGCCGTTTCGATGGCAGCTTGCACCTCTCGAATCGCACCCTCTCGAACGTGGTCGAACGGTGACCCGATGTCGAGCGTGAAGGGAAGGTGAACTGCGAGGTCGATGTCACACTCGTCGGCACGCCTCCGGACTGCAGCCGGGTCGAGACGTTGGCGTTCGGTCGCCCCGTCCATCATCAGTTCGACGTAGTCAAATTCGAGGTCGCCCGCGACTTCGAACGCCTCGTCGTACGCCATCTCGATTTGCGTGACGAATCCCGTCTTCGCGTCCATATCCGTCGCTCGATGGATGAGGAGTTAGCTCTGGTGGGAGCGTTCGCCCCGGAACGTTCCGTCCGTCCGAATTCGAAGAAATACGTGACGTTCATCCCTTGTACCGTCGAAGCCGTCGAAATCGTAGAAATTTCGACCAACGAACCATCGATAATCGTGAGAAACCGACTGCGAGTACCGACGATGGGAGCGGCGAGCGCCAACACTGATAGAACTGGACACTGTTCATGATACGATGGCATCCGGAAAAATCGGGCTCGCTGAATCCATTTCGATGGCAGTTGGGGGAATGGTCGGTGGGGGAATTTTCGCCGTGCTGGGTGTCGTTGCCGTCACTGCTGGAACACTAGCATGGTTCGCGTTCTTCGTCGCGGGCATTATCGCACTTTCGGCGGGTTACTCGTTCGTCCGGTTGGGTCGGCTCGCAAACGAGGGCGATGGCCCGCTAACCTACATCGAGCGATTCACGGGAAGTACCAAATTGGCCGGGATGACTGGCTGGACGTTCGTCGTTGGATACATCGGAACGATGGCCATGTACGCTTTCGCGTTCGGTAGCTACTTGGTCGAAATCGTCGGCGTCCATTCGGTCGGCGGGATTCCAGCGCGCCCTCTCGTTTCGATGGTAATCGTGGTCGTTTTTGTCAGCCTCAACACCATTGGGGCGCACGCTTCCGGACGAACCGAGGACGCCTTGGTCGGCTTGAAGGTGCTCATCTTGCTCCTGTTCGGCATCGGTGGACTGTACTACGGTTTCAAGCGAGGCGAGATTCGACCGGGGTTCTCGGCGTTCGGTGTCGGTCCCGTGGTGGCGGCGGCGCTCTCCTTCGTCGCGTTCGAAGGCTGGGAACTCCTCTTGTTCGACCGGAACAGTATTCGAAATCCGACGGAGACGATACGAACCGCGATTTACGTCTCTATCGTCGCGGTAACTGGTTTGTACGTGATCGTCGCCGTCGTGACCACGAACCTCGTGGCTCCGGCAGTCATTCAGAACAACTCCGAAACTGCACTCGCAATCGCGGCAAAGCCATTTCTCGGCCAGATAGGGTTCGTTCTGATTTCCGTGGCAGCACTGTTTTCCACCGGAAGCGCCATCAACGCGACGTTGTTCAGCTCATCCCGTCTGCTAAATCGAATGGTTTCCGAGGAGTATCTCCCTGCACAACTCAGCAAGAGCGACGACGGCGAACCGGTTCGAGCGCTGGTCGTCCTGGGTGCACTCACGGTCGGATTCACCGTTTTCGGGAGTCTCGATGGAATCTCGTCGTTCGCCTCACTCGCGTTCATCACCATTTTCGGCGGGGTGAGCTATCTCGCTTTCAGGCATCGAAACGAGGACGCGACGACCGGAACGAGAGTCGTTCCAGCAATCGGAACGCTCGGCGCGATTGCGACAGTATGTGCGCTCCTCTGGCATCTCTACACGAGTCAAGGGTCGGTCTTCTGGACGGTTATCGTTATCTCCGTCGTCGTTGTGACGGTCGAACTGCTGTACTTCGAGCGAAAGTCGATAGAGGATAGGCTATCCGCAGTGGAATCCAGCGTCGAGGATATCGTATAGCCAAAATATGAACGACAGTGAATCGGTCAGACGTAGCCTTTGACGCTCGTATGGACACCCATCGCTTCGAGGGTTTCTTCGAGCGCATCGAGGACGACCGCCAAATCCTGCTGGAGGGCGTATTCGCGGTACTTTCCGCCCGCGGAGCCTTCGTTGATTTCTGAAACCGACAGGATGCCGAGCATCGAGAGGTCGTCGAGATGTTCGCGGAGCCATCGGGCGGTGAGAGCTTCGCGTTGGGCGGCCTCCGAGAGTGCCTTGTATCGGGAGTAGATTTCGCGCGACCGAGCGGGCGTCTCACTCTCTGCTTCGAGGGTTGCGAGGGCGTAGACGACCAGTCGCTCGTGGTCGTTTAGGTCGGCGATGCCGCGAGCGACCTGCTCTCGTTCGAGGAGGTCGCGACCCCTTCGGACGTGCTCTTCGGATACCCGTGCCGCGTTTTCTTCGCGTGCGAGGTCGCCCGCCTTCAGTAATAAATCGAGAGCTTTTCGCGCGTCGCCGGATTCCTGCGCGCCGAACGCGGCACACAGTGGAATTACGTCGTCCGTCAGCACGTCGTCCTTGAACGCGACTTCCCGGCGCTGTTCGAGCACTGCACGGAGTTCGTTCGCGTCGTAAGTCGAGAAGGAAATCGAGCGTTCACAGAGCGACGAGCGAACTTTCGGGGAGAGACCGTCCCTAAACGTGAGGTCGTTGCTGATACCGATGAGGCCGATTCGAGCCTCGGTGAGGTTTTCGTTTTCCCGTGCACGGGAAAGCTGGTAGAGAATGCTGTCATCCTTGAGATGGTCGATTTCGTCCAGCACCAACAGGATAATACCGCCGTGACTGTCGAGTTCGTCCCACATCAGTTCGTACACCTGCGACCGCGAATACCCGGTTTCGCTGATGCGGTTTGCAGGGTCGCGAAGGGTGTTCACCAGATGGCTAGCGACGCGATAACTGGAGTTGAGGCCGTCGCAGTTGACGAGTTCAGTGAAGATGTCGAGGTCATCGTAGTCGTCGGCGTTGTTTTCGAGCTTATTGAGGAGGAATCGCGTTGCGGCGGTTTTCCCGACACCGGCTTTACCGTAGAGAAAGATGTTGTCGGGTTGTTCGCCGTAGATGGCTGGTTGGAGTGCGCCGTGGTACTCCGCCAACTCGGAGTCCCGACCGACCAGCGTGTCGGGTGTGTAATCATCAAGCAGTGCCTCCCGATGTTTGTACGGTGAATGTTCGCGGACGAATTCGAATGATCCCATTACTCCACCGCAAACAGGGCAGATTGATAACCCTTCCGAACCACCCGTTCCTATGTTTCCTGAGTTTCGTGAGAATCATCTGTGTCAGACACACAGCGCTCGTGACGGGAGTCTCTACGTCTTCGCCGGTTCTATGCGGCCGGCTGATTATCGGTGAAACCACGCCAAAACCACCCGTTCCTATGTTTCGCCTGTTTCTTCTGACACGCTTGTTTAAGTATGACCCCCACCCCTCTGTTCCGCTGTATTGCTGAGAAAGAGGGTAAGGGATGTGACGGGAGATTCTAGAACAGGAACATTCAAGTCATCATCCAGACAACCATATCCGTAAACCCGACAAAATAGACTATTTCACTGGAATAGTCGATGAATAATTCGTCCTTCGAACCGACCGTCTCATTGCCCCACCCTTCCGTCCGAAAAAACAGCGGAACGCAGGGGTGGGGGTGAGTATAAAAAGACGCCAAACAACGGAAACAGGGGAAACGTCCCCATACTCGATGTCTCATTACGACTATAGAGAACAGAGGAACGATGGGATCAGAGAAAACCACCGTGCAAGCAGACAAGACCGGGAGACAGCGATAGTAGACGAACGAACGACGGCGAAAAGACAGCGGAACGACGGTGTGTGTGGTGTGAGAAACAGTGTCTCGGACAACCCCCTGAATAAACCGACGGGCGGAAACGACCATAGTTTGGCGGAATCACACCTTGGCGGAAACAACCACACATTGGCGAAAACGGCAAGTACTCGGCGACAACAGCGTCAATCCTCGTAGACGGCACACGAACTCGCGTTACAGTTAACGTGCGTTCCAATGTTTCATACTCAGCTACTGTCTCATACCCAACTACCTCGCGTTCAGACCTCGTTACCCAGAGTTCGTACTTAGCAACCCCGCGAGTGCACACCAGGGTACGTCACACGTCTGTTCGTTCCACGGCTCCGTTTCGAGCGCTTCCAGAAAGACGACTCAAAAAGTGAGTGATTGGAAAGTGAGAAAAATCGGTGGAAAGTGGATAACTAATGATGTTGATGATGATTCACTCCGCAGGAACGAGCGTGCGTACGTTCACGGGCCACCGAAAAACAGCGGAACGACGGGGTTGCATTTTTACCCCTTTTCTGCCGAGATGATTTCACACCATGAAGTCGATAAAATGGTGAATCGCGGTCACCGGTGCCCTCTACCGGAGGATTTGGCACCCGATGGACGACTACTGGCCAGAAAAAACAGCGGAACGATGGGGTATCGAACGGATGGCGACGGGAATTTCGGACGGTGATGGGAATTTCGAATGAACGACCGGGAGGAAATCATACGGGCGATTAGCTTTCTCAGTCCTTGAAATACAGGTTTGGCACGTCAATGGACAGCGGAACGACGGGGTCGAACGCATGATGTCAGACACAGCGGAACGATGGGGTCTCCCCGATAAAACAAGGAAGCGTGGGCACGTCAAAAGGATGGTAGAACGCTACGGTTACAGGATGATACTCTTCCGCCGAATCATTTCCTCGATGGTCAGGTGAAGACCCTGCCGACCAATGCCTGAACCTTTGTTCCCACCGAACGGAATGTCGCCGAGTCCGTGACTCGGAGCGCCGTTGATTCGCACCGCTCCGGCGTCGAGTTTGTCGGCCATCCGACGCGCTCGATCGTAATCCGTGGTGAACACTGCCGCATCGAGCGCCAAGTCGCCGCCGTTCGAGATGTCGAGGGCTTCTTCCTCACTCTCGAAGGAAGTAACTGCTGCGACGGGGCCGAACTGCTCTTCGTGGATGATTCGAGCGTCGTGGGGAACGTTCGCCAGAAGTGTCGGCTCGAAGAACTGACCGTCACGGTCACCGCCGCGAACGAGGGTAGCACCTTTCTCTACGGCATCTTCGACGAGCTCTTCGACCCAGTCTGCTTGATCTTCGCTGATGAGCGGTCCCATCTGCGTGTCCTCGTCGAAGAGGTCACCGGTAGTCCAGCCGTCCATCGTCACATCGATTCGTTCGACCACTTCGTCGTGAACAGATTCGTGTGCGACGACTCGACTGACGGCGGAACAGCGCTGACCGGCATACTTGAACGAGCCTTTCGTGCAGGCTCCGGCCACATCGGAGAGGTCGGCGTCCGGAAAGACCACTGCGGGTGCGTTTCCGCCGAGCTCCATGTGGAGGTTCACCATTCCGCTCTTTCGCGCGACGTGTTTGCCTGCCGCGCTGGAGCCGGTCATCGTTATCATGTTTACGCGGTCGTCACCGACGAGGAGGTCACCGATTTCGCTCGCTTTTCCGGGCGTAAAGTTGAACGCGCCGTCCGGAATGTCCACTTCGGAAATCACCTCGGCCAGAATCGCCGCACTCACCGGTGTTTTGCTGGCGGGCTTGAGAATGACACAGTTACCCGCCGCGAGTGCAGGGGCAACTTCCAATGCGGTCGTTGCGAGGGGGTAGTTGTACGGTGTGATAGCCAGGACGGTTCCAATCGGTTCCGGCTTGACGATGGCTTCCCAGCCTTCGTGCCCGCGCGTCGTTCCCTCGCGATATTCGCCGCGCAAGTCGTGAGCTTCCTCCGCGGCTCGGCGGAATCGTTCGGCCGCGCTTTCGACTTCGCCACGGGCACTCGAAATCGGCTTCCCGGCTTCGCGGACGATGACCTCGGCCAACTCCTCCTTTCGTTCGAGGAGGCCGTCGGCGATGGTTTCGACCCACTCCGCTCGTTGTGGGATGGTGGTTTCTCGCATCTCGGCCTCCGCGCGCTGTGCGGAGGCGAGTGCCCTGTCGGCTTGTTCGGCGTCGGCCGCGGCCACTTCGGCGAAAATTCCACCGTCCGCGAGGTCTGTAACTTCGAGCACGTCGTCGGCTTCCAACCATTCGCCATCAATGTACAACTGCTCCCGGCGATGGAGACGCTTCTGTGTCATAGGTATCCCTTGGCACTCCGTCGGTAAATTATTTACTCACAACTGGATTAATGACTCTGGGTTGTTTTCACCACCTGATATGTCGAACGCTAACATCCGACTGCTGAAAATCGCACCTACCCCAACGCAATCGGTTCTTCGCTCGGTAAAACCGGTCTCGATTGGAATTTGTGCCCGGCGCATATTTTATACTGACCGCCGATGTACCGGGGGAAGGGGGTACAATGAGCCAACAGCAACGGGTTCGACAGCGGGCGGGAACCGTCGAAATGAACGCGGTTCGATTGGATATCGATAAGGCGGAACAGATTATCGAGGCACTGAACGCCGATCTCGCGGCAACGTACGTGCTCTATCACCAACTTCGAAAACATCACTGGAACGTCGAAGGGCCACAGTATTTGGAACTTCATCTGTTCTGGGGGGAGGCCGCAGAAGACGCTGAGTACGCGGCCGACGAAATCGCGGAGCGGATTCAGGCACTCGGTGGAGTTCCGATAAGTGGTCCGGCCATGCTCGAACAGCACAGTCCAGTTCCGTTCGAAGGCGAGGATGTCTACGACGTGCGAACGTCGATGGAGAACGACCTCGAAGCGTACGGCGATATCATCGAGAGCGTCAGCAGTCACATCGAACTCGCTGAGAGTTTGGGTGACCACGCTACGGGCGAAATACTCCGCGAACAACTCGTGGAGATAGAGGAGTATGCACACGAAATCGACCATTTCCTCGCCCACGACTCACTCACACTTTGGTAAGCGGTCAACGCGGGATGATCCCTCGAAACCAGCCCGTACAAATTATTCCTTGTGATAATTTCGTTGAAAGATTTAAGCTGTAGCACTCAAACGAGATGCCAACTATCGTATGGTTTCGAAGGGTTTCTTCAGGGGGGCTCGGGATTTGGTCGAGCGAAACGATGGTCGATATAGATTCTTCCAATATCGAGGCGAGCAGTGCCTGAGCGCACTGGTCAAGGCGGACCGAGGTGCTGCGAGACTCCAGTCACCGCCGTCCGAACACAAAATCGAATACCTCGACATATTGAGCGATATAAACAACCATATTTCGAGGCGCGGACCTTCGAACGGAACGCTCGCGGGAAATTTTATCGGTACTACGAGGAGGCAGAGCGCCGATTTCGGTCGGCCGTCGCCGAAGAGTTGTCACGTTCCGTCGAACAGTTTCACCGTCTGTTGGTGGCACACGAAAAACTCTTCGAACCTGTGGATGCCGGTCGGCATCCGTCGAACGAATCCACCCCTCGTGAGCGACTGTCCACGGTTTCTCGATACACGGGCCACGCTGTTCGAGGTGGTTGGTATCCGATAATCGAATCCTACGACCACTCACTCGACCCCGGAGAATGGATCGCCGAGGGAAAACGGCGACGACGGCAGCGATTATACGGGCAACAGGCGGTTCCGGGTGTTGCACAACTGCTCGACACGCCGCTGTTCGAACAAATTACGGACGATGATATCATCCGACTTAGAGAACTCGACCGGTTTGCCCCGACAGAAGGACGACGGATCGCCACTCGACTGAGCAACCGCCATCCGTGGCTACTGGTCGACTGACAGTTCCGATTGTCATCAACATCGGAGTTAAAGCGAGAGCCAATCAGTTGTCACGTCCTGTTGGACTAACTGCCATCGCTGTTCGGCCAGACCACCCGTCGTCCGAACTTCGACGACGGCGTCGAAAACAGGTGCCAGTGTGTTGATGATGGTCGAATCCATCTCGGCTGGAAGATGGAAGTGCGCCATCCCGTTGACGTGTCGGATGCGGGCAGTCAGGATGTGGAGGAACCGAAACACCGACTCTTGGTCGTACTCCTCCAAGAGGGGTGTGAGGGAATCAAAACACACCCGGAGTTCGCCCGATTCCAAACCACCACACTCCCGGTCGAACTCGTCGATAACTTCGGAAATCGTAATTCCGAGGCGTGGAAGACTCCTACTAGTGAGGACGGTCGTTTCCGGTTCAGTATCCGTTCCTGCACCTTCGTACCCAGCATTCGACGCCATCGCGGCGCCTCGTGTGTGGGTCACTCGTTCGATGACTTTGGTGGTTCCATCGTTCGAACCGCTCGTGCAATCAGTAGCCGAACCCAACCCCGCACACGCAGCGTGTGTGTGGTGATTCTCTCCGTCGGTTCGAACCAGTAATCGCTGTCGCGGCTCAGTCTGTGATTCACCGAGGAATCGATTGCAGGCTTCATCCATCGCTGGCTGTGGACCAACCAGAAGAAGCCCGCTTCCTCGGCGTTTGAGACCTGCCAGTGTTCGAGTAAAAACGGCTGCCGTCTCAGACGCAGAGGTACTGTTTTCGCCACGATACTGCATTGTTTCACACAAACACTACTATGTATTATAAGTTTTCGGATATTGCGTTCGGGGATATCGGCAAACACGGCAGCGTCTGTAGTTGTTTTCAGGGGCGGATGTGTACGTGACGACGATGGCTGACGACCTCTTTAGCCCCATTTCGTTTCGGGATAGTACGGCACGAAATCGTGTGATGGTCTCTCCGATGTGCCAGTACTCCTCTGCGGGAGACGGCTTAGCGACCGACTGGCACCGCGTTCATCTCGGAAGTCGTGCGACTGGTGGCGCGGGAATCGTGATGACGGAAGCGACGGCGGTCGAACCTCGCGGGCGCATTTCGCCGAACGACCTCGGCATCTGGAGCGACGAGCACGCGGACGCCCTCGAACCCGTTGCACGGTTCATCCGCGAACAGGGCGCACTTCCGGCGATTCAACTCGCACACGCCGGTCGAAAAGCGAGCAAGTCCCGCCCGTGGGCGGGAAGCACCCCCCTCCAACCCGACAATGGGGGATGGGAAACTGTCGCACCAAGTGCGGATCCGTGGCCATACGATTCCGACCCACCCCGAATCCGCGAGATGACGACGGACGATATCCAAACCGTGGTGGATGCCTTCGGAACTGCGGCACAACACTCCTTCGACGCGGGATTCGAAATCGCTGAAGTGCACGCAGCCCACGGCTATTTGCTCCACGAATTTCTCTCACCGGTCGCAAACCACCGCGATGACGACTACGGCGGGAGCTTCGAAAATCGAACCCGTCTCGTCCGCGAAATCACCGAAACCGTTCGAACAATCTGGCCCGACGACAAACCGGTGTTCGTTCGAATCTCCGCAACTGACTGGCTTCCAAACCGAGAATCGTGGACCGTAGAGGATTCGGTTCGGCTCGCAGACCGACTTGCCGACGTGGCCGACCTCATCGACGTAAGCGCCGGAGGACTGCATCCTGCCCAGCAGATTCCGAGTACCGGCCCCAATTATCAGGTGCCCTACGCCGAGCAAATTCGCGAGGAAACCGACCTTTCGGTGGGCGCAGTCGGGGGCATTACTGAACCGGCGCAGGCCGACGCACTCATCCGGAACGAACGCGCCGACCTCGCTATCGTCGGCCGCGAACATCTCCGCGACCCGTACTTCACGCTTCATGCCGCCGAAAAACTCGATGCCGAAGACCGTGTCGAGTGGCCGGTGCAGTATCGGCGGGCATTATAGAGTTTCGAACGACACTCGCTTCCGTCATATCTCCCGGTCGCGCTCGTTTTCCGAGAGCGCATCGTCACGGCCATTGTACTGCTCGCCGAACGTCTCCGTCACTTCTCGCTCTGCCTCCCACGCGATGTAGTAGTCGCTGAGGGTGCCAGCAACCGTCTCGCCCAATTCGTCCATCTCTTCGTTGATTTCGGAGACGGTCGACCACGTCTCGAGCTGCGGATGTCGGTCTTTCCAGTCATCCCCTATCTCCGGTGATTCGAATCCAACTTCCTCGGTTTCGGTATCCCAGAAGAAATCGAGTTCGTTCAAGAGACCGAGTTCGAGGATGATGCGATAGGAATCCTCGGAAAGCGACGTTTCCGACGCCCATTCGCTGAACCCTTCCTCCCATGCGTTTTCATCGCCGTCGAGGTATTCCTGGAGGTCGCTCCGTTTCGCCCCGTCGGGTTCGTACTGGTCTTCGCTCTCCCCGTCGATGGTCGGTGCGTCGGGTGTGCTCACGTCCAGGCTCATACGTATAGAAACGACGTTCATGGGGATAAACTCTCCATGCGTCCGTTGTGGTTCGGAACTCGTGAGCTCAAACACGAATTTGATATGGCTGCATATGGTTTATGTGGGTGATACGAACCTATTTCTCATTTCACATCTACCAACAAATATGCCCGAATATCGACCGATTCCCGCCAAACGCAAGCGCGAATACGACGGGTTCTTGCGCTACGCCTTTCGCCCAGAGGACGGCCCGAAAACCGACGACGATGAGGACGACAAACCGGAGCTCGGTGATCGCCGAGGGCTGTTCGACGACGACGATCTCCTCTGTGTCTGCAAACACCATTGGTTCAGCACGCGTATTCGTGGTGAGTGGCACGAAATGGCCGGACTGTCCGCCGTCGCCTCGCCGCCGGAAAGCCGCCGCAGAGGATTAGTTCAGCGGATGCTCGTGGACTCGCTCGTCGAGTACCGCGAGAACGAGGTGTACTTCTCTTCCCTCTGGCCCTTCTCCTACGAATTTTATCGGAAGTATGGCTGGGGGACGGTGACCAAGTTCACCAGATACGAGACGACACCGGACACCCTCGCACTGGATACCGAATCGACGGGGGAGTTCCGTCGCGTCGATGCGGACGACTGGGAACTACTTGCCCCCGTTCTCGCCGCCCACGGAGAGAACTACGCCCTCTCCATCGACCGAACGGAGGAGTGGTGGCGAAATCGGGTGTTCAAACAGTGGGACAAAGATCCATACGTGTACGTGTGGGTGCAAGACGAGGACGAACGCGACTCGCCCGACACGAACAAAGACGATTTAAAGGGTAACGCGCGAGGTTTCATCGTCTATGTCATCGAGGACGGTGAGGACGGCAGGCAACTCAAAACGTGGGAACTGGCATATGCGGACGACGAAGCGTACCGCCACCTGCTTCGATTCGTGCAGTATCACGATTCACAAGTCGAGAGCGTTGTCATCCACGAACCCGAGAACACGTCGCTACTCGACATGGTGGATAACCCGCGCGATGTCGAATGCGAGATTCACACCGGGCCGATGTTCCGACTCGTGGATGTTCCGCGCGCCCTCGAAAGCATCTCGTTCCCCGACGAAGCCACCGAAAGCATCGTCATTGGAGTTATCGACCCACTGGCGGACTGGAACGACGGAACGTTCGAACTCGATCCCGACGATGTCGTGCTCTGTGGCCGCACCGACGCCGAACCCGATGTGACTTTCGACGTGAACACGCTTTCACAGTTGGTTGCGGGGTACTACTCCGTCGAGGGGGCAGAGCGATTCGGAGACTGCGCCATCGAATCCGACGACGCCCGCGCTCGTCTCGACTCACTCTTCCCGAAACGAGACGTGTTCCTTCGGGAAGGATTCTGACCAACCAATATTTTTGTCCTGCGGTGCGAACATCCGGCCATGTCTGACGACCCGGACGACCTCGAAGACCGAATCGAGGAGTTGGAGACAATGTTGCGTGACCTTCAGACGGAACTTCGGCAGCCACCACGAGGTTCGTTCGGTCTTCCTCGCCCGCCGACGCCCCGCGAAGTCCTCTCGTTTACGAGCGAGTACGCCCTCCCGACGCTTATCACCATGCTGGAGGCGAACGTTCGCGCGCTCAAGGCACTTCAGCAAATCATCCGCCTCGTCGACCCCGAGTACGATTCGACCCGCGAAGCGCGCTCCGAACTCAGCTCCCGCGCCGGACGCGCGAGTCGGGCCACGCTGGATCGTCTCCAGTCCACGCTCGATGAAGTCGAGGGCGCGCTCACCGAAGGTGGTCTTCCGCAGGAACCGGGTGCGCGGCGGATTCTCGAAGACGCACGCCGACTCAGCGACGACATCCGCGAAGAGATTTCGACCGGGAAAGAGCAAGCGGACGACAGTCGCGAGGCGATGGAGCAGGCGGACGCGGAGGCCGAGGAAATCGAGGACGACGACGAAAAACCGCAGGTCGATGTAGACGCCGAACTGCGCTCGATTCGAGACGAACTCGGCGTCTGGGATGGGGATGCTGGCGATTCTGCGGCTGATTTGGACGACGATTCGGAGAATAGCGACGACTCGGATGGTGGTGCAGTTGCCGACGGTGCCGACGATTCCGAGGAGTAGGATTTTTGATTTCCCTATATTGTGAGTCAGATCGTCGATTTTCTCTATTTCCGGTGATGCTGGCTGTTGCCGACTCCAAGCAGATCGCTACCGCACCGCGACGGCCACATGCCTCCCCAACCTCTTGCGTTCCTCGGCCACAGGCCTGCGATACTCATCCCTCGCACGACTTCAGCACATGCCTTCGGCGGTAGACGCCTCAGGCCTATGCCAGCGCGCGCCACATGGACAATTTGGATCGCGCGAATTGTCACGAACGACCTCGGTGAGCGGTAGCGACCGGAGGTCGCTCGCGCGAGGAACCACACCACGTCAAAAATCAATTATTCGTGAAGCTACCTTCCCCGAAAAATCAGCGGTTGCTCCCGTTTACTCCATAGGTTCGAAGCGGTAGCCGTCCCACTCCTGACTCGCCGCTTCCCGAATACCGGCGTTCGGGTCGCGGAGTTCCTCGGCGTAGACTGGCCGAACCTCGTCGCCAATCTCCACGCCGTCAGTCGTCAACTGGCCGATCGTACGTACCGATTCGCCGTCCACCTCGAACTCGACGATTGCGAGGTGGTTCGGCTGACGGACGCCGGGCGGGGTCGCGGTGCTGGTCGTCCACGTCACCACCTCGGCAGTCTCGTCGGTCATGTCCACGGTCTCCTCTTGCGATTCTGCGCACTCCGGACAGCGCGGGTGTACCGGAATCGTAAGGTGACCGTTCGGACAGCGATGTGCTTCGAGCGGCATGATTATCGTGCCTCCATGATGGTAGTCGTAACACAATTTCCGAATCCACCGACGTTGCAGGCCAGTGCGACCTCCGCATCGACCTGTCGTTTTCCGGCCTCGCCACGCAACTGCTGGTGGAGCTCGTACGCCTGTGCAACGCCACTCGCGCCGAGTGGGTGGCCCTTCGACTTCAGGCCGCCGGAGGTGTTGATGGGCAACTCGCTATCGCGGTCGGTGACGCCCTCCTCTACTGCTTTCCAGCCCTCGCCTTGGTCGAAGAAGCCGACCGCCTCGCTCTGGAGAAATTCGAGGATCGTGAACATGTCGTGGAGTTCCGCCACGTCGATATCGTCCGGGTTGCGTTCGGCCATCTGGTACGCGAGTTCGCTGCTTTCGTACGCCGCACCCATCACGGTGGGGTCAGCACGCTGGTGGACGACGTGAGTGTCAGTTGCGCCAGCGATACCCGAAATGACGGTGTAGTCGTCGGTGTACTCCTTCGCCTTCGATTCGGGGCAAAACATGAGTGCTGCACTTCCGTCCGTAATTGGGCAGAAGTCGTACAATCGCAGCGGATCGGCGACGATGGGTGAGTCCATCACTGTCTCCAAATCGACCTCCTTACGGAACTGGGCGTGTGGATTATCGACCCCGTTCTTGTGATTTTTCACGGCCACTCTCGCCAAACTCTCGCGCGGGGCGTCGTATTCGTGAAGATATCTCCGGGCGGTCAAGCCCGCAAAACTCGGGAGCGTGACGCCGTGTTTGTACTCCTCGGGATGCGTGAGCGAGGCGATAATGTCCGTCGATTCGGCCGTTGTTTTGTGGGTCATCTTCTCGCCCCCGACGAGCAGGGTCAGGTCACTCGCCCCCGACGCGACCGACTGCCACGAGGCGTAGATTCCAGCCCCCCCGCTCGCGCTCGTCTGGTCGATTCGCTGGGTGTACGCCGGAAGCGCGCCCAAGTCGTGCGCCAGCGCGTTCGGAATCCCTGTTTGGCCCTCGAATTCCCCACTCGCCATGTTCGAAACGTACAGGTGCTCCACGTCGTGTGGCGAGACGTCAGCGTCGTCGAGGCATGCTTGTCCGGCCTCCGCGAGCAGTTCGCGTATCCACCCCTCGCGCTTTCCGAACTCCGTCATCGACGCGCCGATGACTGCGACTCGGTTCATGCCACAGACGACGCAGGGGTGGGTTTAGAATCTTGAGATTTCCGGAAGGGAAGATATTTGTCACGAGTCGAACTCGTGTTTGGTATGCGACGGGAAGCCCTCGTTACCACTTTCGCTACAGTACCGATCGCCGGTTCTGGTTGCGTCGTGATTCTCGATTCACCCGAGGCGAGGTTCGGCTATTTCGACCGCATCAACTACGACCGCAAACTGCGGGAGTTTCACGTTCACCGAGGACGGATGCCATGACGTGATAATCGACTACCGACCCGGTCGTGTTGGTGTATTTTCGCACACTGATGGCGAGAAGTGCTTGAATTAGTGTTTCAACGGATTTTCTCAGGATATTGTGAGACAGAGCCAAGGTACTCGGTGTCATACTGTAGCTTGCCGTGGCAAAAGACGACTTTAGTTCCATTACGGGACTGCCAGAGGAACTCGGCATCGATGAAGACTTGGGGAGAACCGAACAGCGTCTTAGCATCCGAATCGAAAAACGGCGCTACGACAAGCCAGTGACCATCGTGGAGGGGTTCGACTCCGACTCGGTTAACCTGAAAGAACTCGCGTCGGAACTCAAACGAAAGATGGCAACTGGTGGAACCATACACGAAGGGGCAATCGAACTCCAGGGTAATCACCGCGAGCGTGTGGGGGAAGTTCTGCGAGAGAAGGGGTACGCAATCAACTAAACCGATGGCAAACGTGGGGGTGCGGTGAACTTACCCGAACTTCGCTTGTTCCTGCTCGCGGAGTTCGATACGCCTGATTTTTCCGCTGGACGTTTTCGGGAGTTCGTCCACGAACTCGATTCTGCGTGGGTATTTGTACGGCGCAGTCTCCTGTTTCATGTACTCTTGTAGTTCTTCTGCGAGTTCGTCGCTACCCTCGTAGCCATCCGCGAGGATGACGTAGGATTTGACGACGTTTCCACGCTCATCGTGAGGGCTACCGACTGCAGCGGCCTCTGCAACTGCCGAATGACCGACCAGGGCGTCTTCGACCTCGAAGGGTCCGATTCGGTAGCCTGCGGAGATGATGATGTCGTCCGCGCGCCCTTCGAAGAAGAATCGGCCGTCTTCGTCCTCGCTCGCCAAGTCACCGGTTCGGTAATAGGCACCTGAGAACGTCTTCTCGTCCAGCTCCGGTTTCTCGAAGTAGCCGTCGAAAATCGCGGGGCTATCGACCGGGACCGCGATCTCGCCGATTTCACCCGTTTCGACTTCCTCGTCGTCCACCGTGTCGATGATGGTCGTTCCGAGGCCGGGCGTTGGCTTGCCCATGCTTCCCGGTTTCACGTCGATTCCGGGGTAGTTCGTCACCAGTGCGACGGTTTCCGTCTGGCCATAGCCGTCCCGTGGCGTCACGCCGAACGCCTTGTCGAACGCCTGAATCGGTTCGCGGTTCAGCGGTTCGCCCGCCGAAACGACCTCCTTCAGGGCGAGGTCGTAGTCGGCCATGTCGTCCTCCTGTGTGAACATCCGGTACTGGGTCGGCACCGCACAGAGTCGGGTGACGCCTTCTTCTTCCATCAGCGAAAGGAACGTTTCGGGGTCGAAGTCCCCTCGATAGATGAACTGCGGTGCACCCGTCGTCAGCGCCACGCCAACCGGACTCCAGAACCATTTGGCCCATCCTGTGCCCGTCGTCGCCCAGAGCAATTCGTCCTCGTAGTCCATTCCCTGTTCGACACCCCACCAGTAGCGCCCGTTGACGCGCTCGAAGCAATGCATCCAGCGGTGGCGATGAAGAACGGGCTTCGGTTGTCCCGTCGTTCCGCTGGTGTAGTTGATGGACATCGGTGATTGTGCTCCGATGTCCGGGCCGTCATGTTCGGTCGGTTCGCCATCGACCACGGTGGCGAAGGATTCCCAGTTGCCCGTTTGCGACCCATCTAATGCGATAAGTGTCGAAAGCGGCGTCTCGTCCAGAATCGGTTCGACCATGTCGGTCAACTCGTCGTGGCAGACGATGGTCGTCGCCTCGCAGTCGTTCGCCCGGAACTGGAGGTCTTTCGGCTTCAACATGGCCGAACACGGCACCAAAATCGCACCGCGTTTCAACGCCCCGAGTTGGATCGCGAACACGTCCGGGTGGCGCGGCAGAAGGTGCATCACCCTATCGCCCTCGCCGACCCCGAGTGATTCGAGAGCGTTGGCGAATCGGTTCATATCGTCGCGTAAGTCGGCGTAGGTTCGTTCGGTCTCGCTTCCCTCCTCGTCGCGGAATTTGACCGCAAGTCGGTGGCCGAACTCCTCGGCGTGTGACTCGATAACCGCAGGTAGGTTGTACTCTTCCGGAATGTCCCATTCGAATTCCGACAGTTCGCGCTCGTAATCGATTTGCATTCGTCGGACAATGGATGGTCGGTTATTTGATTTTGTCGTCTGTTATCACGGGTCGGACAGGAGTCCATACCGCTCTTTCGCCTGATTCCGTCTCAGTACCGTTTCGTCGGCGGTATTCGGACGTTCCTTAATTCGAACTAAAGCGGTGTTGCGTTCAGTCTCGACGCCCTTCTCATCCATCCCGTTCGCCAGTATCTATTTGTTTATCTCCGTCGTATGCCCCTCGATGGCCGGAAAGAAACTGTTGATGATAGTCGGCGATTTCGGCGAGGATTACGAAATCATGGTACCGTTTCAGGCGCTGCAAGCGGTCGGCCATGAGGTCGATGCAGTGTGTCCCGAAAAAGACGGAGACGACACCGTCAAGACCGCGATTCACGACTTCCGAGGCGACCAGACCTACGTCGAATCACGAGGGCACGATTTCGCACTCACGACATCGTTCGACGACATTGACCCCGCCGACTATGACGGTCTCGTCATCCCCGGCGGGCGTGCACCCGAATACCTCAGAAACTACGACGAGGTTATCGAAGTCGTTCAACACTTCGACGACGAGGACAAACCGATTGCCGCCATCTGTCACGCCGCCCAGATTCTCGCCGCCGCGGATGTCATCGAGGGGCGAACGTGCTCCGCATACTCCGCACTACAAGCGGACGTAGAGGATGCTGGTGGCGAGTATTACGATGGCGTGACGACCGACAAAAATCTGGTGACTGGCAGGGACTGGAGCGATCACGTCGAGTGGCTATCACAGTTCCTCGACGTTTTAGGAACCGATATCGAACACAATGAGGCCGTCGCTGCCGACGACTGAGAATACTATCTTTTCACGGGTCGTTCGAATACCGGAAAAAACAACGGCGAGTTCGCTCAGGCGGACGAATTGTTTCCGCCGTTCCCCTGCGTCGTTGTGTTGTTTCCGCTGCCGTTTCCACCGCCACCTCCCTGAAGGTTGGTGCTAAGCAGGTTGAGGCCACTACTGAAGATGGATGCGTCACCAGCGAGCCGTCGTCGGTCACCCGAGCTAAGACTCGCACCTCGTGAGAACACTATTGTGGTAATCGACGCATCCTGCCCGCCGAGGTCGTAGCGAACAACCCAGCCGCTGTAGTCGTCTGGTTGGCTGATTTCGGGCACGTCTCCACCACCGGGTCGCGCTAGCAGCCGAACGACAGTGGACTGCTCCAAGGTGTTCTCAACGCGGAACGGGACGTTTGGATGATAGGCGTACGTGTATACCAACATCTCGTTGTCCTGGGCGGTAGCGGTTCCAGCACTCCCAAGGCCCAACGCGAGTGCACCCGCCGCGAGTGCACCCTTTTTCATGAACGACCGCCGTTCTTTCGATTCGAGGTTTTCCGTGCCGTGATTATCGTTCTCGGACATCTCTCCCTCACGAACCAGTATGTGAGAATCTCTGATAAAGAGCGCAGAACTTTCAAATTTTCAGATTGAACCTATCGGTGTCCGAACGCTCGTAATCGTCGTATCCGACCGGTAATGGGGATTACCACGGGAATTCCGCATATTGATTCGGAACGCGAAAGACGAATTATCCAACCGCCTTTCGTATAGCGACATACAGTATATGGGTTCAACGTGAGACGTGTGTTGTTCGACTACTCAATTCTTCCGAAACCATAGATTGTGAAAACATCCCTGTTCACCTGCCAAATCCGGAGTCGACTCATTGATATTTCACGGTGTCCGAATTGTGATCGTCGCTCTCGTGGGTTCACGACTGCCGAAGCGACGGGATGGCACTGATTTCCCAATCCAGAACCGAGTTGATGTCGGAGTACTTCGATATCTATTGTGGACTCTCCGCGGTCGGGTCGCGATGGAGTTTCACACCAGCGAGTAGATGTTCGCTTCGTACACCTCGCGCACTCGGTCGCCCCAGTTGTGGGTGTACGTGTCGATGATGTCGCTCGCAACGTCTCCACGGAGGTATTTCACGATACCTCTGTCGCCGGTTCGATCGCGGAGATGCGTCGTGAAAAAGTGTCGGAAGTAATGGGGGGTAACGTTTTCTTCCGCACCGCCACCGGTTCGATACCAGCCCCAGTCGCGGGCGTGGCGCTCGACGATGTTTCGAACCATTTTTGGCGTGAGCCGCGTCCCCCAGTCGCCACTCGTGCTGACGAACAGCGGTTCCGCGGGCGATTGGACATCCGGGCGAATCGCGAGCCAGCAGATGAGCGCCCCTCGGAGTTCATCATCCACGGGGACGATGGTCTCGCGCTTTCGCTTGTTCGAGGCGGTTCGCTCCTCTTCGTTGACGACTTGCCCACGGACGGCATCTGTGGCCACGAAAATCGAGTCGGGTCGGCCATCGAGTTGTGGACGTTTTCCGAGCGTGTACGTTCGCCGTATTTCCTCGTCTGCAAGATTCACATCCCGCAAATCGAGATTGCTGACTTCGCCGACACGCATCCCGGTTTTCAGCAGTGTGAGGACGACAGCGCGTTCTAACGGATGCGTTATCCCGGCGACAAACTCCCGCATACTCATCACCGAAATCTCGCGGCGCATCGGATCTTTGTCGATAGATTCGTGCATCTCTTCGACCACGAGCGCCATCGGATTCGAGTCGAACGCGCCGACTTGCGTCATATACGTGTAAAACCGATGCAGATAGGAGGCGTAGGTCGCGATGGTGCTTTCGGCATGGTTACCTCGGAGCGTATGAATCCACGCCATACAGTCGCGTTGAGTGGCTGATTCCGGGGTCACGCTACGCCCTGCGGGGTTCAAATCGGGGTCAGTGAGAAACGCTTCAAAGCGACGGAGAACACGTTTATACGCCGTTCTGGTTCGCTCACTTTTCCCGTGGTAGAGCAAATCTTGGAGGAAGTAGCCGACCGGGTCATCGGGGTTCGGACTATCGGAACTAGTGGCCATCGGCACCTCCGACGAGTTCATAGCCCCCGCGCCGCCCGCTGTACTGTACCCGGTTCGCAGACTGGAGTTCGTCGAGCACGTTTTCGAGTCGGTCTTCGAAATCTCCGGCGAGTCGTTCGACCAGTTCGTCCCATGATAGATGTCCCTCCGCTGCGAGGGTTTCGAGCAGCCGTGTTTTCAGCTCGCTACCCCCGGGGTTCGCCCCGCCTTCAGGGGTCTCCACAGGATTAATCTCGAATCCCTTTCGTCCGGCCTGTACCATGGCTCTGACGAACTCGCTCTGGCTCATGTCGAGTTCGTCGGCGTGCGACTGCCATTCGTCCTTCTGATATTCGGGAATGTATGTCTTCACGACAGTTCTGCTCGTCTCGTCGCCCATGGTTGCACGTCCCATCCCCAGTATTTCAATTTGTCCCATGGAGCGTGATAAGGGACTTTATCTTTCCGAATGGGACTCCGTTAACGCGCTGAATTGTCGTATATCGTCCTAATTAGAGTCACAATATCACCTCATCAAGTACTACAGACGACGATATTATTTTCAGGTAGGAACCTGAAGATGTGGTTTTAAATTACATCCTCATAAATAATCATTTGCGCCGAGGTTGATTTTCTCGTGGTTGTGCTCCCACTCGATGTTGCAACGAGGGTTGTCGTCTCGGTAGGGCCGTCAAACCGTATTCCAATTCGGCTGAATATATGTTGAGAACACGACTCACATACGCAGTTAGAATGCACGAAGAGCAGTCCGCACTGGCCGTCTCCTCAACAGTCGCGCAGCGACCCTTGTTTTCAGCGACATTTGGCAACTACTGGCCGCCGAATTATTCCTGCGTCGAGTGTCGAGGTGGGTATCTGCCACCATCGAGGTGCTACTTCACTCCACTGCCGGAGGCGAACAGCTAGTTGGTGGCTTCGTTCGGACTGTTCGTCGCGTCTGAAAGCCTAAACTGACGGCCTCCGCCTTCTTCACTACCCGTGCAAGAATTGTTCGTGAAGCGCACAAATCATTATCTAAGTTAGTTAGCTCCCGTCTGCCGCATGGATAAATTGTATGTCGCTATACTATCCGCCCCCTGGTGTGCGTCACACAGTTGACCAAGAGCCGACCGCTGTGTCCCTATTCACTTCCCTCCGACGGATTTTCCGAACGGCCGGTCTGCGTCTTCTTCAGAGTGATTTGACGGGGATAACCGTCTCCATACCATGTTCGAATGCCAAGAACGTATTTGTGCGCAGACCACATTGTGTTAGAAAAATGAATGATTCGTACGACGCAATCGTTTACGACCTCGATGGAACCCTCGTTCGACTCGCGGTAGATTGGGAGGAAACTGCGAAGCGGATCAAGCCAATAATTCGAACACATGGCGGAAACGCGAACGCGGACGACGCGCTAGACCTATTGCCGGTCGCGGAAGAAATCGGCGCTGCGGACGCAATCGAGCCGCATTTGGCGGCGGCGGAGTGTGCCGGAGCGCGCCAATCAGAGCGCCTACCGATCATGGACGAACTTGTCGAGGCGGCAGCTCCGGTCGGTATCTGCTCGCTCAACTGCGAGAAAGCATGTCGCATCGCTTTGGCTGCACACGACATTTCAAAAGACATCGGAGCGATTATCGGTCGCGATTCGGTCTCCGAGCGAAAACCACATCCGGAACCGCTACTCGCCGCCGTGGAAAAACTGGGGGTGCGGCCGGAACGAACGCTGTTCGTTGGCGACTCGGACAGTGACCAAGAGACTGCTCGGAGAGCGGGAACCGCGTTCAGGGGAGTGTAGGAGAAGAGCGGTTTCGGTTCCGATATTCATCTAATCGCAGTTGGGATGAACGCGAATATCGAGTGAGGCGGTAAAACCCGGAGGTGATGGAGCGGTCGTCTCGGCCAGCCGAGACGAC